>JBKHHE010000001.1:0-174880 GCA_046539305.1 Candidatus Aenigmatarchaeota archaeon
CGAAAAACATAGCGAAGCAGGGCGGCGCTGAAGGAAAGGAGATAGAAGAGGTCGCTAGAAAGATGGTCGAAGAGGATAATATTTCTCAGAGCAGAGCAGAAACCATACTAGAGGAGCTTCGAGGGTAAACAGTCCGAAGTTATGAGAAGAAAACCAGCATTCCCAGGAAAAACGTCAGGAAGCCGGAGACTATATTCAGTACGAAGCTGTAGAGCACCGCGACTTTGATCCACTGGTTCCTTTCCCCTTTCTCTCCCCCGTCTCGGAAGTAGTTCCACAGACCCAGAAACATAGCTATTGAGTACAGTATCGTGAAGGGAAGGAGGTACGGTGTGGACATCATTAGCGATACGTTTCTCACGAGGCCGGACGTCCTAACAGCACTTACGATAAGGCCGTGTATAATTGCTGCTGCAACAGTGAAGAGGACGAAAGAGGTTCTCTTCCCCAAACCCAGTTTTTCGGAAAATCTTTCCGCTGTTTGCCCCGCCCTTTTATAGTTCTTTAGAAAGAAGAGGGAAAGGCCTCCTGCCGCCAGACCTCCTATAATGCTGGCAGCTACCTCTATGTAAAGGAATGTAAAGTCGACCATGGATAACAGTTGGTGTGGTTTCTATATAAACCTCGCCAGGATGTGGTAGGTCAAAGGTCTGAACCACATATTTTAAATACTTTCACAGGTAACTACGGATATGGTGTTTTGACATGAGGTATGGTAACCGCCAATGGATGAAGTCTCGGGAGGACATCTTGTAGACGGCCTCCTATCTATTTCTAAAACTCTCCTTCAAAACCGTTTGACACCAAGGAAAAGGTCCGTCATCCAGAATCTGGAATCTGGAAAGACCCTTTCTCAGCTGTCCAGGGATATAAGTGAGGCGCGAGAAGTAAGCGAAGCGACTGCCAAAAGAACTCTCCGGATGTTGAGAGATTTGGGGCTGGTAGACTGTGGTTCCGACGGAGACGAGGGCAAACCACTTCAGGTAACGGATGCCGGCCGGCTGGTTCTAAAGGAGGTGATACAGTGAAAGGAGACAAGGTCGTCCTGTCCACAGAGAAAATTCCCGGAAAATTTTACAATATACTCCCCGATCTTCCAAAGCCGCTGCCGAAACCCAAGGAGAACCTGGAGGTACTTGGGAAGATATTCCCTGAGTCCCTTCTTGAGCAGGAGGAGAGCAGGGAGAGATTCATAGAGATTCCGCATAAAGTCAGAGAAATCTACAGCAAGGTCGGTAGACCTACTCCCCTACACAGAGCCAGAAATCTGGAGAAAGAACTGGACACACCGGCAAGTATCTACTACAAGAGGGAGGATGTATCCTTCACAGGATCCCATAAGACGAATACGGCGATAGCACAGGCCTACTACATAGCCAGGGACGGGTACAACAAAATGACCACGGAGACCGGTGCAGGTCAGTGGGGCAGTGCATTAAGCCTCGCCTCGACCTACTTTGACCTGAAATGCAAAGTCTATATGGTGAGGTGCAGCTACGAGCAGAAGCCCTACAGGAAGGAGATAATGAACATGTATGGCGCCGATGTTATACCGTCGCCCAGTGATGAGACTGAGGCAGGGAGAAGGGCCAGAGAGAAGAATCCGGATTCACCGGGATCGCTGGGGATGGCAATCAGCGAGGCGATTGAAGAGGCAAAGGAAGACAGTAAAACGGTCTATAGCCTGGGCTCGGTGCTGAACCACGTTCTCCTGCATCAGACGGTCATAGGCCAGGAAGTAAAGAAGCAGTTTGAAGTTTTGGGAGACAAGCCGGACCTCCTTATAGGCTGTGTAGGGGGCGGTAGCAACTTCGCAGGTTTCTCCTATCCATTCATGCCAGAAGTAATACGAGGCGATGGGATAAAAGCGATAGGTGTGGAACCGGAAGAGGTGCCGACGATGACGGAGGGCGAGTACAGGTATGACTACGGTGACGATTCAGGATTCACGCCAAAGTTGAAGATGTATACTCTGGGACACGAGTTCGTACCTGATCCGATCTACGCCGGTGGTCTCAGATACCACGCTATAGCACCTTCCCTCAGCCTGCTCAGGGATACAGGACACGTCGAGCCCGAATCCTACGGAGAGGAGGAGTGCTTTGAGGCAGCAAGGCTCTTCACGAAGACAGAGGGTATAGTACCTGCACCCGAGACCGCGCACGCAGTAAAGTCGGCGATAGAACATGCCAAGAGGGCAAGACGAGAAAATGAGGAGAAGGTCATAGCCTTCAACTTCAGTGGTCATGGCCTCCTAGACGTTGACGCGTACGGAAAGGTGTGAGTACAGCCTTCTTCACCTCCAACCCTCTACCTTATTTTTATTTCCAATTCTCCCGTTCTTTCCGTGGGGCAAAAATATAAAAGTAGTTTCCCAAATAAAAGACGTCTGTTGTCTGTGCCGCCGTAGCTCAGTTCGGCCGGAGCGGCTGACTTGTACGCTGATTTGTCGACGCGTTCTGCGCGGATGAGAGCTGGCTTAGAAATCAGCAGGTCGAGGGTTCAAATCCCTCCGGCGGCTCTCTGTTTTAATTGCTGAATACTTGATTCTATGTGATTTCTCGTGGTAAGATGGTTTAAAATATTTAAACTTTAAATCTACCTCTAATTCATGATGTCAGAAAAATATTTCGAAGAGATTGACGAAATCGTGAATGAGCTCTCTGAAAGTCAATCGGGAATGACAGGAGAATATCATGGTAGAATTGCCGATAAAATTACAAAGGAACTTTTCAAAGAAATTTACAAGGAGGAAAAGAAAAAGAGACTTTTCGGCTTTAATCGGAAAAATATAGCCGAGAAAGCTTTCAAAAAAGCTAGCGACCTTTCTCTAAAATACCTTGACGAAAAAATTGAAAAATTGTCTAAGTTCTAAAGTTTCTAATTTAAATCCACCAAGATCAACTGGCATCCGATTTGGTACTGGAAGAAATTTAGAAATAAAAAGGGGTTGCCGCCTATAAAGGCGGTTCTTGTTCCTGGTCTTGCGTTCCGTTTTCTACCTCCCCTGTCTGGTTGGTCATGTTCTCCATTTCTTCACCGCCAGCCTCTTCTTCACCATCCTGTGTTTCTTCGGGCATCCTGCCCTCGGGGCCTCTTTCGCTGACGTTGGCCGGTGGACCTATGCGACTTCCACCTCTCTGCTGTCTCACGTTTTCCAGAGCTGTCTCGAGACCCTGTCTGGCCTGTTCGGGTGTATTGGCTATCACTTCTTCCAGAGTGTTCGCTGCAACGTTCCTTGCTCTTTCGGGATCACTTCTGTTTATCCCTTTAATCGCTCTCTCCCTTGAGCGTGCACTGTTCTCCATAGCTCTCTGAAGCCCTTGCTTTGCCTGCTCGGGCACTCTTTCAGTGAGGTTCGACAGGTGAGCCATGTGGTTGCTGGCCTGCCTTGCCTTTCCTTCCAGCTTGTTGGCGTCTTCGCCTGCTTCTCTTTCTACTCTCTGCGTCGCTTCTTCGTATCCTTCCACTGCCTTTTCCGTAGCCTCCACCTTGTTCTCCTCGGTCATGGCCTTGATCTCCGCGACCCTCTCGTCCGCTACGGCCTCACTGGACTGGAACCTGTCGAAGGCCCTGTCCAGACCGTAGAAAGGACTGTCAGGAGTTATCCCTGGGTCAGGGAGCTTGGGCTGTGCAGCTACCAGCGGTGAGAAAACCAAGACTGATGCCACCAAAGCCGTCAGAACTTTCGTAATATTTTTCATACTTTGTCACCTCCGCTACCCCAAGTTTAAACCTGCTACCCCTTGAAGGTTGGCCGAAACGGCACGAAACAAGTTGCAACAAGCGAGAAAATCAATCCTTATTTTCCTCTGAGCCGCTCTCCAGGACCAGTCTGACCTTGTTTGAGGTCCCGTGGGGTATCTTCTCCACGACGTTCCTCTCCTCCAGGTTGCGTAGCGTGCGGCTGAGTTTGGACTTCGTGAAACCTGTCTTGTGCTGTAGTTTCTTCTGCCACATCGTGTTGTCCTCTGCCTTCGCCAACGTCTCCACAATCTTCCTCTCTTTGTCCAGGAGATGTGAGAACGAGCCCAGTACTTCTCCAATTCGTTTCTTCCTGTGGTAAAAGAACAATGCTATAACAGCGCCCAAGACCAACAACGGAAAGAGGTACACCCAGTTGAACCTGTCCTCCTCGTACGAAGCGAATATAGGGAAGGTGTCTTCTGGGCCGAAGTCCCCTTCATGCCACCTGATTAGAAGCCTTCTGCCTGTTGTAGTGACTTCCTCAGGCTGGGGATTTACAGGTGGCGTGAGTGAATCAAGCGGCCTCGACAGGACAGCCCCTTCGGGGAGTACGAGCTCTATGTTAACGGCTTTAATCCTTCCATCGGCTCGGAAGCCGTATACGAAGTAGGATGGGCTCCCCTGGTCGACGGGTTCGGAAGATTCATACTGTAGGGAAACCCTTTCCGTGTCCTCCCCGACGTCTAGAACCACTACCCTTTGGTTGTCTTCATTCACAAGGTCAAAGGTTGTCGAATCGCCGTCCACCCAAGTACGAATATTGTAGGTGTCCTCAGGTACAAAAAGCCTCAGTTCTCCGGTGTTGTTCCCAAGTACAAGTTCCTCAGTTACCTCGACATTTTCATCCTCGACTTGAAAGGTGACATCGTGGCTCTGCGTGGCGACTACTCCCGGAACTGAAAGAACCCAGACTAATGAAATCAGGAACAAGAGACGTTTCATAGGTTAATTTTTCACTTGAATTTATTTAACTTTTGAGAGATAAAAACCAATGGAATAAAATAAAAAATAAGGGGTCGAGGGTATTAGCCTACTGTGACGCTTTCCTTCTCCTCGAACTCGTCGAACTCCAGCTCTATCTCCAGTTCGTCGTAGTCCTTGTCTATCTCCACTTCTACACCGTCCCTGACTTTGAAAGAGAGATGAAAACAACTGGATGATGAAAACCTTAGCCAGGAAAGAAGTATTCTTGAAAACTTTCAACGTATTAATCTTCCTTCCCGGATGGAAGAACGCTGAAGAAGGTGAAGCTATCCAGTTACCTTTGCCCTGACGCTCTCGGACAGATCTATTATTTTGTTAACAGCGGGTTCGACCGGACCTTCAAGTGAGTAAACTATGCCAAGACCGATCAGGGAGGCCAGGAAAGCGCCAAGGATATCCAGGGGAAAATGTTCACCTACATATATCCTTGCGAAGCCTGTGAGTGCGCCAGAGACAAGGAGTAGGGTGGAAAGCTTTTTTCTCTTCTTCCAGAGAAGGTAAAATGCAGGTGAAAGAATTGCCGTCGTGTGTTGGCTGGGAAAGGCGTTTTCGGAGGCCGGTGCCACGATTGTATCGTAGAGTGCAGAAGGATTTGGATGGAAGTACAGGAAACCCATCAGATAGGAAACAATCAGGCCAACCACGGCAGTTGAAAAGGTCAAGATGGAAACCTCTTTCTCTTCTCTGCCTTGGAACCAGAGGTACAGAAGGGAAAGGGGGACCAGAAAAACCAGTGTTTCCGCAAATAAAAACATCAACTTGTCCAAGACTGGATTTCCGGTCAACTCCAAAACCACCAGAAACAAGGCTTTATCAAGGCTCATTGACTTAATTTGAAGGGAATGAATTTATAAACTTTAGATTTTTGAACTGAAATCAGTCGGAATCGTCGACTTTGAGCCTTTTTTCAAACTCCTCGGCAAACCTTTCCCCGTCTTCGGAGCTGGTCAGGAGATAGCTCGCCTCCGTCTCATCAATCGCTTCCTGATAGGCTGTTATGATTCTAACCCCCCTATTCAAACTTTCCTGCAGGTTTTCAACGTATTCTTTCATCGTATCCATCGGTTCCATATACTTTGGTATTTTTTGCCAAGGCTTAAATGTCTTTTTGCGGCCATTGAGTTGGGCACTTCAGGGAATAACAATAAAAAAGAACAGAAGGAAATACTCTCTATGCTGACAGTCGAGTTCATGGGAATGCCAAATGCAGGCAAGACCTCAGGTATCAAGGCCACCGACAATGTCTTGAAACATGAAAGAAACAAAAAAATCGCCAGGGTCACCGAGAGCGGGAACAGGTCACCCCTTGACAAGGACAAGAGGTTCAAGTTCAATGCCTGGGCCTTCAACGACACTGTTAACAGGATAATGGAATATCAGCTTCGGGACAACCTGGACTACCTTCTAGTGGACAAAGGCATCTACGACTACGCGGCATTTACAGATGCGCTCTTCCGGGAGGGGATTCTGACCGCGGAACAGAAAGAGGCGCAGGAAAGTTACTTGAGACAGTTCAAGTCCCTCGAAGACAAGGTCATAGTTCTTTTGGTAGAACCTGAGGTTGCAATGGGGAGGGAGGAAAAGTATGGATCCGCCGGAGGCAGGGTTATAAATGAGGACTTTCTTGAAACACTCTACGAATCTTATGCCGAGACCATATCCGAAATAGACCTTCCCAAACTGGTTTTGGAGGGTCCAAAGCCGATTGAAGACGAAAAGGAGAAGATACTGGACTTCCTCTGAGTGGAGGTTGTCCCTTTGGTCTGAGCCCCTTTCTACTTTCAGTCCTCGGCAGAAGGAAACCGACAGCAGACAGAACTACGGACATTTGTCTTTCATCTTTCCAGCAAGAATATGTGCCTTTCTTACCGGCTTCGGAACCTTGTAGTTACAGTACTTTCTCACAAGATCCAGAGATTCCTCGCACCCGATCCTGTGCCCCGGAGAAATGTAGATCGGCTTCTCTGCTCGCTCACTGCTGAGGAGGGCGTAGCCTCTTCTCTCCCCACTCATTTCTACTTCTACCGTGGGGGTTTCATGGGCAATTTTTCCTTTAATCCTTCCACAGAGCTTCGACTTCGCCACACCTAAAGTTGGAATATCGGTTTCAACGCCAAGGTGGGAGGCAAGTCCGAACCGTTCAGGATGCAGGATGCCGTTTCCATCCACCATTACCACGTCCGGCCTCACTTCGGCCTTCTCCACAGCCTCTAGCAGAAGCGGGAGTTCCCTGAAGGCCAGGTACGTAGGTATATACGGAAACTTCACCTCCGACTGGATTTTTGACACATATTCTTTACTTCTTTCCTCGTCCCAGACGTACAGAACCGCGTATCCCTCGCCATTTCCGTAGGCTGCATCCACACCGCCGACAAACCTGGGTTCACCTTCCAGTTCCTCTATCTCAACCAGCTTTTTCTTCTCGTGCTGCTCTTCTCTGAGCTTGTGGAGGGGCTTTTCCGAGGAGAAATTCTCAAAAACTATGTTTTCGAAGTTCTCTACCTCCTTGTATCCTACCTCTACACCTTCCGCCTCCAGCAGTTCGGCCTTCATTTCCTTACCCTCGACGTAACCACCAAGATTGCCGGAGGAACGAACAACACGGTGGCATGGAACCTCGACAGGTTCCGGATTCTGTTTGAGAAGTTGTCCCACTGCTCTGGCTGCCCTCTTGTCGCCGAGGGCCTCCGCAAGCTTCCCATAGGTTGTCACTCTCCCTTCCGGTATCTGATTTACCAGTGAGTAGAGAAGGTTAGGAAAGTCCTCAACTATCCTCTCTACCTCTCCGTCCATGGTTAGGAAAGCGGGTTTGAAACTTAAATCTCTTGGCTGGAAAGGTAAAGGTATGCAGAACAGAGAGCTGGTGAAGATTGGAAAGGAAGTGGACCTGCCGCTCACCGGAGCCTTGCCTTTCGGAGTAATAGACAGGGGCACGAATTTGCTACAGATCAGGCCGGTGTCCGGCTGCAACCTGTCATGTCCCTTCTGCTCCGTGGACGAGGGTCCGATAGGCGACAAGGCGGCACGCTACGAGGTGTCCCTGGACTATATGCTGGAGTACGCGAAGGCAGTGGCCGAAAGGAAGGAAAGCAGAAGACTGGAGATGCACATAGACGGCTGTGGTGAGCCCCTGCTTTACCCAAAGACGGTGGAGCTAGTGGAGGGTCTTTCGTCCCTGGATAAAACGGAAGTCGTCTCCCTCCAGACCAACGGCACGCTTCTTGACGAGGAAAAAATAAGCAAACTGGAGGATGCGGGCTTGGACAGGATGAATTTGACGATAAACTCTTTGGAGGAAAAGCTCGCTGTGGAGCTTGCAGGGACGGAGGACTACGACCTTGAGGCTGTCTTGGAGAGCGCAGAACGGGTGGCAAGAGGTGAAACGGACCTCCTCATAGCACCGGTGTGGATCGAAGGGGTCACCGGCGCTGAAATAAAGAAAATCATAGAGTACGCAAAAGAAATCGGAGCAGGAGAGAGCTGGCCTTCCCTGGGCATCCAGAAGTACAGGGAACACAAGAACGGGAGAAAAGTGGATAGCAGCGAAGAGGTTTCCTGGAAAGAGTTTTTTGAAAACCTGGAGAAACTCGAAAAAAAGCACGGTATAAAGCTGGGGCTAAAGCCGAGGGACTTCGACATGAAGAAAGTCGGATTTGCCCTTCCGAAGGTCTTCGAAAGGGGCGAGAAGGTCAATATGAAGGTCCTGGCACAGGGCTGGAACCCCGGACAGAAGCTGGCAGTGTCGAACCACAGAACAGTAACTGTGGTGAACGGAGATGAGGTCTCCCTGGGGCAGGACGCCAGAGTGGAAATCCTGCGGAACAGGCACAACCTTTACCTGGGCATGGCGGTCTAATTTCCAGGTTTAAATACTTTTATATGGATATTAGAAGTGGTCAGAGGACGGTTTAAGGGATTAAATTTAAATTACTGGAGTCGAACGAAAGCCTGTAGTCAAGGGGGTAAAATGGGGGTTTACGAACAGCTGGACGCCAGATATCAGGATATAGAGGGCAGAATTGCTGCTCTTTCCCATGAGGATGACCCGGATGCCAGAGGGTCTCAGGAGATACTGCGGGCG
Source organism: Candidatus Aenigmatarchaeota archaeon (assembly GCA_046539305.1). GTDB lineage: Archaea > Aenigmatarchaeota > Aenigmatarchaeia > PWEA01 > PWEA01 > PWEA01. Next base: position 8,813 of record JBKHHE010000001.1, read on the forward strand.
GTAACAGATGCTTATGAGGACATCGAGTTGGTCCCGATTTCAGGTCGTCGCTCCAAGCGGATACAAAACAATGCCCTTGAAGACTTTCTCGGCGAAAGCGTGAAGACCATAGAAGATCCAGACGAACTGGAGGAATATGACTGGGTTAGTCTTGTGGACTGCAACCCTTCCATGCTACCAGGCAGTTACGAGGAGCTGTTCGAGCCTGGGGAAAGTTTGGCTGGGAGGCTTGTATCTATACACGACCACCATCCCATAGATGATATTTCCGAAAAACTGGCGGAAGGGGGAGAAGCCATAATAAATATAGATGAAGGTTATGGTTCTACAGTTTCCTTACTCGTCGATAAACTACTCCAGGGAAGAGATTTCGAGCTGAGCAGCGAACAGTCCACAGCAGCCTATTATGGAATACAGTCCGATACGGACGGATTCCTCTCGGTCGACACCACTCCGAAGGATCACCAGGCGGCGGAATACCTCCTGAAAAGTTTTGAGGTCGACCAGGAAAAACTTGGAGAGATCACAAAAATGGGATACAGAAGGGAGGACTTGGATATAATTTCTAAGGCGTGGACCAACGGAGAAACGAGGGGAAACTACTTCGTAGGCGGAGTACCAAAACCCTTGAAGAAAAAGGAGATTGACTCAATTTCCAAGGCCTCCGAGGAAATTGTAAAATTGGATGAAGTAGATGTTGCCTTTGTGTATGGAGTCCACGACGACATCATGAAGATATCTGTCAAATCTGCAGGAACGGAATCTGCTGAAAACCTCGTGAAAGAGGCATATGAGGATTACGGAGGGGCCGGCGGCCATCGAAGGGCGGCAGGAGCGCAAGTAGGGCAGGGAATATTTGAGAGGGTGAATGAAGACGAGGGCTTCCAAAAGTATGTGGCCTTGGTCGTTGAAGAACCTGCCTGGGAGGCAGTGGGCCGACCCAGTGAGGAGGAAGAAGAATAGTTGCATGCCAGGTGGCGCATAGTTTAATTTCTACTCCTCTCCCGAAACTGGCCTGACTATGTCCACTACGTCGCCATCCTTTACTTCGTAGTGCAGGTACTTCGGGACCTCATTCACTACGGCCATTATATTTTCTTCTGGTGGAATATCGTACTTGTTGACTATCTGTTCCACAGTAGTTCCTTTCTCAACCTCCATTTCCCTTTCATGCGGCCCGAACTTTCGCAGGTTTCCAACCAACTTGAGAGTGACCTCGATCTTCTCACCGGACATACTAGAGAGTTATACTCTTAACTGAAATAAATAATTCCTGTGGGTCATTGGATCGGAACTTCGAAAGGCGCCTCTTCAGGATTTCCGTACCAGAAAAGAACCTGCTGACCACCTTCCAACCTTATTTCGCTTGCAGATTTTTCGGCAGATTGCCATTCCTCTTCTCCCCCCTTCCTGGTTCCTGTTAACCAGAATGTGTTTTCCGTTTCGTTGTTTTCTACACCGTCGATCGATACAATCATTTCGCCAAGTCCTGTATAGCTTTCCGTCTCTACCGTGGCTTCCTTTTCGAGGGCCTGAAGTGCCGTCGAACCTTTCACAACCCCGACTGTCGATTTTCTTTCCGCGGTTCCGTTGTTTATCCGGACCTCTGTTTCGATTATATCGCTTTCAAGTTCTGTGACTCTTTCTTCTAGATCAGTAACTTCCGCGGCCAGATAAAGCATTCCAAGGGCCAGAAGCATGACGAGAAGAAGGTTCAGTTTGTCGTATTTGTCCATTGTTCACCTCCTGAGTTTTGTTCTACTTTTTGTTGCAGATTTTGCGGGGGCTGCAGCCCTTACTTTTACCCTACTCATCACCTTTCCCAGTGCCACCAGCGGCGGAACGAAAAGGAGTGAGCCCATGTGGTATAAGGTGAAGGGTATCTGCCCCGTGAAAACACCCAGCAAGGAACTCAGCGAAAGTGAACCCCAGAGGATCCACGTTCCGAAAGCCGTGGTAGCGTCGTAAAGAAGTATCAGTAGAGCGGCTGTGAATGTGGCGTCTACAGCTGTGTCGGAAAAATCGTCCATGAAGGACAGATCTTTCTTCTTTGCGAGTAGCCAGACGAGAAGAAAGCAAGGCCAGGTGAAAAGGTATATCTTTCTGAAGCCCCATATCGCAATGTCTATTATAAATATCACTCCGAGCACCAGAATCCCGAAATATTTGGCGGCTTTGTTCCATTTTTCGCTGGAGCCGACGTGCAGACCGAAGGCGCCGATTACCACCAGAGTAGGAATTACCAGCTCCAGGTTGGGGATGGTTATTCCGCTGGCGTAGAGGATTTTGCTTGAAGCTACAAGGAGAGCGCATATCAATACGAAAAGTTTGAAGCGCTTTGCGAAGGTCCCGCCCTGGGTCTTCGCGTACCAGACTTTCCTCGCGATCCAGAAGCGAGCGTCCTGAAACTTTCTCTTTATTTTGCCTACAAAACCTGGTTGATTCATCCCAATTCACATTTTTGTCAGAGTTATATAAGTATTTCGAGCCTTCAAAACTTTTTTAAACCTCAGTTTCTAACCTGAAGAAGGTGAAAATGTGGATAAATTATCCAGATTTGGCTTGATTTCAACTCTGGTTCTGTTGTTTGCCCCTTTATTTTCAGGAATTGCAGGTGCTGACTGGTCCATGCGGGGGCGGTATCCAAATAGAACCAGTTGCACGGATGCAGTCGGTGACTTCGGAGAAACGGATGTTGAGTGGACGTTTGAGGCCGATGCGCCGATAGATTCATCTCCCGCTATTGCGGAAGTAAACGGTACAGATGTAGTGGCGTTCGGAGAGAACAACCATACTGGAAGCGACTTCTACATTTTAAATGCATCGAACGGCGACAAACTCTGGAACTATTCAACAGGCAACGCGTTCTTTTCTTCGCCCGCGATAGAAGACATAGACGGTAACGGAGAAAGGGAGATAGTCACCGGTGGCGATGACGGATGCCTCTACGCTTTCAATTATTCGAAAGGAAGCTTCGGGCTTTACTGGAAGTATGAAGCGAATTCTAGTGTGAGCTCATCTCCCGTCGTAGGTGAGGTAGACGGGGAAAAGTCAATTTTCTTCGGAAGCTTTGGGGACCCTGGTTTCTACGCCGTGGACGGAAGTGGAGAGGAACTCTGGAACTTCAGTACTGTAAATAGCTCAGGTGTGTTTTCCTCCCCTGCCCTGGCCGAAATAAACGGGACTAGAAGTGTCATTTTCGGCTCTTACGACGGCCATGCGTACAGCTTGAACGCCTCGGACGGGTCAATGCTGTGGAACTACAGTATAGGAACGCAGGTTGAAGGAACGCCCGTAGTTTCGAAGGAAAACGGTGAGGCGACTGTAGTTATAGGGGCCGACGACGGAACTTACGCTTTCAACGGGACTGGAGACCTGAAGTGGTCCTTTGGATCAGGAGCCGTGAGAGGAGGTATAGCAAGCGCGGATATAACCGGCGACGGTAACAATGAGCTCGTCTTCGGATCCGACGATAACAATACCTATGCTTTAGATCAGAACGGACAGCAGGTCTGGAACTTCAGTACTCAAGACGATGTGTTTTCTTCGCCCGTGATAGGTGACATGAATGATGATGGAACCGAGGAAGCTGCTTTCGGCTCTGAAGACGGCTACCTCTACATAGTAAACGGTAGTGACGGCTCCGAACTCTGGAGCTACGACGGTGGAGACTCCATAACTTCTTCTCCCGTTTTTGCAGACTTTGGCAGCGGAACCGCCGACCTCGTATTTTCGCCGGGAAAAACTCTTTACGCAGGGACCCCCGAAACAATAGAAGGAGCAGAACTGGAATTAAACATCAAGGCTGACCCGACTGAACCGATCGAGATATATCTCGAAAATCACTACTCCTATGAGAGGGAGTTCAACCTCACGCTTTACAAGGGCGGCGCAGAACGGAATTCGACCGTATTAAACGTTTCCGGTGAGGAAAACAGGACTGAGAAATTCAACTGGACTCCCGAGAAAATCGGAACCTATAACTTTACTGCCGTTTTGGAGACGGCTTCGGACAGTATTTCCAGGACGGAAATGGTTACGGCTTCGGAAGTCGGGATTCAAACAAAGGTCTTGGAGGAGTTCGAACCCTTCCTCACAGGTCAGGATTATCCGGTGACGGTGGTCCTGGAAAACAAGGACTGGAACACCAGCACGGACACAGCCGTCTGGCTGAACGAGACACCCGTGAACCTGACACTTTACAGAAATGAAAGTGAAGCAGTGAACTCGTCCGTAGGACCTTTCTCGGCGCAGACAAGAGAGGTGATCCTTCCCGAGTTTCAGATAGAGGAGGCCGGAGCTTACAATTTCACACTGCTTCTCGAAGGAAAAGAAGAGGTGGTTTCCAACGAAAGTTCAAGTTTCTCTGCTGTGTTGGAAGCGTCTGACGAAGAGGAGGTGGAGATAGGTGTGGTCGTGGAGTTGAATGACGAGACGGTAAGATCCTGTGAGAAAGTTCCCGAAGGGGCGAACGCATACGAGGTCGTGAACTCCGTTGAAGATATAGAACCAGAGTGGACGTACTGTTCCTCCTTCGGGCATTCCTTAAATAAAATCAACGACACGGGAAACGATGGCAATCTTTCCACTTACTGGAATTTTTACATCTCAAAGGAAGATGAGAGTTCCTGGACTTATTCGCCCGTGGGATTCAGTGCCGGCCTGGATTCCAGAAACTGCTGGGACAGGAACTATAGCTCGTCGGAGGGGCATTACTGTGCTGAAGTTGGCGGCGACACCCTAGGTTTTGCCTATGGTGATTACGGAACTGAGCCAGATTTCTTTGAATTCTGCGAAATTTGTGGAGGCTGTGAGAACGAAGGAGATGGAGACGAGGAAGATGATACTGACACCAGTACAGGGAGCGGAACCCCGATAGATATTGACTTATCACCCAATTCAAAGGAGTGGGGTAGCATAGATGCCGGCAAGTCTGTAGATTTCTCCCCACCTGAAAACACGGGTTTGAAGAAAATTGAGATAAACGCTGGTCAGGATCTCGTAGGCGTCAGTGTAGAGGTTAAAAGCGTTGATGAGATTCCTGGAGAAATTCAAAAACCGAGCGGTGAGTCTTACAAGTTTGTCAATATTTCCCACGAAAACCTGGAGGAAGGAGATCTTGACAATGTTTCCTTTACTTTCAACGTGGAGAAAGGCTGGCTAGAGGGGAAGAATTACTCCAAGGAAAACGTTTCGCTGAAGAGATATATAAACGAGAGCTGGGAGAGACTACTCACGGAGATATTGAATGAAACCTCGGAAAAGATACAGTTTCGAAGTATTTCTTCAGGTTTCAGTTACTTCGCCATCGCTGCTGATGTATGTCAAGTGGGAGAGAGGAGATGCCAGGACAACGAACTTCAGAAATGTGAAAACGGCACGGAATGGGTTACTGTAGAGGTCTGTGATTATATGTGTAATTCTTCCACCCTTGATTGTATAGAAAGGATATGTGAGCTTGGTCAGAAGAGGTGTAACGGAGATAATGTGGAGATATGCTCCGAGGAAGGTGCTGAGTGGGAAATCCACGAAGTTTGTGAAGAGGGTTGTGAAAACGCTACCTGCTTAACCCCCCAAGTCGAAGAAGAAGGAATTTCCCGGACGAGAATATTGCTGAGTTTAGGGACACTTCTTACTGTCACTTTTCTTAGTATTTTGGCTTGGAAAAGGTTTGAAGGATAATTTTATATTAAAGTAAGAGCAGCCGCTAGTGATCCTTCTTCGGCTTCTTTCTTTGTCTTCCCTGAACCTATTATCAAAACGTCTCCATCTTCCAAATTCAGCTTTCCTTTCACTTTTTCGGGTAAGTCTACTTTTTCACCCATGAGCTGAAGCTTTTCATTTTCATGTTTTACGGTAGTTGCTCCCTCAGCACCTGCCTTCACGGCGGCGTCTCTTTGCTCTATACCATCGTTGATTTTTGAGGAGGCATCGCTTACAGCCACGCATACGTTGCTTTCCCCGACAGTAAGTTCGGAGGACTCGAGGAAAAAAGGACCCGAAAGTTTATACGCAAGGTTGTTAGCAATTTTTCTTCCTTTTTCCGTCAGCCTGTGCCCCTTTGTGGATGTTTCGACAAGGCCGCTCTCTCTGAGTCTTTTAAGGAGAGTTCTAGTCGAGGCCTCGCTAAGACCCAGTTCGTCCATCAACTTCATCCTTCCTATCGGCTCTTCTTCCAGGAGAAGAAATGCTTTAAGAAGATGTACCTCACCAAAGGCGGACCTCTTGTCTATCAGGTCCAGTTCCCGGATTTGGTCAAAGACAGACATACATACTATCTATTACCGAGAGTTAATAACCTTTTCAAAAAACAAGGAGCGAACAGTCACAAGGACAGCTCTTTTACGTAGTCCTCGAAATTGACCCCCTCCAGAACCTCCTCGAAGTCCTCCTTGAAGATATCGTCCTCGAAACATTCGTCGTAACCCCTTCTTATAAGTTGCTCAATGGACAGGATGTCCTGTTCCGTCTTTCCCAGAAACCTCCTCTCCTCATCCTCATTGTTAAGAATAACCCTGTCCTTCAGTTTGTCCATATCTTCGGCGTATTCGGGTTTAGGTATGGGAAACAGATTGACCTTGATCTCCTCTTTACCCCAGTCCCTGATTAGCTTGTAGTAAGATGCCCCGTTGTGTCCACAGAAAAAGTCCTGGTAGTACTGGTACTTGTGAGAGATGTTGCCTATCTCTTTGTCCTTACATATACCACCCTGGGAGGGCGAAATTCCCGCGTCGGGCCACTCGCTGTAAGGGTTTTTTCTGGAAGAATTCTTCCCCGTTGGAAGCCCCATCCAAACCGACTGATAAGTTTTACCTTCTTCTTCTTTGCTCGGTATATCCTTGACGCTAGCCTCCTGCTTACAGCTGCCGTCTTCTATAATCATAGAAGGCAGAAATCCGTTCTCTGAGAGCAGGAAAAGCTCGAGTCCCTGTTTGATCCTCTCCGGAGAGATGGTTTTGAGTATATTGTTGAAGCTCCACCAGGAAATAGACCTTTTGCCCTTGTCAGGTTCGGCGCTTTCTGCTGCACCGGCCAGGAGCATGGCAGGAGTCAGGCGGTTGGATTCGTACTGTTCCTGGGTAAAATCCTGTCTATTAATTTTGAGTTCACTTCCCTTGAATCTAACATCCTGCATATCCCTCGTCAGGTTCACCTCCTCCTCGAAGACTTCCCTCTCACCGTCGCCATAGGTAATGCCACCCGTCTCAAAGGTCCTGCGGGTGGCAAAATCTTCCTTGAAGTCGTAGTTCTTAATCTCCAGCATCTGATCCCTGTAGTCCAGGCTCTCCACGACTCCGACTATTTCTCCCAGGTTCCCAGGCTCCTCTAGTTGCATCTGTTCAAGATCATTTACTTCTTCCTTGGAAGGGCTCTCAAACCCTGCCCGCGGACTGTCCAGGTCAGTGTACATCTAGGAGAAATTTCTTCCTGAAAATTTAAATATTAAGAACTTTGTTTATCCACCCTTTCCGGGAATGGTCCAGCTCTCGTACCTGATCTTCTCCTCAGGAACTTCCATTTCAAGAAGGAGTTCTTCCATGGCGTCTATCATTGGAGGCGGCCCGCATATATACCAGAGCTTCCTCTCCGGTCTTTCGACATGTCTTTCCAATAATTCGCGGTCAATCAACCCCGTTTCACTTTCCCAGTCTTCAGGCCAGTTGTCAGTAAGTGTATTTACTACCTTGAATCCATCCCTCGAGTCTATCCTTTCGAGCTCCTCCCTGAAAATTATATCCTTCTCAGTCCTGTTGCTGAATATGAGAGTCATACGGTTCTCCAGGTCTCGGTCTATGGCGTACCTTATCATGGACATGAAGGGTGTTATACCCGAACCACCGGCAATAAAGACCGTGTCCTCCGCCACACTTTCGTCAAAGTTTAAGGACTGGCCCCTCGGACCGTTCAGGCGGAGCTTTTCGCCTTGCTCCAGTTTGTGCAGGGCCGTAGTAAAATCGCCCATCCTTTTGATCGTAAGTTCTACGTAATCCCTTGTGGGGGAGTTTGCGTATGTGAAGGGTTTCTCCACACCTCTGTGTTTGTCCGAGCCAACAATCGATACCAAGCAGTACTGGCCTGGTGTAAACTCTATATTCTCCTCCGGTTCCAGGCGAAAGGTCCTCACATCGTGCGTTTCCATCCATGTCCTTTTTATTTCAGCTTCAATTTTTTTCATCAGAGACCCGTCGCCTCTTTCGCCTCGATTTCCTCTATTTCCTCGTAGGCCTCTTTGGAGCCGCAGGTAGGACAGATTTCAGGTCCGGCTTCGCCGTAGTGGACGTCGCCGCAGACCTGACACTCGAAAAACTTTTTCATGGCTTATCACTTTCAACTTTCGCGTCCAGGTAAAAAACTTTAACCCTTCCGTGACAACGTGGATTTCCTCAACCTATTTAAGTTTTTATGAGAAAATGAAAATTATGCGAATAGATGAGAACATCCTGCTCCTGAACGGCGCCGGTATGGACTCGAACGTATACTGCATAGATAACGAGCTTCTGGTGGACGCTGGAACGGGCGCGTTCGTGGAGGAGACGCTGGAGCAGATGGACAGGTTTGACGTGGATCCCGGGAAGATAAAGAAGATAATACTGACGCACGAACACTTGGACCACTCCGGCGCCGCGAAACAGCTCAAGGAAAAGTTAGGTGCCAAACTCCTGGCCCATGAGGACGCCAAACTGACGCCCGAAGCTGCTCTGGTAGAGTACTTCGAAGATAGAGATTTCGAGCCTCCCGAGGTCGACAAGCATCTGAAGGAAGATGACACTATAAAGACCTCAAACTATCAGTTCAAAGTGCTGCATACCCCAGGACATTCACCCGGTTCTATAAGCCTCTGGGACAAAAACAATCAAGTTCTGGTGCCTGGCGACCTGCTATTCGTCGATGGCTTTGGAAGGACGGACATACCCGGAGGCGATGAGGATACGATAAAGGAGTCGCTCAGGAGAGTGAAAAATCTCGGTGACATATCCGTGCTCCTCCCCGGACATGGGACCCCTGCTTCCCAGGAGAATATCTACGACGAAGGAGTCATAGAGAACATACTCTCCCAGATACAGTAGCTTTCAGAAGGAATTCAACTTCTTCTGAGACTTCAGCTCTTCCACTTTCTCTCTCATCTCCTCCTTCACCGGGGTCAGTATGTAGCCCTCTTCCGTGTTTCCGAGGACCGCGCACATTTCGGGCTTGACCCAGCAGTAGTGTGCGATGTAGGCGCAGAATATCGCGTCCAGCTTGTCCTCGTAGTTCTTGAGTTCTTTGCCTTTAACACTTTCTACCTCCTTTCCGACAATTTCTTCGGGTAGCTTCAGCGAAGGGCTTCTATTTTCCAGCGCCTCTAATTTTTTCTGGTATCTCCGGAACTCTTCCCATAGGTCCCCGTAATCCCTCCCGGGTTTGTTCTTGTACTGAAGTATCTTGTCAAGTTCGAAGAGAACCACCATGGAAGGGTGGGGGTAAACCTCCACGACTTTTCTACAGGTCTTTCCCTTCTCTATTCTTGGATCGTGGTTGAATCCTATGCTTTCCAGCTCCTCTACGATGTCCTCGCCTCTGACCCTTCCCGTCCACTCCACGAACCTTCTGCGGTTGGCGGGGTGGGCCCCCGCGTCGTATTTTCGGAAGAGCTTGCCGACGAACTCTTCTGCGGGCCTCCTGCCGGTTTCGTTTGGAACCAGAAGCGGTGCGTCCACAGCGACTATGGCGTCTTCCCCTGCCACGTTCTTTTCGATGGATTCCTTTATTTCGTCGTCGGTTACGAGCAGGTCCAGGGAAACCAACTCGCCCCCTTTATTATCCCCCTCTATCACGGCGAAACCGCTGGGATTGTTCTCCGACCAGGCCAGATCCACACCCACGAAAAACATGTTTTCCCTCGACACATAGATTTTTATTTATCCTCTGACAAACCTATAGTATGATAGGCCCGAAGCCCTTTTTAATCCTTTGCCTGCCACTGACCGGTTCCATCTATCTGCTCCTGCTCAACCTCACGGGCACCGGCTTCGTGTCCATCTGGATATCCCTTGGTTTGACAGGACTTTTTGCAGTTATATCCATAATCGCTCTCCTGAGAATTTCCGAGAAGGAAGAGGAGAAGGTACTGTCCGACCAGATGCACTTCAGCCGCTGAGAAATCAATCATGGACTGCAGCCGTATTACCCCCTCTCATGACCTCTCTCATCCTGCTCTCTATAAGGTCTTCGACCTCGTTGGGGTGCGCCACACCTTTGATGAGGAAGTAGTCCTTTCCAGCGTCGACTCTTACATCTCCAATCCCGACAATTTTTTCCTGGAAAGTTCTGTGAACGCCACACCTTTCCAGTTTCATAAACGGAAGGTCTGTGCTTCTATCGGAGAAGATGCCTATTTCTTCGTACACAGCGGATTCCGTTATCCTGTAGTTTTCTGCGTATCTTCTGGCCTCCGCGTACGCAAAGAAAAGAAAGGCGGCCGAGAAGAAGAATGCAGAGACCAGCAGCTGGGGATATTCAAGGAGATCCTCGAACGGCAGCTCCACAGGAAAATAGTAGATAAAAAGTCCTAGAGCCGTACAGATTATGGCGACGATGTACTCTTTGAAAAACCGCCTTCTGGCGGGCTTTAACTCCATCAAGACCCTTTCTTCCTTTCCGGCCTCTTCTCCCTTGGCGGTTTCTTCAGGCATGCTACAGAAATATATTTCGTCTGGGGTTTTAAATTCTTAAAAGAACGGATGAAATCAAGAAGGACAGGATAACGGCCCGAGCAGCACTTTTTAGAAATCCCTACCTGAACATACGGTTTTTCTCCACGAGCTTCCTGTGGACGAAACGTGGAGCCTCGAAATCCTGATCCTCCGGAATGAAGTAAATCAGGTCTTCTTCCCTTCTCATCCCTATTTCATATCGTGCCAGAAGACTGATCTCTTCTTTCGTCCTGTCATACAGTTCATCCTCCTTTATGAGCTTGGTCAACGGCTTCTCTCCGGGGTCCTCGCCGATGAGTTCCTCCATCCTTTCGAGCCAGTCCTCCCTTGAAATTTCCTCCGTTTCGGCGGTTTCGTACAGTCTCCCGTCAACCTTGTAGAATGATTCTTCAAAGGCAGGAAGAATATCCTTCTTGATGTCCTCTTCCGACACATCAACGTAGAGGTTTGCCATTCCAATTATTTGGTCCTTTTCCTCCCGAGAGTCGGCACTCATCTGTCCCAAACCATAGTTGATCTCCAAAATACTTAAGGCTTTGTAATAGATCTCCGAAAAATATAAAACAGAAAACAACCATTATTTTATGCAGGATGTCAGAGGAAGAAGAGATCGAGCTTAAAGTTGGAATGAGAGAAGGCCTAGAACTCCGGATGTTTGAGACAGACAAATCCTGTCCGGCCTGCGGAGAAGATCTCGAGGCCGTGGGTGTAGGAAACCAGGAAAGGAGGAAGGGACATTCCGCCGGACTTGCTCCCCTCCAAGGTATCGGAAGGGAAGTTGTGCAGGACAGCTTCTGGAGCTCCTTTTCCAGATGTACGGAATGTGGTTATCAGAGCCCCGTTTATACCCAGACCAGAGAATGGTTTCCATCCCTCAAAGTCCTGAACTCGGGCTCCAGGGAAAGCGACGCTGCCAAATATTACGTCAAGGCCCATGATTGTAGCGAGCTTGTTATAGAGGACAAGGGAGGGGAAGAAATAGCTTCCATGCCCGTGGGCAGAATAAAATCAGTGGAAGCCTACCTTGACGATGTTATTTCCACCTTCGAAAACCTCTACGAGCCCTCTTCCGACTCCAGGGAAGATTTCGATGAAGCGTTGGATAAGCTCAGAAGCTACAAGGAAGGAGAGGAGTTTAGGGCAGAAATCAGGGGCCAGGTTCCCGGCGGAATCGCCACGGTAGATGAGATCCAAGGGGACCTCAACTATATTTTTTGAGGACGTCCTTAGTTTGGACAATGGACCTCTCTATTTTCTCGGCCCTGTAGTAATCGCCGCCGTAGTAGACGTATTTCTCTGTTTTCATGTTTTTGCTTTCTCGGAAAAATTTAAATATTTGCGCTCGCCGGTCAAAGAGATATAAATTTTATCCTTCAATTTTACCCCGAGCTATGTCCCAGGAAAAGTTCACTCTGGAGAGACTTGAAGAATACGAGGGTTTTGAGGGTAAACATAGAACCCTTCAGGAAACGGAGGTGGGAAGCTACGAGGACCTTAGGCTGATAGACGGAGAGGGTGAGGACAATGGTTACAAGAATCTTGAGAACTACGTGCTGGATATGGAAAAGGATGTCTTTATCTTTGATGACCACAACCATGCCCTCGCGGCCTGGATAGCCGCCTACAACTCGGGTCTTTTTCAGGAAGAAACTAAACTTGTCCACGTTGATCAGCACCTGGACGGAAGAGCGCCTTCCTACAAGCCCAGCAAGTTTCCCCATCCCCCGACCCTAGAAGAAGTACAACAGTGTGTCTCCGAAACGGGGGTGACGGAGTTCATAAGACCGGCCAGGGCCTGGGGAATTTTTGATGAAGTCGAGAACTGGGGTATCAAGGAATTTAAAGGGTTTGCCAGGAAAAATGAGAACGGCATCCCGCCGGTAAAGTATTTACAGGAAAAGATAGACGGTTGCGGAAGCTTCGCGCTGGACATAGATATAGATGTTTTCAAGGGACTGAGAGAGGGGGCACGTGAAAAGAAAATCGACGAGGTTGTCTCCGAGCTTGTGTCAAAAAGGGGCAGTTGGATAAGCGACGAGGAGCTTGATCGGTACCTGAGCAAAGAGGTCGACGGCCTGGAAGCGGAGGTCGACTACGAAAAATACTACAGAGCTTTGGCGGAAGGGGTGAAAAAAGCTGGTTTCACCACGATAGCAACGAGCCCTGGTTTCATAGATCAGGACAAAGCCCTGGAACATATCCACGGGATCTTCGAGCACTACTGAAAGATCTCAGTTGTTGATATAACAGAGGTCCAGAACGGACTCTTTTTACTTCTTTTCTGCTACTTTCCAAATTTTTCTTTGCTTCCATCCATGAGGTAGAGCTGGTCTATCCCGGCGTCGAGCATTTTCTCCCAACAAGGCTCGCATACCCAAGGGTTTGCACGGAAAATTTTTAAGCTTTGAGAAAGGACGCAGAGGAATTGATAGCGGTCTGGGCTACCTTCCTTGCCCATGTCTTGCCCAAACGGCGTGACTCGCGGACTTCTCCCGTGTGTTTTACAATCCGTCTCACATACGCCCCCTGCCTGATCAAAACAGGTCTGATAGGACGTACGCTCCGCGCCTTAAAAAGACAGACTCGACCTTTTATCTCCCCTGCATACATATCTTTGTTTTCGAGGTATTTAACTTTAAAATCTGGGAAGGTTGGTTTATGGTTTTTATGGAAACGGTGGATGAGCAGCCTTCCTGGGACCCGATCCCTCCGGAACGCAGTCAGTGCTGCTCCCCTTCTTCACTCACGAACAGGAGTGGAAAGATTATATCACTGGCACAGCACGGGAGCCAGACGGCCACAAACAGAAGGATGAACGCGAAAGGTAGTATAGGAATCCAGTTTTCGGTGCACCGGAAAGACCTATCAAAACAGCGGCCCATACGTTTCCTCTGTACTTTCTGTACAGTGCCGTGGTCATTATCGCACTGAAAAGGATATGGGGAGAATGGAGAACGTGGAAAATAGTGTGCGAAGCTTCCTGTGACAGGCCTACAAATATCATAAGAACCATGAGCAGTGTTCCCGTAAGAGCTCCTATCGTCGTGAACGGCATGTGTCGCTTAAGTTCAGCAAGAATCTTCTTTACGTTCAAACTTCCACCTTTCTTCTCTTCTTTGCCCGACTTGATAAAGCTAAGCTCTTTTCAAAGAGGTCCTGTCAACCTGCCTGAGATCTGTCCTGAGGGAGATTATTTTTCGTAGGTGTATACTTCTGCACCTGATTTGGGGTTGTAAAGCTTGACCTTCTCTTCGTTTTCCCACATTTCAAGATCAAGGAAGTTGTCCACATGTTCATAGCCGTTTCTTTTCAAGCTTTCTCTATTTACCATAATTTGGAATCTCTTCCCGAGCTTTAAATCTCTTGAAGGACAGAGGCTCGGTTCGGAGGGAACCCTTCAGAAGGAAAAACGAACCGCAGAAAATACTCAAAGTATAAATTCTTTCAGAATAAATCCTATCAAGATAATATGAGGCTGGGAGATATAAAGGAAGTCGAATACATCGGTATGGACGAGGGAGAGGAGGAATATGCCAGGGAAGTAATCAATAAAACGGGCGTGGATATAAAAAATGAGGCTTTTCCTGAACCAAAGATAAAGGTTAAGCCCGAAGAGATCGTGAAGAGCACTGGAATCGTTGCCCTGGGAATTTATCCTTCCAAGGAAATTCCCTTCGATAAGGTAGACGTGGAGAGTTCGGGCTCGGTAAAGGAAGTTGAAGCCAGACAAGAAGGACGCGTGGACATCTACGAGGAATTTGACAACAGTCTCCTTTCCTGTCTGAGGGTTTACCTGAATCCTGAGTAGGTCGAGAGAAAGGCCTCGGAATGAGGACTAAAGTTATTTAATCTCATCGGGAATTTTATTTCATGTGGCACCTTTACATCCTCCGACTCTCTGACGGCTCGCTGTACACCGGGATATCAAAGGATCTGGAGCGTCGGTTGGAGGAACATCGCAGCGGTGAGGGAAGCAAGTACGTACGGAGCAGGCTGCCGTGCGAGCTGGTCTACAAAGAGGAGCACGGGGATAGAAGCTCTGCATTGAAGCGCGAGGCGGAGATAAAAAGCTGGCCAAAGGAAAGGAAAGAGAAGCTGGCTAAGAACAAATAACCACTCACGACCTTACTATCCTTCCTCGGACGTGTGTTCCTTTCCCCTCTCCTTGAGCCGTTCTATCTTCTCGTCGATGGTTTCAACGATGTCGATGTTCAGGAGGTTGGCCATAGCTATGCTGTAGATTAGAATGTCTGCGAGCTCCCTGCGGACCTCAAGGAACTTGTCTTCCTCCCTTATTTTCTCCTGTATCTCTTTCTCCTCCGTGAAGTAGAAGTGCTCCATGAGTTCCGATGCTTCTATGGAGATGGCCATGGAGAGGTCCTTGGGCGCGTCGTACTTCCTCCAGCCTTTTCCCTCTCTGAAGTCCATGATCCTCTGCCTGAGTTCTTCAAAGGTCGTTTCCTCGTCCTTCATGGACAAAGCTTTGACTCAGAAATTTATAAGGATTTGCAGGCTTCCTACAGGACCGTTATGCCCAGGTGTTCTAGAACGTTTATGACTACCACGAAGCCCGTCACCACCAGGATGGGTACGCGGACATACCAGAGCCAGACGTTCACCAGTCTTTCGGACTCCATGCCCTTCCTGAGCTCTTCCTTCGCGCCGTCGTAGAACCACCCCACGAAGAGAACGAACAAGAACATTCCGAGAGGAAGGAGAATCTGATAGACGAAGTCATCGTAGACGGCCAAGAGGTCCGCCTGGAGAGCTACAGGAACTCCGGCGAGGAAGATCAGTGCAGCGACTCCCACGGAAGCAAACTTCCTCTCGATGTCGTAGGTGTCGACTACGTAGGAAACCACAACCTCGAGTATGCTTATAGCGCTGGACACCGCAGCTATGAAAACCGTGAAAAACAGGAGGAAGCCTATTACACGTCCTCCAGGTATACTGGCTACAGCCTCCCCCACGCCCACAAACAGTGCACCGGCCCCGGCCTCCATGGGTTCAAGGCCTATTGTAAATATCATTGGGAATACGACGAGACCTGCCATTATAGCAATTATACTGTCAAGACCTGTTATTGAGGCGGCGTCCTCGGCCAGGTTCTTGTCCTCGTCGAGGTAAGAAGAATAGGTCAGCATCACCCCCATACCCAGGGACAGCGTGAAGAAGGCCTGGCCGGCGGCCTCGGAGAGTATGGAGGTCCAGTTCTGTGCCAGGTAGCCTAGATCAGGGGAGAGGTAGTAGGCGTATCCCAGTCCCGAACCTTCCAGGAAGAAGGCGTAGATTCCCAGGACCACGAGTAGGACGACTATCGATGGAACCATGAACTTGACAGACTTCTCTATGCCCTTTCTGATCCCGAGTGCGATTATTCCCGCAACCACAGCCATGAATATGAAATGGAATAGAACGGCTCCTGCACCCTCCGAAATAACCTCAAAGTATCCCGCGACATTCGTGAAGTATCCGCCCGTGAGGCTGCTTCCCGCGTACCTCAGGACCCAGCCCCCAACCACGCTGTAGTAGGCTAGTACGATGAATACGGTAGCTATACTCAAGACCCCCGCGAACTTCCACTTCTCATGTCCGATCTCTTTGAACGCGCCTATGGGGTTCCTGTTCGCTCTCCTCCCTATTACAAATTCGACAAGAATCGCCGGGAAACCTATCAGGAATACGAAGGCAAGGTATATTGCTACAAAGGCCGCCCCGCCCGCTTCACCTACCCTGAAGGGAAAACGCCAGACGTTTCCGAGGCCTACAGCGCTTCCTACCGCAGCAAATATGAAGCCAAGTCTGGTCTTCCAGCTTTCCCTCTTGAGCATACAGTTCTACTCTCAAATTCGTTGTATAAAAAAATAATGAAATCTCGCCCAAAGATATAAGTTGTGGGAGACAATAACCTATATAACTTCAAAGGTCTTCCGGGAAATATGACGGGAAAGAGAAGGCTTGCACAGGCGCTGGTTGTACTGGGATTTTTATTGCTCCTAGTCGAAGTAAAACTCGGCATATCTGACAGTGCCCTACTAATTCCTCTGGCCGTTCTCCTCATACTTATAGGAAGCTTCTTCTGGCTTGGGTGTATAGAGAAGGGGGAAATGTAGCAGTTATACCGGTATGCCAGCGGCTAGAAAGTATAAAAATCTCTCACGGAACAGGGTCCAAAGACCATTAACCATAACCTTTAAATAGTAGAAATGTTATTACTATATCGTGATAAATTATGAGTCTTTTTGGAGGAGTTCCGGGAGAAGACGAGAAGAAAGGTAGGAAAGACGTATCCATTATTTCCGTTGAGGAGGACCCTATAGACAGGAGTTTAGATGTTCCAGAAGAGTACCAGGAGAAATGTGCAAAGATAATTGAAAAGCACTACGGAGAAGGAGGGGAAATAGTGACGGAAGACCCCAGTACTATGGAAGGAATTTACAGAAACTTGGACCCGGAAGGTCAGGGAAAACTGGACGAACTGCGGAAAGAATTCGAGTAGAACCTCTTGGCCAGTAACTTATATATTCCCGGAGGACTATAGATGGAGTGAGGCCCTGAGCCATGTTCCCATTTGAGGGGGATGAACTGGAGGACTTGATACCTCCCACTTACAGGAACTTCTTGGAGTCCACCGGGAAACAGTTCAGTGTTTTTCAGGAGGTCTGCGAAGGCAGGAGTTACAGGGCAGAGGAAGCCGCGCGAAAAATACTCCGGGGTTAAACATTTCTGGTTGGATGGATTCCTTCTATTTTGGGGCCTGTGGTAAAAAATGAAAGAGGGATTAAAAATTTAAATTCCCGTGTTAAACTAATTCATGATAGAATGTCCAAGGATCTTGAAAAGATTTACGAGGAAGCGATTGAAAACGACAAGCCTTACTTTGCCGCCCATTTTGCCGAGTACAATAATCTGGGCCAGGATAGAGTCAAAGGAGCCGCTGCCGGGGCGGTTGCAGAAGAATTCAGAGATGAAAACTACGAGACTGGAAAGGAAATCGGCAGGAAGTTCGGCCTGGAAGAAGACAAGATCGACAGTATCTTTCACGGCCAGTTTCTCGAGGAGGAACTGCTTTAATCAGCGAGGAAACCCATCACTTCCCCGGGAATTGGCTGTTCAAGCACTTTCTCAGCTACCGGTCTGTCAGTAGTTAAGAAGGTAAAAATCTACCAACGAAGTCGTCAAGACCTCGGTGGATATATTTTAGAAGGAAGGCAAAAGAATTAAAATAGTTAAGGGTATTACTGAATACCATGTTTCCTGAGAACAATAACTTCGAACCTGATGTCTTCGAAAGGGCTGTGGAAGAGGTTTCGCGCAACAGCCGACGGGAATCTCGAGAGAAAGTTCAGAGGAAGGAAGAGGATCTAAGGGAAAAGGACGAACTCGTGGGCAAGCTTTACTCCTCTCTATCCAAGAGTCCGGAGGAATCCCTCAAAGAGGAGCTGGGAAATCTTGGTCTTGACTTTGAAACCGATTACAGAGATCCCGATACGGTTCTGAAAGAAGAGCGGCCGGATGTCTATCGAGAAATCAGCGACGAGGAGATCATGGAGAGGTATGACGATGCGGATAGCGTTGTACTGCAACTCTTCCTGTGTGCCGACTTGGACAGAGAACTCCCAGAAGTCTTATCCTCCAAGAGGGGGACCAGAGAACTCTACCGAAGGATAAAGGAGGTATTCTGAGGCTATCCCTCAAATCACGATACTTTTCTTCCTTCCCATAATCTTCAATACAGAATATGTTGAAATTCTTTATATTTCTGGAAAATAAGGCTAAAAATGGCCAGAAATTCGAAATTTCAGGGTCTTGAATTTCTACTTTCTCAACTACTGTCTGTTAGGAAACCTTTAAATATCATAAATGTAATTTTTATTTACGTAAACACAAAATCCTACTAAATCTTTCGTGGAGGTGATTATAGATGCCGATAAAAGATCCTTTCAAGGAGCTCGAAGAGATGCAGGAGAGGATGAACAAGCTCATGAAGAACTTCTGGGAAAGAGGTCCCAGGGCAGCAGGAACCATGAGAGGCTTTCCAGTAGACGTCCGCGAGGAAAACGGTACCATGGTTGTAGAGGCTGATCTCCCAGGAATAAGCAAGGAAAACGTCGCGGTGAAGGCCAGGGACAACAGACTGATGATCTCTGCTCAGGAAGAAAAAGAAGAGCAGGAAGAAAGCGAGAACTACTACAGGCGCGAGCGGAGCAAGAGAGGCCTCAAGAGGACTGTAGCCCTTCCAGAAGGCGTAAAAGAGGAGGAAGCCGAGGCAGAGATGGAGGACGGTGTTCTCAGGGTGACAATGCCCAAGAAGGAGAAGAAAGAAGAAAAAAGCAAGGAGATAGAGGTCGAGTAAACCTCCTTTATTTCTTTTTCTGTATAACCGCAACACCCCAAGCTTAAAATACTTTCAGGTATAACATCAAGGTATGCTTCCGGATATTACTAGAGTTACTCGGATGCGATATATATCAAAAGTCGGCGGATGTTCCGAGTCGGAGTATCTGACCGACCGGGATATAGGGATGAACTACAGGGCACTGGAGCAAATAGACGGTTTACAACCCCGAAGTCCCGTTATCGTCAAACTTAAATCGGAAAGGAAGGACCCTCTCTTCACCAGAGATCAATTCACGGTGAGACCGCTCTACGAGAACCAGGATGGATTTTTTAAAACAGAAGATGGAAGCGTAGTGTTCTCCGATCTGCTTGAGAAGAAGAGGAAGGGAAGGATGAAGGTGGGGGAAAGCCTGGAAATAGTTGAGACAAGAGATGTACCAAACAACTGGATAGAGGAAGTGTGGAAAAAGAAAGGCGTCTTCAAGGACCTAAGAGATCCGTATTAATTTTTCTTCCATAGAGAAGTCCAGGTCCAGGAACTTCTCTACCACCCATCTGTTCGTCAGAAAGTGATCCGTAACCTCTGCTACTTTGATCTCTCCGCCAGCTATAGCGAGAAAGGGCAGGAGCTGGTCCGCGGCGTACCTGTCCACTGTGACTTCTTTGTTCCTCAGGAGGTCTTTCGCGGCCTTCCTCCCAACTTTTTCAGCAGGCTTCCCTTTCTCTCCGAGGCCGTTTCCTCCGATGAGGGAGTTTTCGGTTTTTAACCAGAGCTGAATGCCTGAGCCGGGGCATTGAGCGTCGCAATAATTAGCTTTGATTCGTGGTTCCACCTCAAGTTCTTCCCGTAGGGCTTTCCTTGAAGCCTCGGCCTGACGGTCAGCGACATTCGCTTTACTTAGGTGGTTTGAGGCGTGGGATATACCACCTGCCCCCCTTATCTCACCTCTATCCGTCAGGTCGAACCGCTTCAAATCCGACCCTTTACTCCTGAATATCACCTCTCCTCCACCCTTAGGGTAGTATCCTCTCCGCTTCAACTCAAGCTCGCAGTCATATCCATGAGCATTGAGAATAGGTAGCAAGATCTTCCTTATGTAGTCCACGGATGGACTCCACTTTACATCGGTCCCTCCCTTTATCCTTATCTCCATTTTCCTGTCGCAGCGTAGCATCGGGACGAGAAGTGACTGTAGAAGAAGGGTTACCGAGCCGGCCGTCCCTATGTCCACTGTCATGTCCCGGGGCTGGAAACTCTCGGGAGCGAACTCCACTTCTTCACTGCCTTTGTTCGCGCCCTCGACCTCGGCTCCGGAAAGCTCGGCCAGGGTCTCCACGCACTTGACGTGTTGCGGACGAAGTCCTGGAGTCGGCCGGTTCGCCCTTATCCTGTAGATTCTCGTTGGTTTCCCCGTGTAAACGGACAGGGAAAGTGCTGTCCTGACTATCTGCCCGCCACCTTCTCTGTAGCTCCCATCAACGTCTATCATCTTTCACCTTGGGTCGGAAAATTCCCCGTTAGGCATCCCATACAGAGCTCCTCCCTGGGAAGACCTATAGCATCGATCACATCCTGTGGCGAATTATACGTGAGAGAGTCCAGGTTGAGTTTTTCACATATCTTCTCTACGGATCCGTTGTATCGGTTGTAGATAAGGTTAGACCTCTTGTTCGTGGTTTCTGTATATGGACATGGCTCCGTGATGGGAGGGCAACCAATGCGGGCGTGGACCTCCTTTGCCCCACCCTTCTTTTTCAGAGTGTCCCTCAACCTTATCATCTGATTTCCCCTGACTATGGAGTCCTCCCCCAGAACGAGTTTCTTCCCCTTGGTCGAACTCCTGATAACGGAGAGCTTTTCCTTTGCGACCTGTTCTCTGACTTCGGGATCCGCTGGTATGTAACTCCTTTTGGAGAAACGGTTGAGGTAGAAGAAATCCTCGTACGGAATTTTGCTGCCCTGATGATATCCTATAGCGTAGCCTATGCCGGACTGTGGTACCGGACCTATTTTGTCTCCTTCCACGTCGTCCACCTCAGCAAGACGTCTCCCTGCCCTCCTCCTGACTCCCATAGCTTCCACGTCCTGGATGACTGAGTCGGGCCTCGCAGTATACATCCACTCAAAAGCACAGTGAGCCCGTCCTCTACCCTCCAGCTGGCCAACCTTTTCCACTCCTTCCTTACCAAGCCTGAGTATTTCACCAGGTTCCACGTCCCTGTAATTGTCAAACCCCAGCTCCACAAGGGAAGGGGACTCGGAGGACACCGCGACACCGTCCTCCCTCTTCCCAACGGCGAGTGGAAGGATTCCCCGAGGATCCCTCGTGGCGTAAAGGAAGCCGTTGTTGAGTATCAGGATGGTGTAAGAGCCTTCTACCTCCTCGCTCATTTTCTTGATACCGTCGACCACGTCCTTGCCCTTGGATATAAGTCTGGCAAGGATTTCGGACGTGTTTCCCTTCGCGAAGGATTCACCGGACCTTTTCATTTCGTCTTTGAGCTCCTTGGAATTAGTTATCCTGCCCGCGAAAGCCAAGGAAAACTTGCCCATCTTTGAAGAAAGCCTCATGAACCCCGTTTTCCCACCGGATACAGAGGCCAGTCCGTAGTTCCCGGAGAACTCAGCACCCTCGGCACCTGAAAAGGCCTTTTTAACCTCCCCCGCCCTGACATTTTTGGAGGCCTTTGACTTAAATGTATCCAGTGCCGAGGACTCTGTACCGCGGTGTTGGAGATGGAACGCTGAATGCAAAAGTGTGTCGTAGCAATCCTTCTCGTAAAGGTAAACTCCGGTAAGTCCCCCCATATTCATTAAACGGAACCTCTGATATTTAAATGTCAGACCGGGAATTGTCCACAAGATAATAAAAAAGTATTTATACATGGAAGGAAAGTAAGCCATAAAGCGGGGTTGTTTATGGGGGGAATTTTGACCTCTTTCGTGACGTCGCTTGAAATGCGGATAATTCTTACTTTGCTAATAGTTGGGATTGGATTTCTCGCCATCAAGATAGCCCCGAAGGTCAGGAAGTGGATCAAAAAGAATGCGGCCGAGGGCGATGTAGAGGAGATAAAGGTTTCCAAAACTTCCGGCTCAAGGGCAGTGGAGGCCGTGATCCTTGCAGTTGCTGTTTCCGTAGCCCTTCTCGTGCTGAACACTCCGGGGGTAGGCAAAGTAGTTGAAGGGTTCGTTTTGGCCCTCCCAACGATACTCACGGCGCTTTTACTGGTGGCCCTCGGTTTCCTCCTGGTCAACCTAGTGGTCCATGCCTTTGGAAAATTCCTGAAGAGGTTCACAGGAGAGGAAAGGGCGATGGGCATGACCCCCAAGTTCCGGAAGATGGCCGAGATGGGGGTGCGCGCCTTCCTGTACCTCTTTGTGGTGAGTGTAGGCCTGAGCTACACCGGAATATCCGAAAGGTTTCTGGAAGGTATGGTCACCGCAAGTTCCTACGCCCTCGTCTTTATTATAGCACTCATTTTCTTCTTTGGATTCAAGGACCTGCTTGTTAACTACTCCTCTGGGGTGTATCTCCGGGGCTCCAAGCTTATCAAGTCGGGGAGACGGGTCAAGATAGGCGAAGAGAGGGGAGAAATAAAGGACATATCGAGGTTTACAACTACAATATCCACGGACTCCGGATACTTCATGCAGATACCCAACTCCGTACTTAAAGACAAGGAGATTCTACTGAAGAGGAGCGAAGCGGAGGTGGACACGCTTGAAGAGATCCTGGACCACTTCAGTGGTGAAAACAGTTCCCAGGCCGATCTGGCCTCGATGGAAGTCGTTCTGGGCTTCTTCGGACACGAGGTCTCCAGAGAAGAGCTTGGAAAAGAAGCACCGGAAGATGTAAGCGAGGAGGAAGTTGGGGATATAGTAGAAGAGCTTTCGGGAGGAAAGGTCAAAACTTCCCGGATACCACTTGAAAGAATAACGAACCTTCAGGACGAACTAAAGGCCTGGCTGAACGACGGTGCCCTGATACTCTTACGGTTCGACAAGTCCGTGATCTTTCCCGAGACGGAGTCCATAAACTACGTGCTCTGCCTGGCCGTAGAGGGAGACGAGGTACTTGTAGCCGATCCACATGAGGAATCAGGAGGAGTCTACTATGTGGATCACGAAGAGTTGCTCTCGGCGATGGAAAAATACGATTCAGAGGCGGGTTACGTGCTGCTTTCCCCCGAGGAAACGACAGCTTCATGGAGAATAAAAAACGAGCTTCTATACTCCAAACCCGGCCTCTACGAGGACCTTTCCAAGAGCATGGAGCTTCAGCTTTCAAAGATAATGAGAAGAGCTAAAACTTCGGACACCGTAACTTCCAGGGCCATGGCCGACTTCGTGGAGAGATGGAGGGAGGAGGAGGACCTCTGGGAGTTCGAGAAATAAACCTCAATGAGTCTCATGAGCCTGTTAATTCTGAGCGAGGAAAATGACCTTGAAGAGAAGTTCCAGCCCCACTTTGAAAGGGTTGAACACAGAAAACTCTCCCAGACAAGAGTTAATCTCATCGACGAAGAGAACGTCTTGGTGGACGGGATGGACGCGAAAAGCTTCGATTCTTTGCTGGTGATTACTGAAAAGGATATAGTGATATACCTGAGAGCCCTGCTCGAGATGGTGGAGAAAAACGTCCGGTCTAACTTGGACTCTCTTTCTGCTTACATACTAACGAAAAAGCAGTACCTCTACAAGGTTTTGAATGAGAAAAACGTAAATACACCAAACGCCGTGTCCTTGGGCTCCAAGAAAGGCCTGAAGGGAATGACCAGCCTGGATTATCCCGTGGTCGCAAGGAAGTACACGGGTTTCATAAAAAAGGATTCAAACCTTCTGGAAAATAAAGAGGAAGCAGAAAATTTCATGGGCTCACTTGACTACGGCAAAGAAAGTGTAATACTACAGGAGCTCGCTTACGGAGAGGTCTTCGACTGTCTGGTTATAGGGGACGAAGTAATTAGTATAAAGATGACTGACGAGGGAAGGTGGGATCTCCAGGAAGGAGAGTGTAATGAAAAATATCACAAGGCACCATCCGATATAAAAGACCTTGTTCAAAAGGCGAGACTTTCCATCGGAGCAAAGGTTTGCAGGGTGAAGGTAGTTGGAAATAAAGTGGTCAACATGTATTCCCGGCCACACCTGGATCGATTCAAAAACATATCCGGAAAGGACGTGTACAGAAAAACTGCAGAACTCTTGAAGGGGGAAGAATGAAGCTCGCTATAGTTTACAACGATGATTTGCCCGTTAACAAACTCATAGAGAAGGCCGAAAAGTATTTCGATAAAGTTCTTGCGCTTCCTGTGGAAGGTCTCAGGTACGTCTTCGACGAGGAAGGTAACAAGGCTATGTACAAGGATGCGAACCTCTGTGATTTTGACGCCGTCTATCTCAGGATCCACGACTTCGATCTCTTCTTCATGGAGCAAATTATCGAAATTTTAAAGGAAAACAACGTTTACATGCAGATGGAACCCGACTCGGGGCTCGTCGCGTCCAACAAGTTTCTCACGATGATGAGGCTCAGGGAAAACGGTATCCCGGTCGCCGACTCCGTGTACGCACTGTCGCCCGAGGTAGCCGTAGAATCTACAAAAAGCCTGGGATATCCTGTCGCGGTCAAACTACTGTCCGGCTACGGAGGTAAAGGGGTTATGAGAGCTTCCGAAAAACAGGACCTCAGGCCGTTGATGGATACCTTGGAGATGCTCGAGCAGTCCATCTGTCTTCAGGACTTTATAGAGGGGAAAACGAAGAACGTACGAATAGTCGTGGTGGGCGACAAAACGTTTTCCATGAAGTTTGTACCCGAGGAAGACGAATGGAGAGCCAGCCCCGGCTCGGGAGGAAAGAAGCGCAAGTACGACGCGTCGGAAGACGTGAGAGGAATAGCGTTGGAGGCGGCGAAGGTATCCGGTTTCGATCTCTGTGATGTAGACCTGATACTTTCGGAAAAAGGTATTTACGTAGTGGAGATAGACCTCATACAGGTTACGGACGACGAAGCTTGCGAGCTGACGGGGACCGATCTCAGGGACGAGATAATGTTCTACATACAGGAAAAGGTAATGGACAGAAAATCCGGTCTTGACCAGGCTTAGATTCCAACGTCCTTCCTGTAATCCATGAAGCTGAAGAAAGCCTTTTCTAGGTCCTCGTAAGCCTTCCTCCTAGCTTTTTCAAGGGTTTCGGCCGTGTTCGTGAAGGTGAGAACCCTCCCGCCCCTGCTCCTTAGAAAATCATTATGAAGATCGGTCCCGTTGTGGTAGACGAAACCGTCCACGTACTTGCTTATACCTTCTTCACCTATCCTTTTATCCTTCTCCCCCGTCAGAAATATCGGTTGCTTGCTGTAATAATCTCCTGGGTATCCAGCATAGCCAGTCACGGGCTTCTCGTCTTTCCAGGGTCTTCCGCTTACTGCACAGATGCCCACACAATATTCGTCTTTCCAGTTTATCTCCATGTTTTCCAGGTTGCCCGCGGCCAAGGAGCTGTAGATCTCGTATATGTCCGACTCCAGTCTCGGCAACCTAGCCTGTGTTTCGGGGTCACCGTCCCGCACGTTTATCTCAAGGACGTATGGCTTCTTTTCCCCATTCTCCTCCACGATCATCAGGACGAAGTGGAGCACGCCCACGTAGTCCTCTTCGAGGTTCCTGACCGTGGGCACAGCCACCTCCTCCATAATCTTTCCCTCCAACTCCTCACTCAGCTCCTGGGGAGAGTAGGCACCCATTCCTCCTGTGTTCGGATTCAAACCGCCGAAGTATTTGTAAACGAAGGAATGGTCGTCGTCTGAAAACCTCCTCTTGTAGTCACGGGCAGTGCCGAAAGGCTTCACTGTCTCGCCATCGGTTATCACAAAGAAAGATACTTCCTGTCCACACAGTCTCTCCTCCACTTCTATCCGTCTCCCGGCTCCGTCGTATTCCTGGTTGAACTCCTTGCTCGCTATCTTGTCTATGGAATCAAGCGTCTCCTCAAGGGAACTGCAGACGAAGGCGCCTTTTCCAGCGGCGATGCCGTCGGCCTTGGGGACCAGGTCCTTGTCAGGGTTCTCCTCGTAGAACTTTTCGGCCCACTTTTTTGCTTTCTCCTCGTCCTTGAAATTTCTGTATTCCGGGACAGGAACTCCTATCGAGTCCAGGTAGTCCTTGGCGTCACATTTGCTCGTCTCCAGGAAGGCCGCCTCCTTGGCAGGTCCGACTACGGGTATATCCGTTTTTTCGTGGAAGGAATCGACCACCCCGACGGACAGCCACCCTTCGGGTCCCGGAACCACGAGATCCGCGCCTATGCCCTCCGCCTTCCTTATCAGGTCGGGTATCATCTCTTTTTTTGTCCCTCCCTGCAGCGGTAGCGCCTCGCCGCCGTATTCATGGACTCCAGCGTTACCTGGGGCCACGTAGACCTTCCCAACTTTCTCGCTCTTCGAAAATGCGTGCGCCATCGCGTTACCCCTTCCACCGCCGTCGATCACAAGCACCTTCTTTCCCATAACACCACAGCATAAATTTTGGGGCGCGGATATAAAAAAATTCCGAGGAGAAAAAGCTTTTATTCCCTGGAAAGGATAAATACGTGTGTGGGGCTTATGAAGGAGCAGTTCATCGAAGACCTAAAGGAAGGAATGGAGGTAGACTCAAAGTTCTCGGTCAAATACAAGAAACCTCTGCGCGAATACAAGAAGGGCTACATGTTCGTACTTGGACTGGCCGACAGGACGGACGAGATAGAGGCAAAGTTCTGGGGCGGCTCGGACAGGGAAAAGGTCCAGGAGCTGCTGGACTCTATATCGCCAGGGGACGTGGTAAGGATCAGGGGAAAGGCGTCCGTTTTCCAGAACAACCTCCAGATAAACGTGGAGGAAGGGAACCTCAAGATGACGGAGGACTACGAGATAGAGGATTTCGTAGGAAGCAGTAAAAGAGACGTGGAAGAAATACTGGAAGAAGTCAGAGGAAAGTTTGAGGACCTGGAAAACGACCACCTCAAGAGGCTCATGGAGGATCTCCTCGAAGATGAAGACTTCGTCGGAAGGTTGAAAAGGACTCCGGCGGCGATGTACTACCACCACGCGTACCTCGGCGGCCTGCTAAAACACACTCTAGACATGATAGAGCTTGCGGAGACCCTCCAGGAGAGGCATCCCGAGCTAGACCTGGACCTGCTGAAGGTCGGGTGTTTCGTCCATGACATAGGCAAGATAGAGGAGTTCAAGGTCACCACCAATATAAAGCAGTCCAGGGCCGGCCTTCTGACGGGTCACATACCCCTAGGGCAGGAAATACTCTCCAAAAGGATCGAACAAACTGAAGGATTTCCGGAAGACCTGAAACACAAGCTTCTGCACATAATATCTTCACACCACGGGGAAAAAGAAAATGGCGCAGTAAAGGAACCAATGTTCCCTGAGGCCCTTGCAGTTCACTACTTGGACGAGATAGACTCGCAGGTCGTGCAGATGATAGACGTGAAGGAGGATGCAAATACGGAGGACTTTCACACCTGGGACAAGAGGTTCGGACAGGTCTATCTGGAGTAGAGGGACGGAACTAGCTCAACATATATTCCAGATCCTTCATACTGGCCTCAAGAAGTTCTTCCTCGGCCAGTTCAAGCCTCTTGGAAAGTTCAGTGCTCCAGATATCACCCTCGTCTTCCTTCTCCCCATAGGCCATTACGTAGGAAATGTCTACCTCGTCCATGTTGATTTTCGACATCTCTTCCTGTATATCAGGGAAATGGCCATTGCCCCTGTGCAGGTATTTTCTATCCTTTTTCAGCTGTTCCAAGGCGCTTTTGACTGTGTGCCGATTTTTGATACATTTTCCCTCTACCACCGTAATTTCGTCGGAGCCGAACTTGAAACCAGCCAAGTCTATCTCACCTTCAGTTTGCTTACCCTTTTTCTCTGAGTAGTCAAAAAAGGGAATTTTACCCTTAACAGTGTCGTACCCGTTTTTTAGCAACCTATTGCACTCTTCCTGGAGGATTTTGACGTCATGGGGATGGTCCATAAGGGGTATAACATAAATTTCTTCCGTGGGTTTTTCAGTAGAGCTTTCAAGACAATTGGTTTGGATGGAAACACCTCGAAGGATTTTTACTTCTGTAAGGATTTTGGACGGGAGAATAGGAACGTGGAAAGAAGAGGGAAGCATCTTTTTGAAGAAGCCGGACCATTTCTGATTTCGAATGGCTGCTCAAAATCTTATCTTACCCCACACTGCTTCTCAGGCAACTAAACTAAATAATATATCGATTTTTCGGTTTAAAAAATTTTCTCAAAAAGGAGATGGGAATTTAAAGCGGCTCCGATCACGGACAAATTTAAATCTTTCCACGAGTTATACTCTTGGGAATTATGGATGAAGAAACTAATCATATAGATGTTGAATGCTACGAGGAGTGGGGCGAAGCGGAGTTCGGGGAGGGGGCCGAGGGAAACGAAATCAAGGGAGAAGAGGAAATTCTGAAAATAATAGAAGCCTGTCAGGAAGCCTGCGAAAAACTCGGAGAGAAGTACGATTTTGAGGAATCGCATGGACCCGAGAAAGAGGTGGCATCTGCCGTCGGCTTCATACCCGTGGACAAGGGTGAAGAGGGTAGGGCTTCGGCTATGGCGACAGGCGCGTACATTTCCCAAGAAGAACGGAGGGGTCGCGAGCCTAGAGAGGGTGTTTCGGAGGTGCTGGAAGAATGCCTCCAGGCCTGGAGCCTCGAACCTGACTGGACGGACGCAAGGGAGAAGCTAATAGAATTCACCCGGTCAGAGACGGGAAGAAAGCTTGCTCCTCTCCGTAAAAACCTCGGAAAGATCCTCACGACGAGCAGGGAAGAGAGAAGTCAGCTGGGAGAAATATCTATTTTAGTGGCGAGTCATCTGTACGAAGAAGGTAAAACAGGAGAAATACTGGACGGGCTAGTCCACCTCAAGGGGGATCTGAAATCTCTGGAGGAGGAATTTTACGAAGAAATGCCAGGGGGTTTTGATATTCCCCTAGAGGAATACGATAAACAAGGCATGATAAGGGGTAAAATTAAGGAGGGGTACAGAAAGGGGTCGATGGGCATAAGAGGAAATTCCAAGTTCTGGAATAAAGAAATCTACATGCTGGAAGATACCGTGGAAGAACTCCCACGGAAAGAAGCCTCGAAAATGAGTGGGCTTTTATACGACCGGTATGATTAGATCTTTATTTCTTCCCCATTCTTCGGTGAGTCTGCGTTGTATCCTTCGTCCCTGAGCTGCTGCGCAAAATCCTTCGTCTCGTCGCCGTGCATCGCTATCACTTTGTTTGGATTCACCTGGTCCACGAAGTCGAAAAGCTCGTCACGACCGCAGTGGGCGGAGAAGTCGAAAAGCTCGTAGTAGCAGTTGACGTCCAGGTCGAGCGCACCAGGCTTGTATACACCCGTGTCCAGAAGTTTTCTCCCAGCAGTCCCTTCCACCTGATAACCGGTCATAAGTATTGAGCAGTTTTCCCTGGAATATATTTCCTTTATGTAATAGGCAAAGGGTCCGCCACCCAGCATCCCAGCCGTGGTAACTATCACACTCGGCCCCTCAAGTATTTTCCTCCTTTCATCGTCGTCCTCGGGGGTCCTCGCGTCGTGGTAGGCTTTCTTCAGTTCGTCGGGTTCTCTGAGGAACTCCGGATATTGGAGAATCTTTTTTGTGGCCTCCACGGACATTCCATCCAGGTATACCTGAGCATCTATTCCGTGTTTTCTCAGCACGAGGAGCATCTCCTGGCTCCGACCTATGGCAAAGGAGGGTACAACTACCACGCCGTCCTTGTCCAATCTCTCCTTCACCTTCTGGATGAAGTTCTCTTCCAGCTCTTCCCGGGGTGTATGGTTTATCTGCGAGTACGTGGACTCGGTCACCAGTACGTCGACGTCAGGATAGTTCGGCTCGAGGCCTTTCATGAGGCGGGTATCTATGGTGTTTATATCGCCCGTGTAGAGTACGGTTTTATCGCCGGTGTCCGTAAGAAAGGAACAGCTCCCGGGTACATGTCCAGCGCCGTAAATGGAGACGGAAGAACTCCCCACGGGAACCGTTTGTCCCACGGCAATCCTTCTCCGATATTTCTCGGTCTTTTCCAGATCGGATTCGAGGAACTCTTGATTTCTCCCTTCCATCTGAGCTATCTTTATCGAGTCTTCCCATAACGTCCTGGCCAGATCAAAGGTGGTCGCGGTTGCGTAGACGTTTCCGTGGTATCCGCGGTTGTACAGGCGCGGCACCAGGCCGGAGTGATCCAGGTGGCAGTGGGTAACGAAAACGCCGTCAAGGTTCAGGCCGGGCTTCTGGGGCTTGCTCACAGGACCCTCGTCCTCCTCCGGGCCGTTCAACTTGATTCCGTAGTCAAATAGCATCTTCTCGGCACCGGTATCAAGAAGAACTGCGGACCTGCCCACTTCCCTGCATCCACCCAAAAACTTTAAAGATGACATTTACGGATCACTGTTTGATTAAACGTATTATCTCTCGACCCGTTTGAAGCCAGAGAGTTCGAAAAATTCCAAATCGAATTCGTTCTGAATCTTGTCCAAGAGAAGATTGATTCCGAGGGAATCCGAGGGCATATGTCCTGCGGAGATTATATTTATGTTCTCCTCCTTAGCCTTCTCTATCTGCTCTTTTCTAGCGTGCATCACCACTATCGTATCAATACCTGACTCAACCATCTTTTCTATAAGATTATCCTTGAGTGAGGTCCCGCCTGTGAATCCCAGAACTTCGACTTTCCCCGCTCTGTTGTTCTCGCTCCCGGCAAAAATCTCGGGTCCCATCTCGTATTCCAGGGCCCATCCATACTCCGGAAGTTCGAGGATAACATCAATCAAATCGCCGAGCGTCTCGAACTCTTCCTCCTCAAGGTAGTCTTCCATAAACTGGTAGGCGTGGTTGTCACATACCGTATGTAGATTTAGCATCGGGATATCGAGGAGCTCGGCAGTCTTCGGCGCTCTGGGATGGTTGGCGGCATGGACGTTCTTTTTCACTTCTTCGGCTCTTGGACGTACGATCCCTTCGGCCTGGGAAACGGGGACCCCTGCCCTCTCTAATGTGTCAATCTGAAGACCCATGACTTCATGTAGGTTCGCAAGGGCTCTGCCCTCGGGATGGTGCGCTAGCGCACCGTCTATGTCCTCCCCTTTTTCATTAAGCCTGTCTATAAGAATAAGGTCCTGGGTCTCAATATCTATCCCTACAGCAACCCTTTTAACATCCTCGTCGCCGCCATAGATCACCTTGGAGTCGTCGAAAGGATTTTCGAGCCTGTCCTCATCGAACTTTTCCTTCTTCACACCTTCAAGATCTTCGTATTTTTCTCCTCTTTTCTCCAGCATTTCCTCTATCTTTTCTCTGTCCCTTGGATCCTCTTTTATGCCCTCCTCCACCGCGAATTTATGTATCTCTTTCAGCGTTACCATCTTGACACCTTGTAGAAATTTATCGCCTTCTTTTAAATAACTTTTCAAGAGTGGGGGAAAAGTTTTATATATTTCGGCCCCTCCTAAATTGGACAACAGGTGACCAAGGATGAGTGGTACTCGCCAATCTATGAGGGCGTAACGAGGCAGAGGTCGCCCAGACGTTTCTCTTCAAAATTCTTCCGATTGAAAAAATACTTTAAAATGGAAAATCAAATCTAGAGGTGTTGGAATATGCTGTCGATTGAAACAGTACGCGAAAATCCAGAAAGGGTAAAAGAATCTCAGAAGAAAAGGGGTGACTCCACGAAGATAGTGGACAGAGTCCAGGAGCTGGACGAGGAATGGCGCGAGAAGCTCCAGGAGCTGGAAAACCTTCGCCAGAAAAGAAACGAAAAAACCGACGAAATAGAAGAGCTCAAGAAGAAGGGTGAGGATACGGAGGAAGAGATAGAGGAAATGAGGGAAGTAAAGTCAAGGATACAGAACCTGGAGCCAGAAGTAGAGAAGCTGAAGGAAAGAAGAAATAAAAAACTTGCCAAGATACCGGCGATACTCCACGAGTCCGTCCCCAGAGGTGGGGGTGAAGAGGACAACGTGGAGATAAGAAGGTGGGGGGAGCCGCCTGAATTTGACTTCGAGCCCAAGATACACACGGAGATACTCGAAAACCTCGGACTCCTCGACTTGGACCGAGGCGCGAAGGTCGCGGGCTCGGACTTCTACTACATGAAGGGTGACCTCGCGAGGCTCGACAGAGCGATAATGAAGTTCGCCGTGGACTTTCTGAGGGACAAAGGCTACGAGTTCGTCCTGCCCCCGCTCTTTGTGAACAGGGATGTCTACGAGGCCATGCTTGGCGCAAAGGGTTCGATGGGAGAGGCGTCCTACAAGATAGAGGACAAGGAGCTGTGGGCCATACCTACTTCGGAGTATCCCCTCGGTGGGATGCATAAAGACGAGGTCTTCCTTGAGGAAGAGCTGCCAAAGAAATTTTGCTCCTTCTCGCCCTGTTTCAGACGGGAGGGTGGTGGCCACGGGAAGTACTCGCGGGGACTGTACCGTGTACACCAGTTCAACAAGGTGGAGCAGTTTATCTATTCGAGGCCGGAGAACTCCTGGGACTTCCACGAGGAATTACAAGAAAACGCAGAGAAGCTGTACCAGAAGATGGGACTGGCCTACAGAGTTGTAAACGTCTGCACAGGTGACATGGGAAGCAAAGCCGCAAAGAAGTACGACACGGAATGTTGGATGGCCGACGGGAACTACCACGAGACCGGTTCCAACTCCAACTGCCTGGACTACCAGGCGCGGGACCTGAACATAAAGTACAGGAGGAAGGAAGGCGAAGCGCCGGAGGGCTGCGTGCACACGCTGAACAACACCGCGCTCGCCACGTCCAGGACGATAATCGCGATCGTGGAGCAGTATCAGCAGGAGGACGGAACCGTGAAGATTCCTGAGGCTCTGCAGCCCTACATGGACGGCCAGGAGTTCATTGGCAAGGAGGACTAGCTCCATGCTCCCTGGAAAAGTAATCGAGGAGTTTGAAGTTGACGGGAAAAAGGCGAGGATACGGTACGAAGAGATGAGGGACGCGGAGGACTATATGGAGCTGAAGAACTCCCTGGTGGAGGAAGGTGCCAAAATAGGCTCGCAGGAAAAGATCGACAGTAAGGAAGCCGTGGAAAAAGTTGCCGGCGCCCTCAAAGAAATTGCCAAGGGTGAAGGCATTTATCTGGTCCTTGAAGTGAACGGTGAAGGGATGGGGGTTGCAAACGTGAGTAGGGAAAGTTCGGGTGCCCAGGAACACGTGGGAACCTCGGGAATTTTTCTGAGAAGGGAATGGAGAGAGAAAGGCCTCGGCACAAAGCTCATGGAGACGCTTATTTCTGAAGCCAGAAGCCAAGAGTAATCTGGACATAGATATTATTCTGCTTGAAGCTTTCGAGGACAATGAACCGGCTATAAACCTTTACAGGAAAGTGGGTTTTGAGGAGGTCGGCGAAGTGGAGGATGGGATTAAAGTAGACGGGGATATGTAAACAAGATCATAATGTCCAAGGACCTGCACGACTAATTCTTTTTAAGCTTTGAGGAAAATCTAATCTTGGCCATGAAGACGGTGGAAGAAGGCGAAGTCGAGATAGAAGTGGACGAGGGCAGACCTTACGATAAAGAGGTTTTTTACAACCCGAAGATGGAGTTCGATCGCAACCTCTCCGTAGCCGTCGCTTCCGTTGTGGAGCCCGAAAAGCTCTGCGACGCGCTTTCCGCCTCGGGAGTCCGTGGAATTCGCTACGGAAAGGAAGCCGAGGTCCCAGAGGTCTGGGTAAACGATGCCAATCCAAAATCTATTGAGCTTATCCACAAAAATCTGGAAAGAAACGAGCTGGACTGTGAGGTCAGAAACGAGGACGCTGCAGTTCTGCTCCGGGAAGAGGACTTCGACTTCGTAGACATAGATCCCTTCGGCTCGCCGGCAGAGTTTTTGGACGCTGCAGCAGGCTCTATCAGACGCAGGGGGTTTCTCGGAATCACCGCGACAGATACATCTTCCTTCTTCGGGACCTATCCCCGTGTATCGAGGCGACGGTACGGGAGGAAGAGCATGAAGACAGGCTACAACAAGGAGCTTGGACTGCGGATTTTGGTCTCAGCCCTGATCGAAAGCCTCGGCCGGTACAAGAAAACCTTCTATCCCAGGCTGTGCTACTTCAGGGAGCACTACGCACGCATCTTTGGCGAGGTGGTGAAAGGCGCGAGGGAGGTGCAGGAGAACTTCCAGGAGTTCGGACACATCTCGCACTGTTTTTCATGTGGATGGAGGAAGAAAGACATAGTGAAGAAGTGCCCACAATGCGGCGAAAGAACGGAGTTCGTGGAGGTTTATCTGGGGAAGCTGAACAACGAGATGTTCTGCAAGGATGTCGCAAAAGAGGCCAGGGAAAGAAGCTTTTACGACGAAGCGGAGCTCGCAGAAAAGTTATCGGAGGACGTAAAAATACCTTTCCACCACGACCTGCACTACGTGGCGAAGAAACAGAAGTTGGAGGTAAGGAAAACCAGAGGAGTTATAAAAGAACTAAAGGAAGGGGGTTACGAGGCATCAGAGTCCGTCTATTCCACCACAGGCGTCAAAACGGACGCACCCTTCAAGGAAGTTGTAGAAGCCATGAAATGACTACGAGGCTTCGATCTGTTCTCCTTCGGACTCTTCTTCAAGAGTATTGGCTATCGGGCATTCGCCGTTCTTCTTCCAGAAACACCTGTCGTTGAAGCACTCGTTCATCCCTTTGTACATAAAGCACTCTTCCACGGTATCGCCTTCTCTGACAACGGTCGGCTTCTTGATTTTGACAGCCTCCTGAAGTTCTCTCATAAATCCACACCCCACAAGGGAAATTTGAAAGTTTGAAACTATTTAATCGCTATTATTGTTGTTCTCGTCCTCCTTGACCTTCTTCTCCACTTCCTCTTCGATGCCAAGCGTCTCCACTATCTCCTTGTACCTGTTACGTATCGTAACTTCGGTCGCATCCACGACGTCGGCGACTTCCCTCTGGGTCTTCTTCTGTCCGGTCAGAACCGCAGCTATATACAGAGCAGCTGCGGCCACACCCACGGGACCCTTTCCAGAGGTTATCTCCTGATTCTTCGCCTTCTCAAGTATGTCCAGAGCCTTGGCCTGTGCCTCATCCGAAAGGCCGAGCATGGTAGAGAACCTGGGTATGTAGTCCTCGGGCTGCGAAGGAAGTATTCTTATCCCAAGCTCCCTGCAAACGTATCGGTAAGTCCTCCCTATCTCCCTTCTGTCCACGCCGGAGGCCTCGGTTATCTCGTCAAGCGTCCTGGGAGTCTTGTGTTGCCTGGCAACCGCGTAGATGAGGGCAGCCACGACCGCCTCCATCGAACGGCCCCTGACCAGGCCTTTATCCACGGCCTTCTCGTACAGAATAGCGACCTCCCTGTGTACGGACTGGGGAAGTCCAAGGTACGAAACCAGCCTCTTTAGCTCGGAAAGCGCAAAGGAAAGGTTCCTGTTCTTGGATTCGACTATCCTGGACTGCCACTTCTTAAGACGGGAGTACTGGGCTCTCTTGTTCGGGTTGACCTTGAAAAGCTCGCCCGGACCCTTGCCTATCTTTGTGGTCACGCCCTTGTCATGTTTGGTGGGCGTCAGCGGGGCTCCGGTTCTGGCCCTGTTTGATCTCTGCTCCTCGTCGAATGCGCGCCACTCCTGAGTCATGTCGATCATAGATTCCTCTATCACTTCACCGCACTCCGAACAGGTCAGTTCTCCCCTAGACTCGTTTTCCTCGAAGTTGGTGGACCCGCACTCGGGACATACCTTCTGAGTCTTCGCCTTTTTTTCACGTGCAGACATAATATCACAGAGTTTTTACCATCGAGTAGTAATACATATGATTTCGTGTTCCTACTATTTAAAAGTTAGGGTTGATGTATTCACTGGGAAGGAGTGATTTGAGGGCTCGTATAAAAACTTTTCTATGGAGCGGTATATTTATCCATGCCTATATACTCTCTCGCACATATAAACTTTTGGGTGGTTTTCGTCGATTGTCGTTTTTCTTAGGAAGTTAGTTTTTTATTGACGCGTCAAGAAATAAATCTTGGTAGAATGGACGAGGTGCTGGAAGACATACTTGATGAAATAAGTCCGGAGTTAGATGAGATGAAGGGCTTGAAGGCGACCTGTCAGGCATTGAGAGACACTGCCGAAAAATACAGGGAAGACTACGAATATGAACCGCTCTTCTGCGGCTCCATAGCCAAGGACACCTGGCTCAAAAGCAAGAAAGACATAGATCTTTTCCTTCTCTTCGAAGAAGAGGTGGAGATGGATGAGCTGGAGGAAAGGGGTCTGGAGGCAGGGAAGAAAATAGTAGAAAGCCTGGAAGGGGAGTGGGATATAGCGTATGCAGAGCATCCCTATGTGGAGGGGCACGTCAGGGGATACAAGGTGGATATAGTTCCTGCTTACGACA
The DNA here is from genome assembly GCA_046539305.1 of Candidatus Aenigmatarchaeota archaeon. Lineage (GTDB taxonomy): Archaea > Aenigmatarchaeota > Aenigmatarchaeia > PWEA01 > PWEA01 > PWEA01. The sequence goes on from JBKHHE010000001.1 coordinate 45,325, forward strand.
CGGAGCCGGATGATATAAAGAGCAGTGTGGACAGGACTCCATGGCATGTGAGATGGGTCGAGGAGAACCTAAGCAAAGAGCAGCGCGATGAGGTACGCCTTCTCAAAAAGTTCACGAAGGAACACGGTCTCTATGGAAGCGACCTGAGAACAAGGGGTTTTTCCGGCTACCTCTGCGAGATACTGATAGCCGAGTGTGGAAGCTTCAAAGAACTTGTAAAAAAGGCTGCGGAGTGGACACCTGGAAAGGTCATAGACCCGGAAAACTACTTTAAATCAAAGGGCTATCTGAAAAGGGAAAAGTTCGGGGGCGATGCACTGATAGTGGTAGATCCCGTGGACAAGAACAGAAACGTCGCATCCGTCCTTTCTGCTGAAAACTTTCTGCTCTTCAAGAAAAAGATCCGACAGTTTCTAGAAAATCCCACCAGGGATAGGTTCTTCGGCGAGAAGCCGGAGCCTCTATCCATGGACGAGCTTCAGGACAGGATAGACAGGCGCGGCACGGACTTCATGCTGATAAGGTTCGGGGCGCCGGAGGTGCACGAAGATGTCCTTTACCCACAGATGAGAAAGATGAACAGACGTGTGGAGGAGGTCCTGGAAGATGAGGGCTTTGTGGTTCTCAGGAAGGACGTGTGGAGCGACATGGAAAAATGCGTACTGATACTGGAACTGGAGGTGGACGAGCTCCCACGGGTGGACAAGAGAGAGGGTCCTCCCATCTTCGATAGAAGGAACTCGGAGAAGTTTATCCATAGGTACGAAGGTGAGCACAACCTCCTGGTGGAAGACGGGAAGTGGTACGCGGAGTACTTCAGGGAGTGGACGACGGCACTCGACTTTGTCCGGGACTTTTTGTACGAAGACGAGGAAACCCTCCAGGAGGAAGGGGTTCCGAGACACCTCGCGGAGAAGATAAGTGATGGTCTCACGATAGCGACCTCGGACCACTCCTTGCATATATTTCAGGAGGAAGAAGGTCTCAGGAAGAAGATGGCCGAGTATTTCGAGAAGGATCTGGCTTGAGGTTTTTCTATGTTGCTCAAAGATCTGAAGGAAGAGGTCAAAGGGCTGGTAGAAGATTTGGTTGAAAGCAAAGCCGAGGTCAAGGTGGAGCTACACAGCCTGTCCAGTGGGAAAGGAACTCTTGCTGTGCCCTGCCATGCTTTCGCCTCAAATTTGAAAAAATCCCCGGAAGAAGTCGCAGAAGAGCTCGCCGAAAGAACCGGAAAACTTCCGGAGCTGATTGAAAGAGTCGAATCAAAGAGCGGTTTCCTGAACTTTTACCTCGATGAGGAGGAGTACGGGAAAAGAATTCTGGAAGCGGTTCTGGAGGAAAGAGAGGAGTACGGAGAAGTGGAAGCAACTAAGGTCGCCATAATGGACGAGGTGGCGCCCAACCTCGCGAAACCCATGCATATAGGCCACCTCAGGAACCTCGTCCTTTCATACTCGTTGAACAGCGTTCTCGAGAAGGGGGGTTGGAGTCTTATTACGGACACGCATCTCGGTGACTGGGGTCTGCAGTACGGAAACCTCATCTATGCCTTCAAAAAGTGGGGGGACGAAGAAAAGTTCCGGGAAGAGCCTATTGAACACCTCCTTGACCTGTACCAGAAGTTTGGGAAGAAAGAGTCGGGGCTTTCGGGCCAAGAGAAGGAAAGGTGGAGGGATAAGGGAAGGAAGGAATTTGAAAAACTGGAAAAGGGAGACGAAGAAGCTGTGGAGCTCTGGGAAAAGATGAAGGACGTCAGCGTCGAGAGGTTCAAGGAAACTTTCTCCGTGTTTGGCATGGAGTTCGACGAGTGGATAGGCGAGTCCTTTTACGTTATGGAGGGCACGACGGATGAGATTTTAGAGGAGGCATTGGAGAAGGATATCGCAGTGGAGAAAGGTGATGGGAGCGTCGTTATTCCTCTAGGCGAGGAGGATCCTGAGTCAGGCGAACAGGCAGAGTTCGTTATCCTGAAGTCCGACGGCAGCACGGTTTACGGGACCAGGGACCTCGCCACGATAAAGTATAGATCGGAGAAATGGGATCCGGAAAAGATAATCTACGTCGTCGCCTCCGAGCAGAACCAGTACTTCCGTGATCTCTTCAAGGCTGCGGGGAAACTGGGCTACGATGCTGATAAACTCAAGCACGTGAGCTACGGAATGGTTTCACTTCCCGAGGGGAGCATGTCCACGAGAAGAGGGCGTATAATCAGGGCGAGGGAAGTACTAGAAGAAGTAAGGGATGAGGCTTACGAAGTCGTTGCGAAGAATAGAGAGGACTTAGAGGAAAGCCAGCTGCAGAAAGTTGCTGAAAAGGTCGCACATGCAGCCATAAGGTACGGTATGCTGAGGTACAGCCGGGAAAAGGATATGAAATTCGACAAAGACCGGGCCACGAGATTTGAGGGTGAAACCGGGCCCTATCTCCAGTACTCTTTGACTCGGGCCTGCAGCATTCTGAACAAAGAACCGCTGGACGATGAGCCTGAAAGCCTGGTTCTCGGTGAGGAGGAAAAGAACCTGCTGGACAAGATGGCTCGCTATCCCCTCGCGCTGGAAGAGGCCCTTGGGAAGTATGATCCCCATCCTGTGGCGAAGTATGGCTTCGAGCTGGCCGAGGAGTTCAACAACTTCTACCACGACTGTCCCGTGATACAGGCTGATGAAGAAGATGTTAAGAAGTCTCGGAAGGTTGTACTGAAGGCTTTTATAGAGGTGATGAGGAATCTTTTTTCTGTCCTTGGTATCAAGGAAATAGAAGAGATGTGACCGCCTATGGAGCTGTTAGTTCTCGTCGGTGGGTTCCACCCTGAGATGCCCCTGGAAGAGCTTCGGAGTCTGGGCGCGGAAGTCGAGGAGAAAGACGGAAGAATAGTCGCTGGGAAGACTGACGAGTGGGAAAAATTGAAAAGGCTCGGGTACTCGCATCTCATTCTCAAGTTCCTGGGTTCCTTCTCTCCTGGCGAAGAGCTCCCGTTCGACCCGGAGAAACATATCGAAGGAAAGTTCGCCGGTCGTTTCAAGAAGCTGGATTTTTCTGGAAACTTCGATGAAAGGAGAAAGGAAATACTTGGAGAACTGGACCCACACATAAAGGAGGTGGACCTCAGGAATCCGGATACGACCATCTATTTCTTCTTCCGTGGAAACAAGATCTACGCGGGAAAACTGTTCCACGAGTTCAAGCCGGAGGAGTTCTACCAGAGGAAAGTTGCAGTCCGCCCCTTTTCAAGGCCAATTTCCCTCCCGCCGAGGGAGGCCCGATGCTGGGTAAACCTGTCAGGCGTAGAAGAGGGGGGAAAGCTCCTGGACCCGTTCTGCGGCACAGGAGGGATTCTGATAGAAGCGGCTATGATCGACTGCAAGGTCTACGGCTCGGACCTGGACGCGGAGATGGTCTCGGGCTCCAGGATGAATCTCGACTACTACGGTCTGGAGGGGGAGGTGGAGAAAGTGGATGCACAGGAACTGAGCCGGAGGTGGAATGAAAGTTTCGACGCCGTGGTTACGGACCCACCCTACGGCCGGGCTGCGAAGGTTGGAGGTGAAGAAGTCAAGAACCTGTACGGGAAATCTCTGGAGGAGATAAGCAAGGTGCTCAAGGAAGGTGCAAAGTGTGTGATAGGAGCTCCGAAGAAGATAGGTCTGGAAGGGGTTCTGAAGGAGAAAGCGCCAGGACTTAAAACTGAGAAAAGGTTCGAGGAGAAGGTTCACGGGGACCTGTTCCGGGAGATTTACATTCTGAGAAAGGTCTAGCCTTAGAGCTTCCTAACCTTCTCTTTTATCTCGTGGAAGGCTTCTTCCGGGTCCACGTCGAAGCCTATCGGGTCCTCTACGTCCCAGACCTCTATGTTTTCCTCGTCGGCCCCGAAGTTCTCCAGGATATATTTTTTGTGACGGTCTTTCATGGCTACAGCAGTGTCCGCCTTGTCCAAGGCCCTCTGGCTGAGCGGATCGGGGTCCGGCTTCACGTATTCGAAAGCGCCCTCCACTTCCAGCAGCTCCTTTCCGTTCTCCGCTATATGGGAAGCGGGGTCCGTGCCCGCGGACTCCACCTCCAGCTTTGGCCTGTATTTCCTGGTCAGTGCCTCCGCCACGGGGCTTCGGAAGCTGTTGCCCGTGCAGACGTAGAGGACACGCATATAGAACTTCGGCTCGGGAAGACTTAAATAATTTTTCTCCTTTAGTATTACTATGTCTCCGTACGAGCCCGACTGGAAGGAGGGGGAGGTCAAAGTCTGCTTTAATTTCCCGATTAGCGAGCAGTCAGCCGAAGGGTTTGGGGAGGAAAAACTTGGATACAAGCTGAAGGGGGAAATGAAATACGGCTACGGAATCCCGGGCTTTCTTTACGAGGTTCCTGAAGACAAAGAAGAAGAAGCGGTGGAAAAGTTCGAGAAGATGGAAATCGTTAAATGGGCCGAAAAGCGCGACCTAAAGGTGGAAAGGCAACTGGAGAAGGTGGACGAAGTAGAAAGGAAAGTGGAAGAAGAGATCGATAAACTAATGGATAGCGTGGGTACCGAGGACTACGAGTCCCAGCTGGAGAAGTTCCAAGGACTAATAGGGGACTCGGAGTAGGGTAGGGGAACTTTCCTAAGATTTAAATAAGAGATGTAACTATATATACGATATGGTAGAAAAACTTACTAAATGGAAACTTTTATTCCCTTACCTGAATGACTACCGACGGAGCCTGATCCTCGCTGACTTCGAGAGGGAGCTCGGGAAACCCCACCAGACCCTGAAGAGATACCTGGAGGAACTTCTGGAGGAAAACACCCTCCGTATAGAGGGAAAAGGCAAACATAAAAAGTACAGTCTGAACACTGAAAGCTTCATGTTTTTCCACCACCTATCCATAGCTGAGAAGCTGAGGGCGGACGAGGTCCTTGGAGAAAGGACCCTGATTAAGAGGCTCTACGAAAAAACTGCACCCTTTCTCTCAGGGGGAAGGTTCCTCGTCTTTGGATCCTATGCTGTCGGCAGGGAAGGAAACGATATAGACCTACTTGTCGTTGGTGAAGACTCAAAGGAGCTGAACGAAACTCTAAAAGAGTTCGGCGATACATACAAGTCGGTTCACAAGGTCCAGGTACTGGGAAAGGAAGGGCTGGACAGAAGATTTAAGAAGGAGCTACACAAGAAACATATTATCCTCAGTGGCTCCGACTACTTCGTGAGGCTTTTCGGTGACATGTATGGCGAATTTGGAATGGTGTAAAAAACAGAGCAGCGGGCTTCAGAAGGTTGAGCCAAGTGAAAACATTGCCGAGGATCACTTCAGAAGTGCGGAGGAAAGTCTGAAAGTTCTACGAAAGGTGATGGACGGCTCGAGGATGTGGGCCGCTACTGTTAAATACTACGTGGAATACTTCTGCGTATCCGCTGTCCTTTCAAGGCTTGGAGTAAAATCCGAGATACATGACTGCACAATAGCCGCGGTCGAATTTCTCGAAGAGGAGGGTGTGTTTCAACAGGGAACCACCAGGAGGCTGGAGAAGAGCAAGGAACTCCGCATAGACAACCAGTACAACCTCAAGGAAAGGTCCGTGGAACTTGACCTGGAAGAGTTGAGTGATTTTATCCTTGAAACGAAAGAGATCATGGAGGGGCTCCATAGAAAAAGAGTGAATGAACTTAGGAGCAAGCTCTTCCGGTAAGCTCAAAAACTACCTCACATAATTATGCCACTCCCAGGGTTAGAGTAATTCCTTCACAGCTCTCCTCACCTTCTCCCTGTTGCCCGGGGTCGTGTAAACGGAAAAGAGGTTCCTCATAGGTCCGTCTTCCTTGAGCGCTTTGGTTATTTCGGAAATTTCTTCGAGTGGCACCACGTCTCCATTGTTCTTGGTGATTTTTATGTCAAACTTCCTCAGGCGTGGCTCCACAGAAACGAGAGTACCTTCCTGCTCATTGACCATGACCTCTTTTACCTCCAGACCCACCCTGTCCGCTATTTCTCTCTCCAACTCCTCTGCTTCTTTGATCTTGAGGTCTTCAACTTTCCTTTTTTTCTCCTCGGGGTCGGTGCTTTTCAGGACGTAGGCTTCTTTGTAGAGGTTCCTCTTTCTTATCCTCTCTACCATCTCCCTGGAATAGGGATTTGAGGATCCGAGTCTCTGAAGGAGCTCACCATCCGTGAGCCATAGGAGGTCCTTGATGTCTTTCTCTTCCGCATATCTCTTGACAGCTCTCAATAACATTCCTTCGACGATGTCCACGGTCTTATGTCTGTAGACGCTGGAGTACATCTGGTCCCTTGCCACGAGGTACTGCTCTATTCCGTCCAGGCCCTTCTCAAGGTAGGTCAGCCTTCCTTCGTTTATCCTCATGACGTTCATCAGCCACTCCACTTCGACCGCGCCATAAGAAACGCCTGTATGGTGCCCATCCCTCGCCAAGTAGTCCAGCTGATCTGCGTCCATCTGGGAGCTTATTATATCCTGCAGATACCTTTCACCTTCGAAGTCTCCGGTGACAAGGTCCGCGACCTTTCGGGGGGAAACACCGTGCTCTTCCAGCGTGGACGGGACTCCGGTTTCCTCAGGAAGTTCGCTCTCACCGAGGATGAGCTTCCTTGTTATCTCTGTGTGAGACTCGGGCATTATGGGCTCGATGGCGTGGCTGAAGGGCGCGTGACCCAGGTCATGCAGCATGCCGGCAGCCTCCAGCAGCTTATTCTCATCCTTCCCCAACCCCAGACGGTCGGCGATCTGACTGCAGAGATACGATGCCCCTATAGAATGCTCCAGCCTGGTCTGGTGGGCCCCCGGATAGATCAAGAAAACGAGGCCGAGCTGCCTTATCCATGCAAGCCTCTGGACCTCCGGCTGTGAGAGGAGGTCTACCTGCATCCCGTCAAGGTCAATAAACCCATGGACAGGATCCTTCACCACCTTGTCTTCGGAACTTTTTGCCACACTCGACACCCTCTTCCATAAATTGGAGAACCACAAACTTAAAACTCGGGTATTACAAAAATGAACGGTGCTCCTGGCCAACACCTTTCTACAAAGTATAAAAATCTCCTCTGCACAATTCTGAAGAGACAGATATGAAGCCGCTCGAGGTCGTGATACTTGGTTCCGGGGCCATAGTCCCGACGAAGGAGAGACACCACTCCGCGATATGGATCAGGAGGGAAGGTGACGTTTTCCTCTGGGACTGTGGTGAAGGAACCCAGAGACAGATACAGAAGGCCGGGCTCTCTTTCATGAAAATAGACAAGATCTTCATAACCCACTGGCACGCGGACCATTTCGCTGGCCTACTGGGACTTATAGAGACCTTTAACCTTGAGGGTAGAGAGCGCAAACTGGAGATCTATGGACCGGAGGCTTCTCGGTTCGTCTCCCTACTCCTGGACCTTTCGTGGTACGACTTCGGCTTCGACGTGGAGGCCATGGACGTGGAGTTCGAGGACAAAGGAGAAACAACAGTTGTGGAAGGGGACGGATACACCATCAAGTCCACGCCTGCAGAGCACTCCATCCCCGCCGTGGCATATTCACTGGAGGAGGAGGGAAAGATGAATATAAATGAGGACAAGGCCGCAAACTACGATCTCCACCCCGGGCCAAAGATGGGCGAGCTGAAGGAGAAGGGCGAGATAAAGTATAAAGGAAATACGATAAAACTTGAAGACGTCTCGGAGTTCACCTCCGGGAGAAAGGTAATCTACACGGGAGACACCTGTCCCACGGAAAACATAAAGAAGTTTTCGGAGGACGCAGACTTACTGATTCACGACGCGACCTTCGCAGAAGAGGCAAGCCACAAACACTCATCTGCGGCGGAGGCAGCGAAACTGGCGACCGAGGCAAATGTAAAAAAACTCCTGCTAACCCACTACTCAAGAAGATACAAAGATCCAGGAGAACTTTTGAAGAAAGCAAGGGAGTATCACGAAAACGTGGAGGCAGCGGAAGAACTAATGAGGATAAAAGTAGAGTAGACAGACTCAGTCCTTATTTTTATAAGGGTTCACCTCAAGGTCAAGCTCTTCAGCTATTTCCCTGTACCTGTCCCGCAGGGTAACCTCCGTAATACCGGCGATGTCGCTGAGCTCCACCTGAGTCACGTAATCTTCCCCGGCCATCATGCTAGCTATATATACTGCGGATGCGGCTATCCCGGACGGAGACTTACCGCTGGAAATGTCTTCTTCTTCAGCGTACCTTGCAATTTCCTTTGCCTTCTTCGAGACGTGGTCCGGGACACCCACCCCATCCGAATACCGGGGTACAAACACCTCGGGGCTTAGGGGAGAAGAAGGTAGACCGAGCTTCCTGGAAAGCTGTCTCTCAATCCTTGATATCTCCTTCTTGTCGCAGGGCGATACCTCCTGGATGTCCTGATACGTCACGGGCAAGTCATTCCTCTTGAGAACATGATGAAGAAGTGCCGAAGCCGATCCTTCAATGGACCTGCCCCTCAGTAGATCCTCCTTCGACGCTTCTTTAAACAGTTTCGCGGTTTCCTTCTGAACGTTCTTGGGAATATTAAGGGAGTGACCTGAAAGCTGTGAAGACATCCTCTTTATTTCCTGGTTCCCGATGATAACTGACCGGTCCTTACCTTCAGTTACACGGGATCTCTTGTTCCACTTCCGGAGCCTGTAGGCTTTTCTTCTCTCCTCGGGTGACAGGTCCTTTCCCCTGGAATCCTTGTCTTTATAGCTTACCCTCGTGGAGAGGTTATCATGCCTGAGCTCCGTGGGGGTTGGGCCTGCGCGGCTCTTTTCCTTCTTTTCCTCGTTGCTGTAAGCGCGCCACTCGGGACCCCTGTCCTTCAGCCCATCCTCTATAATCTTTCCTGACTCTCTGCAGATTATCTTCCCTTCGGCAGGTTTTTCCAGAACAGATGCCCCACAATCAGGGCATTCCTCGTATATACTCTGGGTTTCCTCGGACATTTCCTGTAGGCTTCATCCGTTAAAATATTTAAGTTTTGAGAAACTTGAAACGGAAAACCAAAACCTACCTGTACGCCTCATCTCCTCCGGCGGTATCGGACAGAATTCCCGAGGCATAGTTGTGGATAGCGTACATGACCGAGAAGCGGGTGTCCTCCTCGCCCAGCTCCTCGCTGTAGTCTCTGATGAGCTCCGTGAGGTCGTCGCTCTTCTCCAGCTCCTCTTTGAAAAGCCTGTAACCCTTCTCGTTCAGTTCCTGGGGGTTCTCGTGGGCGACCTCCTTCCCCATCTCATCCTGAACTTTCTGCATACACATAAACTCAAAGACGGACTTCAGGTAGTTCTCCGGGGAAATATCCTTTCTCTGGACCAAGGTTCTGTACCCGGTTTCCATCCATTTCGCTGCTTCCTCGTATTCCAGATCCAAAATATCGCTAAAATCAGGTTTTTCCTCTCCTTCGTTCTCAGCCATAGACATCTATTGGGTCGCAAAGTTTAAATTAATTGCCCCCACGAAACTTTTTATAGTTGTAACTTTCAAGTAATTAAATTAAAACAAAAAGTTGGGGTGACAAGGTTGCACGGGAAACCCGTAGAAGGTTCGCCGCTGAAGGAGCAGAAGAAGAGGATAGATAGACCTATATCCAAGCTGCTGTACTACTGCAGGCCCTACAAGAAGAAATTTGTTACAGGTCTCGTCGCCCTGTCGGTCGCGACCATACTGGGCCTGATGCCGCCCTACCTAACGAGGATAGCAATAGACGAGGCCATCATCCCGGGAAACTACGAACTGCTTATGACCTTGGTCGCGGTTTTCCTGGGAGTTTACGGCGGTAAAGCTGTGTTCGACTACCTGCAGAACTTCCTACTCTTCACGTTTGCCCAGGACGCGATATACCATCTGCGGATGGAGACCTACAGGCACCTGCAGGAACTTTCCCTGTCATTCCACAGCGATCAGCCGACGGGCAAGATGATGTCGAAGCTCTCCAACGATATAAACAGGCTGCAGAGGTTCCTCTCGGACACGATGAGGGAGATAGGAAGGAACGTGCTGATAGCTGTGCTGATAGGAGTGATACTGTTCTGGATGAACTGGAAGCTCGCCTTCTTCACCCTGGTCCCCATACCTGTAATCGGCTTCATGACTTACCACTTCGTCGGGAAGATAAGGCCGAAATGGGACGCCGTGAGAAGAGCTGTGGGAAACATAAACAGGAGACTTCACGACAACATGGCAGGGATAGAGACCATAAAGAGCTTCGCAAGGGAGGACTACGAGATGGAGAGGGTCGAAGAAGTCAACGAGGAGTACAGGGAAACGAACGTGGAGTCCATAAGGCTGTGGACCAAGTTCTTCCCGGCCGTGGGCTTCGCCGTGGCAATAGGCACGATAATAGTCATAGGCTACGGAGGTTACCTCGTGATGGAAGAGGTGATCACTATAGGTACCCTGATAGCTTTCAACGGCTACATATGGCAGTTTTACCAGCCGATGAGGATGCTTGGCTGGGTCACCAACTCCCACCAGAGGGCCGCCGCATCCGCCTCCAGGATATTCGGAATTCTCGAGGAGCCCGTAGGAATAACCAGCGACGAGGACGCGGAGGAAGTGGGGGAGATAGAAGGAGAGGTGGAGTTCGACCACGTCACCTTTCACTACGGCGATCCCGAAGAAGAAGATGAAAGGGCTCTCCACGACGTCTCATTCAGAGTGGAGCCGGGAAATACAGTAGCTCTGGTCGGACCAAGCGGTTCCGGAAAGACGACCACGGTAAACCTCCTGTTCCGGTTCTACGATCCGGACGACGGCGAGATAAGGATAGATGGGAAGGACGTCAGAAAGCTGGACCTGAAAGAGCTCAGGGACAGGATGGGTATAGTCTCCCAGGAGACGTTTATGTTCGACGACGACGTGAGGATGAACATCTCCTACGGGGATCCGGACGCTTCGGACGAGAGGATAGAAGAGGCGGCGAAGAAGGCCGCAGCCCATGAGTTTATAGAGAAGTTCCCCGAAGGTTACAAGACGAAAGTAGGGGAGGACGGCGTGAAGCTCAGCGGCGGGCAGAAGCAGAGGATATCCATAGCAAGGACCATACTCAACGACCCGGAGATTCTGGTTCTGGACGAGGCGACCAGCGACGTGGACACGATAACCGAGGTAAAGATACAGGAGGCGATAAGGGAACTGATAAGGGACAGGACCACGATAATGATAGCCCACGACCTGAGCACTGCAAGGCTGGCCGACAGGATTATCTGCCTGGAGGACGGGAAGGTCGTGGAAAAGGGCACGCACGAAGAGTTGCTGGAAGAAGACGGCCTGTACAAAGAGCTCTGGGACATGCAGTCCTCACTGAACGAGCCCGAGGAGTAATCTCGAGCATCTGGCGCCGACGAAAGCCTTATATCTTTTTCGGAAGATATTATCATCAGTGATAAAATGATTATAGATGAGGTTGAAAGGGAAGTTTTACATGAAATCGCAGGGAAGCATAACTTTTTACCTTCCATCCAGGAAGGGGGCGGAACGGTGAGAGTGACTCCCCATCGATACAAAGGAACCAACGGAGAAGAGTACGAGTGGAGAGAGGCGAGGAAGGACATGGAGCGGCGGGCAGAAAGGAAAGGCTACGAACTGACAGTGGGCTGAAGCCCCGACTCCTCGAAGAAGTTCTGGAAACCTATCCCCTCGACGAACCCAAAGTATAAAAGATTTAACACTGTATTGATATGAGATAATTGAAATGACTGAGGAAGAACTCGAGGCAGAAGAGGTCGAGAAGTACGGATCGCCTGACAAATCTCCGGATTAATGAGGAGAACTAGCTCTTAGAGTGTGCCCGAATTCTTTCACTGCATTTCTCACATCTGTCTTTCAGGTCCTCCAAATTCTTTTCCAGGTCCACGGAGCCCAGATCCAGTTCGTCCCCGTAGTCAAGGGGGGTGTCATGGTCGAAGCCGCGCCCCTCCATCTCCCGCGCAAGCTCTTTGTGCCTCTCCTTTATCCTGGAGGTGTCTACCTGTCCCTTCTCGGCATGCCCTCTTACAACTTCCGTATTTCCTTTTTCGATATGCCCGACCAGCTTGTGCAGCTCGTTGTGCTCTCCCAGGAGATGCTGTCTGCACAGGAGCTCCGGATCGACCATCCACATCCTTGTCATAGTTTATCCCTTGACTCTGTTCCACAAAACCTTTTAACCTTTTCCATCAATTTCTACCTATGCTTTCCGAGGAGAGAAAAAGGGAACTGGAAGAGAGGCAGTACCGCTTCGTGGGGAACCATTCGGCGGTCCGCACGTGCAACTGGCTGAAGGAGTCGCTGCGATGCAACGACGTGTGCTACAAGCAGAAGTTTTACGGAATCAAGAGTCACAGATGCCTCCAGATGACGCCCGCCCTGCTCTGCAACCAGAGGTGCAGGCACTGCTGGCGCGACATTTCTTTCTTTTCTTCCGAGTGGGAGGGACCCGTGGACGAACCAAAGGACATCGTGGACGGCTGTATCGAGGCGCAGCGCGAGCTGATCTCAGGCTTCGGCGGGAACGAGGACGTGCCAGAGGAGAAGCTGGAGGAAGCCAAAAAACCAAATCAGGCCGCAATATCGCTCATAGGCGAGCCCACGATGTATCCCAGGATCTCCGACCTGATCCAGGAGTTCCACTCTCGAGACTTCACCACGTTCCTGGTCACCAATGGAACTTTTCCCGAAAGGATAAGGAAACTGAAGGAGCTCCCTACGAACTTATATGTGTCCATTGAAGCACCGAACAAGAAGCTATACAAAAAACATTGCCGTCCCGTCGAGGAGGACAGCTGGAACAAGCTTCAGGAAACTCTGGACTTGATCAAGGACTTGAACACGACCACAGTCCTCCGAATAACCTGCATGGAAGGCGTGAACATGGACAAGGCGAAAGAGTTCGGAGAGCTCATGGACAGAACAGGCTTCGACTTCGTCGAGGCGAAGGGCTATATGCACGTGGGTTACTCGCAGGATCGGATGCCAAGAGACTCGATGCCGAGCCACGAGGACGTGAAAGACTTCGCGAAGAGGCTACAGAACCGTTCCGGCTACACAGTCGAGGACGGAAAGAAAAAGTCCAGGGTAGTTCTGCTGGAGAAGTAAGTAGCTTCTCCACATTTATAAATTTTGTATATTAACTAAGGACAGGTTTTGACGATGAGTGATGAGGACAAGAAATCCCAAGATTCTATGCCCGAAGACATCGAGAAGTGGTACAAGGCCTGTATAGAGGCCTCCGACGACTCCGTCTACATGATAGATCCGGAGGGAAACTACATTTTCGCCAATGAAGAACATCTCTCCAGGCTGGAGGAGGACGGAAGGATACCGGACTCCGAGGAAAATGGACTTACGGGCCGAAATATCCAGGAAATTCATCCTGAAGAGGACTCAGAAAAACTGATGGAAAACATCGGGGAAGTGCTCAAGACCGGCAAATCAAAGAAAGAAGAGAACAAATTCCAGTCGGTCGGCAGGTGTTCCCTAAGGACTTACAGCCCTGTCAAGGACCCTGAATCAGACGAGGTGAAGGGCGTTGCTGTAATCTCAAAGGACATGACCGAAAAGAAAAAGACGGAGAAAGACCGGGAATTCCTTCATTCCCTCCTCCGTCACGATATACGGAACAAGATGCAGGTCACAAGAGGCTACGTTGAACTCGCCAAGGATTTTGATTTACCCGAAGACTGCGAGAACTACGTCGAGAAGGCCAAGAAAAGTCTGGAGGAGGGGGTGGACATAATAGAAAAAATCAGGAATATAAGAAAGGTCGGTGAGGGGGAAACAAAGGGAAGGAATCTTGACAAAACTCTTAGAAACGTGATATCCGAGGACGAAACCTACGCCTCGGGGGAGGGCATGGAGATAGAGTACGACAACGGCTCGGGTTACAGCGTCAGGGGCGGGGAGTTGCTTGAGGAGCTCTTCTCCAATATAGTCGAGAACTCGGTAAAACATTCGGAAGGGAAGAATATAAGGATAAGGACGGAGGATTTGGGCGACAAGGTGGATGTCATAGTCGAAGATGACGGGAAAGGCATACCCGACGAGAAGAAAGACAAAATCCTTGACAAAGGTCTTTCCGTTGGAAGCTCCGGTGGTTCAGGACTGGGCATGTATTTCGTAGATAAGATAACCGAAAACTACGGCGGCGAGGTGGAGGTCGGGGATTCGGAGCTGGGCGGGGCAAGGTTTGACGTGTATCTGGAAAAGGTCTCCTGAGAAATAAAAATCTTCTGTACCTAATGTTTAAATGATGACCATAAACAGGGAAAGGGAAAATACAGTTGATCTAGTTGCTACAGATTTCCACGGGACGCTATACAGTGCCATCCACCCTGAAATATTTCTCGGAAAATACTCTATTGAAGAAAGAATTAGGAAAGGGGAGCTGGAGAAATCCATACAATCCTTTTTCAATCACGGGTTGAAAGGGTACTTGAAATTCTGGGATAGAAACGGATCAACCCGTCTCCTCGAAAACCTGGGATGCATTTTGGAGGGTCAGGATATAGAGATAGTTGAGGATTTCAAGAAAAACTACGACAGTTCGAAAGTATTTAACCAGTTTCTAAACTCACTCAGAGGTATGGACAAAAGGAAAGAATATTATCCTGGCGCTATGAACATGTTTTCCGGAGCCCCCGAGGAAATGGAAACGATGGTTTACAGCCAATCGTTGGAGGAACTCGTCAATTTCCATCTCTCCAAGGACGATTACATTGACTGTTTTACGGAAGGAGTTGTAGGGAACAGGCTCGAGGTCTCCGAAGATGGAAACATATCAGGTATCGACTGGAAGGTGGACGGACCTGACGTACCTCTGGAAGAGCAGAAGATGGAGCTCCTGGACCTTATAAGTTCAAAGGGCTACGAACCCGAGGAAACAGCCTATATAGACAACCGTAACGTCGGCGTTTTGGAAAAGCTTAACGAGAAAGGTGGAGAAGGCATACTGGCCCCGGCAGCCGATCAAGAGGTCAAGGGGTGGGGGAGACAAAACGGTATCTATACTCCGGAGAGCTGGAACGATATCGGGGAATATCTGGGGGTTTAATTTTTGGGGGTTTCAGTTTTCTTCAACTTTCTTGCCCTTCTCTTTGGGTACCACTTCTATTTCCGCACCTTCAAGCTCCTTTTCCAGCTCCTCGCCTTCCTGCAGCCTGTCGAGAAAAACTGCGAGCGCCGCCACCTCCGAGTGCGGCTGGTTGGTCACCGCGACCTGGAGGTCTATGTAGTCATAGATGTCTCCGGGAACCTTCTCCCCGCCCACAACGATACAGAGGTCCTCGTCGTAGTTTCGAATTTCCTGAATCTCGTCCTGAACCGGCAGGCCGAACATCGCGAGGTAAACCCTCTTCCCGTCGAAGTTTTTAAGATACGTCTTCCAGCTTTCCCTGTATTTTATCTCGAAGCCGCCACCCCACTTCTCGACAACGTTCCGCACGTTTTTTTCCATCTTTTTGTCCTGGTCGCCTGTATATACCATCCTTTCGGCCCCAAGTGCTCTGGATACCAGTGCACAGTGCGTGGTCATCCTTTTATCCCTGCCTGCGCGGTGGTTTAGTCTGAGGACTGTTAGCATGGAAAAGTTTTATCTTGGAATTTTTAAATAGCTATAATTTCCCTTATAGTTATTACTTAAAGGTTAAAAATACCCCTAACTTTTAAATAGCAGAAATGTTATTACTAAAACATGATAAACATGGATTATGAGGCTATTCAAGATTTCTTTGAGGACCCCACAATGGAGAAATATGAAAATATCCTAAATCAGGGAATTCCACCTGAAACAGTAACTCAAGAGATAAGGAAGTATAACGATGCTCTGGCTTGTGCCAAACAGGCTGAACTGATAGAACAGGAAGCGGGACATGAAAAGTGGAGGAATAGGGGAAGTTTGTTTGAAGATGTTTTAAGACGTGCATGGCCTCTCGCAGGCGATGCAGTTACTGAAGGAATTGATTGCGCCGGTGACGCAGGCAAAAAGATAGCTTACCATACGGGTGAAATAGGCGAAGAAGCTGGAAGAACAGTAGGTAAGTTTGGAAAAGGCATGGGTCATGCTGCCAGTGGAATAGCTGAAGGTGTCCAAGAGGCAGAAAATTAACCCATATTTCCTTCAATTTCAAGAAGCCGGTTGTACTTGGAAGTTCTCTCACCTCTGGCAGGCGCGCCTGCTTTTATGCCGTAGGCTCCCAGAGCTCTGGAGGTGAGGGCGCAGTGCGTGGTCATCCTTTTATCCCTGCCTGCGCGGTGGTTTAGTCTGAGGACCGCTAGCATAGGTAACAAAGGTGTTGTCCGGTATAAAATTCTTCCGGTCCCGGAAAAAGTTAAATAAATGAATTGAGAGAAGGTGTGTAGTGATGAGATGTCCGAGGAAACTAAAAACAGAAAAACGGACCATATAAAAATCTGTGTGGAGAAGGACGTCGAGTTCAACAAGAAAAGTACACTTCTCGGGGAGGTAGTCCTGCCCAAGACGGTCCCGGACATGGACGCCAAAGACGTGGATCCAAGCACAGCTTTCCTGGGCAAGAAAATCTCGGCACCGGTCTTCGTGAACTCTATAACCGGGGGCGAGGAGAGAGCTGAAAAGATAAACAAGGACATAGCCGCGGCCTGCGAGGAGCTGGGACTTGGGATGGCCCTGGGCAGCCAGAGGGCGATGCTGGAGGACAGATCGCTGGCCTACACATACGACGTGAGGGAGGAACACGATCCCGCCTTCCTCCTTGGAAATATAGGGATAGCACAGCTCGGGGAGTACACGGTCGAGGAACTGGAGTGGCTTGTCGAGAAGATAAACGGTGACGGCCTTTTCGTACATATAAATCCCGCGCAGGAGGCTGTCCAGCCGGAGGGAGACACCGACTTCAGCGGAGCCATGAAAAGGCTGGAAGAAATTGCCAAAAAGATGGATTATCCCGTAATTGCGAAACAGGTCGGAGAGGGAATATCCAGGAAAACGGCACAGAAACTGAGTGAGATGAATCTGTACGGCGTCGACGTCGGAGGAGCCGGTGGGTCCGACTGGACCAAGATCGAGCAGCTGAGATCTGAGGACAACTACGGGGAGACCTTCGAAAACTGGGGAATACCCACTGCACAGTCCCTGATAGATGTTCTGGAAACAGTTACCGGAGGAAAGGTAACTGCAACAGGAGGGATAAGGAACGGACTACAAGTGGCAAAGTCTCTGGCTCTGGGAGCGGATGCCGCCGGACTCGCGCTTCCTGCATTAAAGGCTCAACAGAAGGAAGGAAAGGAAGGGGTCAAAGCGCTCCTTGAAAGGATGGTAGAGGAGTTGAAAATAGCTATGTTCCTCACAGACTCCGGCAGCGTAGAAGAGCTGAGGTCTCTGGATCCGAAGATATCACCAAAACTGAGGAGCAGAATCGGATAGCTCTAACAAGTTAAAGTTCTTCTTCAACCCTGAGAAGCCTGTTATACTTCGCGGTCCTTTCTCCCCTGGCAGGTGCGCCTGCTTTTATGCCGTAGGCTCCCAGGGCCACGGCCAGGTCCGATATAAAAGGATCGGTAGTCTCGCCGCTCCGGTGGGAAACTATCACTTTCCAGTCGTTCGACTTCGCCAGTTTGGCAGCTTCCATGGCCTCGGTCAGCGTACCTATCTGATTGACCTTGAGAAGTAGGGTGTCGCAAGCTTCCTTTTCTATCGCCTTCTCTATCCTGCCCGGATTCGTCACCAAAAGATCGTCCCCCACGACTCTCGCCTCCGTTCCTTCGTTCAACGAGGCAAACGCCTCGAAGTCCTCCTCGTCAAAGGGATCCTCTATAGAAAGGATAGGGTAGTTTTCGATTAGCTCTAGCCAGAAATCCTCCAGCTGTTCCTGATTCATAACTCTGTTGTCTATGGCGTAGTCCCCGTCTTCGTAGAACTGGGAGGCTGCGGCGTCCATCGCCAGCTTGACATCCTTTCCAGGCCTGTACCCGGCCACCTCCGTAGCTTCTATCAGAAGGTCCAGGGCGTCCTCCGTTTTTGTGAGGGAGGGAGCGAAACCTCCCTCGTCGCCAACGTTCACCGCCTCCTTTCCGTATCGGCTTTCGAGAATTCCTTCCAGGCCGTGGTAAATCTCCGCCGTCGCCTGGATATTTTTACTGAAGTCCTCGAAGAGTGGTACAATCATGAACTCCTGTACTGCGAGGTCGTTGCCGGCGTGCTCACCACCGTTGATTACGTTCAGAAAGGGTCTCGGAATTTCCATTTTTCCGCCAGAAGAAAACTTTTCATGAAGGAGCTTGTAGAGCTCTTTATCCTTCTCATCAGCAGCAGCTCTGGCCGCTGCTAGAGAAACCGAAAGAATCGCATTCGCCCCTAGGGTGCTTTTGTCTTCCGTCCCGTCCAGGTCTATCATCCTTTCGTCCAGCTCCTCCGGGTTCTGACAGTCCGCACCTTCCAGCTCCTCTTTTATCTCGTTCTCCACCACAGACACGGCCTTCTGCACGCCCTTGCCGCCGTATCTTCTGCCGCCATCGCGCAGCTCCAGCGCCTCGTTTTCTCCCGTAGAAGCTCCCGAAGGAACGGCGGCCTTGCCACAGCTCTCTTCGGTTATCACTTCCGTCTCCACCGTCGGGTCGCCCCTTGAATCAAGAATTTCTCTGGCTTTGATATCCTTTATAGCCGACATACAGTTTATTAAGGTAGAGTCTTTTTTATAAATCAATTTTGTAAAGGTGGCCTGACTACCGAAGAAAAAAAGCTCTCACGACCCGAACTTCTTCATCCAGTCGTTGTAGTTGAAGAGGACGGAAAGTACCTCCCTCCCGTTTATATGGCCCAGATCTCCCCTGGCGGACGTCCTTTCACCTATTTCCTCGACCGAGTCCTTCCTCACTTCCGGGCCGTAGTAGAGTATGGGGACCGGCTCGGCGGAATGGTTGCCAAGGCTTACAGGGGTGCTGTGGTCACCCGTGAAGACCATATGCGTCTTGTTCCAGTCCAGGTTCTGGAGGAGGTATCCCACAGCCTCGTCTATCATCTCTATACACTCCACCTTCTTCTCCGCGTCGTGGTCGTGGGCGGCGTTGTCAGGTGCCTTTATATGGACGAAAACAAAGTCGTTGTCCCCCAGCTCATCGACTACAAGTTTTGTTTTTCCGAGAAAGTCAGAACCCATGTTTCCCGTAGCCCATTCCGGACTTCTAATATCCAGGCCCACCTCCTTGGCCACGCCCAGGTACAGGGCCCCCGCAGCTATGCCCACGCCCTCCAGGCCATACTTTTCACCGAAGTCCTCTACCTCCGGTTTGGTAGAAGCTCCCCGGAGAAGTAAGGCATTGGCCGGAAGTTTTTCCTTGTCCTCGCGCCTTTCCTCGTTTATGGGATGATCTCTCAAAATTTCGTGCGCTCTTTCCGAGACCCTGTTCACTATTTCAGCGGTCCTTTTCGCTGCATCACTGTCCTCGAGCGGCTCCGATTTCTTTACTTCCTTTCCCACTTCCGGGCCCAGAGGCTCCGGAGACTTGCTTGGATTATAGGGGCTGACGTGGCGGATATTTATATGTCCGCCCTCATGCGGGTCCGTGTCTGAAACCCTGGGAGAGAGTCCGTCACCTCGGAGAATCAGAGCGCCGCGGTGCTGTGTCGTAGCTTTAAACTCCACCTCCACGTCTTCCTCCGCCCCCAGATCCTGGAGGGCTTCCTCCAGCTCTTCCTGGCCTTCCGTTATTCTTCCCGCCCTCCTATCCACTACCTCCATCGTATCCGCGACGGTCGCGAAGTTCGTCCTGAAGCACACGTCCGTTTTTTGTACTTCCATCCCTGCACCGGAAGCCTCGAATACACCCCTCCCCGAGTAAACCTCTTCCGGATCGTAGCCGAACAAGGATAGGTGGGCAGTGTCGCTCCCAGGCCTCACACCGCGTTTAACCGAATGGAGAAGTCCGTTGATTCCCTTGGAAGCGAGCTCGTCCAAATGTGGCGTATAGGCCGCCTCCAGACATGTCTCCCCGTCCAGGTCCGTGGGCCTTCCCCCAAGACCGTCCGCGACGAAAAGAACTGCTTTCTTTTTACGCATGTCAATACCTCAACCAACAAAGGATATTTACTTTTCTTCCTTTATGATGTTTTTGGCTTTCAAGCAAACCTTTCCGCAATTTCAAGCACCTCTTCTGCCCTTGCTTCGTCTATGTCAGACCCTGAAACAGAGTCCTCGTACTTACTTTCCTCCAACAGAAGCTCCGCAGTCGAAAGCTTCTCCCTGGACTTTTCCATCAAATCCTCTATCTCACTCATAACTCGACACCTTCCTCCTGCACATTCGTATGGAAGCTGTAACCCTCCTATACTTTCTCTTCGAAGTCATCTTTTTCGAAAACTCTAACAGAAAACCTCAGGTCTGTTTCCTGCATCCACTCCTCAGCCAGCTCCTGAACTTTTTTCCTGTCATCCTTCTCCTTACTCTCAAGAATCACAGCTATATCTATGTCGCTCCCAGGAACCTCCTCGTCACGTGCGTAGGAGCCATACAGCATTACCCTATCAGTTCTGGTCCTGAACAACGGCCTAACATCTTCTGCAAACTCCTTCACGTGCTTCTGCCTGGCCACCAACATACCATTAAGTTGTGGGTAATAGAATAAAAATATAAGGTACTGCTATGCTTCCCTGAAGGCCTTCTTCTCGTAGAGGAAGTCAGAAATATAACCTTCGTGGGGTTCCTTTATGTCTATGTCACAGCTCGGGACATCAACGTAAACTTTCTCCACAGTGGGATTCATAAGCGCATTCTCAATCTTTTCCTCATCATTAGTCAACATAGTCAGGGTAAGGGAATCACTCAAGATACCTTCAGAGTAATCTGTAACGGAGCTGTACTGGAAGGGAAATTCGTTGAAGAGTGGATGACTTTCTCCCTGGGGAATGTATGTAACGGTAGGCTTGAGATAAGTAGTGCCATCTTTCTTTACCAGTCTCTCGGAACCTTCATCATAGGTAAAATCGACAGCCCCCCCTTCCAAACTTTCTTCAAGTAGCTTGTTGAATTTCTCGGCCTCTTCCATCGGCATGGCAGGTATTTGAGCGTCTTCTTCATATGGAGAGGTGGGTTCAATATCTCTAACTTCCTCGGCAAGTTCCTCGGCAAAGTCCTTTACTCCGTCTTCAACCACGACCTGGCTTATATTGATGCATCCTCTACCACCATCTTTCATCATAGAATTTTTGGCCAGATCCAAAGCCATATCTTCACCGACAAAGTCCTCGTCTATGTAGATCTTGCTATTTCCAGGTCCAAAGGCCTTTATATCGGGATTACCTTGATATCTTTCCTTTATATCAGGCCCACCAAAAACTATGCCCTTATCTGTCTCGTTCACAAGTGAATTTCCAAACTCTCTATCACCGGGAAGAAAATGTAATGAATTTTCAGGAAGACCTGCTTCGTAAAGTGAATCGATGACCCGTTTCGGTGTCAATGGCTCATCGTTTGAGGGTCTAACCATAGTAGGATATTTCATTCCCACAGCAGACAGCCAAAGAGAATTAACCGCCGGGTGATTCGAAGGTGTTACCACACCCAGATTTTTTCCTTCGGGTACATAGACGAAGTTTCCTTCAGGAGAAAAACCATCGTAAAGGCTGAGATCACTATCTGGTGTCTGTGCCCTCACCGTCTCTTCTATATTTCTCATGGCACCTTCCAACATTTTTCCTGCTCTCTTTACATCAGATATCGGAAGCCCTGTTAATGAAGTGACTTTTTGGCAGTATTCGTCGTAATCTATGTCACCAGTATTTGAGGAAAAATAATCCGCCGCCTCTTCTATAGTTTCAAGTAACTCTTCCTGAGGCATCTCCCTCAAAGCCTCAAAGCCCTCTTTCCTCGATTGGTCAAGATCACCACTGTAAAGGATAACAGAAGAAGTCTGGGATGCCTCGCCGATCTCCTGGCCCTTGAAGTCGGTCAGAGGGACCTTGTCCAGCGACTCGTACTCCTCTCCACCCCGGTTGAGATGAATATCCATCTCAGTATACACCACCCTTGTTCTTTTCTTCTCTAGACTTACTGGGCACAATGTCCTTTACACAAGGAAGATCTGTATCAAGATAGCTAGGTGATTCTACCATAACTGCTTCATCTTCCTCAAGATAGGCAGGCATAAGGAAATTTTCTGTTACTTTACTAGTAGCAAGGGTACCCTTTTCACCGTAATCACATAATTTTCCATCGTCATCATAGACCTCCAATCTCCTTGTAGGCCCGGCAGACAGGTAAATTACCTCGTAGTCATCAGTATCCAAAAGTTGAATTCCTGTAAATTCCGTTAATGCTGTTCCAAATCCACCTGTAAAAGGCATATCATCATAAATTTCTTCCTGGAAGACCCTGTTTTGTTCTTGGGAAAGAGGAGCACCAGCCTGGATAATCCCATCTAAATCAAGCTTATCAACATCCATCTTCCCTGCCATCTCTTCAAGAATATCTGCTGTAGTAAAGGTGTAACCAACATCCTGACTTTTGACAAGATCCTTGACCTGTTTTCCAATATGTTTTTTATACCTCTCAAGAGAATCCTGCATTCCTTCTCTCCCGAATTTTTTGAGAATCCGAGGGTCAAGATCGATTCCAAGTATATTTCCACCTCTCGATTCAGCAAGATCTCTCGCATAAGCAGCTATCGTGTGAGGAGGAAACTGAGGACCTATCCAAAGCATATCTTCATCTCTTGGAATCCCTGCGTTATCGAGGTATTCATTAAACCTCTCTATATTGCTGAACCAATCTTCTTTGGGCAAAGGAGCATTTTTTGGAGACCCTGTAGTTCCTCCACTCTCCCCAACAGCATAAATTTCCTCAAGTTTGCTTTCTGGAACGAAGTTCTTGTATGAGGTATTTCTCATAGCTTTAGCAAAATGCTCCGATTTTTCGGGATTATTGAGGCCCAGAACATCGACCATGTCTCTCCAAGACTCGATATCCCTGATAGCAGTTTTGACACCTTCTTCAAGATCGCCATACTCTTCAGCTACTTTCCTCCAGTACGGTGTCTCTCTGAGATGAGTTTCAACGGAATTTTTCAATTCTTCTTCAGTTGGTTCACGATATGGATAATTAATCTTATCACCTATTCTGTTTGGAGTTTGTCAGAAATTACAAGATTTGTTGCCGTAATATTATTATACTGAGCAGGCTGGTTTCTCCTTCCGCCAATCTCACCCGCCGTATAGAACCCAAAGAAGGGAACTTCAGGATAAGACTGTTTGACCTTATCAATGGCCTTTTCAACATCTTCTTCGAGAAGGATTCTCCTGATTCCACATGTAGAGAAAAGTACCAGGGCAGGATCAAAGTTTCTATCCTCAACAGCATTGTTGATAGATTTCTTCAAAGCATTTACTGTTTTCTCAGCATTAAAACTCGAAATCATAACAGACTGGCCTTCACCATACTTAAAGGAACCCTGTAAAAACTCCTTATTCTGTGGGTTTAGTAGAGCTACCTTTGGATAAATATTTTGTGACGTATCAAAAACTGACACCGGCCTCTGCATAGTATACTTTCCAATATCATCCAATAGATCCTCCTTATCAACATCTATCACTTCTGAATATCTACTAAGAGCTGGTTTATTGTCAAGCTCCTTAATGACTCTACCCTGACGCCCTACCTCTGTTATTAGAGTCATATCCGTAGTTTTTTCAAATCCATGCTCCAAACCATAAGAAAAGTATAGTTCTGAAACAACAAAAGCAACTACAGCACCTGACTTAGCATATTTACCATTAGCAAAGACGTAATTTGGTCCTTTCTTCTGTGTAAAATAGTTTTCCATTGGAATCGAAGCCGATCCACCTATAATCGGTATATGGGGGCCAAGTACTTCTTTTATGCCATCTAAAAACTCTATCTCCGCCCCGGGAACAGGTTTATCGTCTTTATCATAGTAAAAGCCTCCTGGGAAAGTCATTACAAAGTAGGGTGGATTTTTAATTATATCAGAGAAATCCTTTTTCGTAGACCTCATATACTGAGAAGTGGCATGAACTGATCTCTCTACATTGGCCTCATCTACGACTTCTTCCGCTGCATTTTTCGCCTTCTTCTTTGGTTCACTTCGATAGTCTTCAATTAGAGTTGGAGAAAAATGAAGATACTTTGAGTTTAGTGAAAGTACCTCTATGGTACCCCGAGAAAACCCTAATATTGAGTTCAACTCACTGTCCGATGTACATCCCATCCAGTCATCGCCGAGTATCTTGTTGAATCCCTTAGTTACCTTTTCGACCTGGTCGTTGTACTCCGAGGAAACGAAAACTAGGGAAAAGGTAGGATTCTCGCCGCTTGCGGCCTGGTTGGCGGCCTGTTTTGCCGCGGACTGTGCTGCCTTGAAGCCATCACTGAGATCGGATACTCCTATTCCAACCTGTATGTTTTCTCCTTCGTACTGTGAATCCATCTCGTGAATTCCAGAATATTCCTCAAGATAATATATTTTGGCTGAACCTACTTTTTTCTTCTTTACTTCTTCCTCTTCAACGAGATCCTTGATCTTAGAAGAGACAGTATTTCGATGTAAATCGCTCTCGTCGGCCATATCAGAAATTGATAGGCCGGCTGGGTGTTCCTCAAGAGTTTTCAAAATCTTCTCCTTGGACATCGTTAACTAATTTGTGCATTATTGAACAAAATATTTAAAGGTTTGGATATTCACGAAAACGTAGAAAGATCGCGAATTTAAATACTTAGAACTGAAATTCCCTTGTCGTCTATCTCCATAGGAAATTTCTCTTCCTCGAAGTTCGTTCTCCTCATCTTTCTAACTGCAAGGCTTCTTCCAGAATCAGTTCCCACGAGACTGAAATTGAGCTCAATAACCCCATCCACGAGGTATTCCTCCACACCGAATCTGGTTAGTTTGTCCTCGCCCTCGGGTGCCTCCGTGGTAAGCACTGCCGTTGTATCGGCCTCCTCTATCGTCCTGACTATCTTGAACAGGTTTTCCCTGACTTTGTACTGGTCGTCGTAGTAGAGGGAGAGGATTGAAGTTGAGTCCATGGCAAGCCTGTCCACGTCCTGCTTCTCCAGCTCGCTCCTGAACCAGAATAGCTCGTCGCCTTCTGCAGCTTCAAAGGGATCTTTTTGTCTGAGGACAAGCTGTCCATTTTCCTCGTATTTTTCAAAATCCCAGCCGAAGTCAGAAGCAGAGTCCTTTATTTTTTCTGGTCTCTCCTCGAAAGTTATGAACATGCAGTTCTCTCCGTTCTGTAGACCTTCCCATATGAACTGTGAGCAGAAAATGGTCTTGCCTGTACCAGCGGAACCCGTGACGAGGACAGCGTTGTCCTTGACGAAGCCGCCCTCTATTAGGTCGTCGAGACCGGGAATTCCAGTGGATACACGCTCCAGGTTCCGGGGCATCGTTACTTACTTCACGTTCATTTTTTATAAGCTTTCCGGTTCTGCAAGGGATATCATTGCTTTTCTTCTCATCAGGAAACCTTTAAAGCTTTGACTATAGAATAAATTTGTTACCATGAACCTCCAGGAAAGGGCCGAAAAGATACTGCAGAAGGGATACGTATGCGACCACTGTCTCGGGAGACAGTTCGCACAGCTACTCACGGGTATGTCCAACGAGAAGCGCGGTGAGGTTATGCGGAAGTTCATTGCAATGGCCCTTGACAAAGGAGAGGTAGCAGACGTCGATGAGAAGAACTTCAGGGACATAGAGTTCAGGAACCGCGATGCAGAAGGAGAAAAAGGAGAATGCGTGGTCTGCGAAGGGTTGTTCGGGGAGCTGGACGAATGGACTGGAAAGGTCATGAGGGGACTGCAGGACTACGAGTTCGAGAACTTTTTGCTGGGTACCAGGCTTCCCGACGGGCTGGTGAAAAGGGAGGAGGAGCTGTGGGAGGAAGTGGGTATAGAGTACTGTGAGGAGATGAAGGCGGAGTTTAACAGGGAGCTCGGGAAGAGGCTGGAGGAAAAAATGAAAAAGGAGGTGGAGTTTGAGCTTCCGGAGATACAGGTACTCGTGGACGTGGAAAAGGACAAGGTCAAACTGGACGTGAACTCGATCTGTGTCTACGGTGAATACCAGAAAACTGAGCGCGGTATACCACAGACTGAGTGGCCCTCTGGCAAGTACGAAATCTCGCTTGAGGAGATAATAGCTCCAGCATTTCTGCGGGAGAGCGATTCCCCGGACGAAAAGTTCCACGGCGCAGGCAGGGAAGACATCGACGCGCGCTGCCTCGGGTGGAGGCCGTTTATCCTGGAGCTGCTGGAGCCGAAGAAGAGAAATCTGGACCTGGAGAAAGTAAAGGAAGAGGTGAACGAGAATCCGGAGGTGAACGTGAGGAACCTGCAGACAGTCAGGAGGGACAAAATCGAGGAGCTGAAGAGCTGGCGCCCGGACAAGAGCTACCGGGCACTGGTGGAACTGGAGGAGGACGTGGACGAGGAGGAACTTGAGGAGTTGGAGGAGTTGGAAAGGACAACGCTTACACAGAGAACGCCGCAGAGGGTCGAGCATCGGAGGGCGGACAGGCACAGAAAAAGGAAGGTGAAAGAACTGGAGTGGGAGAAGAAAGGTGAAAAGGAGCTGGAGATCGTGGTAAAGGCGGAGGCAGGCACGTATATCAAAGAGTTGATTTCAGGAGATGGGGGAAGGACGGAACCGTCCGTAGCATCAGTTCTGGGCATCGAAGCGGAATGTGTGGAGCTGGATGTGGTGGAGATTCATGGGAAGGAGGAGCTTGATTTTCGAGCTGTAAACGGGTAAGGATTAGGTATATAAACCTAGAGGTCAATGACTTCTGAGTGTGGTAGAATGAAAGGCTCAAAAGGAAAGATGCACGGGACTAGAAGAAAACTTAAGAAGAAGAAAGATGTAGCCCCAAACGAGTTTCTCAAGGACTTTGAGGTTGGAAGGAAAGTTCAGATAGATATAGAGCCTTCATCCCACAAGGGGATGCCCCATCCAAGGTTCCAAGGCCGAATAGCAAAGATTGTAGACAAGAAGGGCAGCGCTTACACAGTAAAGTTTAAAGAAGGTCAAAAGGAGAAAAGGTTAAACGTGAGGCCCGAACATCTTAAGTCTGTAAAATCGTAGGTAGATATCATGGAAATAATAGATGAGAAACCGGTTCCTGCCGCCGAGGCAAGGAATACGATGTCGAAAAAGAAGGACGAAAGCCTCGTATATGAGCAGAAAATATCCAAAGATTTTCTCTCGAAGAATGTGGATATAAACGTGACTGACGCAAGGAAGGCCATGAAGGAGCTTCAGGAGGTCGGAAGGATAAAGGCGGGGCAGGCAGCAATTCTGATAAACATCATGCCGGAGGAGAAGAGCGACATAAGGCTGATTTTCTCAAAGGAGAGAACCAGCCTCTCGGAAGAGGAGATGGAAGAAGTCCTGGAAATTCTGGATAAATATAGGTAGAAATTTACCATTTCTTAAGGTGCCAAAAGATGCCCAAAGAGAAAAAGGACGATAATGCCATAGTCTTGGACTTTATGCCTACAGGCAGGGTCTCGGACAGCAGAAGCGAGCCCACGGCCCAAGTCCTGGGTGATAGATACTTCTCCCTGCTTGAGGTTGTTCTAAGAGATGGCGAAGAAGTAGAACCTGGCGACGAGATTTATATTGGGAGTGGAAAGAGAGAGAAGGTCAAATATATAAAGAAGAGTATCACCGTGGAGGAGCTGAGCACGGTCGGAAAGGAAGAACTGGAAGAGAAGCTGGAGGAGCTCATAGAGAAAAATGAAGATCGCTTTGTGGAGTTCTTCAACAACTCCGGTCCTATAACTCCCCGCATGCATCAATTAGAGGCGCTTCCAGGTGTGGGAAAGAAGCACATGTGGAACGTGCTCGACGAAAGGAAGGAGAAAGAGTTTGAGTCCCTTGACGACCTCAAAGAAAGGGTTTCCTTGCTCCCCAAGCCCAAGAAACTCATCAAAGAAAGGATAATGGACGAACTCTGGGGCGACGTAAAACATTACCTTTTCACGGTCCCAAAAAGCGAAGAGTGATTATCCGCCGAAACGCCTTTCCCTTTTCCTGTAGTTGGTAACTGCCCTTTCAAATTCCTCACCGCCGAACTCGGGCCAGAGTTTCTCGGAGAAATAGTACTGGGAGTTCGCAACATCCCACATCATAAAACCCGTGCTGTTATGTGGCTCACCACCGGTTCTTATCATTAAATCAACCTCGGGAAGTTCCGAAGTGTATAGATTTTCCTTCACAAGATCGGAAGTAATTTCTACGTCTTCCTTGCGCGCTCTCTCCGCTACACCCTTTATGGCCTCGAGCATCTCGTCCCTGCCTGAGTATGCCACCAACAGATTCAGGAAGTGTTCGGAATAGTCCTTGGTAGCCTCCATGGCTTCCTCTATGGCCTCGACAACCCTGTCAGGTAGTGTTTCCTTCCATCTTCCCAGAACATTGATTCTAACCTCATTTTCATGTATCCTATCATCGTTCTTCATCTTCTTGAAGTTTTTTTCGAAAAGATCCATCAGGTGCTCCACCTCCTCCCTTGACCTTTTTTCAATATTATCCAAAGAAAGCGCCCAGAAGGTCACATGTTTTATGTCTAAATCAAGGGCCTTCTCCAGAACCTTTTCCACGGAATCCTCGCCCTCTTCATGCCCCTTGCGAGGCGGAAGTGACTTTCTCTCGGCCCATCTTCTGTTGCCGTCCATTATTATTGCGACATGGTTTGGAACAGGAAGCAATCTGACACCCAGATTTCTCTGTCTTTTTTCCTTTTAAAATTCACAGTCCCTCAACTGTTGTTATTGAATGAAGTTTTTATAAACTTGATGTTCTCATAAATATGTCTAGCAATAAGAGGATTTAATAATATGTTTGTTCGTTTAAGCATCGGGATTGCTCTTGGGGCCTCGGCCCTCGCGGGAGTCTACGACCTAAAGACCACGGAGATACCAGACTGGCTTTCCCTGGGCATGGTCATTACTGGCCTGCTCCTCAACCTCATCCGTTCCCTGGTAGAGTGGAACCCGATGTATATTTTCCGCTCCGCATCCATAGGCTCGGCCTTTTTCACCTTTGGACTGATCATGTATCTCGGCGGGCAGTGGGGTGGAGGAGACGCAAAGGTCCTGGCCGGGCTCGGAGCTCTCCTTCCAACCTATCCTTTAATCCATGGGAAGATTCCGCTGCTTTCCTCCTTTCCTGTCGCGCTTCTGATTAATGTCTTCCTGATCGGAGCGATCTACATGCTCATATACGCCTTCGGTATATCACTTACGAGGAGGGAGGTCATCGAAGACTTCAAGACAAGGGTCCAGGAAAATCCAAGGAGGATAGCCCTCCTCTCAGCCCTCCCGCTGGCCGTACTCATCGCAACGGTCCCGTTCGTAAGCCCTTCAACCCATGCCCTTTACCTCATTGCGCTTGTTCCCGTGATAGCCGGCGTATGTCTTCTCCTCAGGTTCCTCAAGGCCGTTGAGGAGACAGGGTTCGTCAAAAAAGTCGACCCAGAAGAACTGGAGCCAGGAGATATGCTTGCCGAAGAGGTCGAAGAGATAGACACAACCTATGACTCTACGGATGAGCTAAAGAATGTTTCTCTGTTCCTATTATCCTTCGTGGCTCTTCCCGTCGCCATGTATATTTTCGGGAGGGTTGAAAATCTTTATTTTTACGCAGGCCTTTTGGCGCCGACGGTCGGAATCATAATCTCGGTATCCTGTCTGTTCTGTTCCGTTTCAGAAAACGGAAACTCGGTATTCAAAAGTTCTAGCACCAGAATACGGGGACTGGAAGAGGATGAAGTGGAAGAAATCAGGGAGAGTAGAGACGAGGTGAAAATAAGAGAAGGTGTAAGGTTCGTTCCTGTGTTCCCCATCTCTGTTCTCGTCACACTCCAATACGGAAATCTTCTGCTGACGATGTTGTAGCAGGACTAAGCTTTTTAAAATTCAACAATAGTAAGAATATAGGCGATATATATGGGGAGATATGATTTCCTTGAAGACGAAGAACTAAGAGGAAAACTCGAGAAGAAGCAGGAGGAAGCAATATCAAGGAGGAAAAGGGAGGAGGTTAAGAAATCCAGGGACAAGTCCAAGGAACAAAAAGACGAAGGTCCCAGAGTTTATACGAAAGAAGATGGTCATATTGGTGGGGTCATATATCCCGAGGACAAGGACAAGCCCAGAAAAACCCCGGAAACTACCGCCGACAAAGTAATGGGTCCTGAAGAGAAGGGGGAAGACGAAGGAAAGAAGGAGGAAGAAGATCTGCCTGTGAACCTACACCACACAAAAAATACGAAAGTGGGAAGCAAGGACAGGCCAAACCCAGGAGAGGCCAACTCCAGCGAAACAGAAGAAGACCAAAAAGAAAAGGGAAAGGATGTTAAAGACGCCAGGAAAAGCATCTGGCAATAGACCGATTAGCTAACCAATTAGCTATACTCTCTCCACTTGTGCCCACATTTCTTGCACTTGTAGAATCTGGTCGGAGCTTCATCGCCGGAGCGAGTTTGCTGGGTCCACCATCCCGCCTTTTCGTGGCCGCACTCGGGACACTTCTTGTCGACTACAGGAAGGGCATCAGCTTCTTCTCTGCTCTCCTCATCCATCACCACTATGTTCTCCCCATCGCTCTCATGTTTTTTAGCAACCTTGAAGTCCCCATCCTTGACCTTCTTCTTGTGGCCACAGCTTCTGCAGACTAAATATTTTTCTCCGTCTTCCTTCTTTGGAGACATTACAGAGCCACATTCATCACAGTATTCCATAATCTGTCAACCTCGAGATATAAGTGGCTAAACCTTTAGGAAAAGTATATTTAAATGTTTTGGTTCGACCTTTAACGAAACAAGAGAGAAATCCAATTGATGAGCCTGCTGGCACCAAGTTTAATCCAGCCAAGATAGGGTACTTTCAAAATTTCCCTGCCATGAACGTCCTCGGGGGTTACAAAATCTGCGCCCCTTTCCTGGTCGGAGTCCTGAACGTTGTCGCCCTTGGTAACGTACAGTATATCGGACTCGATCGATTCATGTGCCTCCCTGAGCTGATTATCCTGAATCCCGTCAAAGCCTTCCCAACTTTCCACCTGTATGCTCCCGTCAACCTTTCTGGACCTTGAAACCACACGGTGTATTATGGGTATTTCCCTCCACCCACCAAAGATTATTATGTCGCCGGGCTCGTATTCTTCCGCAGACTTGACGAAGACTATGTCTCCAGGGTTGAGTGTAGAACGCATGGAATCACTTTCTACAGTTACTACAGGATACTCCGTGGAAAGTGCCGTGCTCAAACCCCAGTGTAGCAAAACCGCAAGAGCCACACCCAGGAGAAGATAGACCACCCAGCCCGTGGGGCCTTCCATCAATCTGTTCCACTCTTCCCTAAGCTCCTCCAACTGATTCACCTCTCTGGATAGCAGTTGCGACAAGATGTGATATCCTTATAGGCTCGGGTATGCGGCCTTTTGACGCAGATATTTCCAGCACTCTTCTGGCTTTATCTTCCTCTATGCCCGTATGTTGAAAATATACCTTCCCTCCTGAAACTCCAAGCTCTTTCAATTCTCCCGCCTTTTCCACGCATTTCCACCTCTCTTCAAAACGCGGCAACTTTTTCATGGCCTCTCGGAAACCCTTGAAGTCTATATCCTTCCTGGTCACAACTACTACGGGAAGTTCTGTTTTTCTGCTGATTTCCTGTATATCCACCGTGTTGAAACCAGCAAAAGTTATCCCGTCCAGCATCATGATCCTGAGCTGGCCCTTGTGTTTTGTCCCATTGGCGGCATGGATTATGGTTTCCGTGGCGTCAAATCCATCCACTTCTACTTCCTCAACAAGAACGCCGTCCAGATAAGGCTTCCCACCCCGAACCACACTACCAACCAGAGGGATCTTACCACTGCTTTCGGTATCGAACGAGGCGTCATCCCATCCCAGAATCCTTATCTCGTCTTTGACCTTTCGTATGGGCATAGGAAACAACGTTTTTATCTACAGGCTCTCAGTCTGCTTTCTGATCTTCTGTGCCTCTGATTTTATTTCTTCTGCCGCTTTCTTGACCTCTTCAACAGGTTCACCTTCCTCCGTTTCAACCAATAAACGTATATTGTCCAGATAGCTGTGTCCCTTTCTGTACTCCGCCTTGTCTACCTCGGTGTCGGAATCCCACAGGTTGTTTCTCAGCAGATTCACCAGCGGAAAGCCCTCGTCTTCGAACTCGAGTTTGAGTTTGTTCTTGCCTTTGCCCCTGATTTTTATGCTCATGATACCACAGGTTTATTTTGAGCACAAACCTTTTAAAGGTTTACATAGAGCTCATTCAGGATTCTCGCCGAGGATAGGAGTTTGAAATCCGGCTCATAAAACCCGAGTAGTCCCAGTACATGGCATGGTTTTTTGCATTAATTTTTACTGACCTAGACGAAATTTTGGCCTCAAAATCCGACTCATCACAACCTTCCACATATATATCTCTGATACCTTCAACGCAAAGACCTCCAGGACATTTCTCCACTTCTATACCGTCCAAATCCTTCAACTTTTTATAAAATTTCTCTAAATCGTTGTCTTCGTCACTAGATAGCTCTATTTTGTAGTCGGTCATTCCGACCCCACATGAGGTTTAGACCTGAAAATTATAAAGCTTGTTCCAGTTCACTCGGATTGAGAATTGGAACCTTGAAGTTAGTCCTGTTTTCCATAGCAACTCTTGGACAGGCCGTGTTCACCAGGCAGTCCACGCTCGTTCCTTCCACCTTGTCGGGAGTTATCTCATCCATAGAGAAGAGGTATGCACTCTTCCCTTTGTCTTCCAGTCTGCCTTTGATTTCTTCAGCAAGTTCAAGCCTGCGTTGGCCCTTCTTGGTACTTAGAAGGATTCCGAAATCCTCCAAGCCTCTGGCCTTCTCCACCGCGGCTATGCGCTGTCTCTCAAATAGATCGGTATCCAGCTCCATAATCTCGCCCTGCTCAAAGTCAAACCTCAGTACAGGCCTTTCCGTCCTCAAGGCCAGGCCAAGGGGATGGAACTTTCCCGACCCTATATATAGATAACATTCGATCTCGTCCTCAACCTCCAGAGCACCTGAAACATCGCAGCCAAGCACCTGTCCTTCCTCTGTCCTTTCACCCGATGCCGTGTGGATTTCAAAGCCTTCAGATTCCAAATACCGTTTTGCATCCTCCAGAGAAGGGAGGAAGTTAGCAGAGGCCACGAGTCCAATCGACTTGAATTCCTCCAGCTTTTCCCTTTCCTCCTCGAGAACCGGAACGGGGTTCCTGTCATAATACCACGGAAAGTAAAGGGTTTCTACTTCTTCCTCTTCACAAAACTTTGTATGTCCTATATGCAGCAGAAGGTCGCAACCCAGCTCCCTTGCCTCTATATCCTTCAGATCGCAGGCCCCGTAGCAGGGTTCCAGGGAAGCTATGCTCCCAATTCCTTCCTCCTCAAGCCTATCCTGAAGCTCTGTGAGTCTAGTTCTCAGTCCTTCAGGAATTTGAACAAAAACCCTGTTCGGATTTCTTTCCAGAACCTCGGAAACGATGTCATTTATCCTATCCATGTTTATCCCAGAAAGTCATAGAGTATAGGTATATAAGTGAACTCCGTCAGCACGGGCCAGAGATACGGAAGGATCAGTATAATCAGAAGTATTAAAACAAGTGCGAGAATTCCAGTTTTACTTCCACCTTCCCGAAAGCCAAATGCCAGTCCCGCAGCCAACCCGCCCATATGTGCTATGTGGGCGACGTTTCCGTGGCCCCCAGAGAGGAAGGTCAAAACCTCGGATATCGCTACGAAGACACCTATAAGGGCGAGCGGCAGAGGTAGCGGCACCGGATATGGTATGAAGTCAAAGGGAGCAAGGATTATCGCGGTTCCCATTATGGCGAACACCGCACCGGAAGCTCCTATCACCACCTGGTCCGTGGGGTAAGTAAACAGGACGAAAAGGTTACCGACTATTCCCCCAAGAAAGAATATGGTTAAAACCTGTTTCAAAGAAACTTCACTTTCAAGGGCCCGACCGAAAAAGAAGAGAGCTATCGAGTTCAGCGCAAGATGTGCAACACTGCCATGAAGAAAGATGGAGGTCACCAAGGTCCAGATCCTTCCTTCCACCAAATTCTCGCCGGAAAATCCAAAGGACTGGACTATCTCTTCAGGGGAAAAGAACGTGTTTACCGCGAAGAAAACGCCCACGAAGATTAGTATCAAAGCATATGTCGACCTTAACTTCATAGGACTATCCCATCCTCTCGAGGAGGAGCTTTTTCTCGACCCTAGCAACTGTGCTTTTCGCCTCTCCAATATTTTCCGGCCTCACGAGAACTGAATCAACCCCACTCTCTATGAGTCTTTTCAGGAAACGTTTGTCCCTGACCCCGGAGACGGAAACCTCTGCGCCTTTTTTACTGCAGTATTCACAAAACCCTTCAATGGAGTCCCAGAAGGCCTCGGAGGAAGCAACCTTGTTTCCTCCCTCTTCTCCCCCGAAGAACAGCTCAACAAGACCCTTGAAGTCTATCATGGCCAGATCGAAGTCCGAGGACTTTCTCAACTTTTCGGAAAGCAACGTCTCGGGTGTACTCACGACAACACCCCTTCCGACGTCTCTGGGGAAAGTACTGAAAAGAGGTTCGGAACGTTCGGGAGAAGAACCTGAAAGGATGATATTGATACTTCTCTGGGCGTTGTTCATAATTTCCAAAGCCCTGTCAACTCCGTCTTCGGAACTCTCCGTCTTCAACCATACCTCACCTTTGAAGGCTTGCAATATCCTTTCCACTACAGTTTCCGTTCTTGGAGCGCCTAACCCGGGTTCCATGCCTCTCCCCTCGATTTCCACCACGGCTCCTTGAGAACCCTCCAAAGCTCCAGGATCGAAGTTCTGTGAATCCACAAGAGTCATTATTTTTGTGGCCGTTATTGAATCCATCGACTGTGAACCCAGGAAACCTTCTCCTTCTGTTTCTCTGGGAGACGGTGACTCGAAGGTTCGGGTTTCCGAGATGGGTGGAAAAACTACACCCCTAAAGGCGTCAACTTTCACTTCTTTGCCCTCGGCAATTGATTTGGTTTCCTGTCTCTCTACAACAAGGGCGGGGATATCCATTTCTCTGGCCATTTTCGTGCCGTTGGAGGAAAACCCTCCAGACGTGGCCACCAGAGCTTCTGGAGAATTGAAAAGCAGACTCCTGCTACTTGGCATGTTTTCCAAAAGGACTTTGCCCTGGGCATTGGTAGCTGTCCTCGTAAGCTCGCCGGAGGCTCTTCCAGGGCTTACTCCTGTGCCCTTGATTATTTCCTTGCCTTCCTCCTCGTCCTGGGACCTAGAAGTTTGGATCGGCGACACATCCAATACAAAAATATCGCCGTTCTTGGTGCAAAATTCTACCATGGACTGCGAACTGAAACGCGATGCAATCTTTTCTACCCTTGACCTGATATCCCTTGCTTCGCTTCTGTCGAGAAGCGGAGTATTTTTCTTGCTTGAGGGAAGGGGTTGTTTCTCTATGTTTCCTGTGGAGGGGTTTTTGCCCTGTTTCCATTCCCTCGAAGACGTAGACTTTTCTTCAAGAACTCCGGTATCGTCAAATATATATCTATCGGGAGTGACCTCCCCCCTGGCAAGCATCTCTCCAAGCCCCCGTACGCCTTCCAAGATAGACTGACGAGGGTTACATGGGTTGCTCTCAATATAAGCCAGGGTTTTATCTGCGTCTATCATTTTCTGAACGAGCACAGCAAAAGTGATGTCGTGCGCATGTCCGTTCTTCTCGCGGTAGTATATGGCCTCCGGACTGTAAAAACTTTTCCAGACTTCTTTGACTGCCTCCACAAGATTTTCATCACCTTTGACATTGAGCTTGTTTCCGTAAATCCCAGGAGAAAGTTTTCCATCTCTCTTCGGGGATGCCCTTACAACAACGGGCGGTTTTCCCCTACCGGCCTTTATGAGTTCCATTGCTTTCTGACCGGCCTTCTTGGCCTCCGAAGAAATAACAAAGTCCTTGTAAGCCTCCTCGATGTCCTCTTTTAAATCTTCGGAGATACGTGAATCCTCGAAAAGTCCAAATATCTTTCTGCTCGCTCTTTCAATACTTTCCTTGTCCTTTATCTGTGTTCTCGCAAGTATTGAGAGTATTTTGTCCTTTATGCCGTTTTCCTCAAGAAATGAGTGAAAGGTCCTTGAAGTTACGACGAACCCCTTTGGGACCTTCGTTATATCGGAGAGTTGAGAGAGAGAAGCAGCCTTTCCCCCGGCTTTCTCCTCGTTACCCGTCTCTTCCAGAGAAAATATCTTTTCCATGTTATCTATATTTACTGCTCCCAATTAAATATCTTAGGAGCGGTCTTAAGAATAGTTTTCAAGACCTTTGATGCTGCAGGAACATGGAAGTTTATACTTTGCCCTGTTTAGAGCCTCCCTCGCCACAGCTAGGTTACTTTCGGGGACCCTGACCAACATAAACTCCTGGTCTTCCTCCATCCTTGCAGCCCTCCCTATGGGATTACCGAAAGCCTGGGTCATACCTTCCTGGAACCGATCGGCACCTGCACCTGTCGCGAGCGGGTTCTCCCTCAGAACGTGGTGAGGGTAGACAAGTATCTTCAAGAAATAGTTCTTCTCTCCAAGCTCATCGAGCAGATATTTATTGGCGTTGACTCGCGCCGCCTCTATAGCATTGTGGCGGATCTGAATTTCGTCATCCACTGTCAGCTTCAGCTCCAACTCGTAGTCATCTTTGTTCTTCAGGTCGCCGTTCTCGAAGTCACGAGTCTTTATAGCCGGGACTCCTTTGATGTAGCTCTTCCTCGGATTCCTTTCGCTAACCCTGGTGTAGGG
This sequence comes from Candidatus Aenigmatarchaeota archaeon, assembly GCA_046539305.1. GTDB lineage: Archaea > Aenigmatarchaeota > Aenigmatarchaeia > PWEA01 > PWEA01 > PWEA01. The sequence continues at coordinate 82,100 of JBKHHE010000001.1, forward strand.
TTTTCCATCCTTGTCACGGTAACACCTTCCGGGTCTGTCTCCCATAAAAATCACCTGATACCTTGAGAAATTTACTCGGTACATTTAAATATTTTTCCTTCATTGCTCCGCGTACTTCTCGACCTCATCGCTCATTATCTCCAGATCCACGCCAGCTTCCTCAAAAATTCTCTTCGTCTCATCCGACGCGTGGTAGTCTTTTTGACACACGACCCTGTCGATCCCTGCATTTATTACCATCTTTGCACACGTGTAGCAGGGTGTCATCTTGCAGTAAAGTGTGGCTCCTTCCACGGAAATCCCCATTCGCGCCGCCTGAACTATCGCATTTTGCTCCGCGTGGGTCGTCCTCACACAGTGCCTGTGTGTTTCCCCACTTTCATGAGTCACCTCCCTTATCTGGTGTCCAACTTCTGAACAGTGTGGAAGGCCAGCAGGTGCGCCGACATAACCCGTGGTCAGTATCCTCTTATTCCTAACTATAACACAGCCCGATCTGCCGCGGTCACAGGTAGCCCTATCCGCGACAACGTCCGAGACCTTCAAGAAGTAGTCGTCCCAGTCCGGTCTTTCGTCCGGCATGGTATCAGTAGGGCGTCAGCCAGTCGGAGATCTTCTCCCCGAGACTTTTTTCCTCCTTTTCTTTTTTCCTCTTCTCCTTCATCTTCTCTATATTCTTCTTTATTACCTTCTCAGCTTCCTCAACAGCATCGCCGTCGTTTCCAACGCCGACGGAAATCCCTACGCCTACCACCAGAATACTGCTATCCTCGGGCGACCTCTTTACAGCCCTCTCGACAGCCTCCTTGACCTCCGGCACCGCCTCGTATATCTCCTCTTTCATAGGTCTTACCACATCCTCCCTCGGATCCTGGTTGATACCTATGGACTCTATGGTTATATCCTGCTCCACCGCTATGTCTTCGATCCAGTGCCTTTCCGCCTTGCCCCGGCCGCCCATCGCAAAACCAACTCCCTCCACGACGCTACCCCTTTCCTCACCCTTCAGTTTGCCCTTCGCGTCTATGGGAATGATCTTGTCTATATCGTTTTCTTTGGTTATTTTCTCCACCGCGTCGTACACCTCGCCAAGAACGGCGGCGGGCCCATCCGGCTTTACTATGAATACGGTCCTTCCTTCGATTTCCTTTTCCGTATAGATCTGGTCCTCTGCTATCTCCTTCACTTCAGCGTCGCCTATAATCGAAGCTGCACACAGCGGGCCTATAGAGTCGCCGACAGGCTCCTCCTTCGCAAAACAGGAAACGCTCTCCTTGAGCATCTTTATCTGTTTCTCTATAAACGGCATCTGCATCTTTAGAAGCATTCCTATCTGAAGGTTCTTGGTCTCCTTGACCAGCTCCAGCATGTGTCTCACTACCTTGGCTATCTGGTGAACTGCGGTGCTGTGAACGGTCGCGGCGGCAAAGCTCTTTTTCTCGCCGCCTTCCAGGTCAGAGACCTCGCCTATAAACTGCCTGTACCTATCGTCGTGTATGTCATACATCTGCTTTATCTTTTTCATGACGCCTGAAGGATCCGTCTCTTCAGGTGGAACGGTAAACATGTCGACTATACGGTCGAAGTTCTCGCGGAGCTTGTCCTGTGGAAGGTCGCTGTGTTCCCCCATCATATCCACCATCTCCTCCCTTGCATCCCCGGACATTTGTTCGAACTGTTTTACCTTCTGCTGGAGCTTCTGCACAAGCTGATATATCATAAGTTTAGGATAGAACAGGAAGAAAGCTATAATTAGCCCGAACCACAGAATTCTCGTCCACCAGTCACCGGTGCCGAAGAACTGTGCTAGTAACTCCAACATATAATCCCCAGACTATTTTATCACTGCACCTTTTAAAAGTTCAGACTGGATTTCATCACAGCTTCTCTTTCACCCTACGGAAGAACCCTATGAGCGTGTTGGCCTCCCTCTTCGCGAGCATCGCCCTGCCGAGCGTGTTCTTCAGAGACTGACGGAGCGGCTCGTGTCTGTAGTCCTCTACGCCCGTTTTTTCTATTATACCGTCGAGCTGTTCCAGGAGGACTTCCTTCTCCCTCCCTCCGGCGAGCTCGTACGTTTTCCCTTCACCCTCTCTTTTGCTCAGCTCGTAAAGTATCATGGCCACGGCGTGGGAGAGGTTGAAAACGGGGTATTCATCGCTCGCGGGTATATGACACAGCAAGTCGCTCTTCTTGATCTCCTCGTTCCTCAGTCCCTTGGACTCGGGGCCGAAGACCAGACCAACCTCGCCCTCCACTCCACCCAGTTTTTCCCGTAGGGTCCCAGGAGTCACCGCATTTCTCACCACGTTATATCCACCACCCGTCTCCGACGAGGTAGAAACCGTGAGGTCGTACTCGCTCCAGTTCATTTCGTCCTTCACTTCCGCATTCTTGAGCAAGGATTTTGCATGTTTGGCCCTCTTCGCTGCTTCTTCCGTCAACTCACACGGATCCACGAGAACCAGCTTCTCAAATCCGAAGTTCTTCATGGCTCTAGCAACAGCTCCTATGTTCCCCGGCGTCTCCGGCCTTATAAGCACGACCCTAAACATGGCAGAGTATTTAAACCTCAAGAACTAAAAGCTTGATGTATGAAGAAAGGCGCCAACGTAGAAATAATACTGGCTCTGATAGCCGCATTTCTTCTGCTGGGTGGAGGCCTTCTGAGAGACGTGAGCAAAGAAATTCCAGATGAAGGCAGAAACGTCCTTAAAGGAATAAAGGATTTATTCGAGGAGGTAATCCATCCCAAGGTTTCTGTAGCCAGGGAAATAGACGTAGAAGGAGAGGTAACCTACGAAGATACCTTCGACTTCAAGGACATCAACCCCGAATCAATGACGATCGAATACAGTCCTCCAAGCACGAATATAACCGCCGATGGGAAAGAAATAGCTGTGGATGAAACCAAGGCAAACCTGACCGTCGAAGGGTTCCGGGGTTCAGCTTCCATTGACCCCGAAGAGATAAAAATAAAGGGTGAAGCAGATTCTCTGCGTTCGGGCGCTGTAAAAATCGGCAAGGGAAACGTAGGACTTTCGGTGAAGGGGGGTTACGACCGGGCTCTTCTGAGAAAAACTGAAATCAAAGAACTGAGCTTAAGTCCGGTTTCGGGAAGCCTTCAGGTGGACGAGTCCATATCACTCGACTTCGACGGAAACAGTGCGGTCCTTCACGCCTTCCTTGGCGACTTGGAGTTCGAAGGATCCGAACTCCGTGCCGATGGAAAGGTCAACAGAGTTTCAACGAACAATAGGACTATAGGTAAATCCTCGGTCTCCTAAACACTAGTCCTCCTCTTCTTCCTCCAACATTTCTTCTACTTCTTCCTCAGACAGCTCTTCGTCTCCGCCACCAAAAAGCTTTCTCAGAGGCCACGTCACTATCTTTAAAATACTTACTATAGTCCCGAAGAACACGTAGCCTATGTAGAGGAGCAGGCCTGAAGCACCGTAGGATAGCATGGTATCGATGTGTATGGGAATATTCATACCTAAGAAATAATTTGCAGCCACCGGAAAAAGCGCCGCAGCAGTGAAAACCATAATTCCCCGAAAGGCTATCTTCATCGACTTGTAGGCAATGTAAATGAAGCCGATAAATGCCACCATAGGAAGAACAGTTTGAACGTGGAGGCTGTATCCCATTATCTCCTCCGGCAGGATGGCAGATAGGGCTTGAAGAACAGTTTTAAGGAAGTCCAGGGGCATATAAGGAACATGGCTCCGAATAAATAAAAATCTTTGCAGGGAGCAGGTTCTAAAGTTTTTTTACAGCCTTGAAAACGTACAAAGTCTCCCAAGGGATCTTCCTCTCAGCCGTGACCTCGGAACGGAGGCAACTACCTTCCAATATTTCTGCAGTCGTGTCCACCCCCGTAAGAGATGAAACCAGAAGAAGAACTCTGCCCCTTTCGGAAAGGTAGTCCTTCACCTCCCTTGAGAATTTCCTCACTATTTCCGTGCCGTCCTTGCCTCCAAACCACTGCTCCCTCTCCATGACCTTTAACTGGTCCTTTCGGGGAGGAAGATAAGGTGCGTTGAAAATTATCAGATCAAACTTTCCTCCCACCTCTGCGAAAAGATCGCTCTCTTGGAATCTAACGTTTTTCAGATCGTTCCTTGAGGCGTTCTTTCTGGCCAGCTGCACAGCCTTCTCGCTCTTATCCACGCCCACAGCTTCCCTTGAACGTTCGGCGGCGATCATTGCAAGGATTCCGCATCCTGTGCCTACATCAAGGACCTTATCCTCTTCGTCCACTTCATTTTCAAGAACCTCCGCCAGAAGATAGGTGTCTTCCCGGGGCACGTAAACCTCGTCGGAGAGTTCAACCTCGAAACCAAACAACTTCATGTATATACCTCATCACACGGTCCCTACAGATTCGAGCAGCGCACCGGCCAGCAGGAGCAGAAATCCCAGGCCAAGCAGGAGCAAGGAGTCGCTCATCAGTTTAAGGGCGTAGGACCTGTCCTCCCACTCAATGGCCTCCCGAAGCTCGTGAGAAAGAAAGAAGCCGGAAAGCCCGGCGACTATATAGGCGGAAACCTCCAAAACCCCGTGTGGTAAATAGGAAAGAACTATTGCCGGGACCTCCACAAGGCTTTTTGATACTTCGGAAATGAAGACTCCAAGTATAGAAGCGTTCCAGACAAGTATAAATACCATCCCGGCGGCGAGGAAGAGGGAAAGGATAAACGTGATAAAGAACACAGAAATATTTTTGGTCAATATCTCCGTGAAAAAACCAGGATCCACCACCCTTCCGGTGACGACGTCGGGCCTTATTTCTCCTATCACCTCGTGCTGAACACCGAAAGCTTCCGGAAAGAACGAATTAAAAAGCCCGAAAGCAAAGGCTACGCCAAGGAAAAAGGCGAGGTATATGACAACCTCCTCTTTATGCCTCTCAAGCAGGTCAAACTCGTCCTTCAGGCTTTTTTTCCTCTCCTCCTCCGTCTCTTTAATATCGTCCTCGAGGTACTTGATCAGGGGATAAGCCGCCGCAAGTGAGGTGAGGACCACAGCTAAAAGGCCCGTTAGCTCCTTCCCGGAAACTTTGAAAGGTACCAGGAAGTAAGCTATGAAGATGGCTATGAAAGAGAAGACCATGGAAAGGCCAAAACAGGCGCTGAAGTGCTCTTCCTTCTCCTCTTCAACCCAGAACCTCTCGAGCATCCTACCCCTCAAGGTCCGTCTTTTCGGCCACGGCGAGGCTCTTTATTTTCCCATTTTTTGACAGGGTTATCCTGATAGTGGCCCTGTCAACGGCGTGTTCCTTCATGTTAAAACTGGTTTCACATTCGTAACATTGGATGTCGGATTCCATGTCAATACCGTACCACCCCGACTCTGCAATAGGCGTGCCACACCCGGGACATGTAGCAACGGCAAGGTCGAAAAAGGTCACGTCCTCGGAGCTAGAGGTAGACATATCTCAATTTTCCAGTTTTTCACGAACTTTTTTCAGGGTTTTTTCCCTGGTCTCTTTCAGAGGGCCGCTGTTATCCACAACAACGGTGTAATGTTTCTCATCGGTCACGTCTACCCCATATTTCTCCTTGTAGGTTTTAATATCTTGTGAATTCCTCCTTTCCAGCTTCTTCCTTGCCTCGTCCAAATCTATTTCCTGTTCTTCCGCCATCCTCTCCGCAGCAACCCCGTTATCGCATTTCACAAGCACTCTGACTTCAGCTATATCAGAGAGTAATATGCCGGTCATCCTTCCCTCCAAAACGACATCGCTCCTTGTAAAGGCCAGGCCCAGGACCCTTCTATCCCACATGAGATCGGGACCGGGTCCCTTCTCGGGGTTACGATGCTTTTCGAAAAACTCAGTCAACTCCAGCCCTTTCTTCTCGGCCTCCCTGCGAAAAAAACCACCCGAGGTTACCAGGTCCATGTCGAGCTCTTCGGAAACTATTTCAGCGACCGTGGTACTTCCGACCCATGCAAGCCCGGAGACCGTGATTATTCCCTCTTCGGGCGGGCCATGTGCATCTCGAAGCTTCTCCTCATAGCTCTCCAACCTTTCGACGCCCGTCATGGTCACACCTTTACTCTGTGAATCCACACTAAAGAGTGGGAAGGAAATATAAAAAATTCAAGACGCGACCAAGATTTAAATATCCCTCCAGCAAAGTAACTGTAGGAGGTTGGTTCCCTTGATTCTGAACCTGAAAGACCTCGCGAAGTGCAAGAGATGTGGATCCTCAAGGACCACTGCTGAGATGGTCATACCGTCGAGAAGTCCTGATGATCTAAGAGGGAGAAGCGGAAACGAGGTCGTGGAAGTGGCGTGCAAGGACTGCGGCAAGATAAACAGAACAGAGGTTGAAATTCAAATCAAGTAGAATCAATAGCCCCTTGAGAAAATCCTATCCTTCAACTCACCCATCTCTAAATAACGGTCAGCAATCTCCTTCCAGAATTCGTAATCATCCTCAGAGTCAAAATGTACGTCCTTTATCCCTTCGGCAAACGTATATATCCTCTCCTCTTCCAAGTCCTGATAACCGGGCCTTTCATCGAACAACTGTTCGCACCACTTGGCTGCCGCGGGCTTCTTTAGCTCCTCCCTGAGGAGTGAATTATCGTTAGCTATGAGCACCACAGCTCCCACATAATTTCCAGAATCCAAACATTTCTCGTAAGCAACCCTCTGCTGAAACCTGCTCATGTCCTTCACCACCCCGTCAACCGCGAACATAGCCAAGAATTGGATGTAAAAGCTTTTATATTACCTGGAATCCAGCACCTCGTTACACATCCCGTCCACTATCTTCGTCCTTTTGTTTTCCCTCGGCACCTGCACGAACTCCACACCCTCAAAGTTCTTCATCAGTTTCTTGGTCTTGTCGTACAGTTTCCTGATCTCGTCGCTCTTGACCTTCCAGTCACCACTGAGCTGTCTGACCAGAAGGTTGCTGTCCGAGTAGAGCTCCACCTCTTCCTTACCAAGCTCATTGGCCTTCTTCAGTGCCTCTACCACTGCGGTGTATTCGGCGCGGTTGTTCGTTGTTTTCCCAATATATCCTGACTTCCTTTCGATCTCCTCTCCACCCTCGAGTATGAGAAAAGCATAGGACGCAGGGCCGGGATTACCTCGCGAGGCGCCGTCCGTGTAGATTTCAACCATCTCTATCTACCTTCTCCAGAAGTTTTCTCGCAAAGTCTCTTGCGTCCTCCAGGTCGCCCTCGTCTGGCTTCCCCCTGTGTATGCCTCCCAAGTATTTAAAAAAACTGTAATGGTCGACGCCTCTGCAGTCGAAACTTCCCACAATCTCAAAGCCCTTACCTTCCAGTCTATCTCGAAGGGGTCTTTCGAATTCGTGCACAAGCGGAATCTTTGGCAGGCCGCTCGTAGAAACTATAAAGGCATCCTTACCTTCCATCTGGGGGAGGTCATCTACAAAACCAAGAACCTTCTCATCGTGCTTCCGGAAATATATGCCGGAGCCAAATCCTACGAAGTCGTAGTCCTCCAGATCTTCAGTGTTCAATTCTTCGGGCTTCTTTAGGTCGGCATCCATAACCTCGGCCATCGCCTCTGCCACCTTTTCTGTATTTCCCTGATGCTTCGACCTGTAGACGATCAGAGCCTTCATTCAAAACTGTCTTAAGGCTGGATTTATATTAAGTTAACTCGAAGAACTCTTCCTCGGAGGAAACTTCTGATGCCATCTTCACTATTTTCCCGGTCTCGTACTTCTCAAGAAGTTCCTCGAACTTGGTCCACGTTGTGTACGTTTCTCTGTCCCATCCGTAATATTTTTTGCAGAAGACCTCGGCCCATGACATCCCTTCCCTCTCCATTATCTCTTCTACGGCCGTCTTCCCTTCATTTTCAAAGGTTTCCTCTACTTCCTCTATCAGTTCCTTTTCCTTTTTGAAATCCTTGTAATCCTCGGTGAATTCAGTTCTTTTTTCCATGCCCATTACATCTCTTGAGAAGTTCTCTCCGACGATATCGGCTATAACCTCCCTAAACCCACCGAAAGAGGCAGAACATTCGTGTGTTGCCTCATGGAATATTGCTTTTAGAAACAACCTGGAACGGGAGGGTGCGTCGTCACCGTATTTGTTTTCCGCCCATTCAGCCCTCTCAGGATTGTAGACAACTGGAAGATCGTTACTCCTAGGTTTTAATGAATGAATTTCCTTTGCTTGTGCTCTCTCCCCTACTATCAAACCACCCAAGAGGTCGTAACCATCCTCCGAGGGTTCAACGGGAGTGTCGATATATAGATATTCGTTTAGGGTTCCCACAGCGGGGTACAAGTAGGTGGAATAATCCTTCCCTTCAAACTCACTTTCTCTTTTCTCAGCATCACCTTCAACTATTTCCCACCCTCCGTAATCTATGTTACCCTTCTCGCTCCACCAGAGTGTAGAAAAGTTTCCTATCTCTACTTCAATACCTGGATCCATCCCCGTCTTTCTTTCAAAGTAATCGTTCATAAACGCTTCGACAGACCCCCTCAGGAAATCCGGAATTTCGTAATCCAAATCCTCGGACATCAGTTATTCCATCGGATATAAAATTTAAATACCTAGATAATTGCCCAGGAAAAGATAGAACATCTAGAACAAAATATTATAGAATAAATTCATTCGTCTACATCCTGGACGTTAACACAGATTCGACAGAGCCCTCAAAATGGTTTTAGATGCCAGGACGGAGGTCCTGTTGTTCAGCTCCTTGGAAGCCACCTCGCAGACGTCCATGCCCACTACCTCCTTCTCGAAGACCTCGTCTATGATCTCGAAAACTTCCCGGGGCTCCATCCCGTTTTCCTCCGGATAGCCGACGTCGGGCGCGTACCTCGGGTCGAAGACGTCCATGTCTACTGTCAGGTACACAGGACCTTCCGCATTCTTCAGGGGTTTTTTCATACTTCTGACCAGTTCCCTTTTGTCTTCTGCAAAGCTTCTGACGCCCACCTGCACCAGTTCCACGTCCGTTTTTTCCAGCAGGTGATATGCCCAGGTGTCGTGCGCGTATTTGTTGCCCTGGTAGTCCTCCTCCAGGTCTGCGTGCGCGTCCAGCTGCACCACCATTTTCGGTCCCATAGCCTTGATGAGAGGTAATGAAATGGTGTGTTCACCGCCCAAGAACACGGGAAAGATTTCCTCGTTCCTTTCTTGAATTTCATCCACCGTGTCTTTGATTCTTTCCGCGGTCTCCTCGAAGTCCCCAGGCACCCACTCCAGGTCCCCGAGTTCAGCTACCTTCAACTCCTTCAGTGGGTTTGTGTTTTTCTCGGGAACGTTTCCCTGCGAGGTCTTCAGGGCCTCTCTTACTGTCACGGGCCCGAACCTCTGATTCCCCTCGGCCAGGGCAGTGGAGTCGAAAGGAATGCCCACGAAGCATACGTCCGCCTCTTCCAGTGGATACATGGTGGTGAAAGATCCTTTAAGATACAGTATACCCGACATATACAGACCCATCCAAAGAAACGATTTAAAGGAATAAAAATCTAAGCTGCCGAGGAGTCGAAGTATTTAAAATTTATTTTCACAATGGTAACTGATATAGATGTTGGTTACAGACGTTGAAACCACGGGAATCGATCCCGAAAAATACTCCATAGTTTCTCTGGGCTCCGTTAGCTACGAGGACCCGCAGGACACCTTCTACGAGGAATGTCGGATACGGGACGGCGCGGAGGTAAGTGACAGGGCCCTGGCGATCAACGGTTTCACCAGAGAGGAAATCACTGACCCCAAAAAACCGGAGCCAGGAGAAGTGTTAAATGACTTCATCAGGTGGGCCGGGAGTGCAGAAGACAGGACGATATCGGGCGAGAATCCATCCTTCGATACAGGTTTTTTACAGAAAACCGCAGAGAGGAACGACATAGACTGGCCGTTCGGATACCGAACCGTGGACCTACACTCCCTGACCTACGCCCACCAGATCTCGAGGAGGTTGAAACCGCCGACCAAAGACAGGAAATCGGCCCTGAGTTTGAACAAAACTTTAGAATATGTGGGCATACCGGAGGATGTGAGGTCCGAGGAACACGATGCTCTGGAGGACGCGAAGCTGGAGGCCGAGGCCATAGCAAGGCTCATCGAAGGAAAGAATCTAGTAGAGGAGTACGAAGCTTACAGCGTACCTCTCTACCTTAAATGAGATGCGGTTTAAAGGTTGCCTTTCACCCGAACCTAGTGGCCAGGTAGTCGATGACCGCACCGTAGACCATCCCGGCGAAGAAGCTGGGCAAGTCCCGGAACTGCGTGGAGAGGAAAAGCGCGGAAGTGACCAAAGTTCCCAGGACAAGTCCCCGTACGTACTTATTTCTGTGGGACTGTAGAATTTTGAAGTCGGAAGCTACGCCTATCAGAAAGCCCATAAGGACGCGGTTGTACCAGGTCGCGAGAAGAAAGAGCCAGTTTCCGGCAAATCCGAGGCGGTAGCCTACTCCTGCTATACAGAGAACTCCAAGCAAAGCTCCCGCGAGCGTCGCGATTAAGGTTCTCTGCTTTTCCATGGATAGTCTATGAACTTGAAAACGTAAAAGTTTGGGAGTTCGAGGCTAAATATCAGGCTCGTAATTGGGAAGATACCTGTCCCCGCTGTCGGGGAGTACAGTAACAACTTCGTTTTTATCCTTATTTATTTGTCTTGATGCGTGGAAATTTGCACCGGAACTCGGGCCCACCAGAATCCCGTGCCTGCGACAAAGTTCCCTGCTAACTTCCATGGCCTTTTTGGTATCTACCTTCACCACCTGGTCTATCAGGCCTCTGTTTCTCTCCACTATCTTCGGGACAAACCCCTCGCCTATACCCTCTATTCCATGAGTTCCAGAACTTTCGCCGGACAGCACGGCCGATTCGGAGGGCTCTACGGCAACGATCTCGGCGTCTATGCCCTCATCCTTCAAAGCTTTGGCCACACCTATCAGGGTGCCACCCGTACCCACGCCAGCCACAAAAGCATCTACCTCCCCCTCTGTCTGCTCTATTATCTCCCTTCCCGTCGTCTTTCTATGTGCCTCCACATTGTCAGGATTTTTGAACTGCCTTGGAAGCCAGGCACCGGGATTTCTCCGGGTAATCTCTTCGTACTTCGTCATGCAACCTTCCATGCCCTCTTCCTCGGGGGTGAGAACTGTGCTCGCGCCAAAAGACTCCATCACTTCCCTTTTCTCCTCGCTCATATCTTCCGGCATTACCGCGGTAAAATCGTAACCTCGAACCGCGGAAACCATGGAGAAGGAAACTCCGGTGTTCTCACTGGTGGCCTCTATTATCTTATCTCCCTCCTCAAGCTCTCCGGACTCCTCGGCCTTTTTCACCATGTGCCAGACCATCCTGTCCTTTATGCTACCCGAAGGGTTCGAAATCTCCAGCTTGGCCCTGATGCCCTGGATCTCAATTAGAGGTGTGCTGCCAATAGCTTCCAAATTTTTTCCATGTCGTCTCCACCCACAGTCTTATTTTAAACTTTTCACTAAACTTATTAAAACAACAGGGAAATAGAATCTTCTGGAAGTTTGGGGAAAGTAGATTAAGCCACCATAATTTCCTAGCTTTAACTTGCTTTAACTAAAGTATAAAAGGAGAGTTGTTTACTTCTTGGCCTTGAGTAGCTTGTTCTCCATGACCTCCCAGTATTCCACCTCGTCTCCTTCCGTTAGTTCTTCCTCGAAGTCGTCGGGTATACCCATCTCGAAGGTATCATAGGACTCAAGGTCCATGAGCTGGACGGAATCAGCGGATACTGACAGGACCTGTGCGGCCTTCTTATCTATTATTGGAACTTCGACTTTTGCATCCGAGGGTTTCACTACCTGTCTCTTCTTGTCATCCAAGATGCCCCTGGTTTGAAGCCTTACTTTTGTAGAACCATGTTTTCCCGCGGAAGATGTCTTTCTCTTGGTGGCTACGCAGGGCTCCCCGTCCACAACTATGTAATCTCCCTCTTTAATGTTCTTTATCTCGTCTCTCTTCGTCGGCATCCAAATCAACCTACGTTACCAGATCTATGTCCTCCTTCTTTACGGTGACTCTTCCGGCATGTTTTGTAGCTACTACCGCGTCCTTCGCCAGATCCTCGGCAATATCCTCCACCACCTCTCTCAGCTCTTCAACAGCTTCCTCGGAAATCCTTTCGGCGCCAGAATTCTTCGCAACGCGCTTCAAAGGAGCCAAAGGTAGTTCAGCCATCACAAACACCTCCTTGTATTTTTTAAGATGTCACCTTTAAAAGTTTATAGGTTCGTGTCTGCAGGTGAGACAAAAGCTCTAAATCAGTTTCCTCGCCGATTTTATCATCTTCGGCCTGTTGAGAAGGATTCTACCCAGCTTGGACAGCTTCCTCCCCGAAGCAAAGTTCATCAAATCCTCACCCTCCAAGTTCTCGGCGAGATAGTTCAGGTCCTCGTCGTCCAGATCTTCCAGAACCTCGCGGAGCTTCTCCACTTTTTTCAGGTTCTTCCCCCTCGCCTTCCACCACCTCTTGTTGTACTCCTGCAGGTTCTCCTTTGAAGTATCGTTCTCGCTTATTGCCTCGTGTGCGACCTTCCCAGCGATGATACCCGCTTTTATGCCCTCCCATATACCACCACCATGGATTGGATTCACCTGATTGGCCGCGTCGCCGACGGCGAGGAAGTTCTCAGCCGTCATGTCGTCCAAGAAGCCCCCAACCGGAATCATCCCCGAGTTTACCTCCACCACGGAAGCTCTTTTGAAGCGATCGTTGTTCTCTATAAAACTGTCCAGGTAATCCTTGGCCGTGCCCTTTACGTCGCCGCCTATCCCTATACCCACGTTCGCCGACCTCTCACCCTTTGGAAATACCCAGACGTACCCTCTGGGCGCGATATCCTTCCCGAAGTACAGCTCGAGCTTGTTCGAATCCTTCAGCTCCAGGTCGACCATCTCATACTGGTAGCCCGAGTCCACGAGCTGAAGGTTTGAGGCGTTTTTTACGCCAGCCTTTCTCGCTATCAGGGATTCAACTCCGTCTGCAGCTATGACCATTTTAGCCTCCTCCTTGAACTCGTCGCCTTCCACTTCCACCTCCACACCTTTATTTTCCGGGAGTAGGTCTTTCACTTTGGCCTTTGCCTTTACCTTAGCACCAGCCTCGGCGGCTCTCGTCGCCATCCATTTGTCGAAGAGTTCCCTTTCCAGTATCCAGCCCACCGTCTCCTCCGAGCTTATCCTGACGAAATCTATATTTGGAGAATGTACAAGAGCACCGTTTATTGGCTGCGCTTTACATCTCTCGGGGATGTCCAAACCGACCTCCTTTATAGGAGCGGCGGATATACCTTCACCACACCTTTTCGGAACGCCTATCTCCTGTCTTTTCTCATACAAAGCTACGTCCAGATCCCTCTCTGCAAGCTCCGCAGCAACGGAGCTTCCTGCGGGTCCACCGCCGACAACTACGACATCCTTCACTCCTTATCACGCTCCACGTCTATGGCGCCCACGGGACAGATCTTCTCACATTTTCCGCAGTAGGTGCATTTCTCCTCGTCCCACTTGACACCGTTTTCAGTCAGTTCCAAAGCCTGGACAGGGCAGACTCCCACACATCCACCGCATCTCAGGCATTTCTCGTTGTCTATTTCCCAAAACATAAACCTTACCTGTTGGATCAGATTTATATTATTTTAGGGCTCGAGTCTGTCAGGAGTCCTCGGGAAGAGTATTGACTCCTGTATGTTCTTAAGGCCCAGGATACCAGATACAAACCTGTCCAGACCTAGACCAAAACCACCATGAGGCGGCATTCCATACCGGAACGCATCAAGGTAGAACTCCATGTTGCTAGGGTCCATACCCTGGTTCTCTATTCTCTCTTTTAGCAGTTCAAGATCGTGGATCCTCTGCCCGCCGGAGGAAAGTTCCCAGGACCGGTAGTTCAGGTCGAAGGTCCGCGAGTACTTCTTGTCACTGGGCTCTGGCCTGTAGTAGAACGCCTTCTCGCTGGACGGCCATCTCTTTATGAAGTAGAAGTCATCTCCCTGTTCCTCTAGTCTTTCAGCAATGCGTCTCATCGCCTTTATGTTTATGTCCTCACCCCACTCTATTTCCTCACCTTCCTCCGAAGCTATCTCGAGAGCCTCGTCGTAGGTCAGCCTTTTCAAGGGCAATTCTGGAACTTTCACCTCGGCATCCAGTTTTTCTAGCTGCTTCGAGGCTCCCTCTTTCACTTTCTCCGCCATGGCACGCATTACCTTCTCCTGCACCTCCATCACGTCCTCCTCGTCCTGTATAAACGACATCTCCATGTCCACGGACCAGGACTCCGTAACGTGCCTCGGAGTCCTGCTCTTCTCGGCGCGCCACTGTGGAGTAATCTCGTAGACCCTCTCAGCTCCACCCGCCTGCATAAGCTGCTTGTAGAGCTGCGCGGACTGCACCAGAAAGGCTTCCCGCTCGTAGTATATTATGGGGAATACTTCCGCGCCGCCCTCAGTTCCTGAGACGGTTATCTTCGGCGTGTGTATCTCCAGAAAATCGTTCTCGTCGAACCATTCCCTGGCGCCCTGGCAGGCTGCACTCCTTACCTCGAAGATAGCCCTCTTCTCCTGCTTCCTGAGGTCCATAAAACGGTTGTCAAGCCTTGTCGCAAGGTTCGCCTCCTGCTTTCCCCGCGGATCAAGAGGGAGCGGCTTCTTCGACTCGTTAAGAATTTCCAACCTCTTGGGAAGAACTTCTCTACCACCGGGGGCCTGCTCGCTTTCCTGGACCTGACCTTCAACGGAAATTACGGACTCACGTGGTATACCATCCACTTTCTCAAGAATTTCCTTGCTGCTTTCATCTCCTTTCACTGTGACCTGTATCTCGCCCTTTCTGTCCGCGAGTACGAGAAATTTTATCTTCCCAAGGTCCCTTTTCTCCCGGAGCCAACCCTCGACCTTCACTTCGTCCTCGGTGCCGTCGATTTCAGAGGTATACTTCCGCTCCATATCGAAACCTCACAGGTTGTAGAAGAATACGGAAAATATGGCCCAGAAAAGCAGGAACGGCGCCACGCTGTTTCCTATCCACCACTTAACCCCCTCGCCTTCCACAAGCTGCCTCGCCGCGTTTCCCGCTACCAGAAGGACTATTATGGCCACTGCCACGGCGTAGAGGGGGCTGCCGGTAAAGTTGGAGATGTATCCTGTAGCAGCTCCTATCATCGCGTGTACGCCTGTAGATATCTTCTCTTCATCCATTTTATCCCTGTAGATTTACCCACGTTGACTTTTATAGGTTTGGTCCTTTAAAAATTATTTAAGCCTGGAAAGCAAATCCGAGTGTATGAAAGCTCATGGGACGAACCTCTTCAAATTACTCCAGCTACCTCCCTCTTTATGACTGTAAAAATAAAAAAGGAAAGGTAAATTCGCATGAATTATGGGGTCGTCGCCAAAAAAATTAGGAATTTGAACAAAGCCAAGCTCTTCCTGAGTTTAGGGGTTTTGGTCCTTTCGGCTGTTCTAACTGTGGAAATATTAGGCGTGATAATGGATATAAGCGGGACAGGCCAGGCCTTAACTGGAGCTGCAAGCTCTCCGGAAGAGGGGTATGATTATCAGTTCCCGAGAAACATGACTGTTGTAGTCGAGACGACGCTACATATTGATATGACTGTGAGGGACTGCACCGGGCCAAACGACGACGAGATAAACGTCAAAGCAGGTGACTGGGGAACCTGCTGGGTCAATATGGAGAACCTTGGTAACACCGAGTATGATATCGAGCTCAGGGGACCGCTCAAGGACGGGCCAAGTGACGGCTGGACACAGTGGAGGTTCAGCTGTCCTGAAGAGTTCCCGGGCAGCTGTGATCCCGAGGATTACTCTTATTCAGAGGAGTTAAGGCCCCCCGAAATCAGGGACATCGAGCTGGGAGCGGGCGAAAACGCGTCCTTCGTCTTTGAGGCGATGCTGGGGATGACAAACAAGGATGCAGAAATAGGGATCCAGGGCAAGGACCTTGACGAGGATGAGGGTGAAGAGATATGGGACGAGTTTGCAACCGTAAAGGTGCATTCGAAGAACGAGAGAGCTGAAGATTACGGTCCTTTCATAGCCCCAGGTTTCACAGACCTTTCTCTCCTGGCTGCCTTCTTGATTTCGGTTTTCGCAATATCAGTCGCAAAAATCAGATAGATTTCCCTGCTCTTTTTCCTTTATGATTCGCTCGGCAGTGGTCCAGCTTTCCCTGACCACCCGGGAGAATCTTCCGTCCTCCTCAATCATTTTTTTGAGAAATTCCTTCGTCCTACCATCGCTGGGGTAGCCGTTTCCTATCTCCTGGTTCAGTTTTTCTTCAAGACCAGAAACGGACCTGTCCCTGGTGACTTTGGCCAGAATTGAAGCCGCGGAAACAACGGGATAGTTCTCATCGGCGTGGTTCTCAGAAACTATCTCCACCTCTTCCCTGACCTCCTCGTCCAGCAAGCTCTGTATGGTTCTCTTCACGTTTTCCGTCTTGGCCTCCGTAGCATCTACGATAGCTTTATCCGGTCGCAAGGCTTCTATTAATTCGGCCATCCTCTCTGACTCGATGAGGTTTAGGCTCTTCCTCTTCATTTCCTCGTCTATGGCTTCGGCGGGTATCTTAACGACAGCAAAATCCTCCAGGACATCCTTTATTTCATCTTCCAGCTCCTCCCTTCTCTGCCTGCTCAGTTTTTTTGAATCATCCACACCCATCCTTTCCAGCTTCTCCTGCCTGTTCTCCTCGACGACAACTGCGGCTATACATAGAGGTCCGACGACGGCACCTCTACCGGCCTCATCCACACCAAGAACGAGTTTGGACATAAAGAGAATTTTCAGGCTCGAAACTTATAAAGATGAAAGACTCTGGTTGGTTGTTCGTCACGACCGCAAGATTTAAATTAGCTTCCGTTAAAGAATAGGGACAGCGGGGTAGAGCAGCCTGGAGTCTTGAAACGTGGTTTCAAGTTTGGAAAGCCACGCTTTCCAGAATGCTCGTCGGGCTCATAACCCGGAGGTCGGTGGTTCAAATCCACCCCCCGCTACCATTTTTGTTCCGGATACAGACCTTATCCCAAGTTTTCCTCAAGACCCAGAGGATTTTTAATTCTCCACACCAACAGTATCATATGCTCTCGGAAGAACAGGGCGAGGAAATCGTCAAATACACACGAGAAGTCCTGGAGAAACACGTCCGTGGAGAGGAGTCTCCGGAGGCACCGGAGGAGGACTTCTTCCAAGAAAGGAAGGGTGTCTTCGTGACGCTGAAGAAGAAAGGGGAGCTGCGAGGGTGTATAGGTATTCCAAAACCGGAGTACGAGCTGGGTGAGGCAGTGAAGAGGGCCGCCCGCTCCGCGACGGATGATCCTAGGTTCTCATCACTGCGAGAGGAAGAACTGGACGACACGACAGTGGAGGTAACGGTTCTTACAAAACCCGAGAAAATAGAGGTTGGAGAACCAGAAGAATATCTGGAAAAGGTGGAGGTTGGAAGGGATGGGCTTATAGCTAAAAGGGGCCTACGTCAGGGTCTACTCCTCCCTCAGGTTCCCTTGGAACAGGACTGGGAGGTGGAAGAGTTTCTGGAAGGAGTATGTAGGAAGGCAGGACTTCCGGTAAATGCATGGAAGAAGACTTCTACCGAACTGCTTAAATTCCAGGGACAGGTCTTCGGAGAAAAAGAGCCGGACGGTGAACCAGAAGAAAGGAGTCTGGGTTCCTAAACCACGCTACATATAATGCCTTTCGACAAACATCGACATAATCTTTAAATATTGTCGATATCAATTGATATCATACGTGATAAAATGGTCGACGCACTAATCGCTATGGCGATTGCCAGTTTACTGGCTCCTGTGCTCGCAAAGTACGCGGGTATCATGGAGGAAGCCAAAAGAGGATTTTCTCTGATTGCTGGAGCAGGTGTGCTTTACCTGCTTGCAAGGTCCTTTGAAGTTACGGAAATAATGACCGCAGAGGCCCCGAATGTTGCAGCCTGGGGAACAAAGATTTTCGGACTAATTGGATGGATCTTCCTCTTGGTCGGAGCAATTCTCGTAGCCTACAAACTGGCAATTGAATAGAGACTAGACGCCTCAACCCCCTTTTCTTTTATTTTCTACTATGCAGTCCAAGCATATCTTCCATTTTCCTGGGGCATAAGGAAGAACTTTCCTTTTGTCTTTAATATTTACCTCTTTCCCTAATTCCTCAGCGGCTTCCTTCAATTCTTTCTCGGCTTCCTCATACAGATCTTCCTCTTCAGACCAACTGTAATAATGAACGGTTCCTCTGTCTTTCAGACATTTCATTGCAAGTTCCAGGAAATCCTCGGAACCTTTGGGCAAAGGCATTAAAACCCTGTCACACTCCCCGAAGTAGTCAGGGCACAGTTTTCTAACATCACCCTCCATCGGTTCAACCACGTCGTCTAACTTATTCAGCGAAACGTTCTCCTCCAGGTATTTGTAAGCACAGGGATTCAGCTCCACCGCGTATATCTTCTCAACATCCACCTGGTTAGCTATGACTATGGGATAAGGACCCACACCTGCAAACATTGCCATAACAGTTTCTCCCTCGCCGACCTGCTCGACTATCCTCTGCCTTTCCTTCCCTTCCCTCTCCGAGAAGTAAACCTCCCTCGGGTCAAGGCGGAAGCGGGCTCCATGTTCCTTGTGCAAGGTCTCAGTGTCCTCCTCGCCCGCTATGAGCTCGTAGTCCCGGGTGCGGAACGTTCCTTTCCTACCTGAGACCTCTCGGAGAACAGTCCTGATGTGTTTGTTTAGCTCCATCAGCTTCTCACCTATAAGCTCCTTTCTGTGCTCCAGCTCTTCTGGAACTTCTATTATAGCAACGTCCCCTATAACCTCAAAGGACTTCACCAGGTGCTCCAGTTCCTCCTCGCTCAGTTCGTCTTTCAGAGCTTCCTTGAGATCCACGTTATCGACTCCTGCAGCGTTTTCCCTAACCTTTTCAGATTTAAAACTATTTTCTCGAAGAGGCCGTAACCTTCCGCTTCCAGGGAGGGAAGATCCGAGTCCACCTTTATCTCCTCTCTCTCGTCGAAGGTAACGTTGAATTCAAGTTCTTCCATTTCAAAATCCTGGTCGTTTATCTCCTCAAGGCATCTTTCAAACTCGGTCCTGTTATCGCTTTCACAGGGACGCAAAGTTTCGAGCTCCCTCTCCATTATTTCAGCCTTCTCCTCGGGATCCTCGATCCTTTTCTCCACCTCTGATAGGTTTTTATAAACGTCCCTCAAGCTCTCGACGCCGTTCTCCTCCACATGCTTCCTGACGATGAGCTCGGAGAGCGCGTATCCGAACCGTCTTGCCTCGTCAGTCTGTTCATTCCTCGGGGACCAGCCGACTATCCAGTCCTCCCCGTCCTGATAGTAGTTCCACAGCTCCTCGGCCGAGGAGCGCGACGAGAACCGGCGTCTTTCTCCCTCTTCCCTGAAATCTACGCTCTCCCCGAAAATCTCGGCGCGCGGCCTATCCACCACTTCGTAGACCAGAAACTCGGTGAACTGGGCGAGTCCTTCGTCGTAGTAGTCCGTGCCCGTTCCATCCCACTTCAGAGCTCTCTCGTTGAAGCCGTGAGTTGCCTCGTGTATCAGCGTGGCGGTCTCCCTGAAACGAGTGAGGTTTTCCCGTACAGCTATGAATCCTCCGGTCCTGTAGGTTCCATCGCTCCAGAAACTCATCCTTTCGTCGTAGATGGAGTCGTTTAGCACGACTGTGGGGAACCTCCTATGCGGGTTTTCAGTTCCAGTGACGGACTCCAGCAAGGGAAAGAACTCTTCCGCCTCCTCAACATCCAGTCCCTGGAAGTAGTGGTAGTTTTCGGTGGCTTCGCCTTCACCAGAGGAATGGGCCAAGAGGTTGAGATAGCTCTCGCCGCTGAACTTAAGGCTTCCGTTGGAGAAGGCGGAGCGGTAGTGGAGGGGTTCGTGCCAAGAAAGTACCTCTTCATCCTTCACCACTGCCCTAGTCTCCTCTCCTTCGAATCCGAAGAGACCTAACTCCACTTTCATCAGCTCAGGGAACTGCTCCCTCTTCACTCCAGGAACTGTCCAGTTCATCTCGAAGACGTGCTCCTTTCTGGGAAGTCCGGACTCCAGCATCAGGTCCAAAGTATCGTTCTCCAGCTCGAAAGATACCTCGCCGCTGGGGTTCTCCACCCCCTCCACCTCCGCACCAGTATCCAGCTCCAGCTTGATGTCGTAGTGAGTTATTTCATTCTCCGTTTCTAAGAAAGCGCGGGAAGTTACCAGGGCTTCGTTTCCTTGAAGCTCGACCTCATGAACCACTTCGGCCGAGGAGCTTGCCGCAAAAAATAGGAAGGTGAGCAGAAAAGAGAGAATCAAGGTTTCCTTTTTTAACCTCGGAAGCATACTATACTAATTAGTCAGAAACGTTAAAAGTTTTGTGAGAGTATGAGGATAGCTGTTATTGCCGACATCCATTCTAACCTCCCGGCACTCAGGTCGGTTATGAGAGAAGTTCAAACCGAAAGGCCCGAATACATCCTGTGTCTCGGGGACATAGTAGGCTACGGCCCACACCCGAACAAGGTGGTGGAACTAATGGAAAGGGATGCGACCGAGATAATATCGGTGAAGGGCAACCACGACGAAGCCGTCCTGGGGGGTAAAGTGAAAAAACTCCAGTCCAACGCCGCCGAAGCCGTGGAGTGGACCATAGAAAGGATAAAGGACGAGAACCTTGAAGTGCTCGAAAACTTCGATACCTACGAAGCCCTGGAAATTGATGGATACAAATTCTTTGCAGTTCACGGCAGCCCGCGGGACCACCTCAACGAATACGTGGACAGGAACACGTCGGATGAAACTCTGAACGGATTTCTGGAAGACACAGGAGCAGACGTCCTCCTCATGGGACACACGCACGTCCCCTATATCCGCTCCCTGGAAAGGGGTCTCGCGATCAATCCTGGCTCCGTGGGGCAGCCCAGGGACAGGGACAGAAGGGCCAGCTACGCTATAGTGGACATAAAACGTAGGGTTCTGGACATCAGAAGGGTCTCGTACAACGTGAATAAAACAGCAGACGACATCAAGCAGAGCAGGCTTCCCGACAGGCTTGGTGACAGGCTTTACTATGGACATTGAAAGGATATTTAAAGATCCGCCGGGCTTTAACTTCTATGCTTAGCCTGATAGGCCTCGGACTGCACGACGAAAAGGACATCAGCCTCAGGGGTCTGGAGAGAGCGGAGAACTCGGACAGGGTCTTCCTGGAGAAATACACGTCACAGTGGAAAGGAAGGAAAGGCCTGGAAGAGGTCCTTGACAGGAAGGTGGAGGTAGTGGAAAGAAGTGACCTGGAGGAGGAGTCCGATAGGATAACAGGACTTGCAGGAGAAGAGGACGTGGCAGTTTTGATTCCCGGGGACCCCCTGGTCGCAACGACACATACAGAGCTGCTGATTCAGGCGAGGAAGAAAGGTATTGAAACAGAAGTCATACACTCCTCTTCCATCTACTCCGCGGTTACAGAAACGGGGCTACAGATATACAAGTTCGGGAAGACGACCACGATACCCTTCCCCCGGGAGAACTACAGGCCGGAATCGCCATACGACGCTATAAAGGAGAACAAGGAAAGGGGATTACACACCCTGACACTGCTCGACATAAAGGACGGAGAAGGGATGAAAGCTTCCAGGGGCCTCGAATATCTGCTGGAAATAGAGGAGGAGAGGGGAGGGGACGTGATAAGTCTGGAGAAAAGGGTCGTAGCCCTTTCGCTGAGGGGAGGAGAAAGTAGCATAGAATACGGACCTGTGAAAGAGCTGCTTGAAGGGGAGTTTTCTACACCCGCGGCACTGGTCTTTCCAGGTGAGCTACACGAGAAGGAAAGGGAAGCCCTTGAAATGTTTGCCGGAAGATGAGAAGTCCGATCCAACAGCTTAACATTTAAATAGTAGGATCTTTTATTACTATTTAGTTATAAAGCCAAAAGGGGTGTAAACGTGACCGGAATCGAGATGCCGGACGAGACGGAAGTCCTCCTCAGCTCTCATTCCGTTGAAAGGTTTCTGGAGAGGAACAAAACCCCTGTCCGGGGCTGCGGGGGAAACGACCTCTTCGATTCGATCATGTACAAAGGACTCCCGAACAAGGGTGTTTCCTTCAATCTGGAGGACGTCCAAAGGATAAGCCAAGTGGAGAAAGAAGACACCGTAGAAGACTTTATAAGACAGCACCCGGACTCCCAGGAAATCAGGAGAGCCATCATGGAAGTGACCGCCGAAAAGTTTAACGAAGAGGTCCCGGAGATCGGGTGTTACGAAACGGACGACCCCAGAAACATCGGCCTGCTCTACGAGGAGAAAATCGGTGGTCGCCTTCCCCTTTTTCCGAAAAAAAGTGGTTTCATAGCTAAAACCTACCTCAACGGAAGTCCAAAGGAAAACGGCGAAGGCCACCTAAAGGACATCGACGTAAGCTGGGGTTATCAGGAAGCTTAGGTACTATGGTCAATGAAGTCGAAGGGAAGCTGGAAGAGGAGACGGAGAAGTGGCTGGAGAGAATAGAAGAAGAAGAGGCCAGAGGGAAAGGTGAAAAAGCGAATCTATTCCTGAAGAACATCCGGGCATACACGGAGGACTCGGAGTACTTTCTGGAAGAAGGCGAGCTGGTCAAAGCCTTCGAAGCGGTAGTCTGGGCCTGGAGCTGGCTGGAGATCGGGCAGGAGCTGGACATCCTGAAATAGCTGTTTTGGTAGCTCTCTTTCTCAAATATTCAAGCTATAAATATTTTTATGAAGAAATGTTAACCGGGGTAAATGGGGTTGTAACTACCCAAAAGTCAAAAAAGATCCAAACCTTTAAATAGTAGGAGTGGTAACTACTAATTGGTGATAAAATGGCTGAAGCTGCCGAGATTGTAGGAAGGAAATTGTTGGCTGCCTTCCAAGAAGGAGCCGAGGAGTTACCGAAGGAGTACGACATATTCGACTCGAAGAAGGGTTACGTCGACCCCCGAACGGGCAAGCCAGAAATTGATACAAATATAGACTACCTCTCAGCACCAAACGCCTGGAAAAATTATGCCGGGATTCCTGGAATGCTTTATCCTTTAATGCCCATTATAGGACTTGTGGAGGGTTATTACAAATCTTGGGGAGGAAAGGGGGACGGAAAGAAGGCTACTCCGAATGACGGAGGTAAAGAAGCGGGAACGGAGGACAAGCTCCTTCTGGAAATAGATGCGATGAGACAGGGATACCAGAATATGATGGAAAAGCAGTTGGACTACATAGCCCTAAAAGACAGCAACGAGCGCCAGGAGAGGTTGACCGAACACAGGGAATTCATGGATAAAGTCGTAGGTAATTCGGAATACGACGCCGAAGACTTCTTTCCAGGGGACCTTGGGGGTTCCGTGGACAGAGAAAATCTGAGCTAAGCGCAAAGGACTGTAAAAATGGAGGTGAAAAATATGACTGAAGAAATTCCATCCAATGAAAAGATCGAAGAGCTGGCCGAAAGCTTCCTCAAACACAAAGGTAAAGTGGACGAAAGAACTCATAGCGTCTACAGGGACGGAATGGGGAACATAGCGAAGAATACGCTGACCTTCTTGACTGACGGTGATGCTGAAAGCGTCCAGAAAATCCATGGCGCCAAATCTCCCGAGAACACCTACGCACAGAAGATAAAGCTCGCTGACGTGGCCAACGAGAACAACTGGAGAAAGGATTTCAGCAATCTCGTCGAAGCTTTCTGCAAAAACACAGGTGCAGAGAAGACCTACGGCGAGCGGGATCTTGAGAGAAAAGCAGGTAAGGAGGCTCAACTGATGCAGATGGCAGGCAACCGCCGACAGGCCAAGGAGATTGAGAAGGAAAAGGAAAAACTAGAGAAGAAGTACAGCGACCTCAAGAAAAGGTTCGAGGAGGTCACAGGAACTGAAGCTGCAGAAGCAGAAGGTGGAAGCGAGAGCTCTTACGTGGACAAGCTGAAGTTTTGGAAATGACCATCCTTGAAGTGACCTCCACCTTAATTCTTTTATATCATTAGGATTATAAGATTATGGTAGGTGCAATAGATGCCCCCGATAGATCTTCACGAACTGATCTTCGAGATATTTTTCGAGTTGGAGAGGTGCCCTGCCGGCGTGGAGCCGGGTGATATAGGTTCCTGGGGATGCCTCACAGGCGAGATTTCTCACGACTTTATATTCTCGCTATTCCTCCCCCACATAATCCTGGCGGTTTTCATATACCTCCTCTACAGGGGGCTCGGACACAAAGGACTTGAAAGCCTTCTGGGTGTCGGAACTTATATTTTCATAGTTCAGATGGGATGGTATGGGTTCTTCGCCACCTATGCAATATACTGGATGCTTATAACCATGGGGCTCGGATTTTTCTTCTTCATAGTAGGGAAAATTATCCCGCCCGCAAAGACGGGGGGCCTGTTTGCACTTGGGGCTAGAATAGGAAAGGCTCTCCAGGGCAAAGAGGAGGAAGAAGATTGACAAGAGCTTTAGAAGCAGGAATGGAAACCAGGTGAAGTAAATGGTCGAGGAGCTACTTGGTGAAGTTTTGATAGAAGGCACGGCACAGCCTTTCTTGCCTTTTTTCTTCGTCCTTGCAGTTGTTTTCGGTCTCCTGGAGATAGTCGATGTCTTCAAGAAGAACTCCGTGAATCTGATTATCTCCCTAGTATTTGCCTTCTTTGCTGCTGGATATACACCTTTCGTGGAATTTTTCTTCCAGTACTTCAGTTACATACTCTGGACCTTCGTGGTACTTTTCTTCATCGCGTTCTTTCGAGAAGCTCTGGGTTTCAAGAGGTCTAAAGTCAAGAGCGGTGAGGAAAACCTGCTTATAATGATCGCAGGTTTGTTCCTGCTGTTATTGGTTAGTGTGGGGACCCAGTATATCCCCGAGCTTGACCTCCCAATTGCCCGGGAAAACCTGGTGATTTTCATGGGAACAATTCTACTGGTCTTTATGTTCTTCTATGCCTTCAAGTTCCACAAAACGGTAGGCAAGGAAGCCGAGAAAAGGATACAAGAAAGAGGAGGCTAAAGCTTAAATATCTTACAGATGAACTAAAACGTGGTGAAGCGACTACATGATAGAACAGATGATTACAAACCTGGAGCAGGCCGGTGTCTTTGCATATCTTCTTCCGTGGCTGCTGACCTTGGCCGTGGTCTTCGGGCTTCTGGAGCACTATGAAATACCTAAATCGGTGTCGGCAAGAGGTGTAATCTCCATAGTGATAGCGTTCCTCGTTCTTCCGGCAGGGAACGCAGTAGCACCGTTCTTGGAGGGTCTCGTAAAGGGATTTATAGTTATAGCCTCGGGAATTCTCGTGACGATAATCTTTGTGGAGATGCTGGGATTCAAGGCGGGCGACGTGGAAAACATCTTCGAGAAACATCCAAGAAGCTTCGGTGGCATAATGATAATCTTGGCCATTTTGGTCTTCATTGGAGCAGGCGGTCTTGAAATTCTTGACGTGAGTTTTGAGGTGAGCCAGGAACTAATAACTTTGCTGTTTTTCCTTGCCGTAATTTCTATCGGCGGATGGTTCATGATTTCGGAGGAATAAATATTAAAAGGTAAGCGATGATAAAATAAGTGGGAAGATGAGTCCGGCACAGTTTCCAGGCGGAGCAACCGCAGACCTGTTAGGAGGGGAGTTCTTCGAATATGCGCTGCCCTGGCTACTGACCTTTGCAATAGTTTACGGGTTTCTGCAACACTACAAGGTACCGGAGTCCAAGTCGGCAAGAGGTGTAATTTCGATAGTCCTTGCCTTTTTTGTAATGCCCGCTGCTGCGCCTGTCATGTCTTTCCTCAGGGAAGTCGGCGCAGGTCTGGTTGTCATCGTTACAGGCATAATATTTTTCCTGGTCCTGCTGGAGTTGACTAGGACCAAAAAACATCCAGGAGTTCAGGAACACCCACAGACAGGAGAGGAAATCGTACCAGAGGGTGCAAAAGGCGCAGATAGACAAAGCATAGTAGAGGCCCATCCCAAAACCTTTGGCGCTCTCGTGGTTATAATCCTAGTGGTTATACTCTGGGGAGCAGGGGGGTTTGAGATAATGGGACTGGGAGAGATTATACCAATGGTCAGCTGGCCCACGCTCTTTTTCCTGGCCGTGCTTGCGCTGGCCATCTGGTGGATGATATCGGAGAGTGAATAAATGACAGCAATTGGAATGCAGATGTATGAAGTTCCCGGGGATCTTGAAGGGATTTTTGGAGAGATAGGTGTAGAATTCTTCGCATACGTTCTCCCGTGGCTCCTCACCTTTGCAATAGTTTACGGTATCTTATCCCATATTGGAAAAGACGGCCTTCCTGAAAGCAATCCTGCACGGGCAATAATAGGAATAGTTCTGGCCTTTATAATAGCTCCTGCACTTTCGCCTTTTGTGCCGGCTTTAATGCAGTACTCGGCCGGATTTGTGATTCTCATCGCAGGGTTCCTGGTGTTTATTGTTTTACTGGAGGTATTCGGTATTAAGGCCAAAAAGCCTATAGTAGGCGACGAGGGTCCCACTGGCGAAAGTGAAGAGCTCTCCATATTTGAAGAATACCCCAAGTTCTTCGCTTTCGTGATCGGCGTCCTGGCCTTGCTCGTATTCTTCGGTTCCGGGGCCTCAGAGGCTGCAGGGATAAACATACCTTCGGGGATATCACAGAACTATCCGCTCCTGTTCTTCTTAGGATTTATGGTTCTTGTGGTCTGGTGGATGATCTCGGAGTGAGAAATGTATCAACTATAAAATCATTCTTCCAAAGCACTGGGACCTTTCTTTTGTTCCTCCTCCTCATTCCCCGGCCCCTCTATGTAGTCCTCGGGAGAAGAAGGAATGTCAGTCGATGGGAGAGAAGACGATGTAGACGAAGCTCCTGGGGAAGTATCTGTAATTCTTCCTGTGCCTTGTTTCAGCTCTTTGACCACGCTAGAAAGAGAGTGAACGTTTTCGGTGAGCGCGGGAAGGAAGTCCTTGAAGGCCTTTTCAACCGAGCCAATTCTTGATTCAACGCTTTTGACATGAGAAAACGTTTTGTCCGCCTTCTCTTCAAGTCTTTCCCTCTCCTTTTCGTGTTTCTCATCAAGCTCTTTTACCTTCTTTTTGAGACTTTCTACATCTTCCCTTAGTTCCTCCCTCTCCTCCTCAAAATTATTGAAACGGTTTTCCACCGCGGTCCATTTCTCATCAATTATCTCCTCGATGAGCACCTCAAGCTCAATTACATCGTCCTCCGTCATCTCCCATACATTCTCGTCGGAGGCGGTGCTTTCCTCAAACTGCTCAAAGGGATCAGGGCCGCTCCCTTTGCCTCCTCCGGAGGGGGAAGGAGGTGGTGCGATAAACCTTTCTTCAGCAGATTCGTCCCCTTCTCGTCGCCTCCCGGTGGAGGTATCCCCGCTGCGCGGTGGTGGAGACGGGGCCGCTGAAGGAGCCTCTCCCCTGGAGCCGGAAACTCTGTGTTTCAAAACCTTGTTCAAGCTTCTGTTTATCTGAGTATTTGAATAGCCTCTGGACTTCAGCTCATCTATTATCTCCTGCTCGGAGTAACCCTGAGAAGCCATTCTCTGGACTTCTTCCGTGGGTGATTCGGAGCGATCCGGCATGCCCCTGCCAGTTTTTTCCTCTTCTTCATTTCCTCCAAAGCCCAGAACCATGTCTACCTATTCTCCTTTTGTATTTCATCTTTAATAAGGCTTTTCGCCTCCGTTTCTGTAAGAAATTCACTCTCCATGGGCGAGAGGAGGTCAACAAAATTTTCCAACTCCTCGAATTCATCTTTCCTGGGCGTATCTTCAAGTCTGTCTCTCATCTTGGACAGCTTGTTCTCGATCTTCATAACCCTAGTGGATATATCGTCTATCTTCTTCCTCAAATCTTTTCTCTCTTCCCTGCCTTCTTCCTCGGTATCCAACAGCTTTTCCTGGAAGGACTCGAGACTCGTCCTCAGGGATCTGTTTTCCTCCTCCAAGTCTCTTACGCGCCGGGAATTCTCGTTCATGCGTCTTATGAGCTCCTGAACCACTTCCTTGAGGTTCGAAGAGGAGTCGCCAAAGGCCATGATATCAATTTATTTTATTAGAGCTCTACTTAATAAAGTTATAAGTGAAACAGAGGCAGTCGAAAGCTTTAGAAAGCATCACATACAAATGTAAAAGCGGTGACCCAAATGCCTTGCGACTACGAGTATGACGAAGACGAGAAGAGTATAAACGTGGACTGTTCCGGATGTATCTACGGAAGCAGCGTGGCAGACTATGAGGTCTGCATGGCCAAGACTATAGACAAGATCCTTGAGGTAAAAGGCGTAGAGTCCATAGTTTTCGGCAACAGCCGCGAGTACGAATATCCCTACGGGCAGACCAAGCTTCTTGTGGAAATAGCCGGTGTCCTTGAAAAGGTTATGAAGGACGAAGGCCTCCGAAAAATAGAACAGCTGGAGGTGCCCGACTGTGAAGAATATTTCCAGGAGAAATACTCTGAGCTGCAGGACCTGGCCCTGGGCAACCTGAGAAAGGACCCGATAGGCGCCTATATGAGCCTCAAGAGAAAGATAAGGCACCTTAGAGTAGAACTCAAAGAATCTGACGTCCCCCATTTGGAATGTAAAAGAACATACCTTGACGAGGTCCTCCTACCCATAAAGGAGCTTCTGGAGGAAACGGAAATGATACAGAAGGTCCAAGACAAGCTCTCCGGTCACCGCCCCGGAGAAAGGGACATATATCGGGAACTGTTCCACCCCACAGTAAGGCCAAATTTCATGCGAACCAAGTATATGAGACAGACTCCGGAGGAGGGTGGGATAACGGACAACTACTCCGCGGGAAGCTCCGAGGTCAGAATATACAATATCCCCGGAGAAACAAGGCCGCTCTACCACATCACGCCACCGGAGTTCAGGCTGGAAGAGGGAGAATATACTATACTGGATGCTGCACAGAGGTACCTGAGTGAGCACAGACCAGAGACAACGGAGTTCGCGGAGTCCGAGCGCTCAAGAGAGGTCTTCGCATCGATAGGAAGGGACCTAATAAGGGATCTTGCGGAGGAGAAGGGTATGTCGCTGGACTCGGACCAGGAGGATCGGCTCACCTCAATACTCAGCAGGTATACAGGCGGACTGGGAGTACTGGAAGCAATGCTAGAGGACAAGAGGGTGGAAGACATATACGTCAATTCGCCTATAGGACGGAAGCCCATATTCATAAACCACGAAGAGTATGGTGAATGCAGGACCAATATAATTCCCACGCAAGACGACGCTGAGAGCTGGGCCACGAAGCTGAGGCTGTCAAGCGGACGTCCGTTGGACGAGGCCAACCCCGTCCTGGATACCTCCATCGACGTAGCCGGGGGAAGCGCGAGAATAACCATCATAGCTCCGACCCTCTCCCCCGAAGGCCTTGGATTCGCCATCAGAAGGCACAGAGAAGACCCATGGACCTATCCACTATACCTGCAGCCGGATGTGAAATACTTCAACCCGCTGTTTGCGGGGCTGATGAGCTTCGTGATAGACGGGGGAAGAACCTTTCTGATAGGTGGGGGCAGAGGTTCCGGCAAAACCTCGCTCCTTGGGGCCTCGATGCTGGAGATGAAGAAGGACTGGCGTATTATTGTCAACGAGGATACGCTGGAACTGCCCGTGGGAAGGTTGAGAAACCTGAACTACGATATAGAGAGGCTGAAATCACGGTCTGTTATAACGCAGGTTGAGACGGAACTACCTGCATCCGAGGCGATAAGGACCGCCCTGCGCCTAGGAGACTCTGCACTAATAATAGGTGAGGTCAGAAGCAAGGAGGCGCAGGCCCTATACGAAGCAATGAGGATAGGTGCAATGGCAAAAACGGTTGCAGGAACAATCCATGGGGAGTCCGCGTATGGCCTATTTGACCGGGTCGTAAACGACCTCGATGTTCCCAAAACTTCCTTCAAGGCAACGGACCTGATAGTCATATGCAATAGGATAAAGAGTGCTTCCGGTCTCAGCGAGGTCAGAAGGGTGACCAGCGTCACCGAGGTAAGAAAGCACTGGAATGAGGATCCGCGGGCAGAGGATGGTTTCGTTCCTCTCATGGAGTATTCCGCGGAGGAGGACCAGTTAAAGCCAACGGACACCCTCCTCAACGGCGAATCACAGGTCCTAAACCACATTTCTTCCCAGGTCAAAGAATGGGCCGGGAGATGGGATCGTGTCTGGGAGAACATAGAACTCCGGGGGAAAGTGAAGAAGACGATAATGGATTATGCCCTTGAAACGGGTAACAAAAAGCTTATGGAGGCTCCTTTCGTCGTTAAAAGCAACAGCCAGTTCCGCCTTATCACGGACGATGTACAGGAAGAAATGGGCTACGTGGATCCCGACGAAACCTACGAGAGGTGGGAGGAATGGTTGAAGGAGGAAATAAAAAACACCTGACCGGGAGATCGGATGACTGAAGAAGGGGACGAATCTGATGAGAAGAAAAGGGAGGAGCTCAGGAGACTGTTAGAGGAAGTGGAGGGGGAGGTAGACTTTTCTGCCGAAGAGGAGGAGAAAGCGATAAGCCTGACGTCCAGGGAATACGAAACCTTCAGAGAGGAGGAAGAGAAACACCAGAAGAAAAGCCTCTACGAGAGGTTTTGTAACTACGCAGGAAAGATCGCGGAGATAGAGCCGGGGGAAGAAAGAAAGGAAAAAATGCAGAAGGCCATAGACTTCGCGCACCTACAGATAACTCCGGAAGAGGCCTACAGTCTTGCCATTTTCTCAGGTATTGGCCTGATAATCGTAGCGTTTCTGCTCCTTATGCTTGGTATTTCGGGTATTGTTTTTACACTGTTCCTGGTTATTCTTTCCCTGGCAACAATCTACTTGCTTGTCCAACTGCCCGAATCACAGGCCAGGCTCTTCAGAGTCAAGGCCTCCAACGAGATAGTGATGGCCGTTATTTACATGGTAATTTATATGCGCTTCACCCCGAACCTTGAGGGCGCAATACGCTTCGCTGCACAGCACCTGAAAGGCCCCCTATCACTGGACTTCAAAAAAATACTGTGGGATATAGAAATGAGGAACTATCCCTCGGCCAAAGAGGCCCTCGTGGACTACCTCGACAAATGGGAGGACAACAAGGCCTTTGTCGAAGCCGTTCAGACGATACAGAACTCCATGGAGCAGTCCACAGAAAGGAGGAAGTCCATGCTGGACGAGGCGGTGAACGCTATGATGTCAGGTTCTGAAGGAAAACTAAAAGAATACGCGAACTCCCTGAAACTTCCGATAATGATTATTCACATGATGGGTATAATGCTACCTATCATGGTGCTGGTGATGTTCCCGATAATACTGCTGATGCTCGAGGATACTGTGAACCCTCTTTTCCTCGTAATCGGTTACAACATTATTCTCCCTCTGATACTTTACTTCACGGGTAAAAGAACCCTGGAATACAGGCCGCTGGGCTTTTCCGCACCGGACCTCTCCATGCACCCGGATTATAAAGGCACAGGGAAAATCTCAATCCTTGGGCACGAGATAAAGATATGGCCAGTATCGTTAATACTATCCCTATCCATTATAGCTACAGGAATCTGGCTCCTCATGACTTTCGGGGTCGACCCCCAGTCGAGGCTATACACATCCCTTGTAATCACCTGGGGCATAGCCCTGGGCCCCATTTCCTACTTTTTCCTGGACTCGAAACAAAAGCTCAAAATCAGGGAAAGAATAAACTCCCTGGAAGACGAATTTCATGAGGCGCTCTTCTCCCTGGGCAACCGCCTCTCACTGGGGAAACCCATAGAAAAGGCGATGGAAGATGCGGTCAAGAAAAACGAGGAACTGGAGATATCCAACCTCTTCCAGGGGGCGGTGCAAAACATGAAAGAAGGAGGGATGACCCTGAAAGGCTCTCTGTTCGACGAGAAGTTCGGTGCAATATGGAAATATCCGTCCAAGCTAATCAAGTCGGTTCTCCAGGTCGTGGTAAGAGCCACAGACAAAAGTGCGGAGATAGCATCCGTTACCACGATATCCATATCGAGGTACCTGAAACGGATGAAAGCCCTGGAAAAGGAAATGAAAGACTCGCTCTCCTCAGCCACGACCTCCATGCAGTTCCTTGGCTCCTTCCTCGGACCCCTTGTGGCTGGCGTTTCCGTCACAATGGCCGGGATAATGATAGAGATATTCATGAGCCTGGACACGGAGTTCCAGAAGCTCATGGTCGAGGGTGATATGCCCCAGGGAGTAGGTATGGCCGAGGGGTTAATGATGGGTGGGTGGGGATCCACCGGTGAGATGATCTCCATATACGTGATCCAGATAGTTGTGGGAATCTACGTGATCGAAACCGCCTACCTCCTATCCATGCTCTCATCCGGGATAGAGAACGGACCCGGCGACAAGATCGCAAGAAGAAACACGGCTGCCCGGATCATTTTTATAGGGGTTTTGGTCTTTACTTTCTCTCTCCTGTTAACCTACACCATCTTCGGGACTATGCTACAAACCCTGATTGGTGGCGGCATGGCTTAAAACCAGAAAGCTTAATAAAGAAGGAACAGCTAATACGTAAGTATGAGGACCGTGATGATTTTCATTCTTATGTTTGTAATCTTCATAGTGATACTGTTCCTCTGGCTCCTCGACGTGGGACAGGTCCTCGACACCGTCAGAGGGACAATAGACGAGATATTCCTCTGGGAGGGGTGCTGCTAGTATGTTAATGTTATCGCCTCTCAATCTGTCTTCCGGGAAAGGGTTTCTGGGGGAGGTCGGACGAATGCCATTGGACTTTCTTTTAAAGATGATAATCATATTAATCACAATGGCGGTCCTTGTGCCGGTTTTCACCGACCTTTCGAGCCTGGGCGGGCAGATGACCTGCAGAACTATATGCGAGATGAAACTGGATCCTGCCGCGTACAATATTATTGGAAAGGCAGCTAACGGTGTACTTGACGATTGGCATGAAGCCATGAACTGTCCCAACTGCGCCACGATGCTGAAGGACATGGACAATATCGAAAGTGGGGATGTTATATACGTGAGCATAAATGCAGACGGGGAAGATATCTTCAATCAGGAACCAAGCCTCGAGACCTGGTGGTTTGACGAGACCGATGATGGCGAGGACGAGGAACCATGCCACATACGTGTCAACTGGGAAGATGCAGATGAGCCGGGGTTTGGGGATAAGATTTGGGATGGTATTAAACTTTTCTCGTCGCCATTGAGCTGGGAATACGAGAGATTAGCCTCGTTGCTTGAAGCGGCCGGCGTTGTCGACGACCCTCCGTATATTACCTCTACGATGGCCAGAGTAATGTCGGGGGAGGACGGAAGCATGGGTGAGTTCAAGGACACAGATGATTTAACGGGCGTTATAGACTTGATGGATCGCAGTGTAAATGAGACGCTTGAGACCATGGAAGTCCGCAGGAGCGCGGTGCTGAAGAAGCCATGTGAAGAATTTGAAGAGGAGGGAAAGTGTAAAGCTGGTGTCACCGAAACGATAGATGACGAGGAGGTCACCCTCAACTGCTTCTGGGTCGATATAGACGGAGAAGAGTGCAGGCATCTGCCCGAGGGTGGTTTTGACGACATCCACGTCGACGAGGACACTTTCCGAGAACATGCAGAGAAGGTCACTGGGATGGATTACGAGGATATGGATGTCGAGGACTTCGAGGCGGAAAACATAGAAAATTTTGTGGAGGTTCAAAACAGTATTATTAAAGATGAGATCGAGGAAATAACCGAGGATGAGCTGAGCTTCTTCGAAGAGATGACCAGAGACATTACGCAGCAGCAACGGGCGCTCGACACCCAAACCCTCCGGGCCGAAGAGGGTGAGTGCCTGGGAAGCTTCATGTTTAAAGAGGAGGATCCAGAGGACCGTTGTGAACGGAACGCCTGCCCTGATGATTTAGAAGATTGGCAGTGTGCTATCTATACGGAAAGGTTCAACATGAGTAAGTGGATAAACAATAAATGCGATGACGGGAAGGATAGTGGGGTCGATGAATATGATATCTGCGGTCTCGCACTTCCAAGCTCCGATACCAAAGACCTCGAGGAACAGGGACACCATGAGGAGTTACACCCTGAAGAAGCCTACCGGTGGATGCCACGAGGCGACCTGATCTGCGAGCCGGGCGAGGGGTGGCACATGTGCAACGCTAACGAATACGAGGAAGTTACTAAGGTTATTGAACTTGGAGAGGAAGATATAGATGTAAACCTGACCTGTTCCGGACACGAGTGGCAGATGACCGAAGAGTTGCCAGAGGATGGCTCCGGACCTTCGGAGAACCATTCAGGATAGAGGCCCTGGATGAATTTGAATTCGGACTGGCGATGGAGAACAGGACCTTTGAGAAAGGTGAGACAGTCCATATAGACTATGAAACAGATGCCGACGGCCTGGAAATAACTGCAAAGAAAGAGCTTCCAGATGGATCCGCAGAGGAAATAGACCTTCCCCACTCCTTCGAAGCAGAACAGATCGGGACCCATATAGTCGAGGCCGAGGCCGTGAAGAACGGTCACAAAGACGTATCCGACTCGGTCATGTTTTCTGTCATAGAAAGGAGTCCGGACCTTGACGGGGAAGGAGGAGAAGTTCCGGGGGAGGAAGAAGAACCAGGTATAGAGATACCGCTTGTAATACTGGCAGGGGTGATAGTCCTTCTCCTGTTCCTTTGGAGGAACAAAATCGGGTCGGAGGGTTTCTTCGAAGGGCCTGAGACAATAGGATTAAGGGAAAGTAGGGTCGGACCGGAGCTCGAAACCTGGATAAAGGAGCAGTATAGAAGGGGCCACAGCCCTAAAAGAATCAAGGAAGAGCTGGAGAATGCAGGACGGGATCCCGAAGCAGTGGACGAGGTGCTTTCCTGACCCCTCCTTAAAGGGTTACCCATCATATGGCCTCCTGTAATAATTAAGCTTAAAAGGCAGGGAACGTATATCTATCCTATGGGAAAAACTTTCTCCCAAGACAGCGCATTCATTATGGAAGGACCAAAGGGTTCCCTCCCCCTGAAGTTCGTTGCTGTCATAGTCATCATGCTCATAGCCCTCGTTGTGGTCATGATGATAATGGGTGGAGTTGAAGAAGGGGCCGATGAAGGCCTTGGAATATTGTCGGACACTATAGACAGATTCACGCCGTGATAAAATGAAAAAGGGTGTCGCAATAGGCGTCGTTTTTATAATCCTCATGTTTCTGATAGCTCTGGCAGTACTATTGACAGTCTTCATGACTGCGGAAGGCGGCCTCGAAGAGGCCGCAGGTGGTTTACTTGACCTCGTCTAAAGGAGTCACTTTTTTCGACCTGGAGACTACTGGAGGGAAGATATTTGTAATCGTGGTGTTCCTCATAGCCCTGGCGTTTTTCCTCCTTTTCTTCCGGGAAAACATACAAACCATGATAGAGGAAACTACTGGAGAGCTGCTGGATGCGGACTGGTTTATGGGCTGATAACATGAAAACAAAAGGACAGAGTACCATGATGAAGTTCATAATAGGGATAATCCTAGCGGTCATCGTGGTCATAGCTTTCGCACGGTTAATGTGGAGTTTTGATGTGGAGAAGGAGGCGCCAGGAAGCGCCCACGACGAATGTTTTGAGTTAACTTCCACGGAGACCAGCTGCAACGAGTTTTGTAATCAGAGGAACTCCAGCTGGACCTGCTCGACAGGCTGTGGGTTTGGCGCACAGGATGCTCAGGCAGTAGTTCATGGCAAGGGGGGCTGTGAAGGAGTGACGGCACTCCTCCTTTACGAGGACAACGCATGCACCCAAAGGTTAGAGGAAAAGAACATGAGGAAATCGGTCAAGTGCTGTTGTGAAAGTGAATGATACTTTCACACCAACGCCCGGCGAGGCAGTCCTCTCTATAACGGCAATCATTTGACTATGGAAACAGCAGAAGCTATCCCATCAACAAGACTGAAGTATATGGAGATTAGCGCTGATGAAGAAACAACCCTGATGGTAGAGTTTGACCGTAAAAATTTAAACCTCCCTGACGAATGTCTCTGTATGGACTCTCATGGAGGAGCGATGCACTACGTGCTGCTTGCGGGAGTCGGAGGATTGATTCTGACGGCCGTCCTGCTCTCCGGTTACGGGTTAGTAGCTGGCAAGGCCGGTATGGGAATGGCACTGACCTCCGCCTCTCATATTGGCGGGGGGGCGGGAAGAGACATAAGCTTCATATTTTCTATCAACGAATCTGCAGAAATAGAAGGGGAGTTTCCGGACGAAGACTGCATCGTTCACCTGAAGGAGAGTCATACGACTGCTCGGAGTACTATACTGGATCAAACTGTGAACCAGACCTTTCTCTATCTTACAGAGGCCGAGAACCTTGACGAAGTGATAGAATGTGATGTGGACGAAACCAAGGAATACAAGATAACAAAGGAAGATGGGGTGGTAACCGTTGAAGCGTAAGGGGCAGGTCGAAAGCCCGTCGTGGTTGATAGGACCTCTGCTGATAATAGGTCTCTTCAGTATTTCCGTGGTTTTTATCGGCATCGCCTATAGCGAAACCGTCGCGAAAGTAGAAACCGGCGTCTCCGAGCTTGAAATCATGAATATGGAGAACAGGCTACTTTCATCGGAGAAATGTTTATCCACAGGAGAGCTGGGCGTCCTAGATAAAAACAGACTTGATGAGTTTAAAGAAAATAATTGCGACTGGGACCCTGCTAATCCCTGTGGACTGAGCGACTTTGAAGAGGGCGATATAAGATGGGAATGTCCTGCGACTCCTTCCATCACCTACAGGGTTGAAGTCGAGGACCTTGAAACCGGAGAGGAGTGGATACTGGGCTCCGAACTTACGGAAAACTTGGAAGGAGAAAGGTTGAACGCTAGTTTTGAGTCCAAGAGGTCCGTGGCGATCAACACCAGCTCAGGGGTGAACCCAGGTAAGGCCACACTTTACTTCCGAACGGCCCGGGAGGATCCCCTGCTCGCGGTGAGGAAACACGCTGCCAACGCTTGGGTCACGGGGAAAAGCAGAACGATAATTAAAAAGGAGGGGGATAGCACATACATTGACTTCCCCGAGGAAGGGGTAATGAACCGTGGCCTGGGGGAGAACGTTTCTCATTGGAGACTACCCGCAAGGATCGGAGCAACAGGAGAAAAAAT
Source organism: Candidatus Aenigmatarchaeota archaeon (assembly GCA_046539305.1). Classification (GTDB taxonomy): domain Archaea; phylum Aenigmatarchaeota; class Aenigmatarchaeia; order PWEA01; family PWEA01; genus PWEA01. The sequence continues at coordinate 119,259 of JBKHHE010000001.1, forward strand.
TAAATTCGTTCACACAGGCCCCGCCGTGGCCGGGGGAGAACGTTTATACGAGTTTAAAAGAGTGGAAGGTGAGATAGAAATAGATACGGAAGAGATCTAAACGTGATAAAAATGAAAAAGGCCCAAGTTTTGATCATGGTGAACGTGGTATTTGCAGTAATCGCAGTGTTTTTCCTGATTATATTTTTAAGCGCCACAGGGTTCATGGAACAGCTGCCTGTTGTCGATTATCCCGAGCTAGAAATGCGGTTCGGGGAGCTGGTGGTGATTCCCAGAGAGGCTTCCGCCGACATCAACGCTTTTTTGAAGCTGTCCGAGAACGGAAACTCGATGAGAGAAGTGATAAGGGATTACCTGGTTTACGGGGAAGAGAAGGATTTGGATACACTTGAAGAAAATCTAAATAAACTTTTCACGATGAAAGAAGCTGTGCTGACAATCGGTGGTGAAAGTATAGAAAACGACGTAGAAGTGGATGTCTCCGAGGAAAGGGAAAAGGTCAGCGCGGAGGCGTCAAGAATCATCGCCTTGCCCGGAGGAAAGACAAAGAAAATAACTCTAAAAATAACACAGAGGCGGCCCGAATTTGGAGGTGGCGAATAAATGATAGTTAAACAAAAGGAAGGAGCAGGAGCAGGTGCCGTTGTGGTGGTTGCCGCAGCGATTATAATTGTACTCAGTATTTTTATCTGGAACTTTATGACCGTGGCTATGGAGTTCGAGAGCCAGAGAGAGGTGACCCCCCTTACAGAGGCCAAGGGCCAGTTCGACAACCTCGACCACTTCACGAACAGTTCCTTGTTCTTCTCGGAACACCGGGGAACCCTGAAAAACACTAACCAGGAGTTGGCAGGCACGGAGGAAATGACCTGGTGGGACAAAGGCGAGGACAGGACTCCGGATGAGGACGAGTTCAGAGAGAACCTGACAGACGAAATATCTTTCTGGTGGGCCCGGGACTACTTCTCCGATTCAGATCAGAGGAATCTGAAAGAAGTGGACGTAAGGATAGATGATTACGAGCCTGTGGACGAAGGTTTTGTACTAAATTCGACCGCGGTCCCCGAAGCCATTGCCGAAGTGGAGGAGAGAAAAATAAAGGTCTACAACGAGAAGAACTACAGCCACGAGATCGACCTGAGACCTTTCCTTCTGAGGGAGGAGGGGGACGAGCTGACCGACAACATGGTCGACGAGGCCCTTGAACCTCTCTGGGAGGAGTTCGAGGGGGACGCAACAAAGGACGAGAGCACGGGGGAAAACACAGAGTGTGGAGATTGGCCCAGCTGGCCAAGTGCGAATCCTTCAACTGAGAGCAGTGTGAAAGGAAACTTAAACGACAAACTTGAAGATATATCCGGAGACATTCAAGGAGAATACGGCCCCGAGGAGCTTGGATGGTCCCTGAACATACAAGAGCTTGAGGAATTCAGTTCCAGCTCCGATGTAGTTAGTCAGGACGAAGACGACAGTGGTGATCCTTGTACCTGTAAAAACACAACCAGCGGCGATGAGATGTCCTGTGGAAACTGTGGAGAGATAGAAGAGTGTGAGGTAGAGGAAAGAATCCATACAAGGGAAAGGGACTTCGAGTACGACTACGAGGCGGCCCTGGAGATCGAGGCCGAGATAGAGGATGGAAACGAAGACTACGAGGTCTTGACCACCGACGGAGACGAGGTGCCTCTGGTGCTCCAGTTTTTGATAGATCCTGTGAGGTTCGACACCAAAGAAGGCAATCCCTACGAGGCCTGAAATCCAATAATATTTAATAGCTCACAACAAAAAATAAACCGTGGTTCCGAGATGAAGGAAAGGGGAGTAGCTTTATCGATTTCAACGCTGGTCGTTCTCGTTGCATTACTCGTAGTTATAGGTGGGGCAGCTGCTTTTCTGATCAGAGGTGAGGAATCGATGATAGATCCAGAATCCCAAATCTACAACCTGACGGAGTCGATCTCCCCGAGGTTCGCTGACATGATGTGGGGTGAAAAGGAGGAAGACCCAGACTGTGTAGAATGTCAAGACGACGATCATTGTCCTTCTAGGAATTACGAATGTAACGATGACAACTTATGCATAATTCCAGAAGATCAGCAGGTGGAGGCTGGACTTGGTTGTCAACCGGAGGGTGATTATGGATGTTACGGGGCTTGTGAACCATATTCTCGGGAAGGGACTTGTTATCATGGAAGTCAATGTAAAAATTTTGGAACTAGTGCTGACCCTGATTGCAGATGTGAGTGGGAGGAGGAAGATAATGATAGACCTTGTTGCCCTGCCGATGATGAAGTACCTGACTGTACGGGAGCTGGGTGGGACGGCTGCAAAACTATATAAAATAAATAAAAATATCAATCCGTGAAATAAAAAAAGTATATTGCTATTAACACTCGTCCTCTAAACCTTAAAAACCAGGAAAAGTATATCCTTTGTATGCTGCGAGAAAACGGGAAAGGGGACATATCCCTTTCAATCCGCACCGTTATGCTTATGTCTCTTGGGTTAATTGTCTTGATTGGGCTTATCATGATATTCACCGGAGGCCTTGATATCGGACTGGACCTGACCGACTGTGATGCCGCAATCGAGAAAAACTGCGGTACGTACGTGGCCAACGGTTGCTGCGACGAGGGCAACAGCTGCACCGAGGTCGTGGCTGATTTCGACCTTCCTGATAAGTGCACCGAACCCAGTGACTGGTCGGAAAGGTGCTGCTAGGCCGGGAATAAACACTCTTTCTGAAGAAATGGAATGGTGCGCCTGCCGGGAGTTTCAGAAACCAAGTTTTTGATGGAACTTTTTCTAAAAGTTTCTTTTGAACCCGGGTTGCGAGCACTCTCCGACCTTTTTCTTTTCGTGGACGTTTTGCGAACGTAGTGAGTAAAAGGTCCTGGGAGGCTCGAGTCTTACCTGAAGTGCGCGACCAGTTCCCTCACGCAACTCTCTAGGCCAGACTAGACCACAGGCGCACGCGTTATTTTGTTCATTTCTAATTTAAAAATTATTCGAAGTCCATGCAGGTCCTTCCGTAGTGGAAGAGATATTCGTGGGCGTAACCCGCGTACCTCCCGAAGTAGTCTCTCATTTTTTCCGAGGTTTCGTCGTAGTTTCTGCCGTTCAGTTCTGGATACTTCTCCTGGATGACTTTCCACATCCAGGTGTCTATGGGAAACGCCTGGAGGAAGTCCAGGGAAAACAAAAGCACGCAGTCCGCGACCTTGTCTCCCACGCCCTGGAGTTTCATCAACTCCTGCTTGGCTTCTTCGTACTTCATTTTCTTAATATTTTCTGTCCTGATTTCGTTCTCGGCTACCATCTCCGAGGTCCGCTTTACATAATCGGCCCTGTATCCCAGGCCTAGATCCTTTAGCTCCTCCAGCGGGACTTTTGATAGCCTTTGGGGTTCAGGAAACTGATGGTAGATTTCACCTTCAAGCTCCAGATTTTTCCCGTGTCTCTCGGCAAGCTGATCCTGAATTTCCTTGATCCGTGGAATCTGCATCTGCGCCGAGGTTATGAAAGAGATCAGGCAGTGGAAGAACTCGTCGTTTATTATTCTGAGGCCCCTGTTTTCCTGTATAGCTTGAGAAACAAAATTGTCCTTTGATATTTCTTCGCAAATTTCCTCCAGGGGGTCACCAATACGGAGAACTTCAGCTGGATCTATCCTGTTGCCATAGTTTTCGTAGAAGAGTTTGTCATCTTCCTGCCAGACCTTGAGCAATCCACCGTTCCGGATGGTGTAGTATTTTTCTCCGTCCCTGTGCCAGAAGAAGGTCTGCCCGCACTCCAGCGTTTTTTGCAGGTCGAACGGTTCTTCAAGTTTTATTTTTCTCGGCATTAAGTTCAGTCAATCTTACATCTTTTTAAAACTAAAGGTTTCATGTAAAGCCATGGAAAAACTGGTTAAACTTTTCTTTGAGGCCGGGAAGTTAAGGGACGAAGAGAGGTCCGGTTGGAAGTTTCTTTCCGTCGAGAACCCCGAGAGCGTGGCGGAACATTCATTCAGAGCTGCTCTCATAGGCTACTTCCTTGCAAAGGAGGAAGGGGCGGACGGAGACAGGGTTATCAAGATGCTCCTGTTCCACGACCTCCCGGAATCCAGGATCGGAGACATACATAAAGTTTCGGGGAAGTACCTAAATAAGTCCGATGCCGAGAGTGAGGTGATTAAGGATCAGAAAAGGAGGATGCCGGGGGAAATGGGTGAGGAATACCAAAGCCTACTGCAAGAATTTGAGAAGAGGGAGAGCAAGGAAGCCGTTGTCGCCAGGGACGCTGACCTTATCGAGTGTTCCGTCCAGGCCAAGGAATATATGGAAAAGGGGCACTCGGAAGCCGAGAACTGGATAGAGAATGCAGGTAAAGAGATTGAAACGGAAACAGCAAAGGAAATGCTCAACCTAATCGTGGAAAAATATGAGCCGTGGTGGAAGGGACTGAAGGAGGTCTGAATTCTTACAGCAATTCAAGGTCGCGGACTCAGTCATCTATCTCACTTGCCTTCCTGAACTTCCCGTCCGAATCCTTCGGCTTTGGCGGGGCGCACCTGTTCGTCTTTTCCTTGTACGTCGCGCCGCAGCTGTGGCACTTGACGCGCTTCTCCGCCTTCGACTTCTGCTTGTGTCCGCAGTCCGGACATCGGTGGTAAAAGACCTGGAACATATAGTAGCCTTTAAGTCCAAAGGTCTAAAAAGTTATTCCATGAGGAAAGGCGTCTACGTACTCCTGGCGCGACTGAAGGAGAAGAAAAAAATAGAGGTGGGAAGCCTCGGAACCTTCGAGTTTGAACCGGGTTTATACTGCTACGTAGGCTCCGGAATGAACAACCTGGACAAGCGCGTCGAGAGGCACTTCTCCGAGGAGAAAAAGAAATACTGGCATATCGACTACTTTCTGGAGGAGGCGGAGGTTGGCGGCGCCGTGAAGATACGGACGGAGAGGGATCTGGAATGTGAGCTTAACAAAACCGTGGAGGAAATCTGTGAGGAAACGCCCGTGCCGGGCTTCGGATCATCGGACTGTAAATGCCGGGCCCATCTCCACATCCTCGAGGAAGGGTAGTGGGCCATCACTTCTCAAGCAAGTCCGAAAAATGCTTATATATTTGGAAAGGTTAGTAGGAAACATGCTGTTCGACGAACCCTACAAAGTCGTGGAGGATGGAAAGTCCAACTCGGTCCAGATCCTTCCGAAGGAAAGCTTGGACAAAGAGGGAAAGAAGGACGCCCTTGAAAGGGCCACGGAGCTCTTTGAAGAGGGATACGAAGAAGTCAGTATCCAATCCCGGGCGGGAGAACTTGAAAAGGCCTCCTGGGGACGTGCGATGGAAAACCTGACCAAGGAATACCAAGAAGAAGTCAAGGAAAACAGGGAGAAGGTGGAAAACTGGGAAGGGGCCAAAACCAACGCGGTGAGCCTGCCCATCGGGTTTGGAACGGGTATGATAACAAGCGCTTACCTTCTCTTCGGGAAAAAGGAGGAAGGTCTGGCAGGGGCTGCCGGTGTAGGATCTGCGGTCCTGGCCTACTTCGGCGCAGATGAAGCCGCTAAGAAAATGGTCGAAAGGTACAGGAGCAAAGCAACCGAGTATTCGCAGAAGCTGCAGAGTCTACGGAACGAAATTGAAATCGAGTACTGAAATAAGTATATGACTCGGGGGTCCCGTGTAGCAAGTACGTATGTCTTAGAGTGAAGGTTGCGGTGCGAGATTCCTTGCAACAATTATTTAAAAGGAAGTCCAAATAAAGTAATGGGGATAATGTGTTAAGAAAACTCAAGGAGAATTTCTTCTCTTTTTTCCAAAGCAGTGGAAGCTCTACGGAGAGTCCTTACCCGCAAGTCCATGACACGGCCTGGGTGGCACCAGACGCCATCATAATCGGGGATGTGGAGATCGGTGAGAACAGCTCCGTCTGGCCAGGCGCAGTAATTCGAGGGGATATAGGCAAAGTGGAGATAGGCAAGAACGTAAATATCCAGGATAATGCAGTCATCCACCCGAGCTCCAAGGAAGGAATCAGGATTGGGGACAACGTGACCGTCGCCCATGGTACGGTGCTGGACGGGTGCGACGTGGAAGACAATGTGATGATAGGAATAAACGTCACGGCCTTACACCACTCAAAAATAAAACACGGTAGCATAATCGGTGCGGGTTCGCTGCTGACGCCGGGCACCGAGACGGAACCAGAGTCGGTCTACAACGGGAGTCCTGCAGAGAAGACCAGAGACCTCCAGGAGCAAGACAGGAAAATAATGGAGAAGATGAGCAGAAGCTACGTCAAGCTGAAGGGCGAATACGAATAGAGTATGGATTTTGATGGTTTATGGGTGTGGACCTTTCCAACCTTGCAGGGCCGGAAGAAACTTCCTTGGAAACGTTCAAGGGTAGAACCGTCGCGCTGGACGCACTGAATATGCTCTACCAGTTTCTTTCAATAATAAGGCAGCCTGACGGCGAGCCTCTCAAAGATTCCAAGGGCAGAGTGACATCTCACCTCTCCGGAGTCTTTTACAGGACTGCAAAACTCGAGGAAAATGAGATAAGACCTTTTTACGTCTTTGATGGAGAACCGCCGGAGTTCAAGGAGAGTGTCAACGAGAAGAGGAGGGAAAGGAGGAAAGAGGCGAAGAAAAAGTACGAGAAAGCGCTAGAAAGGGGAGAAACTGAAAAGGCGAAAAAATACGCGCAGCAGGCTGTAACCGTGCAAGAGGAAATGATAAATCAAACAAAGAAGCTGCTGGACGGTATGGGTATACCGTGGATCCAGGCTCCCAGTGAGGGAGAGGCACAGGCCGCCTTCATGGCCAGGAGGGGGGAGGCTTGGGCCGTTGGCAGCCAAGACTTCGACTCGCTTCTCTTCGGAGCTCCTATTCTAATTAGAAATCTTACGATAACCGGTAAGAGGAAGCTCCCTGGTAAAAATACCTACAGGGAGGTCAGACCCGAGAAAATAAAACTGGAGGAGACGTTGGAGGAACTCGGTGTGAACAGGGAGCAGCTCATAATAATAGGAATACTGGTAGGGACGGACTACACACCTGGAGGTGTTAAGGGTATAGGACCTAAGAAAGCTTTAAAGCTTGTAAAGAAGCAGGGAAATCTGCGCTCTGTACTCGAAAGGTTCGACTGGCCTTTCGACAAAGACCCTGAAGATATCGTAAACTTCTTCATGGAGCCTCCGGTAAACAAGGATTACGAGCTGACTTGGAGGGAGCCTGACACAGAGGATATAAAGAATTTTCTCTGTAATGAACACGATTTTTCTGAGGACAGGATTGAAAAGCCCATAAAGAGACTGAAAGAAAGTAGGAGCGGGGGTAAACAGTCTAGACTGAATTCATTCTAGTTTGAGTTCCACTTTAAGAAGTTCATGGACCCTTTCTTTAATTTCGTCTTCCAGTTCCTCGACGGATTTTTTTGCCTTTTTTAGTTTGTCTTCTTCTTTTTCAATCCTATCCTGAAGTTCTTCTATTTTCTCCTCCTTTCTCTGAATCTCGGATTTAATTTCCTCCCTTCTTCCTTGCATGTCCAGATCCTCTATTGACTCCCTGGCTTCCTGAATACCCTGTTCCAGGTCTTCCCATCTCTTTACAAGATTTTCCAGGTCCTTTAGATCAATCCTTTCCAGCTCGTTTCTAAGTCTTTTGGCCTCGTCATCCGAAAAGTCAAGTTCCCTGGACTTCAAACTTTCCTTGAGTTTCCGGGCTGCACTCTTCAAAAAGGACAGACCTTCATCGTTCCTTACAGCGTCCAACGGTGAATCTATATACTTGGTGAGAAGACCCTCTTTCTCGGAGAAATAGCCGAAGTATCGGAGCTTTTTCAGGCCTCTCTTGACAGGCGAAATATCGCCCAGAATGGCGTTCTTTGTCTTCTGTATCTCCGACTTCAGTTCTTCAACCTTGCGCTCCTTTTCTTCTATTTCCTCCGTTTTCTCCGACTCCTTTAGGCTTCTGAGATTTTCTTTCAGTTCTTCTTTTTCCTTCAGTCTCTCGTCGAGTTTTCCATGTATATCTTTGATATTCTGCTTGAGGTCCTTTGTCCTTTCGTGTTTTTTGATCAAACTTTCATACTTTGAAAGCGTCTCCTTTACCTTCAGAAGTTTGTCGCCGGGCTGTAACATCTTCTCCAAGTCCTGAAGGGATTCCATGAGGTTCTCCGTTTTATCCCGATGCAACTTCTTCACGAACTTGACGCTTTTACCGACCTTGCTTGAGACTTTTTCTATCTCCTCTGATTTATCTTCAAGGAACTGGCATACGGTCCTGTAGTCTGTCTCTTCAGGCGTCTGAAATCTATCCACGAAGCTCTGGATCCGCCCCGTGAGTACCTTCTTGTTTGAAGTGCCGGCTTTCTTCAGTCTGGGAGCAACTTCCTCCGGAACCTCTTCCCTTTTTAGCGCATCCAAGTTTTCTTCAACCTCGTCTACGATCCCCTCTATTTCTCCGTATCTCGACTCAACGTCTCTCCACTCGAAGCCGCGAAGCTCCTGTAGCTCCCCCACGAACCACTCCTCGAACTCGTCGAAGTCTACTCTCTCTTCCCTTTCATCTTCCCCAGACGTCAAAAAATCAAACATGCAAATCACTTGAAGGCCATGTCTCTAGTTCAGAGGCCTTTCTCTCCTTTTAGCTTGACAAACCTATAACCTTTTTCGTCTTCAATAGTTTTAAGTCCGTCTCCCTCCATCTTCTCCACCACCCTCATGCTTTGAACGAAACTTGCACCTACCGGCGCAACTATCCTCCCGCCAGTTTTCAGCTGCTCGATCCATTCCTCCTGAATCCTTGGAGAGGCAGCGGTGCAGATTATCCCGTCGTAGGGCGCATGGTTTTCCAGGCCCGTGGAACCGTCTCCCTCAACTACTTCAACGTTGTCTATATTTGCCTTGGCCAAGTTCTCCTTTGCCTGGTCCACCAGTTCCGCGACATGCTCAACTGTGTAGACCTTTCCTTCGTCTCCGACCAGTCTGGACAGTATAGCGGCCTGCCATCCAGAGCCCGCCCCTATCTCCAGAATCTTGTCGCCGGGCTGCGGGTCCAGCCACTGGGTCATCTTCGCGACCACGGATGGCTGGGATATGGTCTGTCCCTCACCTATCGACAAGGGCGTGTCCCTGTAGGCGTGCTCCTTGTACTCTTCGGGCACGAAATTCTCACGCGGCGTTTCCAAGAAGGCATCCTCTACTCTGTCCTCGGTGAGATTGCCCTTCTTCCTCATCTTCTCCACGAGCTTTTTGTTCTTATCGCCACACGACATCTAGAAAACTTTTTATTTAAACAAAGGTAAAAATGTTATATGTCCCAGGTCGATGAGACGGTACAAAAGATCAAAGATCTTGAGATACAGGGCGCCCAAAACATAGCCATAGAAAGTCTGAAGGTCCTGTCCGGGATAGCCGAGGAGCATGGATTCGGCGACGAGTTCGAGGAGGCCGCAGAGAAACTCGAAAACGCGAGGCCCACGGGCGTTTCGGCGCACAACTGTATAGAGTTCGTGAGGAAAAGAAAGGAAATAGAAGCGATAGATGCTGTTATGGACTATCTAAACACCGCGAAAGACGAAGCGGGAAAGGTGGCCGCCGATCTCGTCGAGAGTGAATCGATAGTTCTCACACACTGCCACTCTTCCACGGTCATGTCTGCTTTCGACAACATGAACCGGATGGACAAGGACCTTAAAGTCATAGTCACGGAAACGGAGCCCAAACTTCAGGGAATTAAAACCGCAAGAGAACTGGTAGACATGAACATTCCTGTACACTACATAGTGGACGCAGCCGCCGGGCTATATATGTGGGCCGCTGACTACGTCCTTGTGGGAGTAGACGCAATAAAACCTACAGGAGTCCTGAACAAAATAGGAACCTACCTGATAGCACTGGCAGCTTCAGAGGATCCTGAGACTGAGTTTTACTTCGTCGGAACAAAGGATAAAATAGACTATCACAACTTCTCCGAAATTGAGGAAAGATCGGCGGAAGAGATAGACAAACATGAGCAACTGGAAGACAAGGAGGTGGCCATTAGTAACCCCGCATTCGATCTGACGCCATGGCCTCATATTGACGGACTGATAACTGAAGACGGCGTGATGAAAAGACACGACATCATCGACGAATTTGAGAATGAGTTTACCCTGGATTAACAGGATAGAGGTATAGGATTTTCATGGAGTTCGTGAAACCGGACTACACACCAAAGGAGAGCGACCTTGTTTGCCTCTTCCGGCTCAAGCCCTCGGAAGACCTCAGCTTCAGAGAAGCTATATCCAACGTAGCGAAGGAGTCAAGTGTCGGAACCTGGACACACATAGACACGGTCAACGAGAGGGCAAAAAGGATAAAGGCGCACGTTTTCGAGATAGACGAGCCGTACGCGAAGGTTGCCTATCCTAAAGAGCTTTTCGAACTGGGAAATGTTCCACAGATTCTATCCTCTATTGCAGGAAATATATTTGGGATGAAACTTCTGGAAAGTCTCCGCCTCGAGGACACAAAGTTTCCCACTGAGCTATTGGAAAAGCACAGGGGCCCCCAGGTCGGTCTTGAAGGTATAAGGGAGCTGTTTGGCGTGGAAGGGAGACCTCTGTTGGGCACTATAGTTAAGCCGAAGCTGGGTCTGGACTCGAGGGAGCACGCACAGGTCGCTTACAGGGCCTGGAAGGGCGGTTTGGACGTAGTCAAGGACGACGAGAACCTGAGCTCTATGGGCTTCAATGCCTTCAGGAGGAGGGTCGACGAAACGATGAAACTGAAGAAGAAGGCGGAGAAAGAAACGGGTGAAAGGAAGGAATATATGGGAAATATAACCGCGCCCGTTTCGGAGATGAAGAAAAGGGCCGATCTGCTTATGGAGAAGGGAAGCAACTACGTGATGATAGACATAATAACGACGGGGTGGAGCGCGTTGCAGGATATGCGTGAATACTTGGAAGGTGAGGACGTGGTGATACACTGCCACCGGGCAGGACACGCCGCCTTTACAAGAAACAAAAGGCACGGGATAAGCATGCTGGTGGTGGCAAAATTTACAAGGCTCATAGGCGGCGATCAGCTACACATCGGGACCGCAGGGGTGGGAAAGATGGAGGGAGGCGAGGACAAGGTCCTGAGGATAGAGGAGGCCGTGGAGTCACAGAACTACGGCGATGGAAGGAGGAAGCTGGGCCAGGACTGGGAAAACAAGAATAAAACTGTGGCCGTGGCATCTGGAGGTCTTCATCCCGGCGACATACCTGAACTTGTGGACAGGATGGGGAAGGACATAGTGGCGCAGTTCGGAGGTGGCTGCCACGGACATCCTGACGGCACGGAAGCAGGAGCCAAGGCGATACGTCAGGCCTGCGAAGCCACTATGGAAAACGTGGAGTTGGAGGAAGCCGCCGAGGAAAACGAAGAATTGAGGAGAGCGCTGGAGAAGTGGGAACGATGAATATTATCGGCTGGATAGGCGCTTTTCTGCTACTCGGGGCCTGGATACCCGAAACACTGACCACGCTGAAGAGCGAGAGTCTGGAGGCGATGAATCCCGAGTTCATCCTCCTGAGCCTGGGTGGATCCATAACGCTGGCGGTCCACTCCTACCAGATATCTGATCTCAGCTTTCTCTTCCTGAATATCTCCCTTTCCGTCCTCATCTTCGCAGAGGTCCTTGTTTACATTTATAAGGTAAGGAGTTAAACCACATATATTGCGCGGTGGAGGAAATGAAACTGGAAGTGAAAACGCTGGATATAAGAGCGGGAAAACCTGTTATAATACTTAACGAAGAGCAGGCCAAAAAGGAATCCATATTTCTAGGAGACAGGGTACGCGCAAAATCAGACCACAGGGAGATCAGAGCAGTAGTCGACCTCTCGAAAGACATACCAGGGGACAAGGCTATATTTTTCGACGAAACAAAGAAAGAGCTGAAGGTGGAAGAGGATGACTCTGTAGAAATAGAAACGGCGATGAAACCCGACTCGGTAGAACAAATAGTCAAGAAGATAAACGGCGAAAAGCTCGAGAGAGAAGATATATACTCGATAGTAAGGGATACAGTCGACTTCAAGTTGACTGAGACGGAACTGATGGCATACAATGTGGCCATAAAGATGTCGGACTTCTCCTTCGAGGAGGCCAAACACATGACCGAGGCGATGGTGGATACAGGAGAAAGGATAAACATAGAGAACGCACTGGATAAACACTGCATCGGTGGAGTCCCTGGAAACAGGACCACTCCCCTGATTGTACCAATAATTGCGGCTGAGGGTCACAAGATACCCAAGACCTCATCCAGGGCTATAAGCTCACCCGCGGGGACGGCCGATACAATGGAGGTCCTCACGGACGTTGAGCACACGGCTGAAGACATAAAGGAGCTGGTCGAGAAGACAAACGGATGTATGGTGTGGGGAGGTTCCCTGGACCTTGCCCCAGCCGATGACGAGTTTATAAGGGCGAGGGGCTCCCTAGATCTGGATCCTCTGGAACAGGTACTTTCTTCGGTCCTTGCCAAGAAGAAATCCGTGGGTGCCGAAACCGTTCTTATAGATATTCCTATGGGTGAAGGGGCCAAGGTGTCCCACAAGGAAGAGGCAAAAAAGCTTTCCAAGTACTTTAAAAGACTGGGCAGAGAGCTTGGCATGAACGTAGTTACCATTATTTCCGAAGGTTCAAGACCTATAGGTCAAGGAATAGGTCCTGCACTGGAGGCCAGAGATGTGCTTCAGATCCTAGAGTCTCGCGGCCAGAAAGGACCAGAAGACCTGCGAGATAAAGCCCTGGAAATGGCGAACATACTACTAGACGAAGCTTCCTCCGGGAAAATCGCGGAGGAAATCCTGGAGAGCGGCGACGCCTACACAAAGTTCAAGGAAATCATCGAGGCACAGGGTGGGGGTATAACGAAATCGGAGAACGTTCCTCTGGCGGAAAAAAGTTACACGGTAGAGGCCAACAAGAGAGGGCGCGTAGAAGATATAAGTAATGAGGCTGTGGGCAAAATCGCTGAGCTTGCCGGATGTCCCAAGGAAAAGAAGTCGGGTATATACCTTCACAAGAGGATGGACGATCCTGTGGAGAAAGGTCAGAAGTTAATTACGGTGTACTCGGAAAACAAGGAAAGGTTGGAGGCAGCGGCCGATGCAGCGAGGGAAAGGCCAGTCTATACCCTTAAGTCACTCATGTCAAAATAAAAAAGGGAAAGGGGAGTTTCTTCGGATGCAAATCACTTCGTAAGAGTGATGTCTATCGAGCTAACGTTGATTTCTTCTCCTTCATCTGTCTCAATTTCCTCTGTTCCGGTCTCGATATCAGCTATTTCTGCGTCCTCTTCAAACCTGTTTCTGGTAATTTCCGCAACGTCTACAGCACGGGAGATTGCTTTACCCCTCGCCTTTATGTGCACTTCGTCGGTGCCGTCGTTGAACTGGGTTACACAGGCAAGAACGTAGCTCATCGGTGGTTTGTCTCCGACAAAAATAACGTTGTCTTCAGCTTCTTCTGCCATTGAATTCACCTCCGTTTTTTGGATTGGTTGTGTTTTTGAACTTTGAACTTCCGATATTCCCGTCTAATGGGTTTGTAGCCATTTAATTAAGCGATAAAAGTATTTAAAAGTTACGCGAGACGAGAACTGTAAACAGGCGGCGTCAATGGCGAACGACTTTCACTCATACCCCTCACATTCGGGACAGTCGGAGGGATCCCCCACATAATCACTACACTTCAGCTCTTCGCCCTCAACCTCTATACCGTAGTTATCATCCTCTTTATCATCCTCTATTTCTGGCACTCCCGGAACATTGTCCCAACTGTCAACACTTAGATCGCAGTATTCCTCCGGGTTCCTGGCTACACCCGAGCAACACTGGGTAACCACTCGCTCCTCCTCTACAGCACCGAGGTCTAATCCCGCCATGAAGAAGGCGACTACGGACAGCAGTACGATTATTGCCACGGAAAGAATTACGAGAACGTTTACAGGTAGGGAAATGCCTTTTCCGGAGGCCATATCATCACTGATTTGAATATACTACCTTCCTTTATTTAAAAGTTGCCCCTTGATTTGTCACTGGAAAAAAGTTATAGAAAGGTTTTTAAGTTTCAGCGGGGAAACTAGAGATATGAGGCAAAAAGACGTCGATGTGCCTTTGGTGCATGAAGTAATGTCAGAGGAAGTAATAGAAGCCGATCCGAGTACCTCCGTGATCGATGCTGCGAAACTCCTCAGGGAGAAGAACAGGGGGTCAGTATTGGTCAAAGAGGAGGAGAAAACTCTGGGAATCGTGACGAACTCCGATATAATCAATAAATTTGTTGCTGAGGAGAAGGGGAACAGCATTGAAGAGATAATGAGCGAAGAACTTGTAACAGTTTCCCCCACGAAAACAGTAGAGGAAGCTGCGGCGAAGATGGTCGAGGAGGGTGTAGAAAGGCTCTTGGTCGCAGAAAACGGAGATATTCTAGGTGTGATTTCAACAAATGATATAATAAAGGTTCAGCCTTCGCTCTACTTGAATCTTACCCAAGGACTCAAACTGGGGCAGGAAAAGTTTGAAATAAGCTCTTCTGAGTCTGGACAGTGTGAATCCTGCGAGAACTACTCAGAAAACCTGAAGGAAGTCAACGGTAACCTTCTCTGCGAGGTCTGTCGCGAAGAAATGAACTTCGCCTAAGAACGGAACTTCTTTGCCTCGCTATGAAGCAAAGCTAGACCTATAAGTACTGATATTACTCCTATGAAGAAGTTCAATCCGAGGGACATAAGGACGATCAGAGGAGTGCCCAAGAGAAGGAATACCACGCCGAATAGAAACCGCCCACGGCTGAAGTCCATCTCCCGGTCCATAAGCTCCTTCTTGAAGTCTTCTGTATCCCTTTCTTCGAAAAACTCCTTAGCTTCGTCCTCCATCTCCTCGTCTATCTCGAGGAAGAGCCTCCCTTCGTACCCACAGTCCGGGCAGCTGTAGCCTCTATCCAGACCAAGCAAGGCAAGAAAGTTGGTCCTGTCCGTCCTTATTTCTTCGGATCCACAGCTTGGGCAGATTTTCATGTCGTTCATTTCTCGCGGAAGAACTTTAATCTTTTCCCGAAAACAAAGTTTTCGTAATTTCAAACTCCGTTCGATATTTTCCCAAAATGATTTAAATGGCCTCCGAAGATAAACTATATGGGAGAATGCTTAAGGAGAGGATAGACACGTTCTACCGCAGGGAGGAAAAAGATAAGGAGAGGGATTACTTCTACGCCTCGGAAGTTTGCGACTGCAAGAGAAAGATATATTTCAAGGTTAAAGGGGCAGAAAAAGAGGAGCTGGATCCTGTGACGAACAGGAAGTTTGAAAGGGGTAATCAAATACATCAGAGACTGGTGTCCGTGCTCTACTCGCTGGGAATAGTGACCGCCTCGGAGGTGGAGATGCCCGACCAGTCCTTGTTTCACGGCAGGGCGGACGCAATAGTCTCGATAAATGATGAGAACTACGTTGTGGAGATAAAGTCCACTAGTCCCTACAGCTTCAAGAGCTTGGACGGTCCCAAGGAGTCGTGGGAAAAGCAACTCCAGCTCTACCTTCACCACTTCGACATAGACCAAGGAATAATCCTTGTCGAATGTAAAGGGACACAGAAACTGGAGGAGTTCCGGGTTGAAAGAAATGACGAAACGGTGGAAGAGCTAGAAGAGGAGTTTAGGAAGCTTCGGGATATGATAAAGAAGGATGTAGTGCCTAAAAAACCCGATAAAAGCGACTGGAGTTTTGACAAGTGCAAGTACTGCCTATATGAGAACGCCTGCAAAGAGACCAGCAACAGCCTTAAAGGGTTCACGGGTGAATAACGTCCCTGATAAAATCCTTGCGAGTGGAAAGTTTGACCTGCTGCACCCAGGGCATATATACTACCTGGAAAGTTCCGCACAGCTTTCCAATGACCCCGAACTCTTCGTGGTCATAGCCCACCAGGAAAACATAAAGGATAATCTCTTTTCCAACCGAGACAGAAAAAAAATGCTGGAAGCCCTGGGTTTCGTGGACAGAGTCATTTTAGGTCGCAAGGAAAGGGACTTCAGGGGTGTACTCGAAACAGTGAGGCCGGATATAATAGCTCTGGGACACGACCAAACCGAAGAAACGGTTCGGAAACACCTAGAGGAACTATCTATAGAGGCGGAAATTAAAAGAATAGAGCCCTATAAACCGGAGAAATATTCGTCCACAGCAATCAAACAGAAGATGGGCTTTGAGAAGACCTCAGACCTTTGAAAATTTACACCAGTCCATCCAGAAACTGATATATCATCTCACCCAGATCGTCCGCGGCGTACCCACCTTCAAGGATGCAAAAAACGGGCGCGCCGAGTTCTCCTATCCTCTCACCTATTTTTTCGTAACAGTCCTTGGACAGACGTATCTGTGATGCCAAAGGGTCGTTCTTGTAACCGTCGAAGCCCGCCGAGACCGCGACCAGTTCAAATTCTCCTGTGGTACTCAGAATCTCGTCCAAAGCAGCGAGGTATTCCTCGTCGTTAACGGGACTTGTGAAAAGGTGATTGTAACAGTTCTCCGTGGAGCTTCTTCCAGTTCCAGGATATCCGGCTCCATGCAGGGAAACGTACTCAACCCTGTCGCTACCTTTGAAAATCTCCTGCGTCCCGTTGCCGTGGTGCCGATCCACGTCGACTATAAGAGTCCTCTTTCCAAGTTTCCTCACCGCTACAGCTATGTTGTTGAAGTAGCAGAAGCCTCCAAAGCTATTCGTGGTCGCATGGTGTCCGGGAGGTCTCATCAAGGAGAAACCTTTCACCTCCGCGGCCTTTACCGCCCCACCTGCAGAGAGGCGGGCGTATTTATAGATGTCCTCGTAGCCCGGGCTGTCGGGATCGTAGAAGTTGCCTTCCCTCACCTTTTCGACCAGTTCTCGAGAATGAACACATAGAAGGTCCTCCTCGCTGCAAGGTTCCGGCTCCGCGAAGTTGTAGTCTTTACTTCTAAGAAATTCGGCGGCCTTCCTCACTCTCTCAGGTGATTCAGGATGTCCAGACTGTCCGAACTCCAGGCATTGTGGTGAGTGAACTATTTTCATAGTTTATAGCTTCGGATGAAAAGTATTAAGTTTAAGGCTTCATCTCAGCCCTTTACACATCCACGCACCTTCCAACCTGTAGTCAAACTTCCTGTAGTAGTTCCTTGCACCGACTCCGGAAATCACGGCAATCTTCTCCATACCTCCTTCCTCGGACAGTTCCTCTGCCTCCTTGAGAAGTCCTCTCCCGAAGCCGCTGTGCTGTACATTTCCATCCTCTTCCACGGGAACCTCCGGACCGTATACGTGCAGTTCCCTCACCAGGCCGGTCTCTCGATCCAGCTCCTCCCTGAAAGGTTCATCCGGAATCCTCAAGCGGAGCAAAGCCGCTATGACATCCTCTTCTCTATTCTCAAAGGAGAGAAAGTATTCCTTTCCGCCAGAAGCCCTGTATTTCCTCTCCATCAGTTCAAAGTCGAGGTCGCCTCTATCTGCTTCCACCCTTCCGACCTCCCTACACCTTATACACCTGCACCTTTCACCACGATCCTCCATTTCTTCCGTGACTATCTGCCTGAGGTTAGATTTTTTACATCCGGCGACGATCGCCTGTGCCGGGACGTCCCTGTGGAGGCGCATCACCCTGACCCACGGAGGTATCTCCTCCCTGACTTCCCTGAGAAGATTTATTAATTCCTCGTCATCATACGGCTCATATTTTCCCTCCCTGTACCACTCCTCCAGATCCGAGCCTTTCACCACGAGAGTCGGATAAATCTTCAGCGAGTCGGGCATGAAGCGCTCGTCCGAGAAAAGTCTTTTGAAGTAGTCGAGGTCTTTTTCTGGGTCCGAACCGGGTAGACCCGGCATGTAGTGGTATGTGACTTTCAGCCCCGAGTCCTTGAGCAACTTCGTGGCCTGGACCACGTCCTCGACCCTATGACCTCTATTCACCTTCTCATATATCTTGTCGTCCGGTACCTGGACTCCAAGCTCGGTACGTGTAGTGCCTAAATTCAGCATCCTACCTATCTCCTTCTTCCCACAGAAGTCCGGCCTCGTCTCGAGGGTCATGCCCACACATCTGTGCTCTGCGCTTTCGTTTTTTCTCTTAGAATCCTGTAGACTTCCACTCCTCTCTTGGTTCAGCGCATCGAAGCATCCCTTCACGAAGCTCTTCTGGTAACTGTGGTCTCGCGCCGGAAACGTTCCGCCCATGACTATAAGCTCGATCTTGTTCGCGTGGTGCCCCGTAAGCTCCAGCTGCTCCAGCCTCCTTTTCGTCTGCTTGTAAGGGTCAAAATCGTTCTGTCTGGCACGCATCACAGCCGGCTCCTCGTACACGTAGGACTGCGGTGCTTCCTCCTCCCGAGGACAGTAAAGACAGGTGCCGTGAGGACACCTCTCCGGCGAAGACATCACCGCAACTATAGAAACCCCGGACTTGCTCCGCGACGGCCTCCTGCGAAGCCTTTCCAAGACCTTCTCCCTTTCCTCGCCGGACGCGAGCTCCAGGACCTCCTCGTTGGAGGGTATCTTGCTCCCGTGCTCCGATGCAATCCTCGTCTTCAGGTCCTGAACATCTTCCCTTGGTATGTCCTTTTCCAAAAGTTTATCCAAAACCTCCTCCGCAACCCTCCGTCTCTCCACAGACCTTATCATGGACATAGACAGAAACTATACCTCAAACAATAAAAATCCTGAAGAAAAACTCTAGGTAGATGGAACCGAGAGTTTTCTACGATGAGGTCGCGGATTCATGGTACAACATCAGACACTGGAGCATGTTCCAGGACGAGTTGGAGGAACTGGACGAGAGATGGGAAGGAGGGAAGTTGCTGAACCTGGGATGTGCGCATGGCTCCGATTTCCTACCCTTCGATCGAGAGAAGTTCGAAATGTATGGAGCGGACATCTCCACCGAGCTCCTGAAAAAGGCAAAGGACTACTCCTCCAAGTTCAACTTTGAACCGAAGCTGGTCACGTGCGACATGAAGAACCTGCCCTTCCAAGAAGGAACGTTCGATTATGTGGTCTGTGTTGCATCCCTCCATCACCTTCTGAATAAAGAAGAAAGACTCCAGGCCCTGGAAGAAATGAGAAAGGTCCTCAAACCCGGATCTGAAGCCTTCCTCACGGTCTGGAACAAGAGGCAGCGGGAGTTCCTACTGAAGGACAAGATAATAGAAAGGGAGTGGAACTACAAGGGGAAAAAACTCACGAGGAAATATTACCTATACACCTACTCCGAGCTGAGGGAAGACCTGGAAAAGGCAGGCTTTGAAGTTGTGGACTTATACCCCGAGGACTCCTATAGCTTTCCCCTGAAAGAATTCTCCAAGAATATCCTTGCATTCGTGAAAAAATAGGACAAATCTACGAATCAAGTTCTTCCTCATCCCTGGTCAGCCCTACTTCCGTGAGGTAAGGAGCAGGCGCCTGCGAGAGTGGAGTCCTCACCTTCACGGCGAACTCCTCGAAGTTCGGGCTCCCTTCCCAGTCGTTCCTGTCCCATTCACCCCGGTCAGCCAGCCTAAGCTGCAGGTCATTGCCGTAAGCTCCTACCGAAGGAGCCTGTATGTAACTATGGCCATGGGCATCCACATCCAAGGATGTCCTACCATCCACCTCGTATCCTTCACGGGTCTCAAATTCTGGTGTGATTTCATACTTCCAAAACGGTCTAGTAAAGAGGCCATATCCAACGAAGTCCGCCCAGTAAACCCTGGTGACTACGTCCCTGTGGTTCCAGTTAGTGGTGTTCATCGGGATGAGATACTCCCAAAGCCCTGTCTTGATATTCTTCTCCTTCGGCGCCCAGAACTCGAGTTTCCTCATGGTTGGATCCAGGGTGATACTCCCGGTTATGTTTCCAACGTTTCCCTCCTCAATTAGAAGTTTTTCCTGGTCCATCGGATGGGGTCTTTCATCGTCTGGTCTCTCGTAAATCCAGTAGTATTCTGGATGAAGATACTCACCCCGACAGTAGTAAGGTATAGCGGAAACATTCCAGGCACCGGTCATATTACTAAGCTCCATGTCCTCCACGTCCGTCTCGTCGGAGGATTCCTTCGGCTGGATCTCCTGGTCCGGAAGGTCGGGTTCATTCCCGTGAACACCTTCCATCCTGTCCACTGCAATTCCGTCCGGCTTTATTTTGGTATAGTTCTCCTCCGCCGTGAGGTTTACCTCGGCATTGATTGAATGGGAATCGCGCACATGCCAGTCTCCATCCTCATACCATCCTATTTCCGCCTCCAAGTTGTGTGTACCTTCATCAAGGTCCTCATAGGTGTAGTTCTCATGGGACCCATGGTCCGTCTCCAAAATTTCCGTGCCGTTACGGAAGAGACGTAGCTTCCAGGGAGAAGGCGGTGCAAAGCTTCCAGGAGGCCCGGCAACTGTAACGTTCAGGTCGGGCTCGGTCACCCCTTCTTCGACCGAAATATTCTCACCCATCTCCGGACCAATAAAACCACGCCACATCCCGAAGTAGGCCTCGCACCCCCCTACAGTGGGTTCCTTAGCACGGGGGTGAAGTATATCTCTGTTCACGTACTCTTCCACGTTCTCCTCCGCAACCTTCGTGTGGTTGGACGAGGCATTGACCTGGAAGAAGAGAGGTGGGCACATCCCTCCACCTTCTATTTGCAATCCGGCCTCCTGATTGTGCTGGCAGTCCTCTGTGCGGATCCCGCCGCCGTACTCGGAGTCATCTTCATCACAGGCCTGGTCTCCAACGCCGTCTACTCCGCTGAGGCCTGCGCCTATTACAACAGTATCCCTGTTGAATCCACAGACCCTGAAGTCAAGCTCGCTAACGTTTCTGTTCCCGCTGTAGATTTCATAGGTATTGTTGGTCCCGTCCCAGATCGTCGCATTGAAGTACACGAAATCCAGGCCCTCTAGAGGTTCGCTTTCGTTAGTGTGGTGCCACTCGAAGGAAGGGTATGGATCGCCGGGGTCGAGGCCATCGGCACCATGGAAGTATTCCTCGTCGAAGGTTTCCTGGTGTTCGTAGTCCTCTTCTATATATATTTCGGCCCTTCTGATTCCTGAATAGTTGTCTTCGGTCTCCATGTTGAAAGTCACATTTCGGTTACTTGTGATGTTCTGGCTGCCGTCCCTCCCACCGGGCGTGGTATTGTAGAAAATGTCCACCCACGGATCCTCGTTGTCTATCCTGTGTGGTGGATTCGTGAAATTGCTCACGATGTTGCCCGCATAGTCCTCCGCCTCCACGGTAAGGGACCACTCTCCGGGGGTGGTCATATTGTATGTCCTGACTATATCTCCCCATCTCTTGTCGTCTCCGTCGCTCTGGTGGGTCGCGCTTTCCTCATCAGGAGGTAGCTCGTGGTCATTTTCCCAGAAGAACCTGACCTCGTAGATCCCGGAATATACGTCATCGTTGGCCATCGCAGTGACGTTGGCCCATGTAAACCAGTGGTCGTTGGGAAGGTCATGTGGCTTTTCTATCTCCACATCAAGTTCCGGGTCGTTCCTGTCTATTTTGAAGATCTCGCTCCTTTTCACATCCTCGACGTTTCCAGTATCGTCCCTGGCGTAGTAGCAGATGTCAACGGCACATACCTCCCCGTCGCCGCAGGTTATCTCCTCATCTTCAGCAACGGTATAATCCCAGTAGTTATATCCATCGTAGCTCTCAATATGTTCATAAGAAGGATAACCCTCCTGTGTAGGACATTCGCCAGCGTCCTTGTCCTTTACGGGCTCCTCGCCACCGTCCGCTCCGTAGTCGTAAACATCTATTACTTCCCATAGAACCTCTCCACTGGAAGGGCCGTCGTCCTCGACTGTTATCGTGTAGTCAACGGAAGACTCGTTGGTCCAGCCATCCCTTCCAAAGTAACCGTAGTTTTCTATAGCGTCCCGGGTACCATCAGGGCTTATAGTAGTCTCAGGGGCCTGACTGTCTATCTTGACTGTGAAGGACTGGGACCGAGTATTTCCGGCGCGATCCTCGGCCACCACAGTCAGGTCCCAGTCGCCGCTGTTGTCCGTGGTATAAGTTTCAGTTTGTTCTCCGTAGGGGCTGACGCTGCGCTCGATTGTATAGTCACCGTGGTTTTTATCCTCAGGGTTTTCATTTTCCCATTCAAACCTTATCTCCTCCAGACCCGAATAAACGTCCTCAGCAGTTGCCTCAACCTCCACCTCCTGAATCCAATCATTCGTATCGGGGTCTACCTCCACATCCAGGGTCATCGGGTTTTCCGTATCCACTTTGTATGGGCCCGCAGTGTCCTTCACAGTTGTCCCGGCAACATCCTTGACACCTGCGTGAAGGTACCAGTCCTCGCTGCTGCTCTCGTCCTGCTCCGTCGTCACCCCCACTTCATGTTCCCAACCCGGATCCTTCCAGTCTGGGTTTGCAGGGGATGACGTGGAATGGCTCCATTCATAGTAATATTCGTCTACGCCAGAACCCCCGTCGGAGTAGGCTATATCCACTTCTACGGGACTGTCCGCGTCCTCCCAGTCCGACCTGCTCGATGAGCTGAAGTCTATGGTGGGAGTCTCATCTGATTCACAGGTGCAGTCGTCCTTACAGTCCAGCAGCCCCGTACAATCCCCAGGCGAATCGCAGGAGGCCCCACAGTCTTTTTCGCAGTCGCAGTCTTCCCAATAGGTATTCTCATCACCTGTGTCCTCCCAACTGGAATCAACACAGTTGCCATATTGATCTTTATTATCACACGTACATTTCTGCTTCTTTTCATAGACCTTGTCACATTCCTCGTATCCATTGCACTCGTTATCGTCCCTGTCATAATCTACCCATTGCGTTTCGCCGACGTCGCAGTCCAGAGACTCGACCACGACCGTCCCCCTGGCCACTCCCATGATCTCAAAGGCAATTGCAGCTGATAGAACAAGAACTGCCGAAGCTAGTAAAAACCTGCCTAGGCCCGGTCTTTTCAGTTTTTCCATCACGTTTTCGTCCTCAGACAAGCCAAGAATTCCCGACACAGTTTGCCCGTCAAAAATACGTCTTAATCTCTAATTAGTGCTTTCTCTCTTATAAACTTCAACTTCTATCATATCCCAACTGGCTCTCAGAAATGTCGGATACAAGCCGAGGGAACAATATTTATTACAGCAAAAGGTAAGAATAGACTATGTCGGAGATCAAGGAATGGATTGAAGAAAAACTGAGGGAGGGTTATACGCCCGAGCAGCTGAAAGAATCACTGCGCAAATCAGGGTGGAATCCCCGCCTCGTAGATAAACTGCTTGAGAAAAGGCAGATGAAAGGGGAGAAAGAAGAAAAATCTGGGAGGTTCTCCAAACGCTCCACTCTATTAATTTTTCTGGGCGTTTCAATCGCCGTTCTCCTTTCACTGGCTGCCTATGGTTTATATCCTGGCCCTTCACCCGAGCCAGAAGTGGAAGCCCCCGTAGAACCGGCAGTGGAAACGATGGAAGCGGAAAACATCACTTACAACTCGGCCGTCCTCCAAGGAAACCTGACCAATATGGGCGATGCAGAGGAAGTAGAACACCGCCTCGAGTACACATCACCGGACAGAGATCACTGGAAAGAGGTCTCCAGAGAAACACACCAGACCACCCGTCTGTTCGAAGAAGCCATCACAGGACTTAAACCGGATACGAGTTACACGTTCAAGGCAGTAGCTTCGTGGAAAGGTGAGGAAATAGAAGGTGAGGAAAGAACTCTTACAACTGACGACCTGAGTGCTTTCTGGACAACAGAGATAAGCAACTGTGAAGAGCTCCAGGCGATGAAACATAAACCCGACGGGACGTACTACCTCGAAGACGATGTCGACTGCTCGCCAACCGAAGAATGGAACTATGATTTTGAGGAGGAAGTGTATCAGGGGTTCGAGCCGATAGGAACCAAGAATGAACCTTTCACAGGAACCCTCCATGGGCAGGGGAACGTCATAAAAAATCTATATATAAACCGGACTGACTCGGATCACATTGCTCTCTTTGGCTACATCGACGACGAGGCTACGGTTGAAAACGTCAATGTTGTTGATACTGTTACTATGGGAAATGTTCGTGTCGCCGTACTTGTGGGGACCAACCGCGGAGGATCTCTCCAGAGTTCTCGTGTCTCGGGTGAAGTGAAGGGTGAGAAAAACGTGGGGGGTGCGGTGGGGTACAATTCTGGAGAGGTTGCCCACGTTCACGCCTCCGGTTCTCTGAACGGCCAAGAAGAGGTCGGAGGTGTGGTGGGGTACAATTCCGGCGATGTTGTTAATTCTCGCTTCGTGGGGGAAGTGTCCGGGGATGCAAGCTGGATTGGAGGCATTGTAGGGAGCAATACTGTCGGCGGATCGATAAGCGGTTCTTACTTCACCGGCGATGTGGAGGGTGGCAGGACCATCGGCGGCTCCGCCGGAGCTAACGCCGGAGACATAACCGACTCATATGCTATAGGGGACGTAGAAGGATCCAAAACTGTCGGCGGTCTTGTAGGCTGGAACAATGGATCAGTGAAGGGCTCCTACAACGTCGGTGAAGTGGAAGGGGAGGAGTGGGTTGGAAGTGTGATAGGGTGGAATGCCCAGGGAGGGATACTGTCCGATTTGGTCTGGGATGCCGATGTCGAGATGGAAAGAGGGATCGGAGGCAACGAAGGTGTCTCAGGAAATCTGGAAGGCAAGACCACTGAAGAGATGGTTTCCAAAGAGACCTACAAGAACTGGAACTTTGATGATACCTGGGATATAGCGGAGGATGAAACCTACCCCTACATACAGTGGCAGGAGGAGGATACCTATCCACACCCCTCCTCTTAAGATGAAAAATATATACTATGAAAACAGGGATAATGCATGTGGAATTTCAAGATCAAGACCTGGCATCTTTTTGCGATCGTATTTCTCTCTACCGCCCTGCTCTTCTGGCAGAAGGGTCTCTTTGACTTCCTGTTCGTGGAAGAAATGGCAGGCAGAGACCTGGCCGGAAACTTCGGTTTTGCCCGTTTAATGAGTACACTAATATCCGAGGGGCAGATAACGGGGTGGAGCAACCTCTGGTTTGCCGGGTTCCCGGCCTTTGAGTTCTACTCTCCCTTTTTCTTCCTCATTGTCAGCTTTTTGGGATTTATCATCCCTCTGGAGATAAGCTTCAAGCTGGTTGTTTTCCTCTCGGTTTTCTTGTTCCCCGCGGTCGTGTTTTATTCTTTAAGAAAGATGGGGCTTACGGATAGGGAAGCCTTCCTTGGAGCCCTGTTTTCCCTGGGATTCCTGTTCCTCAACGGAATCTTTTCGGCTGTCTCCAGAGCTTTTAACACAGGATTGGTCGCACAGATGTTCGCGTTGAACCTTCTGTTCCTCTCCATGGGCTTTCTGAGCTCTCTGAAAAACAGGACAGAGGTAATCATAGCGGGCCTTCTGCTTGGATTCGTCGCCCTTTCCCACCCCTTCATAGCACTGTTTGCCGCCCTAGGTTGGATAGTAACGATAGCGATCAAACCACAAAAGGAAAGGATCCTCGCTGCGGGCCTTATAGCGCTTCTGATGTCGAGTGGATGGTGGCTCAATGCCTTGGGCAACTTTGAGTTCATGAGTCCCTACGTCGCCTCCTTCTTCCAGTACTCCTTTCCATTTCTATTAATACCGCTTGTAGTATTAGGTCTAACCAGAGGCAAAAAGGTAATATGGATCTTCGCAGCCTTTCTAATCTCCATCATGATTTACCTCTTCGGTCCAGGACAGCTACAGGCATTCAAATTCAAGCTGTTCTTCTACTCGTTACCGTTCGCCTACGTGCTGTCGGGGATTGGAGCCTCAAGAGTCTATGAACTCCTCAATGGAGAGATAATTCCATTCGAGTTTAAGAAGGGGAAAACCGCGGGCATCGCCGCTCTTTTGCTCATACTGGCTTCACTTAGCTATGGGATTCTTGATGCTGACATTGATCCAAAGTGGGAAAGCGGCCTTGAAAGGGAAGAACTTATAACGACGTTGGAAGAAATACCAAATGGAAGGGTCTTAACACAGACCCCGGAAAGGGAAGGTGACAAATACGTACTCTCGTCCACGGTCCCACTGGAAACAGGGAAGCCTGTTATGAACGAGCTTCATGTGGACTCTTCCCTGTCCAGCCCGTATACGCTTCTCCTCAGAGACATGGTCTTCGAGAACGATGTGACAAATCCTGTCTGCAAACTCTGTGAAAAGAAGATTCCCAACGAAACTATTTCTGAGCTTCTGGAAAGATACAACGTCAGATACGCCCTAACAGGAGAAGACAACATCTCACATCCTGACCTCTTCGACCTGAGAGAAAAAACAGGGAGATTCAGAATCTACGAAAGAAAGGCAGGGGAAAAGAGATACGAAGTCCTGGATCACGAGCCCGTGGGAATCAAGGCAGACGTCATCGATTACAGGCTACTCAACGACGAAGTTATCCAGGAAGGAATTACGGATCTATACCTTGTAAGGGTGGAAGAGATGGGACGGAGTCCCTTTCAGGAAAACATAAATTTAGAGGAAAAATCGACAGAGGAGACCGTCGAGGAAATGAAAAACATTGAGCCGGAGGAAACCGATGAGGGGGCCTCCGTCAAGAACTTTTCATATAACAACGAAAGGATAACTTTTGAAATAGACTCCGGAGAGAAGGTTCCGATCTTCCTGAAATTCTCCTACCACCCGAAGTGGGAGTGTAAGGGCTGCGAGATATTCTGGACGAACCCCAGCTTGATGTCGGTCTACGGAAAGGGTGAAGTTGAGCTGGAATACAGGGGATAAGAGCAGCTTGAGTTCTACAGCGTTTCATCATCGAGTACCTTAGAAAAAAGTTTAACAAGCCTTATCGATACTTCTTCAAAGGTCTTATCCTTACTGGATATGTAATTTTTCTCGGCCATTTTTCTCTGAAGTTCTTTGTCATTGAGTACTTTCCTTAGCTTTGCTTCCAAATCTTCCTTATTGCCGGTTCTGTAGAAAAGAACCTCACCACCTTCTCTTTCCACGGTCTCGCGGAGCTCTCCTATCTCTGCTGCGACCACCGGCCTCCCGTAACTCTTCGACAGATTGAGAACACCGCTGGCCCCCGTGGCGGTCTTGTAAGGGAGTACGACAACGTTTGCACGAAAAAACACTTCTTCGACATCTTCTTCGGGCACGTAGCCGGTAAATTCTATATCCAGTTCCGAGTAATTCTTCTTGATTTTCTCAACATATCCAGGAAAGTTTGGATGGGACCTTCCAGCGATAGTGAGATCTACTTCCTTGTCCTCTGCACTCAGACCTTTGTAGGCCTCTATAAGAAGTTCAAGGTCTTTTGTTGGGCCCCAGAAACCAAATGCAAGTATCCTTTTGTCGTGAGCCAGTTCCCTGAACTCCTTGATTTCCCAGGTTCCGTGCAGCACTGTAAAAACGTTGGATTTACTCCGGTTCCTTTCGAGGGCTTTCTTGAATCTGTCAAGAGTCACTGTAACGGCATCGGCGCCGAGTATTAGATTCGTAGCTATCCTCATAGCCGTGAGGTTCAGGGTTGAACTGCTTATTCCAGGGATTTCAGAGAGGTCGACACATTCTCCAAGGTTATGAAGTGTGACCACTGTTTTGACGTTGCAGATTTTTTTCACCAGAAGAGGTGCTAAAGATCCGAGAAAATTTACAACTCTGTTTGACCCCCAGCTCATCATATGCTGGTTGAAGTATACGATATCAGGCTCCCACTTGCTGACGCTCCTCAGAAGGCTCATAAGGAAGAAAGGGGAATCTCTTTCCCAGCACCTCTCTACCTTTGTTTCACCTTGCAGCTCAAATTTCGGAGCATTGGAATTTTTGTTGGCGAGAACAATCAGTTCTTCGATTTCCTTCCTCTCGGATAGGTTATGGGCTACCTCGGCTCCATATTCAGCTAGGTTACCTTTACTTGGCGGATAGGTCGATACCAGACAAAGCTTCATCCAGTTTCCCCATAATACCTTTGGCAAGATATACTAAAAAAACTACAAACATCAAGGGAGGTATGGTCCCCCAGAGATAGTTTACAAAACCCTTCTCCTCGGAATAATCCACTTTCTCCAACTCTCGAGGATTCTTCCAGATCTTGACCTGACTATCCGCCGTGCTCTCGTTTCTTATTAAATCCCAGTCATAATCCTCCATAAGTTTGTGGTATCTGGGGGTAAAGGCAATTATATGTTTGACTGAATAGTTATCAGCCTTTTTCATGAAGACCTTGAACATATCCTGGCTGAAGTGGTTTATCTCCTCCTCACCGGAATCCCTCAGCCAAGGTATGGTCCTCCCTGAATAGTAAGTGGTTTCTAGAGTGGGCACGTTGGTCCTGGAGTATATCTCGGAACTGGTCGGATCGTATCCAAAGGTCTGATACCTATAGTCACGGCTCGCGTTCTCTTCCAGATAGTCCAAAACCAATTTCTTCAATTCATCACTTTCCTCTCTATCAACCTCTCCGAAGTATAGCTCCTCTGAAAATTGAAGCCAGAATAAATTCAATACCAGGAACCCGGCCACCACAGACACAAGGAGGCCATACTTGATCCTCTGATTGTTTAGTTTTTTCAGAAGTCCATATGTTATCACACCAAGGATAGAGGTGAAAAGGATGCTAGAAACTAGCGAAAATCTATCAAAGGTCAACCAGTGCTCGATTCCGGGATATATAAGTTTTGGCAGCTGGGTAGATCCGCCCAGACCCAGTAAGAAAAAGAATATCGCTAGCAGGTAGACCTTGTCAAACCTCCATTTATGACTAAGTTTTACAAAGCGGACAAGCCCCGGCGAGGCCAGCATGAGGAGGGATAACCCATAGGTAGAGTAAAACCACATGTTTCTTTCCCGTTGACTCCACTGAAAAAAAGACTTTCTAGAGTCATGGGGAATCTCTCCTTCAGGCACTGTAGACTCGACGAAGGACTGAACCATAGGCATAAGGCCCACTAAAATAATCACAAAGGCAAGCAAAAGTGAGATTCCAGCTTTCTTTAGATTCTGCCTTGTGAAAGCCTTCTCGTAGTTAAGCACGGAAAACAATATGAGCATAGGAACAACCATAAGGAAGGAGAAATGATGAGTAAAGGCTGTAAGCGATAAGGCCAAAGCAAAGAAAGCTGAATTCTTCTTTTTGGAGTTCTCATTGCTTATGAGTTGCCAGAAGTAATACAGAGATATGAATGCGAATGCCAGACCCGCGATGGTAGTCACCTGAGAGTAGACGGAAAGGGTTTTCAAGATGCCCACACTGGAAAACACGAAAATATACGCGAGATAGAAATGTCCGTCTCCAAGATTCAGGTATTCAACTATAAACTTGGCCGAGAAGAAGGAAAGAGTTATCCAGAAGACAAGCGTTACAAGGTCCAACGCAAGGCTGAGAGGAATAAAGCGAGAAATAAAAGCTATCAGCTGGTAGAAAAGCGGTGGGTATGTACTCATATCAAGGCCTCCGCCGGTCTCGTGGTCTATAAGGGAAAGGGGCTCCTCTACATAATGACTTGCGAAATGAAGATGGTTTGGTCTGTCATAGCTTGTAAACTCCATACTGAGTAGAAATATGCCAAAAATTAAGGAAAAAAGGAGCAAGAGTTTCAATCTATTTTCCACCAGAAATTGATATAGCGTTTTCTTCATAGAATCTAACTCACCTCCATTTCCTTGAATCCAAAACTCAGGCACCGGCTGTCTTCTTTGCCTTCGAGTTCCAGGGGTCTATCACATCCCTCTTTTGCCTCAAACCTTATCCTGTTTTTCCCTTGATCCAGTGGGATTGAAAGATCTGTGAAGCCATTTTCATTTATTTCCTTCACTACCACTCTTTTTCTATTCTTTGAAACCTTCAGGGTCCTGTTTCTGTAGTAGCTTGTTACGCTCATACCTAGCTTTCTGCCTTCTCCCTGTGAATTAAAAATATTCAAGGAAGCTTCATCTGAAATCCAGCGAGCTGTTTTTTTACCCCAGACTTCAGGACCGTGCCACCCTTCATCCTCCGTGTCTACAAGACGAAGGAGGTTCTCATCCTCGGTTTGGGTGAAATTACTTAAAGCAATACTCAGACACCTCTCTCCAGGACTGGGCCTTTCACAGCCCCTCAAGGATACAATCTCCATCTTAACTTCGGCTTCTGGAAGGACTATCGGAAACTGAAACCTTTTCCTTTCTTCTGTAAAGCTGTAGCTGGCAAGTTTCTTCTCTTTGAGAAGCATCTCCAACGGTGCATCTTCAGAGTAAGACCATCCCGTAACCGCAGGTCTCATCGCCGTGTGGTTGGTCCAAAAATATACCTCGCCCCTTGGGCCCATCCATCTAAAGGTCCTGTTTCCATCCTCCATTTTCTCTTCGTCGTAAAACCCTGAAACAAAAAATAAGTTTTCATCTTTTCTTGAAAACTCCGTAATGTTTTCCACGCGGAAGCTCAGGCACCTAGAATCCCCCTGGTCAAACTCTGCAGGTATGTCACATCCTTGTTCAGAACTTAATTTAAGGACGTTAGCTCCTTTCTCGAAGTTCAAACCAGGAATATGTATATTTTCATTGACTGATTCAACGGTTTCCTTCCAAACCAACTCACCGTTGAAGAAAACCGACATGTTCCTCGGTTCTCGATAGGTACCTGTGGACAGGTTAAGTCCCACGGCCTCCGGTTTTTTGCGGTAAAAAAGTATCGTGCCGTTCTGACTCATCCATCTTCCCGTCTCGTTCTCTCCTCTCAGTTGCCAGTTGTTCTGGAAATGTGTGTCCGTAACCGTGAGTAGGGGGAGGATCAATACCGCAGCCAGTATTAATGCCATCAAAGCAAAGTTTGGGATTTTAGAGATATACGTCTCCAGCGCTCCGAAAATCTCTTTGTACCAGAAGAGAACAAAAATAAGTAGAGCAAGCGAGAGGGAAAGGAAGGATATTCGGAGCACAAGGATTCCCACAGGGATAGAAGTGATCGCGACGGTTTCGGGATATCCTTCGATGAATGCAAGATCAAGTTCTCCGGTCACTATCCCGGATAAAATCTGCGACCGTGGGCCATGTTCCTTAAATTCTGGAAGGTAGTGGTCGTAGAGAGGATTTTCAAATGGTCCTGCGGAACGGAGTTCGTCATGTTGATCCAAATCCGGCCCCTCCCATGAATTGAAGGCCAGGAAACCGTGGAAGACGGAGATGGAAGCTAGGAGAATCAGGATCATGGCGAATATCTTGTTCTTTTCGAAACGGTCGAGTACAAGGGCGAAGGGGACCGCGAGAAACGGCACCATGGGCGTCAGGTACCTGGGTCCAAAAGATGCACCTCCGTGCCAGAAAATGTAAAGGGAATTGAAGAATAGAAAACAAAGAAACAGCAATAGGATATACAAGAATAGGCCCTTTTTCCTTTTCCACAAAAAGTAGAATCCACCAGCCGAAATAAGGAGGAGTGGTGAATAGAAAAACAGGCCTCTGTAGGGAGAAAAGGTTATTCTTGGGAGGATGTAAGGTATGTTTCCGGGAGAAAGACTTCCAAAGGGCTCCGGCCATACTTCCCTGTCCACGTGGAAGCTGGAAAAGCTAAGGGGTCCTCCAAAGGCTGCCAAGTTGTAAAGGAGCAAAGGTAAGGCTCCAATACCAACCCCCAGGATAAAGTATAGTAAATACTGCTTATTTTCCAGAAGGTTCTCGAAAAAACCTCCGGGAAATTCTCCCTGCAGTATCTTCCAGAGATAGGTTAACACCAGGCCAGTGAAAAATGCAATAAGAACTATAGCCGTGTAGTACTCGAAGAAAACTGAGAGGGATAGAAACAGGCCCGAGAAGAAGTAGTATTTATTTCCAAGATTTTCTCTCTTAGCTTTTATGAGAAGGAAGAACGAAAGGAAGGGAAAGAGAGAAGCAGTCACCGCTCCCATGTAAACAGTGCTGTAGGCGAAGATCGTAGTTCCAAGACCAAAGAGGAAAGATGTAAGGAGGGCTTTATTTGTACCGGTGAAAAGGGATGCTACTTTGTAAATCAGCACCACGAGCAGTGCACCCGGCAACGCGGATATGAAGAATATGGAGAGAAATCTGGCCATGGAAAGTTTGAAACTGGGGTCTTGCCTCAAATAAATGGTTGTGTTCCTGGGTCCGTATTCCTCTTCCAGGAAAAGCTCTTCTTCGGGGTACTCGCCCGAAACTTGATCCCAGAGGAAATATACCGGAACTTTGACAAAGGAGGATCCTGGAGCTTTGTCGGAGTAGTAGTCGCCCTCGAAAACAGCCCTGTCGCCCGTGTAGTTTGCGTAGGGATTTATGTCCAGGCTCCGTCTCTCGACCACAGATCTCGTAAGGGAAAACCTTGAGACAGCATTCCATCCCGTCCAGTGTGCGAACAGGCCGAAGACTAGGAGAAAGGTAAGGAAGATTTTAACGCTGGTGCTCAGGGATAAAGATTTCATTTTTTCACGACAGCCTTGAGAAAGCCCAGTTTTCATCTATTTTAATCGCTTTTTTATCATCAAAAAGTTTGAAAAGCAACCTCCGGAATTCTTTCATTGATAGTAAATAATGCCGGTCTTTCCAGGGCCACAAGTAAGAAAGAGGGGGGATTTTTGATTTTTCCAGGAGGAACTCGGAAGCCGTGTTTTCGGAAGGCATGAATGTTACAGCATAACCACGGTTTTTCAAAACTCTTATCCTTTCTCGTAGTATAGGTCTAGGATCTTTAAAATGTTCAAGGAGGCCCTGGCTGAACACCAGATCGAAGGAACTCTCTTTGAACGGAAGCTCAAAGGCATCACCCTTCACAAAATCAACGCCATTGGACTCGGAGAAGGGAACTGTGACAACGTCAACCCCTATGGAAGAATCCGTCCATTTTTCTAAATGGTCCAAAATACTCCCGTTTCCACATCCAACCTCAAGAATTTTATTATCTCCATCTTTAAGGTAGCTCCTCAAATCAGCCGCGACTACCCTGTTAAAAATGCTCGACCTGAAGAAACTTAGGAGCTTATTTTCTGATTTCCAGAACTCCTCCCAGAGTTCTTCGCTACTGGCATCTGGCCCGATACCCTTGGCCATGTTTTCTAAAAATATGAAGTCAGCTATAAATTAGTTAAGGTATGCCAGATTAAGAAGCAAAAGTTCAAGAAGGTAAATCATTCCAACGATTATACTTAGGTCTTTGAAACGATGCCTTGTACCTCTGTCAATCTCTTCGATGTGCCCAAAGAAATATACAGAAAAGGTTATACAGGTACTGGGGAAAAACAGTAGCTCTCCAAAAACTATAAACATGAAATTAACAAGCACGGATAAGCCCAACAAAATCCTGATACAAAGGCTTAACTTATTGCCCAGCACATCGACCGTGGTTCTGCGATGCCTTGCCCTGTCCTCTTCCAGATGAACCTTTTCATGAAGCAACTGCGCTATGGTTTGATATATTCCCAGGACGAAAAGCATAAGAAGGGCAGTTCTGGTGAAACCTGGTTCCACAAGATATCCGAGCAGGAAAAGTATTAGAGAACCAGTCGTATTAGAAAATGTACCCAAAAAAGGATGGGAGGCCAGCCTAGTGTAATCAAAAGAATAGAGAAAGGATATCAAAACGAAAAATAAACATAGAAAAATTTGAACGGGCTTAAGAAACATAAGAAAAAATGCAAAAGGGATTAGTGGTAAAATAAAGTATTTTTTGTCTAGATCTTCGTCTTTGTAGTCATTAAACGAGAATGCATACGAAAGCATTAAGGAAGAAGCTAAAATAATTTTCAATAGAAGCAACGGATTGACAAAAATTCCTTGCTTGAAAGTAATACCAATAACTACAAATCCTATGTAATGCAGCCAGTCAGTTATCCTGTAAACCCTATTAATTGTCTGGAAAACCACTTTTAGAAATTTGTTTTGAAACTATAAAAATTCTAATATACCTCTCCACTGACCTGTTTCAACTCATAGACCTAGAAACCTAAAAAACTATACCAAACATTCTGAAAATACTGACTTAGGTACCTTGGAAGTTCAAGGTCGCCAGAAACTTTGCCAGCCCTATTGAAGGTAAAAGATAGGCTAATGTGTATCCATAAGTCCACAGATAATCGATTAAAGAATATTTGGTAAAAAATACTCCCGCCTCGTAATTCGTCCAGCCCACGTATTGCCAGAAGCCCAGGTTTGTGAAGACGAACTCTATCGGAACGCAAATCCAAGAAAGGATTAACAGTATAATTGGATAAGTATATTTTTTGTCAAGCCAATCGAATGAAAGTCTCGAGATCCTGTGTAATATGTAGACCATGGAGGCCCCTGCAAAGACAATCGCCAGTGGGAAATCGAACCCCGGGAACTTTATAAGATAAGGCCCGGGGTAATACGCTCCTCCTTCGAATACCATATTTGCTATCTCCATGATACTTACTAAGATGAGAGACGTAAAGAGTATCAAATAATCGAAACTAAATAATTTTCTATTCTTAACCCCGATGCAAACAAGAAAAAACCAAATACCGATGAAGAAACCTTCTAACCAAATCATTTCTATCAGTAAAAGTCGGGGTTGTCAGATATTAATATCTTTCTTGAAAGACCTCATCCAGTGGTAGTGGAACAGCCTGTAAAGTTTATTTTTCCTCGCCAGTTTTTCAAATCAACGAAACCAGTCTCCTGAGATATTGAACCGCCCCTTTCCAGCTGAGATTACTTTCGCCTTCTTTTCTCTCGGCGAACGAAATTGGAACCTCCACGACCTCTACATCATTGGAGCAGAGAACCTCCAAAAGGACTTTGAAACCGCTTCCATGTTTGACATCGGAAGGAAAGGTTTCCTTTTTGGCAGCAAAGAAGCCGGACATCGGATCCTTCACACCCGAGACCGGCAAAAAAGCCCGAGCCAGATAGCTCGCTCCCCTTGAAACCATCTTTCTAAAGGCCGCGAAGCTCGCCTCACCACCCTCTACATACCGACTGCCTACGACAACGTCATACCCTTCTTCTATTTTTTGGACCAGATCAGGTATCTTCTCTGGAGGATGCTGTAAATCCGCGTCCATTACACATATAATGTCATGCTTTGCCTCCTCAACACCCCTCAAGACGGCACCACAGAGCCCCCTTTCCTTCTCTCTGACAATTACATCTGTGCTGTAGCCGTTTTGCTCCGAATATTCTCTCGCTACTTCGGACGTTCCATCGGGGCTATTGTCGTCAACTACCACGACCTCGCTGTCGTAATCGCGGAGAGAAGAATTGATTCTGTCGAGAAACTCCGGTATGTTTCCAGCTTCATTATAGGTTGGAACGACAACGGAAATCATTGTAACAGTTATGGAACTCTTGCTGCAAATAAATAAATTTACCTGGTGAGAAGGCAGGTTACAAGGAGATGTGGATGGAATAGACACTTTTTAATAGCTTTCCTGACAAGTCTTACACATGCTGTGGGCCGACAAATACGAGCCCGAGTCGCTGAAGGACTTCGCGGGGCAGAACAAGCAGCTGGAGAAGCTGAAGGAGTGGTACGAGAACTGGAATCCTGGGGACGATGCTCTTCTCCTGCACGGTCCGCCAGGGGACGGAAAGACTTCGTCCGTCTACGCGCTGGCTGGTGACAAGGACCTGGACCTTTTCGAGATCAATGCTTCGGACGACAGGAACAGAAAGGATATAGAAGGGCTCGCGGGGTCGGCCTCCCAGCAGAGAAGCCTGCTCAGAAGGGAAAAGATAATACTCGTGGACGAAGTAGACGGCCTGTCGGGAAGAAAGGACCGAGGAGGTGTAGGGGCAATAATAGATGTGATAAAGAAGTCGAAGTTCCCCGTTGTACTGACGGCAAACGATCCCTACGATAGCAAGCTGAGAAATCTGCGCAGGTACTGTGAGCTCGTGGACTTCGGAAAGGTCCACCTCTCGTCCATGACGGCGAAGCTGGCCCAGATATGTGAAGAGGAAGGGGTAAAGGCGGACCGAAAGCTTCTCAAGAGAATTGCAAGGAGCAACTCCGGCGACCTCCGATCAGCCATAAACGACCTGGAGGCCGTGGCAAGGGGAAAGGACAAAATAACAAAGGACGATCTGGAAGCGCTGGGTTACAGGGACAGGGAAAGGGGGATATTCGAGGTGATGAAGGTAATCTTCAAGACGAAGACTGCGAAGACCGCGAAGGATATGGCGGGGGATTCGGAAAAGGACCCGGACGAACTGTTCTGGTGGATAGAGGAGAACGTGCCCAACGAGTATAAAAAAGAAGGGGAGGTTGCGCAGGCTTTCGACGAGCTTTCCAAAGCAGACCTGATCAAAGCAAGGATAAGAAGACGGCAAAACTGGGCATTGATGAAATACTATATAGGACTGATGGCAGCCGGTGTCGCCCTGTCCAAGGAAGAAAAATACAAAAGCTTCACGAAGTATAGACCACCACAGAGGCTGAAAAAATATGGAAGGACCAAGGGAACAAGAAAGAAACTTGACGGGATATGCGAAAAGCTAAACGAAGGGCTTCATCTCTCTTCCTCAAAAATCAAGATGGAGTACTTTCCTCTGCTGAAGTGGCTCGTAGAAATGAACGAAACCACGGAAAGGTACATGAAAGAAAACCTGGGCTTGGACGACGAAGAGATAGAAATTATACAAGACTTCTAGGAAACCTGGAAGGTCTCGTTCATGAGAAAGCCGTGGGACATAAGCTCTACAGTCGCACTGACGTTGGGATCATTTCCATCACAGTATTCATGATAAGTTATATTCAAGAACATACCCTTGACATCTATGTCCTTCTTGGCCATTTCCTTAAATTCATTTAGGTCGCGCCTCATGGGATAGTCGTCGTACTCGCAACTGCTCTGGTCAACAGTTTCTTCCACGCCCTCCTTTATATTTCTAAAAATCCTGTTTTCATCGTACCTGTGAAACCCTCTGAGGTCGATCTCGCCATACATCTCAAGCGTATTCATAATAGTCACAAGGGAGGCAGCGATTATAGCTATGGATATAACGAAGAACTGGCCTTTCCTGCCGGGGATGTTAAATTCTGACCATCTGAGCATGCTTCACACCATCTATTTCAAGAACTTGGTCCTCGTCAAAAAAATTCTTTTTGACAAAAAATGAAACGGTCTTGTTTCCGACCGCATTTATTATCGTGCTCTCGTTAGCCTTTTCCAACAAACCTTCTTTATCAATTTTTTCTCCTCCGTAAAAGCGCTCTTTGACCTCGAAAGTAAGTTTCCGGTCCTCAAGAACTTCCCCCAACAGTTCCTCATCACAGGCAGCAAGAACTCTGTGACCTTCTTTCCTTGTAAAACGATGATGGAACATCTGAAAACCCAAATTTTAGAGCTGTTTCACTGCCTGCTTGGCTCCACAGGCCTCACATTTTATCTTCCTTATCCTTTCCTCCTCTACCAGTTCGGTGTCGGCCTTCCCACAGGCAGGGCATAGAACAAACCCGTCTACGTACTGCCTCAACTTTTCCTCTATCTTCCTTTCGGTTATGTTTCCCTGGAAAACAGCGCGCGAGTCCTCAACTTCACCGGGCACTCCTAACTCCTTCCTTAGAAATTTCAGGAGATGATCCTCTGACCTTCTAAACCTGTCGGCTATCTTGGAAAAGTTCTTTAAAATTGTCTTCTCGCCCTGGTCCATGGTTTTTGGCTGGGGAATCTCAAACCTGCTTTTGTCAACGGATTCGGATATCTTCTCCTTCGACCTTTCAAATAAGTCGTCGTAATTCATCCACATCACCTTATAGTTTTTTTATCTTTCCGGGCCTGGGCTCAAAACACGTTCCTTCCGTCAGCAGGTCATTTATCACGTTGTCTATCTTCTCTTCTTCGGCATCAATCTTCTCTATCATTTCCTGATAGGAGGCTCCCTCACCCTCATCCACCTCTTCTATCGTCTCCAGTACCTCATTCCTTAGCTCACTGTCTTCCTCCCCCTCTTCCTTCCCGGAGCTGATGTCTTCCTCCAGTTCCTCGGACCTGAGCAGTGCCCTGGCCCTCTCCACGCCGATCTCGTCTGCCAGAAGGCCCTCATAACTGTCGGGGTTGTTCTCCTTGAGTTCCTCCATTATTTCTTTATCTTTCTCGACCTCGGACAGTCCCCTGGCAACCTCCGCCAGATTCAGAGTCAGCGTGTTCGGATCCTCGACTTTTCTCACAACCTCCGGGTTAACGTACACCTCTTCCTCGTATTCCCTCAGCTTGCCTACAACCACAATCAGATCTCCTTCCTCAACTTTTTTGAAGTCCTTGAGGTCCTGAAAGAACTTAGTTCTTATAGTTTCCGTCCCGTCGTCCAGAACGATGAAAGCGTAATTTTCATCGTCGCTTACGAACTTCGTGGCCACGGTCGCCACTATTTTGACGCGGCTGACTCTCTGGCCCTGTGGTGTCACGAGATAATTACTTTGAAACCCCTCCCTCGTATGATATTCTCCATTCAATAGATCTTCTGCAAGCGCTCTCTTTGCCGTCAGCCTCTTCTGCTTTCCTTCCATCCTATCTACCCTATGTAGCTCGGCTCCTCGGTATCAGGCTCTTCGGCCTCTACTTCCTCCTCGCTCTTCTCTTTGATCTCTATCTCGCCATACTTGTCCTCGTACTTCTCCACATTCTTCTCGAGGACATGCACCAGCTTCTTCGCGAGTACAGGATCCATGAGCACGGGCTTGTGCCAGATCACCGACTCAGTACCCTTATCGTTCCCTGATTTGACAACTTTGGGCGTCGACTGCTTGAAGTCGAAGACGAACTTGTGGGGATTGAAGAGGATGGAAAAGGAGTCGCTGAAGAAGCCCTTGTCCTCCTTTTCTTTTTTGTTTTTCCTCATTTATCACACCTTCTGCACGTGCCCGGGACGTGGTTCGAATATCATTCCCTTGTCTTTCATCTCTTTTATTAGCTTGTCCGGCTTACTTAAACCTTCCTCCTCCAGGGCCGAGAGTAAGTCCTCTTCCGGTATATTTTTCCCGAGATCTTCCTCCAGTCCGTCAAGTATATCCATAACCTTGCTCATCTTGGAGCGTTCTGAAGCCGGCGTACCCCCTTCAGCCCTGTCTATGTCTATCTCGTGGGTCTCCGGGTCCATGCCCAGCTGCTTTATGGAGTGTTTCATCAGCTTTATGGCGCGCTGCGCATCCTTTTTATTTACCTCCTCGTCCAGCCTGACCTTCGCCGATGCCTGTGCGAGCCTCTGCAACGCCTCATACTGCCGAAGCGTTATAGGGACTGTGTCACTCTCCGCGTCAATGTACTTGCTCCTGAGGTTGATGTAGAAGTTCTTGAGCACGGAGGCGGCCTCCCTGGTTATCTCTGGCTTGCAGTTCCTTCTCGCGTAGGATATGTATTTCTTGAGGAAGTCTATATCTATCAACGGCTCGGCAGCGTCGCCCTCCACCCTGGACTCTATTATATGATCCACTATCTTCTCGTCGCGCTCCTTGTCGGGCTTGTCCCGTAGCGCGAACTTCAAATCGAAGCGGGAGAGCAAGGTGTCGGGAATGTCTATCTGCTCTGCTATAGGTCTGTACGGGTCGAAGCGGGAGAACTTGGGGTTGGCGCCTCCTATTACGGAGGTCTCGGCGGGGAGCGTCGCCTGTATTGTGGCCTTGCTTATGGAAACGGTCTGCGTCGACATTGCCTCGTGCAGGTTCACCTGATCCTCCTTGGACATCTTGTCGAACTCGTCTATACAGAGGACTCCCTTGTTGGCGAGAACGAGAGCACCTGCCTCCAGAACCCAGCCGCCCATCAACTCTTCGTCGCGAACAACGGTCGCGGTCAGTCCTGCGGCCGTAGTCCCTTTCCCGGACGCGTACTTACCCCGCGGAAGCATCTCAGCCGCGAGTTTAAGGAGCTGCGTTTTCCCGGAGCTTGGGTCTCCAACAAACAGAATGTGTATGTCGCCACGTATCTTTGTACCGTCGGGTAGCCTGTGAGGAACACCACCGAAAAGCTGAAGAACTATCGACTCCTTCTCTTCCTCCAGACCGTACATGGAAGGCGCAAGGGATTTGACCAGCTTCTTGTATATTTTGTCGTCGTTCGCGAGCTCCTTTATCTTCTCCTCTTCTTCCTCCGTTACCTCCATCTCTTCGAATGTTACCTCCTGCGGGCTTATCCAGTTCGCCTCTATAAATATTTCCAGTTGCCTCGTCTTCTTCCCCTGGATGCGCTTCGGCATTTCTTTTACACGTCCCGTTATTTCAAGGCGCGTACCAGGATCGGTCCTTCTCTGCATCTTTGGAGTCGTTAGACCGTCCTTGAGGTAGACGGGTACTTCCCCTGGCCTCTCGCCGGAGACCTTCTCGAACAGGTCCTCGACGTGAATCCACCTCGCATCGCTGAGCTTTCTCCCCACCTGGCTAAAGCCACGCTTCCTTCCGCAGTCGCAGCGTGAAGGGTACGACATCCTCTTCTTCATCTGTGGAACTTCCATCTTCTCCCCACAGTCCGGACACTCAAAAACAGCGACCTCCAGCTCCGGCTTGACTTCAGAAGCTCTATTCACCGTCCCTTCGATCTTCACTAACTTCCCTAGATTTTTGCTCCTCAGATCCTTTATCCTCATCTTCTCGTCGTCGGGTATGTTCTCGACGCGAACGTTCAGATCAATGTCCTTGTCCACGCCAAGGTCAATCTCTCCTATAGCGTCTTCCGCAGCTTCAAAGAAATTCTTCGGGTTCTCCAGCAGCTCTTCCGTCAGATCCGGACCTCCATACTTGTCCAGCTTCTTGAAGTCTATAAGAACGAAATCCTTGTCCTCTCGAACGGCCTCCAGCATCTCGTCTTCGTAGAACTTCCTGAAAAATTCCTCAAGCTCTTCGATCATATACTTACCCCCGCAACCTTAACTCTCTTAGCACTCTACTTAAATTTAATCCTGGATGATCAATAGAAGGTTAAGAAATAAAAAGATAGAGGTTTGGTTTGCCCCCTCAAAGGGCGCCTATTTCTTCCAGGTCTTCCTGAACCTTCCTGACCGCTTCCTTCACGTCGTCTATGGACCGTCCACCGGTGCAAACTATCCTTCCGGAGCCGAACAGCAGAAAGGCCGCCTCGGGCTCCTCTATACGGTATACCAGTCCCGGAAACTGTTCCGGCTCGTACTCCGCATTTCGAAGGTCAAAAGCTATCTCATTGAGCCGAAGTTTCCCGCTCAGCTGCGCAGAAGCAACTATGTTCTGAACCTTTATGTCGTCTACCTCTTCCACGTCTACACCGGCCTCACGTACACCTTCTAGAACCTTGTCTATGGCCTTCTTGGCACCTTCAGGTGAGTTGGCGCCTGTACAGACTATCTTACCGGAGTTGAATATCAGAGCGG
The DNA here is from genome assembly GCA_046539305.1 of Candidatus Aenigmatarchaeota archaeon. GTDB lineage: Archaea > Aenigmatarchaeota > Aenigmatarchaeia > PWEA01 > PWEA01 > PWEA01. The sequence continues at coordinate 160,539 of JBKHHE010000001.1, forward strand.
CGGCATTCGGGTCGTTCATCCTGTAGACCAGCCCCGGAAACTGTTCCGGTTCGTACTCCGTTCCTGGTAGGTGAGCGACCACTTTGTTCAGCGGAATCTTGGCGCTGAGGGTAGCAGAAGCAACCACGTTCTCAATCTTTAGATTTTCAACCATCTAAATCCCCCGATTTCTTTTACTAATTATGAAAGGGTATTTAAAAAGGTTTTATAAATAAGAGGTCCTGGAGGGGGGATTGAATGTTTTTATACGAAGAAAGGGAAATATAATTTGACCTCTATGTCGGACATAATTTCCATAGTCTCAGGTAAAGGGGGAACAGGTAAAACGATAACAGCCGCAAACCTCTCCCTCGCTCTTCAAGAATTCGGTAAACAGGTAGTCTGTCTGGACACGGACCTGGATTCTTCCAACCTGGGGCTCCAGCTAGGTCACACACCCGATAAAAACACCTTGGAGAACTATCTTCGTGGGGATATAAATGAACTCAAGGCCGTCAATGTGCACGATTCCGGCCTGTTGTTTGTCCCTTCTTCCCTACATCTCACAGGCGACGCGGTCCGCGAAGACAGACTTAACAAGATGATAGAGAGGTTTTCGGGTTTTACGGACCACATAGTCATAGACGCTCCACCGGGGTTCAACGAAGGGTTTTACAACAGTCTGAAGGTATCTGACAGGGTCTTGGTGGTCACGAACCCCGAGTTTCAGGCACTTCAGGACGTAATGAAGATAGCGGAAGAGGCCGGAAAACATGGAACGGATATCGAGGGCCTGGTCCTTAACAAGCTGGAGGGTCTGAACGAGGAGACCACACAGAAAGAGGTTGAGACGGTTACAGGTCTGGAGGTCTTACAGAAGATACCTTACGAAAAGGAGGTCCAGAAGAGTGTCCACAGGAGGGAACCGCTTGTTGCAGATCCACACTCAAAGGTGGGTCACCGGTTCAGAGAGCTGGCAGCCCGTATAACTGGAAGGAAGTTTGAACCTCCCTGGTATTCGGGTATTGTAAGGAACGTTAAAAAACTCATGGGAAGGTAAAATGAAACTGACTGGCTCCGGAGGAAATGCTGGAGAACTCACGCTCAGCTATTCCCAGGAAGAAAAACCGGACTGGGACTACGCAAGAAATAGGTCTTTTGCCCTCAAAAGAACGAACGCCTGCTGGAGCTCTTGCCTCTTCTCCGTGGAGCACGATGGTTTTACCCTGCCCAACCGGGACTACCCTCACCAAGGACTGGTCCTAAGGACCGAAGATGGATACTTCAAGTTCATTGACGCGATACTTTTCAAGCTCCAGGACGGAGAGGATACCTTGGAACTAAGTCCTTGCAAAGTGGAGGTAGCTCCCTGGAAGGCCACCTACTTCTATGAGGACACCGACACGGAGGTCAGAGTCACCTATTATCTCGCGCAGAGCGGGTTAAGCGAAGGGGCCGGTGGATGGGTGAAGTTCGAGGTGACAGGCAAGTCCGAAGAACTGGAGTTGGTGATCTCTCCGCTGGTAGATACAAGGAAGCTGGAAGAGAGCAGCCCGGACGCGGATGAATATGGGGTGGAAGTGGAGGGGGGAAAGGTTTTCATATCAAAGGACGGTAAAGAAATCGCCTTCGGTACCGGAGACGATGCCAGGGAGGTGAGGGAAAACATTGCCTGGAACTACAAACTCGGCGATGGATACCGGGAAATCAGGGACGGAGAAGTCAGGTTTCAGGGAAAGAGGAAGGAGCCCTCCAAGCTCGGTGAAATACTTTTTGATCTATCCAAGAGGAAAGAAGTCAAGCTTGCAGTTGCATGTGGCTCGGAAATAAATGAGTCCGACCTCGAGTTCTACAGAGATACTTCCACCGATACGGACCTAGAGAAGGCAAATGAACTACTCGAAGGATTCAATTTTTCCAAGAATGGACTGGAAGAACGGCTAACCAAAATCAGACTCTTGACCCTGTCGAAGTTCTCGGTGGAGGAAAACGGCCTCGAGCTACCGGAAGCGGGTGAATGGTGGTTCAAGGAGGTATGGTTCAGAGACCTGTTTGAAATTCTCTACCACAATATGGAGTTCTACAGAGCTGTGAAAGGGGATAACTGGCTTAAGAAGGTTCTGGGATGGGCCAAGATATATATAAAGGACGGGGTTATGGCCAGCAAGATAGGCGAAGACGAGCCGGAATACAACTCGATAGATGCCTCGCTTCTATATCTGCTGTGCGCGTCCAGATACTACGAGAAAACTGGCGACGAGGAGTTCAAGGAAAGTATGGAAGGGGTCTTCGAGTCAGTTATAGATAGCCTGGAGGATGAGAACGGGCTGGTACGATGCAGACCTGAATATTCCTGGATGGACATAACCATCGACGGGAGGTCGACAAGGATCCCAGAAAAGTGGGAGTTCGAGGACCCTGAAAGGTTCCTGCTCCCAGAAATCAACGCGCTCTGGCTCAGGGTCCTAGAGCAATACAACAGGCTTTACGGTGCGGACAAAAACCTGGAAGGGGTCTGGAACAGTTATAAGGAAACGTTCTGGGACGAGAAAAAGGGTTTTCTCTACCACCTCGTTTACAAAGAAGGAGAAAAGGAGCTGAGGGACTTCACGGAAAGCTCGGCTGCTGTTGTCTCACTGGCTCTCCTAAAGGACTATTTTTTCGGATACGAGATAAGGGAGGCATGGGAAGTCATAAAGGGCAGGCTCCTTGTATGGAGAAAGCCTGTTTTCTTTGACGACGGCATGATACCCTTCGGAGTCCTGGTGAAGAACAGCAACGAAAGGATATACCTAGACGACAGGCAGTACCACGAGGCCGTGGTCTGGCCGAGAGACCTTCCATACCTCTTCGATATACTGGACGAGATAGGAAGGACCAAGCTCAAAGAGAAAATAACCAGGAACCTCATGGACCACCAAGCCAGTGAGGGCGTCGTCTTTTACAATCACGAGCTGTTTTCCCTTCCGGAGGGCAAGAATCCTTCCCAAGGAGCATTTTCATCCAATCCTGTACCTGTAAAAAATCCCATCCAGCTCTGGTCACATTTTATACCTGACAGTGTGGAGGTAAGGGGTGATCCAAATTAAAGTGCTTTTCCTGGCCACGGAACTCTACGAACCTGCAGGTGGTCTCTACAGGTATACAACGAACCTGCTAAACGCCTGGAGGAAAGCACTTGAAGAAGGCAGGACCGACCTGGAACCGCTGGTGATTTCGGTCAAAAATCCCTCACAACCCCCAGAGGACCTGAAGGCGGTGGAGCGGTTCTCCGATTTCACTGAGGCGAACAAGGAGGTCGAGGTCTACGAGGCCGAGAGAGAAGGGGAGAAATGCTATTTTTTAGAGGGAGATGTTCCAGATATGGAGCGCTTCCACTGGGAGCTATGGAACAGATATGGAATTGATTCAACGAAGAGTTCCCACGGGCTGGAGTGGTACAATACTACCCTCTCGCCCTTCTGGTACTGGGCTCCGAGGTTTGCCGAGTTCCTGAGAGATAAGAAAGGGATAGGGTTCAAGGCCGTCGACGCCCAGGACTGGCTCGCCTTCCCCGGGGGGTTCCTCAGTAGCGAGAGGTTAAATCTTCCCCTGGTCTGTAGGATACATTCGGGCGAGTATGGAAGGAGTCTCGGAAATCCTGACTTCAGCGATGCACCGATACAAATAGAGACCGCATCGCTAGCTTTCGCCGACTACATCCAGGGTGTGTCGATCTCAGAGACGGTCTTTCAGATAAATCACCTCATGCCGCTGAAGAGGGAACTGGACGAAGAGCTTAAAAAAAGGCGGAGTGGAAGCTGGTATCGCTATCAGAACTACAGAAACGAGAAGATAAAGTCGTTCCTCCTATACGAATCGGAATCGAAAATGACCCTTCTCAAAGATATCATCGGAGGGATGCCCAATGGAATATACCTGGACGAGTGGGAAAAGGTGGATGAAAGGGACATAAATGAAGGAAGAGAAAGGATGGAGCAATTTCTGCCGGAAAAAGACAAGTTTATTTTTTTCATAGGTAGGACCTCTTACAGGAAAGGACTGGACTTTTTACTGCAAACGTTTTCCGAAAAGAAGGAGGTTTACAAGGATGTCGGCCTTCTGGTAGCATCCTCTATGGACAAAGATACCTACAGGGAATACGAACAGAGACTGGAAAGCCTGGGAATATCTGAAGACGTGAAAATACTGAACAAATGGCTTGGTAACAAAGAAAAAATGGAGCTGATGTGCGCCTCCGATGTCATAGCTTTGCCCTCGGTCTACGAACCTTTTGGAATCGTGGCGCTGGAGGGTCTTGCTGCAGACTACGCCGCCAAAAGAAACGGGACGACGGGTCCCGTCACAGTAGTTGGTAATACAGGTGGCATGGACGAGATAATCACCAGTGGGGTCACTGGCTTCGAGGTTCCGATACATAACTTTAAGATAGAGACGGATATGCTACACAGCGCCCTGCAAAAGGCGCTGGACGAAGAGAACAAAGAGAAAATAACTAAAGCCGGCGCAAAGAGGGTGAAAGACAAACACTTCAGGTGGAGCTATATTTTCAACAAGGTCCTCGAGGTCTATGACCTGGCGGAAGAGAACTGGAAGGAAAGGTTAAGGTATACGCGCTGATCTATATCTCTTCTAGGACCCTCTCCTTAAAGTCCTTTATAACTTCAACAAAGGAGCGGAATGTGTCTTCAGGACTGTTAAAAGAGGAGAAGTAGGAATGAACATCCCCGTCGCCGAAGCCTTTTTTCGAGAGGTAGTAAAGGTGGTCACTTGTCTGTAATTTCCTCCAGATGTCTATCAGCTCCTCGTCTTCCGTTCTCTTCACAAAGGGTTCCAGCATCTTTATTTCCTTGAAGAGAAACTTCTGCATCCAGTTACCGAGCCAGGCTGTCTCGTCCCTCTCCTCATCAGCCCAGGATATGGAATCGTACTCGAAGACGTCCAGCTCGTCCTTCGGCTCGTGGCTTTCCACCACCTCGCTCGGAGTCCTGAACCTGAGGTCGTCGCGTCTAATTACGTCCCTGGGCAGGTGGCGGAGGAATGAAAAGATTCCCGAATCGGCCCAGTGGTGCTCACCGAAGGTTTCGTAGTCCATGAAAAGATTCACGACGTCGCCATCAGCCGCGGATAGCCAGCTCGCGAACTTGTCCGCGGTAAGCGGCCATTCATCCCACCATTTTGCGGAGAAGCGAAACGCGATGTCGTCCGAAAGCCTGTAGTTCTTCGTGAGAATAGGAAGGTCCGCTACGTTTTCTGGGGCTCGGTAAACGTAGTTCGGGGACCTCCAGCCAAGTACTCTGTCGGCGCCCTCGGTAAGCACGCCCTTGAAGCCCAGGTCTTCGACGGTCTTGGCGATACGGTTGTTGTAAAGGGCCTCGGTGTTGGAGAACATTTTCGGTGTGACTCCAAATTCGTCCTCTATGACCTCCCTGTGCATCTTCACCTGTGTTTTAAACTCGTCCATCTCTTCAAAGAGGGAAGCAAGGGAATGGAAATAAGTCTCACCTAAAATTTCAACATTTCTGGTATTTGCGAGCTCACGGAAGGACTGGAGAACTTCAGGGTCGTACTCCCTGCACTGCTCTATAAAGGTTCCGGTTAGGGAGAACGAAACCTTGAAATCAATCCCCCTCTCCTCTGACTCCTCCATAGCCTCCAGCAGAACGTCGTTTGCGGGCCTGTAACACTTCTTCGCCACTCTCTCAAATATTTCTTTGTCCTTGCTGTGCTTTTCGAAGTAATGCTCATGCAAACTGTCCTTTGTGACTTCCGCAGACTGGAGAGAACTGTGGTGTTTAAGCCTCCAGGGCTGGTGGACCTTGAAATACAGGCATATGGAAGTCATAATACCCCCATTGTATATTTCACGCCCTTAAATAAATTTTATTGGATTTCTGTATGTATCGCACTACTAAAACTCTTTCTACTTGGTTTAAAAAGTTCTCCGGTCTTCATAGAATTTATTCACCTCACAGAATGTGCGCACAAAGTTTTAAAGAAACAGAGTCAATAGTAAATCAGGGTGGAAAATGTCATTAAACTCAGTTTTATTTCTCACTCAGAAATATGAAAAGGGCGCCGTTGATTTGGAATACTGCCGCGAAATGTCTTCCCACCTTTCCGAAAAGGAGATAGACTCACATATGGTCTGTTTTGGGGGAAACGAAAAAGACTGGGAGGAGAACGAGTTAAACGTTCACGAGTTTTCGTTCAAGCTGGACGGCGACAACTACTTCTCGTGGGCAATGTTAATCCAGACGGAGTTTCTGAGAAAGATAAAAGAGCTTGTAAGGATAGAGGACGTTTCGTTGCTCCACGCGAACGAGTGGGCTACGGTTCCAGCGGGACTGGTCGCGTCCAAACTTTACGACATACCACTGATAATAACCTATCATTCGATAGAAGAGGAAAGAGGTATGAATATGCCGCACTCCGGCCATATATCCGAGCTGGAAAGGCAGGGACTGGAGAAAGCGTCCTACATACTAGTTCACAGCGAGACCACAAGGGAAGCGCTGGACGTCTATGATATGCCTGAGGGAAAGGTCAAGCTCATAAAGAGGGAAAACGGGTGGAGGGAAAAAATCTGGGAAATATACAAGCATCTAGCAAAGGTCCATAGAAATAATAAAAAAATGAGGGCCACAGAAGGTGCAAAAAATGAAAATTTTGATGCTTACGTGGGAGTATCCTCCTCATAAGGTAGGTGGGGTGGGTTCCCACTGTAAAAGCCTAGCGGAAACCCTGGAAGGAAGAGGGCATGACGTCACTGTTTTGACCTATGGCGAGAAGGAGAAGCGTGAAAATCAGGAAGACGTGGAAATTTACCGTGTAAGTGCAGGGCCAGCCGACGACGTCGTGACATGGTCCCTGATGCTAAACCACGAGATACAGAAAAAAGCCACTGAACTGATAAAAGAAGGTGAATACGACCTGGTTCACGCCCATGACTGGAGCTCAGTTCCGGCGGCAACCGCCATAAAAAAAGGTGCCGACCTCCCCATGGTCTTTACCATTCACTCCACGGAAAGGGGGCGCTCGGGGATACACTCAGACATGAGCAGGTTAATAAACGACCTCGAGTGGTACGGGACCTACGAGGCCGACCAGGTCATAACGGTGGGCAAAGATCTGAAGGGGGAAGTACAGTACCATTTTTCCGTTCCGGATGAGAAACTGCATTACGTGCCAAACGGCGTCGATATGAAAAGGTTCAAGGGCGCGGAGTCGGTAAGGGATGAAATAGCACTGGACTGGGAGGACATGGTCCTGTACGTTGGAAGGCTATGCCACCAGAAAGGCGTCAGGCACCTCATCCATGCGATGCCCAAGGTCTTAAAGGAGAGGCCGGAGACGAAGTTTATATTCACGGGCGGGGGTGCGGTGGACAAGTACAGGAATATGGCCCGGAACGTAGGAGTTGAAGACAAGGCCTATTTCACGGGATTCGTCCCTGAGGAAAGACTGGTCGACCTGTACAAGTCTGCAGATGCAACAGTTATGCCTTCGATATACGAACCTTTCGGGATTGTCGCCCTTGAATCCATGGCCGTAGAGACACCTGTCGTGGCAAGCTACGTTGGAGGGTTAAAGGAAACCGTAGTCCACGAGTGGTGTGGACTACACACATACCCATCGGATCCGGACTCCATAGACTGGGGAATACAAATGATCCTCTCCGATAAAACCTGGAACAACTGGATGGGGGAGAAGGGAAAGGAAAGGGTGGAAGAGAACTATCGATGGGAGATGGTGGCCGAGCTAACGGATTCTATCTATAAGAAAACAGTGGGAGATGAAGAACAATAATTTAAACGAGGAGCGGGAAGTTGATTCCTATGAAAAGGGTAGCTTATTTTTGCATGGAATACGGTCTCAATCCCGACCTGAGAATCCACGCAGGTGGCCTCGGAATTCTTGCCGGAGACATACTCAAAGCAGCAAAGGAGAAAGAGTTAAACCTGGTGGGCGTAGGTGCTCTCTGGACCAAGGGATACGCGGTACAAGAGATAAAAGACGGGGAGCAGGTGGAGCACTTTCCCAAGCAGAACTACGATTCTCTGGAGGAAATGGACATATCCTTCTCCAAATACGTGAACGGCGAGAAGGTCAAATTTAAGGTGTATAAAACCGAGAAATTTGGGAACGAACCACTGTACCTCCTGGACACTGACCTTCCCGAAAATTCTGAATCAGGGAAGCAACTCACTGAGAAACTATACATCGGCTCCGGTAAAAAATACCTCTTACAGCAACTGGCCCTTGGCAAAGCCGGACTGGAACTCGTCAGACGGATTAACTTCGAGCCTGATTTTTACCATCTCAACGAGTCCGACGCGGTCTTTGTGGGACTGGAGCTTCTTAAGGAGAGGAAGGGGGACAAAAACTTCAAGGAAGCCTTGAGGGAAACGAAGGAACGTGTGAGATTTACGACCCACACACCCGTAGAGGCAGGGAACCCGAAGTACAGTTATGAAGTAATGAAAGATGTGGGCCTTCTGGAGGATTTTTCTGTGGTCGAACTAAAGAGAATCGGAGAAAAACCTTTCAACCTCACCCTCGCAGGTCTGAGAATCTCCGGGAGGGCCAATGGTGTCTCGGAGAAACATAAACATGTGGCAAGGAAAATGTGGTCCCTCCACAGGAGAACAGCAGACATAGTCGGTATAACGAACGGCGTGCACCTGGGAACCTGGCTTTCCAAAGGAATAAAGAAAGCAAAGGACCCCGAAGAACTGTGGGAAGCACACAAAGAAGAGAAAGAAAAACTCCTGGAAAAGGTCGACTCGGACCCTGACCCTGAAACCCCCTTGATAGGCTTTGCAAGGAGGTTCGTAGACTACAAGAGGCCGGACCTCCTGTTCTGGGACGAAGACAAGGTCGAGGAGGTGTTAAAAAAGGCAAACGTTGTCTTTTCGGGGAAGGCACATCCCAACGATGAAGGGGGAAAGAAGCTCGTGTCCAGGATAGTAGAGGAAGCGCGTAAAAGAAATTCCGTCATGTTTCTTGAAGACTACAACATGTCCAAGGCAAAATATATGACTAGAGGCTGCGACATATGGTTGTCCTGTCCTAGACCGCCGGAAGAGGCGTGCAGCACGTCAGTTATTAAGGCAGCAGCCAATGGCGTGCTGAACCTTTCAACGCTGGATGGATGGTGGGCAGAGGCCTGCAAGCATGGGAAGAACGGGTGGCAGTTTGGTAATGGCGTGGAGCTAAAGGACGAAAAAAAGCAGGATAAACACGACGCAAAATCCCTTTACAGGGTCCTCCTAAACGAGGTGATCCCGAAATACAGGGAAAGGGAAAAATGGACAAAGATGATGGAAAATTCTATCGCGACCGCGAGGCCAGAATACACAGCTTCTTCCCTTGTCGACAGGTACTCCGAAAAGCTCTGGAGCTAAAATTTAAACGTTAAAAGAAAGGAAAAGATACTATGCCAAGGAAGCTTAGGTTCGGCGGAAGGGAAGTAAAGCCAGACACAAGGTATCTCTACGACATGGAAGAGGTTGTCTACGACAAAAAATGGCTGGAAAACGCTGAAAACGTGCCGCTGTACTTCATGTACCGCGGTTTGTACAAGCCCGGCGACAGGGAAACGATCGTGGAGAACAACCTTAGGTATGATATAACAGTTATACCGGCGAGGATGCTTGGAGAAGAATACGTGAAGACTAAAGGGCACTACCATCCGAAAGCAAATGAGATGACTTACCCGGAGCTATACGGCGTTCTGGAAGGACGAGCACACTACCTCCTGCAAAAAAGAACCGACGGAGGCGTGAGCCGCACGGTCTTGGTGGAAGCAGAGGAAGGCGATATGGTTATAATACCACCTGGATACGGCCATATAACTATCAATCCTTCGAAGGAGGACCTCAAGATGGCGAACTGGGTTTGCCGAGACTTCGACTCCATCTATGAACCAATCCTGGAAAGAAAAGGTGGCGCCTGGTTTGAGCTAGAAGATGAATTCGTAAAGAACGAAAACTATGAGGATGTCCCTGAACTGGAGAGATTTAAGGCTTCGAAAAACGATCCTTTCGACGGAGACATCTACGACCTGATAGAGACCTCAGAAAAACTAAAGTTTCTCACGGATCCAGGAGACAGCATTGACCTCTTCCGGAACCTTGAATTCTTCAAGCTCTAGACCGTTATTGCGTCAACAGGGCACACGTCCGCGGCCTGGTTCGCCTCTTCAGTAGCCTCGTCCTTTATAACTTTCGCCTTTCCGTTATCTCCTATCTCGAAAATTTCGGGGGCTACAGAGACACACGAACCGCAGCCTATGCACGTGTCTTCATCTACTTCGACCATGCTTTCACCACTCTTGTAATCTAAAGCTCGGTATTTAAAATTGTTGTTCTGGAGAACCAGTCTTTTATTCCATTCCCAGATTTTCTTTGGCCTCCTCACTCATCATGTCAGGGCTCCAGGGCGGATCGAAGGTAAGTTCCACGTTTACCTCTTTCACGTCTTCCATCTTGCCTACTTCTTTCTCCACATCCCCGGTGAACTTCGAGTGAAGGGGACAACCAGGGGAGGTAAGTGTCATCTCTACGTCCACCCTTCCCTCCTCGACTTCAACGCCGTATATAAATCCCATGTCGACTATGGACATGCAAGTCTCGGGATCATCTATTTTTTCCAGTCTTTCCATAACCTCGTCTTCACTGACCATAACAACCCTTTGGTAATGAGGGTTAACTTTTTAAAAAGCTTTACTCAACTAATAAACCGTCCTCGAAATGGGGAGACGAGGGTTAATATGTCTGATAAAAATGTAGTATGGTTCAAAGAGCTGGGGGCGGATGATGTTGATCTGGCCGGTGGGAAAAACGCTTCGCTTGGAGAAATGATAAACCAGGTAAACGTTCCTGTACCTCCTGGATTTGCCCTCACATCTGAGGGATACGACCTCTTTGTGGAGGAGGCGGGAATAAGGGATGATATCAGGCGGATTCTTGAGGGTGCCGACCTCGACGACGTGAACGAGCTGAGGGAGGCAGGAAAGAAAGTTAGAGAACTCATCAAAAGCTGCGAGATTCCTCAACAGCTCAAGTATGAACTCAAGAAGAAATACAGAAAGCTGAGTGATAAGCTTGACACGGAGGACGTGCTCGTCGCCGTGAGAAGCTCCGCGACAGCTGAGGATCTTCCCGACGCCTCCTTCGCTGGACAGCAGGAGACCTATCTCAATGTGTCCGGCGTGGAGGAGCTCCTGGAAGCCACTAAAAACTGTATAGCCTCCCTGTTCACCGATCGTGCCATATCCTACAGAGAGGACAAGGGTTTCGACCACTTCAAGGTCAAGCTGTCCGTGGGGATTCAGGAGATGGTTCACTCGCTCTCATCAGGCGTGATGTTCTCCATAGACCCGGACTCAGGCTTCGAAGATGTAGTCTATATAAACGGTTCCTGGGGCCTTGGAGAGATGGTCGTGGGCGGCGAGGTAAATCCCGACGAATTCGTGGTCTTTAAGCCGACAGGAAAGCTGATTTCGAAGGACCTAGGCGAGAAGAAGGAGATGATGGTCAGAGAGGATGGGGAGAACATCAGAAAAGAAATTCCTGAAAAGAAGAAAAATTCTTACGTAATCTCTGACGAAGAAGCCGAGAAGTTAGGTGAGTACGCGAAAAGTATCGCAGAGTACTACGACAGGCCCATGGACATCGAATGGGCCAAGGACGAGAGGAACGACAAACTTTACATCCTGCAGGCGCGGCCTGAAACCGTCCACTCACAGAAGGACAAGAACGTGATAGAGACCTACAGATTGAAGGAGGAAAGCGGGGTCCTCTGTGAAGGACAGGCGATAGGAAGGATGATAGGCTCCGGCGAAGTGAACGTCATAATGGACGCGGACGAGATAGATCAGTTCGAGGAAGGCCAGGTCCTCGTGACTGACATGACCGACCCGGACTGGGAGCCGATAATGAAGATAGCTTCCGCCATCGTGACGGAAAAGGGCGGCTCGACCTCCCACGCCGCCATCGTCTCAAGGGAGCTTGGAATTCCGGCCGTCGTCGGAACGGAGGACGCGTCCTCGAAGCTGAAGACAGGACAGAAAGTAACGGTCGACTGTACCACAGGCGACGGAAGAATAATGGAAGGTGAACTGGACTTCGAGGTCGACGAGAAGAACATAGAGGAGGTCCCCGAAACGGACACGCAGGTCATGATGAACGTCGGCGTACCTTCCAATGCCTTCGACCACGGTCAGTACCCTGTCAAAGGTGTGGGACTAGCTAGACAGGAGTTCGTGGTCGGCTCCTGGATCGGCGAGCACCCGCTTCACATGAAGGAACAGGGGAGAGAAGAAGAGTTCATAAACAAACTCTCGTACGGCCTGGCGCAGATCGCCGCCGGATTCTACCCGAAACCTGTCATCGTCCGCCTCTCCGACTTCAAGTCGAACGAATACGCGAACATGAAAGGTGGTGAGAAGTATGAGCCAGAGGAGGAGAATCCGATGATAGGATGGAGGGGAGCTTCGCGCTACACCTCGGAGAACTTCAGGCCAGCGTTCGACATGGAGTGCAAGGCACTCAAGAAGGTGAGGGACGAGATGGGCCTCACAAACGTGAAAATAATGGTGCCTTTCTGCAGGACACTGGAAGAGGCGAAGGAAGTGAAGGAAGTTCTCGCGGAAAACGGCCTCGAGAGGGGAAAGAACGACCTGGACATCTACGTCATGACAGAGATCCCATCGAATGTTATCCTGGCGGAAGAGTTCGCCAAAGAGTTTGACGGATTCTCCGTCGGTTCGAACGACCTGACACAGCTAACGTTAGGCGTCGACAGGGACAACCAGAGGTTGCAGGAGACCTTCGACGAGAGGAATGAGGCCGTGAAGAGGTCCATAAGGACGCTGATCCAAAGAGCGCACAAGCACGACACCAAGGTCGGGATCTGTGGTGACGCGCCTTCCTCGCATCCGGAGTACGCCGCCTTCCTCGTTGACGCGGGAATTGACTCCATCTCCGTGACCCCGGACATGGCGCTCAAGACCATCATGAACGTGGAGGAAGCCGAAAACAAGTAGGCTCCTTTCCCACTTCTCTTTTTTTTCTTCTTCGGTCCAATTCATTTTTAAGCTAAAAATAAAGAAATTACTATATGCTTTGGCTGATTTTTGTACTTCTTGCTGCAATTTTCTGGACCTGTGTCGACCTGGTCGATAAGTTCGTGATCGACAAGGAGATAGAGAGTCCGATTCTGGCCGCGGGTATTTTTGGGGTCTCAACATCGTCCTTCATAGCCTTGATTTCTGTATTTTTCGCAGAGATTTTCATATCTCCGACCATTCTCCTGGTTTCGTTTTTCGCTGGGATCCTGTACCGAGTAGCCGCGTATTTCTACTATTCAGGCATGCAGAGGGAGGAAGTATCGAGGTTCACGCCCACGCTATCCCTCACAACTGTCTTCATAGTGATCCTTGGATTCCTGTTTCTCGGCGAGAGGTTTTCCATGCCGGTCTATCTAGGGATAGGGCTGACGGTCGGAGGAGCGATTTTAATTTCACTGGAAAACCCGATAGAGAGTCTGAAGGAAATGAAGTCCGAGAGTGGATTTTTATTGACTGCCATAGCCGCGTTTTTCTACGCCTCGAGAGATGTAGCCTTCAAGTTCGCCACAAACATGGAAGCGATGATGGCGTGTATATTCTGGATGAGTGTGGGAGGAATAATAACTTCAACTTTTTTCCTGCTGAAGGAAAACGAAAGGATCAGATCCAGAGAACTGAAGGGTATAAAACATCTATTGGTTCTGGGGCTGATAGGCGCGTTGGGATATTTCTCATTCGCCGCTGCGATCTCGATGGGCCCCGTCTCCCTCGCGTCCGCCGTGCTGAAGGTGGAGGCGTTCCTGGTGTTCTTCTCGGTCACGATGATAACCAAGTTCCATCCGAAGATATTTCACGAGGAGATCGACAGGTTTACCCTTTTCCAGAAGCTGAGCGCAACGGGCATCATCGTCGCGGGAGTAATAATAATACAGCTATTCTCTTGACTCTTTAAGATTTTATATCTGAGACCATCAATAAGAAATATGCAGAAGGAATTCTACCTTCTAGATGTGGACTACGAAGACGCAGAGAGGAAGGTCGACGGGAAGAAGAAAAAAATTGCCGATATACGGCTTGTCGGGAAGACGGGAGAAGGGGAAAGCGTACTTGCCGTGGACAGGGACTTCGACCCGTACTTCTACGCGGTCCCGCAGAAGAACCTGGAAGACGTCAGGGAGAAGATCAAGGATATAGACGAAAACGGAGTGAAAGTGAAGAAAGTGGAAGAGGTGGAGAAGCTCCTGGGCAAGGAAGGAAAAGAGGTCAAGGCTCTTAAAATTTTTTCGTA
>JBKHHE010000002.1:0-113950 GCA_046539305.1 Candidatus Aenigmatarchaeota archaeon
CGGAGCTTACTCCGAGTACGACAGTGAAGATGAGGGAAGCTTCACGTTAAGCATTCCCGACGGACAGTCCGTAGTCGGAGCAGCAGTCACTGACACGGATGGAAGCCTTTCGGCAGAGTCCGCTGGAGGTTCAGTTGAGTACGATAAGGTTGTGCCGGTCTACCACGCGATTGGTTCGTTGGACACGGAGATCACAGATCCTTCCGGTGCCGACGACCTGGTCCTGGTCGGTGGACCTTCAGTCAACAACCTCGTTGACGACCTCGTCCAGGAAGGTAAGGTCGAAGGAACCGAGGTCGAAGACGAAGAAGACACGTTCGAGTGGCAGGAAGACACGCCTGAGATCCAGCTCGTGGAAGACGCGTTCGCTGAAGACCAGACCGCTCTGATTGTGGCTGGTTGGGACGCCGACGAGACGAGAGACGCTGCTGCCTCAGTGCAGGAGCACCTCGACGCTGGTACACTCGAAGGTGCGACCGCTGCCTTGTAAACGCGGTCACGGACTGGGTAAAACCGGTCCAAAACCCCTCTTTTTCTTTTCTATTCTGGTTTGATGAGACGCTGGTCTGAAGAACGTAAGGTTTTTATTTGTGCGGATTGATTTCTTACATGTATGCTGGACTTCCTGGACTTCGACAACTTTTTTTGGGGACTGATCCTCTCGCTTTTCGCCGTAGTCATAATTCTGGGAGCATCCTTCCTGTACCCGTCTCTGCTGAGTTACGCGCCCAAAGCTATACCGCTGTACACCCTGCTAGGGTTCTCCATTTCCCTTGTACTCTTCGAGAGCGTCCTGCTGATCTACATGCACTCCGTGAACACGGGGCTATTCCACTCCGAGGAGAGGGCGAAGTCCATGCTTCTGAAACTCAACTCGATCCAGAGGGCCAAGGAGAACCTGGAGAAGGAAGACGAGTACGGAGAGAATATGCTGGAGGAACTGGAGGAAAGCGAGGAGGAGGTAAAGAGGGAGCTCAGGTCCCTGATGGATGCTAAGGACGGGACGGAGGACTGAAAGGGAGGGTCACCGCTGAACGTAAAGTTTTTATTTGTGTGGATAGACTTCTTAACTGTATGTTGGAGTTTCTGGACTTCGAAAACTTTTCGTGGGGTATAGTTCTGGGGTTGTTTGCGGTTGTGGCGCTCCTCGGAGCCACCCTTGGCCTCACCCAGTACCTGGATATAGAAACGAAGCTTGCACCTCTGTACACGCTCCTCGCGTTCACCATGGGAATGGTCCTTCTCGAGGGTGGACTTATTGTTTACATGCGTGGCGTCAAAAAGGGATCGATACACTCCGAGGAGAGGAAAAACAACCTAATACTCAAACTCAACTCCATAAAGAGTGCGAGGGAGGACGTGGAGGAGGGCTTCATGCACAGGGAGATGGACAAGGAGTCGAGGGACAAGATGCTGAGGGACCTGAAGCAGAAGGAACTGGAGACAAAAAACCAGTTGAAGGCCCTGCAAAAGAAGGAAGACTTTGATATAGACCTGGAGGATATCTGACATGTCCTACTCTTTCGACTTCGACCTGACCAAGGTCTCCCGTTCTTTCTTCCGGGAGATCGCATGCCTTACGGAGAGGAGCGAGCTTCACAGGAAGGCGGGGGATGTATCGAGGAAGCTTGTGGAGAAGACCAGCCTGGACAAGCTTACAGGTATCCCCATGTCGGACGCCATAACACTTATGGAGGACATGGTGGACATACACGCGAAGAACCTGGCCAGGGAAGAAAGCTTCAGGGAAACTGAGAGGAGAGCCCTGTTCCTCCCCCACTGCGGCAGAAAACATATGGACGACCAGTGTGAGGCAAGTTTCAACCCGGAGCTTTCTTCTTACACCTGCGAGAAATGCAGCGAGGACTGCCTGATAAGGAAGGCCACGGAGATTGGAGAGGACAGGGGATACGACGTTTACATATTTCCGGGAGGATCATGTATACCAAAGGTTCTGAGCAAGAAAAACTACGGCGGCGTGGTGGGAGTGGCGTGTGCGGAAGAGGTGAAGCTCGGGATAAAGAAGCTGGAGGAGGCGGGAGTGGACTATCAGGGGATTCCGCTACTGAAAAACGGGTGCGCCCATACGGAGTTCAATTTAAAAACCTTGAAGGAAAAGTTATAACGTGATAGGATGAAGGGAAAGGGCTTCTTACTTGTAGTCCTGGTGGTAGTCGCGACAGTGACTGTCGCCGGCTGCGTGGATGCACTGAGGAGAGGTGTGGATAAGTTGACGGGTGGAGAGTGCACGGAGCTGGAGGAAGAGATAGAGGATCGGCCCGGTATGGACTGTAGGTGCTACCCCACAGACGTCGTCCCCGAGGGCATCAAGAATGAGACGGAGATGGAAGAGCTGGAGGGTAAGTGTTACTGCACCTGCAGTTACGAGGGGTCGGACGAAGAGGTCAACGTTTCTGTAGTGGAAGGTCCCGGTGGCGAGACGATAATTTCACCACTCAGCTAGGCTTCATGAACTCTCGGAGGACCACGGTCGCGTACCTGCCCGGCTTGAGGAAAAAGGACAGTTTTGCCTCCGTTCTCCCGGAATTTTCATCGTCTTCACCCGCTTCTATGACCTTTACCTCCGGCTCGACTAGCGCAGCCCTGACCGCTCCCTTGGAGGAAAGCTCACCTCTATCCCTGAAACGGAAGTCCTCCAGCTCCACTTCTTCCTCGTCCATAATTTTTTCCAGGAGGAAGTCGAAGTCCGAGTCCGCGAGGTTGGTCCTGTAACCCGGGACCTTCGCCGGGAAGTTCTTTACTTCTTCCCTTGAAAGCAGACTGGACAGGGCGCGGTTGAAGAGGTAGGACTGGTATGCGTGGACGAAAAGACGGCGGAGGTTTTCAGGAAAAATATGGAATACCTGCTCCCAGTCACCCTGCGAAGAAGGTTCCACGCTGTCTATGCGCTTCAGAAGTTTTCTCTCGTAAGTGAGGTTTTCGGGGTAGTACCCAAGGGCTTGGGAGAAGTCCCTCTCGTCCGCGAGGCGTTCCCTGGCCCTTCTGGCTTCCTCCCTCTCCGTTTCGAAGGTCCTGAAGAGGTAGGTCTGGACGGCGCCTTTGAAGTCGCGCCGGAGCAGTTCCTTGCCCACAAGGTGCGAGACGGGTCTGTCACCACCGAAGCGCTGCAGGCCGTAGTAGTTGGGGACACCCTCCTCCACCTCCTCGGCCAACCTTTCCAGCTCTTCTCTGCATTTGTTCCTTTCCGATTCTATATCTCTTATCACGACCTCGAACCTGTTGCCCTGGAGATCTCCGGGTCCGAGTGGTCTGGAGACCCTCTTTACAGGTTCAAGTTCAAGGTTGTCAACTGATAGTTCGGCCCGGCCGGAGGAAAGGTTCCGGACGGTTATGAACTGCTCCGTTTTTGCCCTTCTATCCTTGAGGCCCGCGTAACCCACTCTGCCTTTCGAGACGTTCAGCTTTTTGGCGAGGATGTCCAGGGCCTGTGGGGTGGAGAGGTCTGTCTTCCTGAGCCTGCAGAGGAGGTAGTCTCCTCCCTCCTCCATCTTTACCGGTGTTTCCTCCACGCGGAAGTCCTCAGGTCTCCGCTTTATCTTTCCCCCGACACCCGGAGAAGAAGTGCCGTACTCCTCTATTCCGCAGAACTTCTCCGGGTCGAAGTCCTTTGACATAGAAAATATCTTCTCTTCAGCATTAATAGGTTTTAACTGGGAAAGGCCAGAAAACATATTATTGTCTTTTGTATAATATCTGGGGTTAAACTATCAATCACAAGATTTAAATAAATTGAGTATAAATATACTCATATGAGTATAAATATACTCAAACATCTTCAAGTCCTTATTCCTTTCACGGAAGACATAAACAGCAGGTTCCATGGAAGAGGACTTGAGAAGAAACTGGACCTGTCCCAGAAGGCCATCCAAAAGAAGCTCAACACACTAGAGAAAGAAGGTATACTCGTAAGCGAGACCAGCGGTCGTACAAAGCAGTTTATGCTGAACAAAGAAAGCACCTTGACTCGAAAAGCTTTGATTATGGCAGAGATAATCAAGTTTTACGACCTAGTATCCTCAAACTTCGAGGCAAAGGAAATAATTGAAGAAGTTCTAAATAAAACAAGTTCGCAGTTTCTGGTCTACGGGTCCTTTGCCGGAGGCGATTACGACAAGACAAGCGATCTGGATATACTAATTATAGGTCAAGGAAGAGAAGGATTGAAGGAGATAGATGAGAAGTATTCAAGAGATATACACTTCATGTTCATCTCCGAGGTGGAATTTAAAGAAGGTATGAATGAAGACGAATCCTACGTTAATGAGGTTTTGAAAAATCACGTGATATGCAGAGGTTTTGAAAATATAACTTCCTGGAGGTTTGAGTATGCGTAAACTGGACTGGTGCAAAAACAAAAAGAAAGGAATAGAGATAACTGAGCCTAGCAAAAACCTTGCAAAAAGCTACATGAAAAAAAGTGAAAATTCCCTAAAAACAATGAACAGTACTCCAGCAGAAGACTGGAAAGTGACCACTGCCTACTATACATGCTACCAAGCCCTATATGCTCTCCTACAAAGGACAGGAATTAACTCGGAAATCCATGATTGTACAATAGAACTGATGCGGTTCTTTGATTTCGACGAGGAAGATATAAATTTTATCAAAGGTCTCAAAGAAAAAAGAATAGATGCACAGTACTACGTTACGAAAGAAGTCAAGCTTGAAGATGAAAACAAGGTTAAGGACTTTAGATTAAAATGTAAAGAACTCCTCGAAGAGACAAACTTTGATGAGGTAAGGAATGAAATAGTTTCAAGATTGGAATAAAGTAAGAGAGATTCGGTCACTTCTTGTGCTGCTTTATCAAAGACATCTTATTTTTATGTTCAGAATTTACTTCATCAGCGGGAGGTGTCCCGTAACTTTATCCACTTTCTCCTCCTCGGCGGGGCCCACAGCCAGAGCCGTTGCCGTTCCCTCCGGTATCTCGGTGCGGCCTGCATCCTTTACCAGATGTGTGGGGAGGTCCAGATTATCAGCATTTCTCCTGAGCTCGAGAAGCTCCCCCTTGTCCTCTGCCTCCACTACTGCTTTCTTTTCGCCGCTGTTTTTCCAGTTTTTCCTTGTTTTCTTCTCTGTCTTCCGGTACGCACCGAGGGATGCGTGGGCTACTTGCGCCGCTAGCTTTCCCTTGCTCAAAGCCAGGTCACCCCTGACCACGACTACCTGTTTCATATGAAAGAATTAAAAGGAAACAGACTTATATTCTTGTGTGTGAGCCAGGATGTTACACGAGATCGAGGAAAGGTACGGATTCAGAAAGAAGATCATGGACCCCTTCCTGGTCGATGTGGACCCCAACCTTCTGTCCGTTATAGCCCTTCTCGTGGCATTTACCTCCGGCTACCTTTTTCTGGACGGGCGCCCGGTTCTGGGTGGCCTGTTTCTGTTCCTGAACGGGTTTCTAGACCTCCTGGACGGAGAAGTGGCGAAGGAGTTCGGCAGAACAACCGACCTGGGCGACTTCCTCGACCACACCTTCGACAGGCTGGCCGACGCGGCCGTTTTCCTGGGGGTTGCGCTTGGACCCGTTGTGCCAATGTGGATAGGAAGCACGACCGTGGTTCTTGTGGTTCTTGTTTCCTATCTAGGGGTGCAGTTTCAGGCACTGACCCGGGAAAGGCTCTACAGCGGGCTGATGGGAAGAAGTGATAGAATTGTGGTCCTTTTTGTTTTTGCCATGGCCTCGTATTTCTTCGAGGAAGCTCTTCTCTACGGTATCTACATCATATCTGCTTTCTCAGCAGTGACCTTTATCCAGAGGTTCTACATATCGGTAAAGGAAATGAAGTAAGGTCATTTCGTTAAAGCCATAACTATTCTCTGCAAGGCAGAGATGTTGGTAAAAACTGCGAGCGCTGCCAGTATGTAAACCGTCCAGAGGGGCTCGAACTTCGCGAGTACCAAGGACAGCAGGAGCAGGGTTACACGCTCGGCCCTCTCAAGCAGGCCACCCCTGAGTTCCTTGTCGGTAAGCTCTTTCTCCTTGGCCGCGGACTTGGAATAGGTGGTCAAGAGGGAGCCGAAGAGGAGGAGTACAATCCAGGCGCTCGAAGGGATATATAAATCGGGCAGGTACAGGAAGACCAGGGCGAAGAGTATCAAGAACTCGACGTATCGGTCTACTACAGTATCGAGGTATGCACCTTCCTTCGAGGTCTTCCCGGCGTGTCGGGCCACGGCACCGTCGACGAAGTCCAGGAAGGCCGCGAGGAGATACAAAGCGGCCGCGCCAAGAAACGCAGTATGGGAAACGAGGAGGTAGAAACCCAAGAGCGCAGGAACAAGGGAGAGAAGGGTCCACTGGTTGGGCTCCAGAGGAAACTTGGAGAAAAGTCTTCCGACCGCCCTGGACAGCTTCTCAAACCTCTCCCTTTTCGCGTAAAGCATACTAAGATATACCTTCTTGGAATTAAAAACCTTTAGACGCCCATGGCGATTGTCAGGACGTTTCTGGTTCCGAGGGCGAGGCCCAGGGCAAGCACAACTACCTTTAGCCATGTTCTCAGACCGGGGCTATCTATAACGTCATCGATGAAATATAGGACGGGCCAGACCACTGCTATCTTCAGGGGAAGCATGACCCAGGGCCCCGTAAAGCCGGATAGAAGTCCGGGAACAACGTGCTTCTCCGTGTATCCGAAGAAGGACACACCTATGAAGGTGGAGGAGCCGTCCAAGATGTGGCCAGCAAGGATGGAGAAGTTTAGGTGGGTGAGGTATTTTGGTAGGTAGTTTGAAACGAGGTAGAGGGGTAGAGCTACGGCGGCTGTAGTGCCTAAAACCATAACAGGAGCCCAGGGATTTGAAAAACCCATTGAAAATACCAAGGGGAGCGACAACACCAAGGGGACAGAACCGAAAATCCACATCCAGTGGTGAAACGGCCTGTCCATCCTTTTCCACAGGCTTTGTGAGGCTAATATCGACGGTATGGCGTAAGCTGTGACGAGAAGGTGGATACCGGGTGTATCGAACAAGAGGCTCGTAAATACTTCTGCGTCGCCGGGGCCGAGAGAGCGGAGAACCCCGCCCAGGATGATAAAAGGAACGAGAGCAAGTATGAAGTCCTTGTCCAGCTCCACATCAAGTCTCTTCAGGAAGAAACGGTATATGAGGTATACCACAAGCACTAGAAGGAGGGCGTAAACGACCGTCTGGATCGTGGTGTATCCGGGCTGGGCAAAGTACCTGAGGTAGAACTCTTCGAGCATCTTACCAGGGCACCTCCTTCAAGCCGATCTCGTACGCTATCAGATTGAAAAGGTAATGGAGAAACGGCGTTATGATTATCACGAGAGCGATGGAAGCATAGGAGAGGCTAAGGAAGAAGTTTGCGGCGAGCAAGGAAAGTAGCACGAAATCAAGCTGGTCTATGAGCGGTGTCTTCCTTCCCCTCTCGAGGCCTGACCTCCGCTTGAAGAAGGATGCGATCAGATCTCCAATCATAGCGAAAAGAGAGACCGCAAATACAGCCCGAGGCGTCAGGAAAGGAAGCGTGAAACCCGTAGATGTTGCAGGTCCCTGGAGGTATGGCCAGAGAAGCATCTGTATGAGACCCATAAGGGTTCCAGAAGCTACCGCTAAAGTGAAGCCTTCCCAGGTTTTGCCGGCGCCGAGGAGATCGTTACCTAGAAACTTCTTACCGAAATCCATCCTCCTTTTGCCTCCGAAGACGGGTGCAGCTCCGTTAGCAATATAAGCAGGAAGTATAACCCATATCCCTTGTACAAGCGCGTGCAGCCAGCTCATGATTCCCTATGGTAAGGGGAGGTTTATAAAACTCCGGCGATGTCACCTTTCCCTTTCGTCGCGTATGAACTCTTCCGTCTTCATCCTTGCCTCTTCGTCGGAGTACTGCTCTGGGGGATGCTTCATTATGTAAGACGAAATCGAGTTAAGGGGTCCTGAAATCCCGCGGTCCAGAGCTATCTTGCACACGCGTATTCCATCGATGGCCGATCCTGCGGAGTTCGGCGAGTCCTCCACAGATAGGCGGAGTTCAAGGTTCACGGGAACGTCGCCAAATTTCCTTCCCTCGAGACGTATAAAAGCTATCTTGTTGTCGTCTTGCCATGGAACGTAGTCGGACGGGCCGATGTGGATCCTGTCGTCCGGGAGCGGCTCCTCGAGCTGTGACTGAACGGCTTCCGTTTTGGATATCTTCTTGGTTTTCAGTCTGTTTCTTTCCAGCATGTTGAGAAAGTCTGTGTTTCCGCCTGTGTTCAGCTGGTAGGTCCTGTCCAGCTTCACCCCGCGATCTCTCAGGAGCTTCGTGAGAACCCGGTGGGTTATGGTCGCGCCCACCTGGGACTTGATATCGTCTCCCGCCACGGGGAGGCCCTTCTCCTCGAACCTGGAGGCCCAGGTGTCGTCTGACGCTATGAATACGGGCATACAGTTCAGCATCGCGGTCCCCGATTCAAGGCAGGCCTTTGCGTAATGCTTTGAAGCCTCTTCCGAGCCCACGGGCATGTAGTTCACCAGAATGTCCACGTCCCTTTCCTCGAGAACTTTCGCGACGTCCACGGGATCCCTCTCCGAAGGTAAGAAGGTCTCCTCATCCTCGAACTCCTTCATATGCGCCGCCACGCCGTCCTTTACAGGCCCTTTCATGACATTCACCCCTAGGTTCGGGACCTCCGAGAACTCCTGGGTACAGTTGGGGTTTGCGTGAATAGCATCCGACAGGTCCTTTCCCACCTTTCTCCTGTCTACGTCGAAGGCAGCCACAGGTTCTATATCGGAGATTTTGTAGCCGTCCAGGACGTTGTGCATGAGGCCGGGGACTTTCTCGTCGTTCGAGTCCACATCCTCGTAGTAGAACAGGCCCTGTACAAGAGAGGAGGCACAGTTTCCCACGCCGGCTATTGCAAGTCTTATCCTGGAGATGGAATCACCTCATAAGTTTTACGGTATTGTAAACTTTTATTCTACCATAAATTTGGTTCAGATATTTAAAAGGTTTACGGTAATATAAAACTATGCGGGAGCCGACCGGGAGACTCAAAGAAAAGGTCAGGAAGGAAAACCTCTGGTTGTTCATACTCCGGCTACTGAAGGAGGGCAAAAGATACGGCTCGGAGATCAGAGAAGCGGTCAATGAAAAATTTGGATTCTGGATCGGGAACGTGACCGCCTACAAGGTTCTTTATCTGCTCGAAAACGACGGCTACGTGGAAAAGGAGAAACAGGGGAGAAAAAAGTATTACAAGATAACGGAAAAGGGTGAGGAAGA
Organism: Candidatus Aenigmatarchaeota archaeon; assembly: GCA_046539305.1. Lineage (GTDB taxonomy): Archaea > Aenigmatarchaeota > Aenigmatarchaeia > PWEA01 > PWEA01 > PWEA01. The sequence goes on from JBKHHE010000002.1 coordinate 9,263, forward strand.
GCTCGAGGAGGCGAAGAAGTTTTTCAGGGAAACGCTCTCCAAACTTTCCAAGTGAGGGAAAGGTTTTTTAGGAACTCTCCTACAATATAAAGGGATGGTAAAATGTCTGAGACAGACGAAAGTCTCGAGAAAGCCTTCACAGGCGAGTCAAAGGCCAGGAGCAACTACCTGCTTTATGCGGAAAAAGCTGAGGAAGAAGGTCTGGAACAGATAGCGAAGCTGTTCAGAGCCGTTGCGGAGGCCGAAGCAATCCACATAGGTAACCACGCCGAGGCGATGGACAAAGTGAAGGACACTGCGGAAAACCTTCAGGACGCCATAGAAGGAGAGAAATACGAACACACGGAGATGTACCCGGAGTTCCTGGAGAAGGCCATGGAGGAAGGAGAAAAGGACGCGGCAAAGAGCTTCCGCTGGGCAAAGGAAGTAGAGGAAGGACACGAAGAGCTTTACAGGAAGGCCAGGGAGAAGGTGGAGGAAGGGGGAGATCTCGAGGAGGAAAGGATTTTTGTCTGCGAGGGCTGTGGCTACACGACGACGGGAGAAGCTCCAGAGGTGTGTCCTGTCTGCGGAGCGCCAAAGGAAAGGTTCAAGGAAATAGAGTAATGAAACACTCGAAGGAGGTGAACAAGATGGAAAGCTGTGATGAGGACTTGTTCTGTGGTGTGAACGGACCTGATTCAAAGGACCCGGAGAAAATGGATGCACTGGAGAAGAAGCATACACCTGTAATCGAAGCTCCCGACAAAGTCAAAAAGGGCGAAGCCTTTGAAGTAGTCGTAAGGGCCGGCGCTTATAGAGATCATCCCAATGAACATGAACATTTCATCAACTCTATAGAACTCTATTCCGGAAAGACCTTCATAGGCAGATCGACCTTTGCTTCGGCGAGGGCCAACCCGTCCACAACCTTCGAGATAAGACTGGACCACGAGCACCCGCTGGTTGCTTTCGTCCATTGCAATCTACATGGAACCTGGAAATCCTTTCCGAAGAAAATCGAGGTGGAGAAGTGAATATGGGAGATTCCGAGGGGAAAACTTACTCCATCCAGAAGCACGACGCCTCACAGCTCCACTACGACCTGCGGCTTGAGAAGGACGGGGTGCTCAAGAGCTGGGCCGTGCCGAAGGAGCCGCCTGAAAAAACAGGAACGAAGAGACTGGCGATACAGGTGGAGGACCACGACCTGGACTACGCGTTCTTCGAAGGTGAGATAGAGGAAGGTAAGTACGGTGCTGGAACGGTCAAGGTCTGGGACAGAGGCAGCTACGAGGCGGTTAAGTGGGAGAAGAACGAGATTATAATTGATATAGACGGCGAGAAGCTGAACGGTAAATACGTGCTGGTGCGCTTCAAGCCTGATGAGGAGCCGGACAAGTGGTTGTTCTTCAAGAAGGAGTGACTATTTTAACTCTACCATGTATATGGAAAACAGGGCCTGTGGTCTAGTCTGGACAGGACGGTTGGTTGCGGACCAACAGATCTCGGGTTCAAATCCCGACAGGCCCGCTCTTCAACACGCGCTCCTGCCATACTCGAGGAAAAGATCTTCCTCTACTTTCACGGGAGCACCGACGCGGAGAGCTATGGCGATGGCGTCGCTCGGCCTGGAATCAAGTCTGTAGACCGTCCCGTCCTTCTTGAGGAAGAGATCTGCTCTGTAGGCGTTTTCCTGAAGGTCGTGAACTCGGACCATGATGACGTCTATCTCGTAGCCTTCCAGAATATCTTTGATCAGGTCGTGGCTACCCGGCCTCTCCCACAGCTCGCCCTGAATCCCGTACTCTATAGAACTTGCCTGTTCCCTCGATATAGCCATGTCGAGCACGCGGCAGCCGTGTATCAGCTGTAGGTTCTGGTCCTGGAGGAAAACCTCGGCTTCTACGAAGCCTTCGTCTTCGGCGGGAACCTCGGGTATTTCGCCATTGGAAGGTGCAGCGTAAATCAAGACGAGGGCCAGAATAGCCACGGCCAAAAGCTGATATTTGGTGTCCTTAAGTTTTTCTTTCACTCCGATCCTCCGGTATTATTATCCCGTCCAAGTTTTCGTGCTCGCCCTGTAAGTATTTTTTGCCGGTGAGTGCGCATAGGAAGGCATCGTGTTCGTCCTCGGTCATGTTTTTTCCTTTCTTCACCGGGAGTATTTTTTCGGTGGCCCGAGGGAAGGCCTCTATTACCTCGAAGTCGTCCTCTCTTTTCAGTTTTTTCACCAGGGAAAGCGCGCGGTTCACCAGGACGCGCATCCCCGGGAAATTTGGGGAGAGGACATCGTAGCCTCTGTCCCTCAGCCTCTGATCACATCCACGATACATCCCATCCTCGGGAAAACTCAGGGGCGCGTCTATAGCGATTACGTCCGGATCAGCACCCTTTACCAGCTCTAAAATCTCCACGTCCGCCTTGACAACATGCGTTTCTACCTTCGAGCCGTCAAGGAGGCAAAAACCCGTGTCGTTCTCATCCTTTCCCGCAAGGTCCAGCCCCAAGACCTTCATAGGTAGTCTTTGGTCCACTGGCTAAATAAAGTATAGGTTCATCAGGAGGACGATCAGAGAAGTCGAAAGGAGTACGGGAAGGAAGGGATACCTTCTTTCGGAGGATATTAGGGGGGCCTCGAGGACAGATACGACCTTCAGTAAAGGGTAGAAAAGTATCAGAGGATAGAGATCGAAGAGGGATGCGACGGCGGCTACCGCCGCGACATCCATCCTGGCAAGTTTGAATATGACGCCCGTCTTCTTCCACGACAACAGCGAAACCAAGGCTATCAGGATCCACTTGCCCCAGAACTCCGCGAGCAGGGGTTCCTCCAGTAGCTTGGGGTAAGCATCCACCACGAACAAAACCGCGGTGAAGACGGCCCAGAACTGAAAGAATTCTTTCTGTGCGCTCATGTTTTTCAGATCGCTTATCGACGCGACAGTCAGTGAACCCAGAAGGAAGAGTAGCGCATAGAGCTGGTACTGGCTTAGCTCCAGCATAAACTCCTCGAAGGGCATGATTACGGTTTATCGTGTTTTTTATTTAAGTGTGTATAATACACCGTTTTCAGAGATCAAAACTTCTCAACTATCTCCGAGCTCGTAAATACACGAACCGAGCCTTGTTCCTTCAAATCCGAGTCGTCGCTCCAGATATCACAGCCAACCGCCAGGGCGGCAGCGAGAAAAACCACGTCGTCTGGATCCGTTTCCCCAAGTTCATCCTTGGCCCGAGGAAGATACGACCTGAACTGTCTTTCAGGAACTATCTGCACATACTTGAAAAGTCTTTCAAACAGTTCTGAAAGCTCTTTTTCCGTTAAGCCGGATTTCTTCTCGAGTAGTTCCGAATGCTCCCCTATCTCCTTTATAACGGTCTCGGGAGCGTAGAACTTCTCGTCCGCGGTAACTAAAATCCTCCTTGTAGTAGAGTCGCTGATGAGGGCTGACATCAAGACGTTCGTGTCAACCATCAGACTCATCAGAGCACCTTCTTGGCAACCTTCCTGTTGACCTGATCACTAATTTCTTCGACCTCCTTCTCTGTAAGTTCACTTCTCGAAGTTATCTTCTCCATGACCTCTAGGTCCTCAATCTCCTCTTTTATAGACTTTCTAGCGACCTGGCTCCAGTTTATCTCCTTGTGCTCCTCCATCATTTTCTTCAGGTCCTCGTCCACGGACAGAGTTATGTTCGGCACAGTAACCACCTACACATAATACTGTGTTTACACATATTTAAATCTGTTGTTTTGGCATACGTGATAAAAGCGGTTATTTTGGGTAGACTTCTGCCGCCGATATTTTTAAGTTTGAGAGGTAAAAGGTTAGAGTATGGTCTTGGATTCCCTGTCGTCTGGACTGCAGAAGGCCGTGGACAGGCTCAGCGGCCGAAGTCTCGTGGACGAGGAGGCGGTTGAGGAAGTGTGCAAAGATATCCAGAGGGCTCTGCTTCAGGCGGACGCGGACGTCGAGCTGGTCTTCGACCTCACGGAGTCTATAAAGAGCAGAGCTCTGGAGGAGGAGCCGAAGGAAGGAGTGACGCAGAAGGAGCACGTGGTAAACATAGTCTACGAGGAGCTCGTGAAGTTCCTGGGGGAGGAGGAGGCAGAGGTTCCGTTGAGGGAGAGCAAAATACTCCTTATGGGAACCTTCGGTTCGGGGAAGACAACGACCTGCGGCAAGATCGCGCGCTTCTACAAGAACCGGGGGTTGAGGCCCGCCCTGGTGGCTTGCGACACGTACAGGGAGGCGGCCTACGACCAGCTGGAGCAGATAGGCGATGAGCTAGACGTTCCGGTATACGGCGACCCGGAGGAGGAAGACTCCGCCGTTGTTCTTCAGGACGCGCTGGAAGAGGTGGACGAGGAAGTGATTATCGTGGACTCCTCGGGACGGGACGCGCTCAACGAGGAGATGATCCAGGAAATAGGCACGCTGGACGAGATACTGAAACCCAACGAGCGCTTTCTTATGATTCCTGCTGATATGGGCCAGCAGGCCGGGAAACAGGCCAGGCGTTTTCAGGAAAAATTGGACGTTACTGGTGTCGTTGTCACGAAGATGGACGGGACAGCGAAGGGAGGCGGTGCCCTGTCGGCGTGTGCCGCCACGGGCGCAAGCATCAAGTTCATAGGCACCGGCGAAAAGATGGATGACCTGGAAAAATACGACCCGGAACGTTTCGTGTCGCAGTTAATTGGCTACGGCGATCTGGAAGGCCTTCTGGAGAAAATGGATGAGGAAGAGGCTATGGAGCAGGCGGAGAAGATGATGGAAGGTGAGTTCACTCTGGAGGACTTCAGAGGTCAGATGGACCAGATCAGTTCCATGGGCTCGCTTGAGGAAGTTATCAGGAAGGTTCCCGGAATCAGTAAGTCGAAGCTTCCGGAAGGGCTACTGGACATGCAGGAGGAGAAGATGGAAAAATACAGACATATAATCGATTCGATGACACCCGAAGAGAAGAGGAACCCAAAGGTTATAAACTCCTCAAGGAAGAAAAGGATAGCGGACGGATCAGGAACAGACGTGGAAGAGGTTTCCGAGCTGATAAAACTATACCGCCAGTCAAAAAAGGCGATGAAGATGTTCAGTGGGAAGGGAAGGGGAATGAAAGGGAATATACAGCAGATGATGAAGCAGTTAGGTGGCTTCTAAACTTTCTAGGGAAGGGCAGTGTTGGGTAGGGCGGAAGGAGTAAATGACCCATAATAGTACAAAAGACCTCCTATGACTATGGTCAGGACCAGGCCGACCACTATTACAACCGGGATCAACACGGCCGCTGCAGCTCTTCCAGTCGTGAAGTCATGGAACTTTTCTACACCCTTGATTTGAAGGTACAGGGCGTAGATCCAGGCCAGGAAGCTTGCATACGGGATCCAGCCGAAGAAGGCACCCACAGCTGTCGGGTAAGTAATAGCCTCCAGGGTATCGTGATAGTTTCTGCCACCCAGGAGATAAACGAATAGATGGATTATCGCCGCTCCCACAAACAGCCCTATTAATCCTCCTACGGCTCCCACCACTACGGCTATCAGGAGAGAGATCGGAAGCGCGGTAGGCGGTGCTCCGGAAAAGAGTATCCCCGAGGAAGAACCTACAAGGGCCGATAAAAGGGAGGCTATAATTGCCGAAGTCACCGCGAACTTTACGAGGTATTTGTAGCCTTCCTTCCGTTCGACCTCCCTGTAGAATTCTTTGGGATGGAAAATAACCTTTTTGGACTTCTCAAACCACTCCCTCAGCCAGTTCATCATATCCATTATTTAATGCGGGACAGGAATTTAAAAGGCTTCGGAAACCAAAGGGTGAACTATGCGCGTCCTGGTAATAGGCGACACACATGTACCTGAAGAGGCGGAGAAAATCCCGGAAGAGTTCCTGGACGAGGCCGAAGAGTGCGACCTGGTGATCTGCACGGGTGATCTCACCGATGAAGGAGTACTGGAGGAGCTGGAAGAAAGGACACCTGTTCGGGCGGTTCGCGGCGAAGAGGACTACCTCGAGCTTCCTGAACAGGACCTGGTGAGGGTGGAGGATACAAAAATCGGCGTGGTACACGGGCATCAGCTGGAGGATGGGGGGCTGGGAGAAAGACGAGCGGAATGGGAAATGGAGGGAGACGAGAACGAAGAGGAGGAGATAGACAGGTTTGTGGAGCTGGCGGAGATGCTGAAGGTCGATGTCCTCGTTACCGGGCATACGCACAAGCCCTTCAGGACGGAGAAGGAAGGTGTAGTTCTTCTAAACCCCGGAAGTGCTACGGGTGTGGGAGCAGAGAAAGGTACATGTATAGTCCTGGAAGTACAGGGCACGGAGCTCGTGAATTCGGAGATACTGACCGCTGGTAAGAAGGAGTGAACACTTTTATATTTTCACCGAGAAACTAATTCTGGTAGAGATGTTCAAGAAGTTGAAAAGGTTTCTGACTGATCTTTTCGGTGGAAAGGACCAGATAAAGCTTGGAATATACGGGCCGCCGAACACGGGAAAAACCACGCTTGCAAACCGTATTTCTGAGGAGTTCACCGGAGAGGAGCTAGGCAGCGTCTCCGAAGTACCTCACGAGACCAGGGAGGTAAAGAAGAAGGAGAAAGTGCAACTGAGCAGCAACGGCAAGGAGATATCGATGAACCTTCTCGACATGCCTGGGATTTCTACGAAGGTGGACTACAAGGATTTCGTGGAGCACGGAATAGACGAGGAGGACGCAAAGGTCCGGAGCAAGGAGGCGACCAAGGGTGTGGTGGAGGCGATAAAGTGGCTTGACAAGGTGGATGCTGTCCTCGTAGTCTTCGACTCGACGGACGATCCTTACACGCAGGTAAACGTGACCATTCTGGGCAATCTGGAAGCCAAGGACATACCGATAATCCTCGTCGCGAACAAGATCGATCTTGATGAAGCGGAGCCGGAGAGTATAGAGGACGCGTTCCCCCAGTACAACTTTGCCGAGATCTCCGCCAAGGAGAACGAGAACATGGACGAGCTCTACCGCGAGATAATCGAGAGCGTCTGAGATGGTAAGATGGCGAAAAAAACAAAGGACGGGGTCAAGATAGAGTTTCTGTCACAGTTGAGGCTTCAGGAGAAAGCCTTCGAGGAGAAACTGGACCTTATAATGGACAGCGTAAAGGAGAACAACATCCTGGTGCTTGAAGAGGCGCTCGACCCCGAAGAGAAGGCAAAGCTAATCGAGAAATCTATGGAGGAGTGTGACGAGGATTTTCCCGGGATAGAATTCTCGGGGTTCGACGCGAGGCAGAACTGGCTGGAGAAGATTCTGGGAAGCCTCACAGGAAAGGAGAAGAAAGACGGCCTTCTTATCGTGGGGTCCTCGGACGTGATGGAGAAGGTGGAGGAGGACAAAGACGCTATTTCCATGATAGCGAAGCTGGAGTGATTGGATGCCACATAAATGTCTGAACTGCGGTAAGGTTCTGGATGAAGACTCCGACGAGTTGATGGAAGGATGTAGCAACTGTGGCCAGAAGCTGTTCGTGTACGAGGAAGGGAAGAAGAAAATGGACGAGGGAGAGAGGGAGACAATAGTCCAGGACGTGGAAGAGTTCATCGACAGTCTGGAGGAGGAAGAGGAGGCGAAGGAGAGGTTGAAGGATGCGATGGAGTTCGATCTTGAGTCAATAAAGGTGGAGGAGCCTGGCGTCTACGAGATAAACCTCAGGAAGCTTCTTGAAGAGGTCCCCCTGATCGTGGAAATGAAAGAAGGGGAGTACTATATATATCTGCCTTCGGCGTTCAGCAAGGAGAGGAAGTCGATAAGGCTGGACGACCTGGTCTAAACTTCTCCGCGACCGTAAATTTTAAGGTTCTTGAGAACTCTTGTTTCTCCATTCAGGTGTGGGACCATGTTTGAGGATGAAGAGCTCGAGGGATACGAAGTTCTGGGGGAAGTTGCCTCCACCGAGGTAGAGTCCACAGGAGAGGAAGGCAAGGACGGAGGAGATGTTGAGGTTTCTCATTATCCTCTAGTAAACAAAGGAGGTGGAATATACGTGCTTTTAGATGGAGATGAAGTTCCGATTAAAGAATACTTTGAAGGGACGGAGGGCATAAGTCCCAGCCCAAGAGGATACTGTGACTAGGCTCAGGACCCAGTGGTTTAGTACCTTCGTAGGTTCGAATCCGGGCCCCCGCACCACTTCTTCAGTTCAAGATGAATATAGAATAGTTCAGGAGAGCCGCGAAGCTTGTCCACGCCAGGTAAGGAATCAAGAGGTAGGACGCCTTCTTCGAGATCCTGTAGAAGTATATTACTGTCGCCAATATAGCTATCCAGAGGGGGATTATTTCCACGAGACCAAGAAGGGGCGACCTCAGGCCGAAGAACAGGAACGACCATAGGGCGTTGAGGAATAGCTGGACGGCGAAGATTCCGATGCCGACCTTCACTTCTCTCCTTTCGAAGCCCTCTCGCCATACCAGGTAGAGGGAGATTCCCATAAGTATGTATAGAGCCGTCCAGGCCGGACCAAACACCCAGTTCGGCGGCGTAAATGCCGGCTTCTGGAGCGTAGGGTACCACCCAGAAACAGCGTCCGCAGTAAATACGGAGCCCACGAAACCTGTCATGAGTGGAATAAGTATAGCTACGATGATCTTGATGAAGTCGTTTCTTTGCATAAAGGCTTCTGAATACTTTAAAATGCCCAAAGCTTTAAATAGTTTTGAACATATGTTCATAATAGGTGTGGAGAATGGTAAGGCCGAAGAAAAGGAGGTACGAAAACTCCGTCGGTCACGTCTACATACTGGACATTCCCCGGGGTATACTTGACTCTCTGAAGGGAGTAATGGGGAGAGAGGCAAGTGCCTTACACCAGACCCGAGGACGAACCCGGGCAGTCGATCTCTGTGTTTTGGGAGGTGCTGGAAGAAATTTTAAAGAGCGGGTTTGTTACAACTCTTCCGACAAACAAATCCTCCCGTCCACAGCTACAGGCTCTTTGTCCCTGAAAAGAAGTGGATTTATCTCGACCTCCTTTATTCTTTCAAATCTCGTCAATAGCTCCGAGATCCTGACTATAACATCGGCCACGGCTTCTAGGTCAATCTTCTCTTTGTCTCTTGTCCCGCATAGAATCTCTGAGGCGTATTCTGTCTCCTCTATCATTCTCAAGGCTTCCTGACTGGTGACGGGCGCGAGTCTGCTCGAGAAGTCCTCAAAGACCTCCGTGTACTTTCCTCCAAGGCCGAACCTCACCACAGGACCGAAGTTGTCGTGTTTAAAGCCACCTACTATAATCTCTCTTTCAGTATCAATCATCGGCTGTATGGACACTCTACTCTCTTCAAGGTTGTTCTCCCTGGCAACATCTACGAGTTCTTTGAAGATATCTTTTGCTTTTTCAGGGATTACACCGGTCCTCACGCCGCCGATGTCCGACTTGTGGGAAAGGTCTGGAGACTCCAATTTCATCACCAGTTTGTTCTCTATTTCTTTAGCTGCTGACTTCGCTTCTGAAGGCGAAGATACAATATGGTTTTCTACGGTGTTAGTGCCACATGAAGAGATCAGTTCAAGGGCTTCATTACCTCCAATTTCTCTACGTTCATTCTTTGCAAGCTTTTCCACATTGAACTCAGTCTTCTCTTTATGAATGTTTACCTCGCACCTATTTTCCCTTTTCCTCTTCCATTCTCTGTACCAGGAAGCCTTTTCTAGGCTCAGTATAGCTGAAGACAAGGACAAAAAGTGTGGTATCCCCTTCTTCTCGAGCTCAGAAGCCACTTTTTCCGTCCTTCCGTCGCCGAAAAAGGAGGTCAGTATCGGCTTATCGCTTTTCTTCTCGATGTCGCAGATCTTTTCCTTGACCGCCCAAGGATCAGTGCCTGCTTGCCTAGTCATGAGAACGAGCAACGCGTCAATGTTATCGTCTTCGATCCCCTTCTCTATAACTTCGCCATACCTCTCCGCACCCGCGTCCCCCATGATGTCCACCGGGTTCTCTAGAGAAACTCCACTAGGAAGCTCCTTTCTTAATTCTTCCTTGGTTTCCTGATTCAAACTCCCGAGCTCCATTGTCGAAGAGGCACAGGCATCGGCAGCCATAACACCTTTGCCACCTGCATTCGTAACCACGAGAACGTTTCTTCCATCCGGAAGAGGCTGGCCTCTTATCAGTCTCAGAGTATCTATCATCTCCTCTGTATCCTCCGCACGGATCATTCCCGCTTTATGAAATGCAGCGTCGGTCACGTCGTCTTCGTCTCCAAGCGATCCTGTGTGCGAAGAAGCCGCGACCTTCCCTGATTCCGTCCTCCCGGATTTTATAGCTAAAACAGGTTTTTCCATGCAGAGCTCCTTTCCTGCCTCAACGAACTCTTTGCCTCTGGATATACTTTCGAGGTACATCATCCCATAGTTTGTTTTTCCGTCTTCCTTGAGATAGTTCAGAAAGTCGGTCTCGTCCAGCATCGCCTTGTTTCCCAGGCTGACGAACTTCGAGATACCCAGGTTGAGGAAATTTGACTTCTCTATCATCCCGCTTCCCAAGGCTCCGGACTGGGAGAGAAAGGCCACGTCGCCTTCCATCGGAAACTCCGGCGAGAAGGAGGCGTTTATCGGTGTACTGGTGTCCACATAGCCCAAGACGTTCGGTCCCAGAACAGTTATGCCGTTTTCATCGGCCTTCTTCATAAGTTTGTTGCCCAGTTCCTGCCCTTTTTCATCCGATTCTCCGAAACCCGACGCGATTATCACGGCGAAATCAACGTCCTTAGAGCCGCATTCGTCTATAACGGAAGCTACAGCTTTCCTCGGCACCGAAACCACAGCGACATCTACGTTTTCCCTCACTTCCGACAGGCTAGAATAGACCTCTATACCTTGAAGATGGGTATCCTCACCTGCCTTAGGATTTACAGGGTATATTTTTCCGGTATAACCGCTTTCAATTATGTTATTCAAAATTCTGTTCCCGAGCTTTTTTTCTGAAAGGGACGCACCTACAACTGCCACTCCCTCGGGATCGAACAGCTTTCCAAGCTTTTGCGACGCCTCTGTAGGACTCTCCTTACTTCTTTTCAGCTCTAGGTCCTGCCTCATTTTTTCACTTCCGAAAGGTTTCAGACCTGCGAAATCTTCAACTTCTCGATTCTGTTGGCGACCCGCCTCGCGAAATCCCCAACTCTCTCGTCCTCGTCATTGAGAAGTATATCTAGCTGATCGGTCGGCACGCAGCCGGCGTCTTCGTAGACCATATTGTTCATGACCCAGAGGGAGAGCCATCGGACATACCAGTTTTCGGCGGTGCTCATTTCCCGGAGTTCTTCTCTGCCCACCTTGTCCACGTAGTCCCGCGCAACCTTGCCGAGAACTGTCTCGGCCCTGCTTTTAAGGCGCGCATCGTCCAGAAAAGTCAGTGCTTCGCCCAGCTCCCTTCCCACTTCTTTCAGAACCTTCTCGGGATAAAGAGGCAGAATTGAAAGTGCTTTATCTACACCTTTCCTCATAACTTTCGGGTTTTCGGCCCAGGTGAGCATTGTTTCCAGCTGCTCTATTTCTTCCTGTGCCTTTTCTCCATCGCCAAAGTTTTTCTCCTTGACCTTCTGTTCAAGCATGTTATCGGGACTGATTTTAGCTAGGAGGAAGAAAAAAGTATTTGATAAGGTTTAACTGTGGCGGTGAAAGATTCACCGGAAAGTATTTGTGTGTCGAAATTGAAACTAAACGGTGAACTTACATGTCCAGAGTTCCGAAAAGGCTTAGTGTGTCGCTAGATGAGGATTCCGCGGAGAAGCTGGAGGAGTTGAAGGGAAAAATGGACTGCTCCAAGGCCAAGGTCATAAGGGAAGCTTTGAAGCATCTATATGCTGCTAGGGAATTCGAGTCGAGTCTAGAGGCTATGAAGACGTATCTGGACTTCCTTGCGAAGGACGAACACGTGATAGTGGATGTGGACCACTGGAACTCGCTGTTCGAGGAGATAGGTGAAGGGTCGGAGGAGTTCTGGGAGGAGGTGGAGGATATAGGGGAGCAGCACTGGGACGAGTACTGCGACAAGGGCCTGAGGACTGTTTCAGATATACTGGAGTACGTGGAGAAGACCAACTGGTACAGGCTCAACAGGAACTCTGAAAAGGACTTCACCCTCGTGATAAATGTGGAGAAGTCCAAGAAGTTCGTGAAGAAGTTTCTCGAGTCTCTGTTCCGCGCCTCCCCCCACGAAGTTAGGATTTCCGAAGGGAAGAGGAAGCTCAGACTGAACGTGGTTTCTTAGTTTCTTTTCGGCTTGTGAACATATACCCAAAACTTTATATGTCAGAACTGTTAATATAGTATTGAACATATGACCAAAATGTGATGCTATGCCGAGACCAAGAAGACGAAGAAGGGTACGTGGAAGGCCCGAGTGGAACGTGTTCAAACCCAAGGGCGTTCCGCTGTCGGGGCTGAGGGAGATAGACCTCAACTCCGATGAGCTGGAGGCGTTGAGGCTGAAACATAAAGAAGAACTTACGCAAGAGGAGGCTGCGGAGGAGATGGAAGTGTCCCGGTCGACGTTTTCCAGGATACTGAAGGAAGCACATCGGAAGATCACGGAGTTTTTGGTCGAAGGCGAGTCCCTCAGGATAGAAGATCCGGACTACGTCAGCTACGTGAAAAACACAAAACAAAAAAAGAAAAAAATGAGGTGATTTATCATGCCGAGAGGAGATGGAACAGGACCTCGTGGAGAAGGCCCAAGAACAGGAAGAGAGCTCGGATACTGCGCAGGATACGATAGCCCCGGATTCACAAAGGGAGCTCCGAGAGGTGGCGGAGGCTTTGGAAGAGGCCGTGGGTTCAGAAGATATAGGACTGCACCGGCTTTTGGAAGAGGTCGGGTACCAGCAAGGACGGTTCAACCGAACGAGGAACAGGAGCTTCAGATGTTAGATCAGGACAAAGAAGCGATCGAAAACGAAGTGGAGGCCCTGGAAAAGGAACTGGAAGACATAAAAAACAGGATCAAGGAACTCAAAGGTGAATAAAATGCCAGGAAGTACTAGAGGTGGAGGGGGAAGAGGACCACAGAGAGGGGGCGGTCCTTCGAAGTGTGTCTGCCCCAGTTGTGGCCATGAAGAAAAACATATCAGGGGTCAACCCTGTTCAAGAAAGAAATGTCCCGAATGTGGCAGCCGTATGATCGGAAAATGGGACTAGGGGGTGAGCAAATGAAAATAGCCGTTACATCAGTTGATGAAGGTTTAGACGCGCAGACAAGCCAGGTATTTGGTAGATGTCGGTACTTCGTTTTCGTTGAAGTAGAAGATGGTGAAATAATGGACTCTCAGGTCGTTGAAAACGGTGCGCAGAACCAGAGAGGTGGTGCAGGAATGGCCGCAGCGCAAGCTGTAGGAAACCAGGGAGCTGAGGCTTTGATAACAGGGGCCGTTGGTCCAAACGCCTTCAACGTTCTGGATCAGTTGGGGATAGACGTTTACCAGGCACAGCAGACGACTGTAAAGGAAAATATCGACCTGTTTTCACAGGATGAACTAGAGAAGATAACCAGGGCCACAGGAGGGCGTGGAATGGGAAGAGGTGGTGGAGGCGGACGTGGACAGGGTCCAAATAGATGAACCATGACTGAAAAAATCGAGAGGTTAGAGGAAGGTGAAAGAGCAGCTTTAACCACTACACTGGCTACTGTTTTGCTAGCCGGGGGTAAAGGGATAGTGGGATTTTTCTCGGGAAGCCTTGTCCTTATAACGGACGCAATACATTCCGGTGCCGACATCCTCCCTATTTTTGCCTCGTGGTTCGGACTCAAGGTCTCGCAGAGAGATCCCGACGAAAAGTTTCCGTATGGTTACTACAAGGCCGAATCCATAGCTGCCCTCTTCGCATCCCTATTCATAATTTACCTCGGGGCCGACTTCATAATAGAAGGATACTCCAAGTTATTTGAGATTTCAGAGATATCCTATCCTTTTATAGCCGGAGGGGCCGCACTCACATCTATCGTGGCTTCCGGGATTATAGCACGTTATCAGAAAAAGGTGGGGGACGAGACGGGTTCGGAATCGTTGATAGCCAACGCAAAGGAATCGGCCATGGACGTTCTTTCCTCCTCTGTAGTACTTCTGGCTATAATTTTATCCCACTTCAAGGTCCCGTACGTGGAGGGTGCCGTCACTATTGGTATCGCAGTGCTGGTTCTTAAGGTAGGGCTCGAGACAGCGAAGGACTCTATCTACGGACTGATGGACGTTTCGCCGAGCGAGGAAATAGAAAAAGAAGTAATCAAAGTAATCGGGAATATATCCGGTGTTGAAGGGTACGGTAACCTCAAGTTAAGGAAGGCCGGGCCTTTCGTGTTCGGAGAATGTTCGGTGATGATAAGAAAATTCGTGGACGTGGATAGATCGCACGAGATTGCGGAACAGATAGAGAACAAGGTCAAAGACAGTTTAGAAAGTGTGGACTCTTTCACTGTACATGTAGAGCCCTATGAAACTGATAAGAGAAGGGTAGTGATTCCGGTCAGAGACAGTAATGGAGAGGATTCCAGGATATCCGAGCACTTCGGAAGAGGTGAATATTTTGCTTTCGTCTCTCTGGACATGGAGGAAAAAGAGATTGAGAATATCGATATAAAGGAAAACGAGTTCAAAGACAAAGAGATCAGAGCCGGGCTATCCGCCTCGCGGTTCGTGGCTGGAGAGAAGATCGACGCACTGATTACAAAGGAAATAGGAGAAATCTCATTCCATTCGTTGAGGGATCAGCTTGTGGACATCTACGACGCGAAAGGAGAGGACGTGGTGGAAATCTCAGAAAATTTCATGGAAGAAAAACTTGAAAGGTTGTCCGAACCTACAAGGGAGAAAGACCAGGAGGTGATCGAATGAAGGTTGCAATATCTACGGACTCCGGAAATGTCTCGGCCCACTTTGGAAGATGTCCCGAGTTCACCATAGCCGAGATAGACAGCGGAAAGGTAAAGGAAAAGAAAACTATAGAAAACCCGGGGCATAGGAGAGGTTATCTTCCAAAATTCATGAACGAACAAAATGTCGACTGTATGATAGCAGGAGGCATGGGCAATAGAGCTGCCGCGATGTTCGAGGACTTCAACATCCGGACAATTACAGGAGTTAAAGGAAGGGTCGACGAAGTAATTAGAAAACTAGCTCAGGGAAATTTAGAAGGAGCAGAGAACCTCTGTGACCCAGGCGAGGGCAAAGATTACGGAGTCGAGAGAGAGGACTTGGATCACTGAAAGGTTTCACGAAGTCCCTTCCTAAGAAATATTCTGTTCCTTTTGCCGTGTACGATATAACCATACGTCATCAGAAGAGGATCGCTTTATACAGCAGTTGAATTTTTGAACTCGTTACTTGGATTTGATGATATCGAAAACACTAAACTTTAAATATAAGTTAGGCTAACCTAACAATATGGAAGACAAATACGAAAACTATGTAAAACTTGCCGAATTCCCTCTGGGAGAGGAGGGTGAAATAACTGAGATTTATGGGGGACGAGGACTCTGGAAAAAACTTAACGGAAGGGGTATAATACCCGGGAGAACCGTCAAAAAAACCTTGGAACAGGGATTTGGAGGGCCCGTGCTCCTTGAAGTTGAAGGAGATAGCAACCCCTTCGCCATCGGAAGGGGTATAGCCGAAAAGATAGAGGTCGGTTACGATGATGAAACTGACTAAAAGCCTCGAGGACTACATGGAAGCAGCATATATCACCAGGAAGGAAAAAGGAAAGATCAGGCTTGTTGACATATCTGACAGACTGGAGGTAAAACTTCCGAGCGCAAACCAGGCTTTGAAAAAACTCAGAGACAGGGAACTCCTGGTTTACGAGAAATACGGGAATATAGAACTGACGGAGAAGGGAGAAAACGTTGCCAAAGAGATCTACAGAAGACACAAGATACTCTTTACCTTTTTGACAGAGATACTGGATATAGATGAAGAGGTGGCCTCGGAGGAGGCATGCACTATGGAGCATGCTCTAAACCCCAAAACCCAAAAAAAGTTGGCAAGCTTTGTCAAAAACTATGGAGGTGATTGAAATGCCTAGAGGAGATAGAACAGGACCTAGAGGTGAAGGACCCGCGACAGGAAGGGGCCTGGGATACTGTACAGGATTCAATAGCCCGGGATTTGCCAAAGGTGTGCCAAGAGGTGGAGCCGGAAGAGGTGGTGGTAGAGGACGTGGGAGAGGAGCTGGCAGGCAGTCGGCATACAACCCAAGAGGCCAGCTCAGACCGAGGTTCGCGGCTTCCAGCATAGTTCCTGAATCAAGAACTGAAATCAACGATCCGGGCTACGAGTCGATGGTTGACAAGATCAAGGAGCTTGAGGAAGAGATTGGAGAACTGAAAGAAGAGCTTGACTGAAATTAGAGAAGACTGAAGAAACGGAAAGCAGCACAGAAATAAAATTGAAATACAAGAAAGAACATGGCTCGTATCGAGGATTGCTGTGAAAAAAATAGCCGTAACTGGAGGTAAGGGGGGTACAGGAAAGTCCACGTTAGCCACGGCTCTGGCCTCGGAGCTGAAGAAATATGGGAAGGTTCTTCTCGTGGACGCGGATGTTGATTGTCCTGACGATCACCTGATTCTTGGAATCGAAAGGGAGAAAGTG
This sequence comes from Candidatus Aenigmatarchaeota archaeon, assembly GCA_046539305.1. Lineage (GTDB taxonomy): Archaea > Aenigmatarchaeota > Aenigmatarchaeia > PWEA01 > PWEA01 > PWEA01. The sequence goes on from JBKHHE010000002.1 coordinate 25,869, forward strand.
GAAGACGTAAAAAACATGATACCCGAGATAGATGAGGACAAATGTACAAAGTGTGGTAGGTGCGCCGAGGTATGCAAGGAAAACGCCATAGTCCAGGTGAAGGACAAGTATCCAATTCTGGCCCCGGAGCAGTGTACGGGTTGCCGGGCCTGTGAAATTGCCTGCCCTGTGGGAGCTATAAGTGAATCGGAACAGATCATAGGTGAAATTTTCCAGGGTTCTGGGAATATAGACTTGGTAACTGGAGAGATGAGACCAGGAGTAGAGGAGTCAAGCCTAATTGTGAATGCCCTTAAAGAGTATGTAGAAGGTGTGGGAGTACAATACGACTATATAATCATAGACACGGCAGCAGGGACACATTGCCCCGTAATAGCAGCGCTTGGTGACACGGATATTGGATTTGCGGTCACTGAACCCACGCCTCTTGGAGAGCACGACCTGAAACTTATACTTGAACTTATGGAGAAGCTGGGCGTGGAATCAAGAATTGTACTTAACAGGTCAAATATAGCCGACAGCAAAGGAATTGAACGGATATCGGAGGAACAGAACTCATCCATAGCAGCCAAGATACCGTACTCAAAGGAGATAGAGAAGAATTACTCAGAAGGGATTCCAATAAAACACAAAAGTATAGAAAAGATTGCGCGTGATATAAGATGAAAACTGTAACTATTGTGTCCGGGAAGGGTGGTGTAGGTAAGAGCTCGATAGCAGCTTCTCTCGCAGTTTGTCTATCAAAGGAAAGAGACATAGCGACTGCAGACTGTGACGTCGACGCTTCGAACCTGGCCCTGATACTGGGGGTGGAAAAGTTCGAGACGCTAGAGACTATATCCACCAACGAAAAGGCTGTTCTGGACGAGGAGAGGTGTACATCCTGTGGCAAATGCAGGGACATATGCACATTCTCTGCGATCGACTGGGACGAGGAGAGGGACGTTCCTGCGATAAACGAGTATATGTGTGAAGGGTGTGGCGCATGTGAGCTTGCATGTCCAGAAAATGCCTTTGAGCTAAAGACGGTGGAAAACGCTGAGATCGGTAAAAGTTTGACGGGACACGGCTTCCCACTCGTGTCCGGCCAACTAAAGATGGGAGAGGCCGGCTCCGGTAAGGTTGTGGACGAGATAAAAAGAAGAACTAACAAGGAAGAAGCCGAAGTGCTTATAGTAGATTCTGCCGCAGGTATCGGCTGTCCTGTAATAGCCTCTGTAAGAGGAAGTGACTACATAGTAGCCGTGACCGAGCCATCTCCTTCGGGCCTCTCCGACTTGAAGAGGGTTCTGGAGATAGTGAATCACTTCGGAATAGATTATGGAATCATAATCAACAAGTATGATCTGAACAAGGAGTTTACAGGGAAGATAGAGGAATTCGTGGAAGAAAGAAACGCGGAAATTCTCGCGAAGATACCATATGATAAGGAGTTTGTAGACTCGCTGGTCGAAATGGAGCCGATAGTAGAAAGGAGGGAAAGGTACAGGAAAATATTCTCCGAATTCGGCAAGAAAATCCTGAACAAGGTCAAATAGTGACAACTCCTAATTAATTTATAAATTTATTAGTTCTCAATGGAAAATAACCTATGTGATACTATGGATTTCAAGTCCATGAAAGGTTTCCGGGACTTTTTACCGGAAGAAAATGGTGCAAAGGTGGAGGTTTTCGAGCGGATAGAAGGAGTCGTTGAAAGGTTCGGTTTCAGGGAGATAGACACACCTTCGCTGGAGCCGATGGACCTGTTCCTCGTGAAAAGTGGCGAGGAGCTCGTAAAACAAACGTACTCCTTCGAGGACAAGGGCGGGAGAGACGTTACGCTCATACCGGAGCAGACACCATCGCGCGCGAGGATAATAGCCTCGGAGAAGTCGCTGAACGAACCTATAAAGTGGTATTCGACGTCGAAGCGCTGGCGCTACGAGCAGACGCAGAAAGGACGCCTCCGCGAGTTCTACCAGACGGACGTGGACATCTTCGGCGCCGACTCCGTCGGAGCGGACGCGGAAATCATAGCGGTTCTGGTCGAGATAATGGACAAGCTTGATGTGCTGGATGCGGTGGACGTCCTCGTGAACGACAGGAGGTTGGTAGAGGAGGTTCTGGAAAACAGGGGTATAGAGGACACAAGAGAGACAATGGAGGTTATAGACGACAAGGAAAAGATGTCGAAGGAAGGATTTGTTGATGAGCTTGTAGAAACGGGCCTCGGAAGAGAAGAGGCCGAGAAGGTCGAGGAGCTTACCTCTATAAGCGGGCCCCTCGTGGACAAGCTTGAGGAAGTAGAGGAACTGGTATCTTATGATGTCAGGGCACTGCAGAGAATGAAAGAGCTTGCCGAGGTGCTTGAGAGTTACGAGGTACTGGACAAGGTCAGGCTGGATCTCTCGATAGTCCGCGGTCTGGACTACTACACCGGCCTTGTTTTCGAAGTTTTCGATAGAGAAGGGGAGTTGCGCGCTATCTGCGGCGGCGGAAGGTACGACGAGCTGGTGGGGCTTTTCGGCGGCGAGGAGGTTCCAGCGGTCGGTTTCGCGATTGGAGACGCGGTCATCGAGGAGCTTATGAGGCGAGAGGGTGTGTGGCCGGAGGAAAAACTAACAACGGACGTATACGTGCTTCCGGTTTCTGGAGACGTCAAGGACAAAGCTCTTGAGCTTGTCAGTAAGCTTAGAGAAAGGGGCTTGGTCGTGGAGACCGATCTAAAAGATAGGAACGTTTCGGCGCAGCTGGACTACGCGAACTCCATAGGCGCAGAGAAGGTAGTTATAGTCGGCGAAAGAGATCTCAAGGAGGGAAAGGTGACGTTGAAGGAAATGAGTTCCGGCGATGAAAAACTAATAAATGTAGAAGATATAGTTGAAGAAGTTGTATAAAGTTTCCATGTGGCCGGGATGGTGTAGCGGTTAGCACGAGGGCCTGTGGAGCCCTTAGCCCGGGTTCGAATCTCGGTCCCGGCCTTCCTTCATCCTTTACAAGAGTAATCTTTAAGTGTATGCAAAAGAAATAATTAAACCGCGCGCCTTGTCTGGGGAGACGAGAAGTGCGGTTTACCAAAAGATATTTAAACGTATTTTTTAATTGTTTTAGGCTGTTGCGCCGTGCCGGCGTACTGGAGCCTTGGGTATTTGCCCAGCGATGATCCTGATTCCAGGCACGGATAAATGATGAGGGAGAGAGGAAAATCTCTTCTGATGCTGGAAACTCGAGAAGTCAATTGTAGTTGGTGTGACTTGGAGGAAAAGGAAAGCTTCGGCTTTCCTACTCCCAATTCCGGTTGATCCTGCCGGAGGTCACCGCTATCGGGATTCGACTTAGCCATGCGAGCCGAGGGTGCTTCGCGCACCCGGCGGACTGCTCAGTAACACGTAGTCAACCTGCCCTCAGGACGGGAATAACCCCGGGAAACTGGGACTAATTCCCGATGGGTGAGGAATACTGGAAGGTTCCCTCACCGAAATGTCCAGGCGCCTGAGGATGGGACTGCGGTGGATTAGGTCGTTGGGGGTGTAACGGACCCCCGAGCCGATAATCCATACGGGCGTTGAGAGACGGAGCCCGGAGACGGACTCTGAGACACGAGTCCGGGCCCTACGGGGCGCAGCAGGCACGAAACTTTTACAATGCGTGAAAGCGCGATAAAGGGATCCCGAGCGCCTTGGCATTGCCAAGGCTTTTTTGGAGTGTAAAAAGCTCCACGAATAAGGGGTGGGAAAAACGGGTGCCAGCCGCCGCGGTAATACCCGTGCCCCAAGTGGTGACCACGATTATTGGGCCTAAAGCGTCCGTAGCCGGCCGGATGGGTCCTCAGTGAAATCCTGCGCTAAAACGTAGGACTTGCCGGGGAAACTATTCGGCTTGGGACCGGGAGAGGTCGGGGCTATTCCTGGGGTAGCGGTAAAATGCTGTAATCCCAGGAAGAGCGCCTGTGGCGAAAGCGCCCGGCTGGAACGGCTCCGACGGTGAGGGACGAAAGCCAGGGTAGCGAAGGGGATTAGATACCCCCGTAGTCCAGGCCGTTAACGATGCCCGTTTGGTGTAGCATCTCCTACGTGGAGGCGCTGTGCCGTAGCGTAGGTGTTAAGCGGGCCGCCTGGGGAGTACGTCCGCAAGGATGAAACTTAAGGGAATTGGCGGGGAAGCACCACAAGCGGTGGAGGCTGCGGTTTAATTGGATTCAACGCCAGGAACGTTACCAGCGCTGACAGCATGATGACGGTCCGCTTGAAGAGCGTACCTGAAGCGCTGAGAGGTGTTGCATGGCCATCGTCAGCTCGTACTGTGAAGCGTCCGGTTAAGTCCGGTAACGAGCAAGACCCACGTTCCTAGTTGCTATCGTGTCCTTCGGGACGCGAGCACTCTAGGAAGACCGCCCCCGACAAGGGGGAGGAAGGCGTGGGCGACGGTAGGTCAGTATGGCCCGAATGCGCTGGGCTACACGCGGCCTACAATGGTCGGGACAGCGGGTTGCGACTCCGAAAGGAGAAGCTAATCCCAAAACCCGGCCTTAGTTCGAATCGAGGGCTGAAACCTGCCCTCGTGAAGCCGGAATCGCTAGTAAGCGAGAATCATCATCTCTCGCTGAATACGTCCCTGCTTCTTACACACACCGCCCATCAAGCCATCCGAGTGGGGCAATGATGAGGCTTGGGAAATCTCTCAGGTCTAATCAGGGCCCCGCAAGGAGGGCTAAGTTGTAACAAGGTAGCCGTAGGGGAACCTGCGGCTGGATCACCTCCAAACTAACCAACTACAGACTAAAACTCGGGTTTCCAGGAGAATAGAAAATGGGCCCGTGGTCTAATGGCAGGACGTCGCCCTTGCAAGCTACAGGAGAGGCGAAGACTGTGGGTTCAAAAGAAAACCCTTTCAAAAAGTGTTTTCATTCCCAAAGGAGAAGGGGTTTCGGGAAGTCCCACCGGGTCCACCATACTGTTCAAATTTTTGGCGCTTTTGAACTTCGAAACTTTTAAATAGTTTCGCAGTTAGAAATGGTTTAGCTGGAAAGCCTATTTCGGGCTTGATACCATGAACGAAAAGTAAGGTATGGAACGGTTCTGCGCCTTACTTCTCCATATATTCTCTCTGTTTTAAGGTTTTAAGACCTCGGAATCCTATGGTTCCGTGGCTTGGTTTTCAAGATGCAGCTCCCTATCACAAGTAGGGGGTGAAGAGTGATGGGGAACGATGAAGACGTGAACACCCTTTGATCCCGAGAGGGATATGATAGAAAGACGATCACAGGAGTTCCCTGAATGAGCTGTTATACGTCAAGTCTTGGGAAAATTGAAATCCAATAGGATTTCAAAGACCCGTCAGCCAACTAGGCTGAAGTGGGTCTATGTCCCAACAGCCGGTTGATGGATAGCTCGGCTTTGGACGCCGAAGAAGGTCGTGGCAAGCTGCGAAAAGCCCGGGTGAGGCGCATGCAGCCGTGGAACTCGGGATTGCCTAATGCGAATTCGTGTCGGCTTCGGCCGACGATCCCTTACGGGATAGGGAACTCGGGGAACTGAAACATCTCAGTACCCGTAGGAAGAGAAAGCAATAGCGATGCCGTTAGTAAAGGCGATTGAAAGCGGTATAGAGCAAAGCGAACCCGCCGTGGAAACACAGTGGGAATGTGCTGTCCAGGTACGGCCGACATTCTCTAGCCTAAGTGACCTGGAACGGTCCGCCAAAGAGGGTGATAGCCCCGTTGGCCGTGGGAAAAGGCCGAGTCCTGGACGAGAGAGTACCGTTACCTGGGATGGTAGCAGGAATGTGGGAGGATCTCCTCCCAACTCTAAACACGTCCAAAGTCCGATAGCGTACCAGTATGGTGACAGAAAGCTTAAAAGCACCCTTAACAGGGGGTGAAAAGAGCTTGAAATCAGCCGGTGACAGCCTGGCATGGCGTGAAAGGGCCTCTTCCAAAGGAAATGACCGAGAGGTCACAGTACGAGGAAGAGGAGCCGGCGTCATGTCGTGCGTTTTGAAAAACGAGGCAGGGAGTTTACTTCCGTGGCAAGGTTAACCGTCTCTCGGCGGGGAGCCATAGCGAAAGCAACAAGCCCGCAGCCGCTTTGCGGTCAGGGGCGCCGTGTGAAAGTGCGGGAAGTCACGGGGGTAAGACCCGAAGCCCCTCGAACTACTCGTGGGCAAGGTGAAGCCTTCCGAAAGGAAGGTGGAGGCCTGATAGCGTTGCTGTGCACACGCGCTCGCGTGATCTGCGAGTAGGGGTGAAAAGCCAATCGAGAGGGGCGATAGCTGGTTCCTCCCAAAGTGAGTCTAAGCTCAGCCCGGTCCGAGGTAGGTAGGAAGGTAAAGCACTGACTGGGAAGTTGAGAGGCGAGAGCCTCGGCTTCCTTGTCAAACTCAGAATGTGCTACCGCCGTAGAAGACCGGAGTTAGAGTACCCGGCGTAAGGCCGGTGCTCGAGAGGGAATGAGCCCAGACCGAGGTTAAGGTCCCCAAATCCTGGCTAAGTCAGGAAGGTTGTTTCCGACCCTAAACAGTGGGAAGGTTGGCTTAGAAGCAGCCACCCTTTAAAGAGTTCGTAATAGATCACCCACCTAGGTCGGGAGCGCCCACAATTAACGGGAGTAAGTCAGGTACCGATACCCCGGACCAGCTTCAGTAGAAGCTGGGAGTAGGGAGGCGCTCCGCCGGGACGGAAGCAGGGCCGTAAGGTCCTGTGGACCGGGTGGAGACGAGAATCCTGCCGGTAGTAGCAGCAAAGCTGGGTTAGAGTCCCAGCCGCCGAAAGGGTAAGGGTTCCCCAGCAATGACAATCAGCTGGGGGTTAGCCGGTCCTAAGCCCGTCCTTAGGACGAGGCGGGCAAAAGGGAAGCAGGTTAACATTCCTGCGCCATCTACGATTAAGCTCGTCCTCAACGTTTCGGGATAGGTCGAATGTCGCTCTCGCGATATCGAACCGTTGAAGCCTCTTGACCGTAACGGGTAGAAGGAGGTGAAAGCGGGACAGGCTCCCTGTACTGGGAGTTCGATCGGATCCTGGAACCCATGAAAAGAGGATTGAGTTATTCGTGGGTGACCGTACCCAGAACCAACACAGGTACCCTCCCGGAAAAAGGGAAGGCGTCTGGGGTAATCCGGTTCAGGGAATTCGGCAATTTGGCCCTGTACCTTCGGAAGAAGGGGTGCCTGACCTGCAAAGGTCAGGTCGCAGTGACCAAGGAAGCTCGACTGTTTAATAAAAACAGAGCTGGCTGCTAGTCCGAAAGGATTTGTACAGCTGGTGAGACCTGCCCAGTGCGGGTGTGTCAAGCTCCCATGCAAGGGAGTTAAGCCCCCGTAAACGGCGGCGATAACTCTGATCGTCTTAAGGTAGCGTAGTCCCTTGCCGATTTATTGTCGGCCTGCATGAAGGGTTTAACGAGGCTTCCGCTGTCCCGAACCGGATCCCGGCGAACCCGCTTTTTGGGTGCATAGGCCCAAGACTTCCAGTGGGAAGGAAAGACCCCGTGGAGCTTTACTGCAGCTTTCTGCTGCGGTGTGGTCCCTCCAGTAGAGTGTAGGTAGGAGCCATTACCCAGGCACGTGCGCCAGCACGCCGCCGAGGCGTCCATGGAACACTACCCTGAAGGGACTGCGCCGCTAACCTGCGAGAAATTTCTCGTGGAGACATCAGAAGGTAGGCAGTTTGACTGGGGCGGTACGCCTTCGACACAGGATCGAAGGCGCTCAAAGGTCGGCTCACCCAGGTCAGAAATCTGGGGTAGAGTGCAAGGGCAAAAGCCGGCTTGACTGGATCCTCCACAATACGGGATCCAGAGGCGAAAGCCTGACCTAGCGAACCCCCGAGTCCCTGAGATGGGGCCCGGGGCTGTCAGAAAAGCTACCCCGGGGATAATGGAGTTGTGGCGGCCGAAAGCCCGTACTGACGCCGCCGCTTGCTTCGTCGATGTCGGCTTGCCTCATCCTGGCCGTGCAACAGCGGCCAAGGGTAGGGGTGTTCACCCGTTAAAGAGGTACGTTAGCTGGGTTTAGAACGGCGCAAGCCAGTTCGGCCAATATCTACTGGAAGTGTTTGTAACAACAGACGGACGTGAGCTACGCTCACGTCTATCTATTTGTGTGCCGCCTGAGGGAAAGGGGGGTGAGTACGAAAGGAACACCTCCCTGAGGCCACTGGTGGACCGGTTGTCCGTGAGGGCATTGCCGGGTAGCTACGCCTCACGTCGATAAGGGCTGAAAGCATCTAAGCCCGAAGCGATCCTCAAAACCAGGCGACATTAGGCTCTCGATCGACGAGGAGTTTGATAGGCCGGGGGTGTAAGCTGGGAGGTGACGACCAGCTCAGCCCACCGGTACTAACCGCCACATTGGGCCATAGAACCACTTCGGCCTGGGCTAAAGACGGGGTTGGAATCCAAGTAGATTTCAAACTTGGGAAGAAAGGTTTCCAGGACTTGACGTGTAGCAGCTTCGGCTGTTTCTCGGAGTAAGATTTAAATTGTTTGAAGTAGAGGTTATTGCTGCGGTGAGCTGGAGAGGGGTAACCGGGATAGTTCGGATGAGGATCGCCTCCTTCACAGGAGGTTTCCTCGGAATCCCGGAGGAAGCTCCTCCCACCCGCCCGTACGGATGGACGTAGACTTCGTCTACGTCGGTCTTGTTGGGCGTCGCCCAGGCTCGCAAGAGTCCGTCCCGAGAGGGAACGGGCCGGGTAACAGAAACGACACCCACGTGCCGGAGCAATGGAAGCGTCGAGGGCGCGTCGGGATGGAACGAACCCGGGCTGGGTGGTGCAAGACCAAATAGGCTCCAGGGAATGGATGTGGACTTGTCCACACCGGTCTCTTGGAGCGGGTAGGTCGCTCGAAGATGAATGCCTCGAAGACCTGCCATGGACGTGGACTTGTCCACGTCTTTTTTCAGGTCCGAACAGAAGGAGGGCTACTCCCAGCACACCGCGCTAGTTTTCACGGTGGGGACGAAATCTCCGACCACGGTAAATTTTTTATACTTTTGGTCCAAAGTTTATTCCAGTAAATCAAGTTTTGTTTTGGCAACTGTCCGGTGTGGGGATGAAAGATAAAATAGAGCTTGAGAGGGTAAAGAACATCCTTAACTGGTCGCTATCTTCTCCGGCCGAAGACAAACCCGCGGACCTAAATTCTCTCGAGGAGGTCGAAGAATGGAGATAGAAGAAGATAAAGTCGAGAGGAATAAATCCCTCTACGGTATCTTCAAGGAGAATGCTTCCTATGAAAGTGGGGCCTCGGCGCGCCTCTTCCTCGGCGAACTGGGTATGGGAACCAAGGTCTACGACGAGAGGGCGATGGAAGGCCTGAGCACCTACCTGGAGGAGAACGACTACAAGGAGGAAGTAGATCAGGTGGTCATAGCCGGCGGGCTGTTCCCGGAGTTCCCGTTCCTCTACAGCAAGAACAACGCCGAGAGGATGCGCTTCCTCGGGCAAGATGAGGAGGTCGCAAAGAACGAAACGGAAGAGCGTGTCTCCGAGATAATAGAGGCAATAACCAGTGAGGAGACGGCCGAACATTACGAGGAGTTTGAGGAAAAGTGGATAGAAGGGAAACTTTCCTCCTGGCAGATGGTCAAGGAACACACGAGCCGGCAGCTGGAGATCCTTTTCGAAAACCTCGACCCGGAGAGGGTCGACTACTGCCAGGGTGACGAGGACAGGTTCAACAGGAAAGAAAGGGAAGAGATACAGGTCAACAAGCTCGCGGAGAAGGCCAGGGAGTACAGAGACGAACTGGAGGAAGAGATGGAGCAGATCAACGAGGCTTACGAGGAAGAGGAGGCAGAGCTAGAGGAGGAGGAAATAAAGTACGACGCCCTGAAGAAGATGAACAACAAACTTTCGGGCCACATGACGGCCGACGAACCGGAGCCGAACGAATTTCTGGACTTCCTGATAGAAACCGAGTCCGACAAGATATTCGAGGAGGTGGGGTTGGGAGGAGAAGGGGATTTCACCGAGAGGATAAGTGGAATAGAGGAAGTGGAGGAGTTCAGAAACATCTACGAGACCGTAAAGGACAAGGTGGAAGAGAAGAGGGAGAAGATCAAAGAACTGAAGGGTGAGAAGAGGCCTCTTGAAGACCGCAGACACGCCCTTGAAAGGGAGCTGGAACAGGGCAGGACGATAACCAGGTATACAAGAAGGTCGTATCTATCCCCAAAGGAAGCGGAGTGGATATACAAGAAGACCAAAGACGACTACACCAACGACATATTTGAATGCTTCCCGGACGAGGTGGAGGACATAACGGAACCACATATAAGCAGAAATGCAACTATCGAAAACGTGTCCTACGGAGAGGGAGATGAAGACGTCCTCGACGAAGCTGAGGTCGGGATCTACGACGATGTGCTCGTCATGCAGAGCACCAAGTTCAGGAGCGATACCACGACCCTCAAGAGTTTGGAGGAGGGTGAGGAGGAGGTCCTCTACAGAAGGCTGATATCCAAGGTTAGGAACGAGGCCGAAGACAGCGTCCCCGAACTCCTTCTCACGCCCCACGGAGCCGGAGGTTTCGATGTAAAAAGGATAAACACCACGCCCGAATACAAGGAGCTGGGGGGCGAAGAGAGGGACGCACCCGAGGTTTCAACGATAATGCCGCTTCCTACTTTCCAGTCCGTCGACAAACTTCTGGAGTTCAAGGACAAGGGCATAAGGAACTGGAACACCAAGAGGATAGACAAACATATGCACGCGTCCGGAGCCGTGATTCAGACGGTCCTCGAAGATGGTTCCGAAATGACGGAGTATATAGACCACTCTTCACTGGTGGATATAGCGGAGAAGAAAAAAGAACTGGAGAAATACGAGGAGGGGAGTGAGGAATATGAGGAAGTGAAGGGAGAGATTGAGAAAATGTGCTCAAAGACCCCGAAAGTGAGAGCAGGGCTCTTCGATGCCCACCTAGGAAGCGCAAACGTCCCCGGAACCCCTTCGAACTACGAGAGAGCCGAAAGGACGAAAAACTACCTGAAGGAGGTCTACGGTGACTTTGTAGACGAGCTGCTGTTTTCCGAGCTGATACATGGCGTACTGGAACACACAGGAACTGAACAAAGGGTCTATTCCGAGCCGCTCCCCCAGATAAGGAAGAAGAACAAAGAGGATTTGAGAAAGCTCACGGATGAGGAGGCGGAGGAACTTACCCAGGAGGACTACGCCGAGGTCATCGAAGATATAGACAGGAGGTACAAGGAGGCCCTGGAACAGATATCCTGGCCCAACAGGAGCAAGCAGTTCGATATAGCGGAACACTACGTGAAGGAACTTGTGGAGGGCACCGACCCGGAAAAGGTGATAAACATTTCCGGGAACCACGACCGTTCGGACGAAGGTGTGGACGAGGCAACAACCCTTGAAAGGATTATCAAGGGATTCGACTGGGAAGGTGAAATAATAAACTCGAGCGCCTTCGGAAGTAAACACGGTGGCTATGGAGGAATAAAGGACGAGAAGGTGATTATTGATGGAGAGGAAATGAGCACCGGGAAGTCGGTGGGGTTCCACCACAAGATTCCAGGTGGGAGGACCTCAAACACGAGGACGAAGAGGAAGATGCTGAGAAGTGGATACATGTTCGACGAGCTGTTTGCGGGCCATGTCCACCAGCCAAGGGTAAGCTTCACATCGGGAACGGCCATCACGATATTTCCGGGGCAGGAGGGGTTGAGCGAATACGTTGAGCATCTGCCTGTGAACCCCGCGGTCTACGGAACCACAGTCAAGTATTCGAACGCCGCCCCAGAGGACCATCCAGCAAACGACATAATCTGGCACGGCTGGCACTTCGTCAACGACGAGACACTGGAAAGAGAAGAATACAAGGGCGACGAGTTCGACGAAGAACTTGAGCTCCTGTTCGAAGAGGAGTAGCCAACTTTCTAAAGCTCGGATTTTATGGCTTCGACTATCTCTCTCGGCTTGGTCACGATGTAATCAGGGTTTTCCGCCTCCAGATCTTTCCTCGGTCGAAAGCCCCATGTCACGCCCACGGATTTCACCCCGGCCCTGTGGGCTGCCTGAATATCGGTTGGCTGGTCTCCTACGTACACCGCGTCTTCGGGGGTGCGGGCCATCCTTTCCACGCAGACCTTTATCATCTTCGGGTCGGGTTTGAGATGCTCGCCGACCTGGCTGTGAGTCACAACGGAAGTGAAATACTTTTTCAGGCCGTACTGTTCCAACTTTTCGGAAATCACTTCCTCCCGGTTAGACGAGACGATTCCAAGTATATGTCTCGACGTGTGGAGCTCCTCCAAAACGTTCTTGATTCCTCCTTTCAGGGGAACATCCTGCTGCCTCATGTAGTCATGGAAAAGCTCGATTATCTTACCCTTGTCCTCCTCCCAGTTGAAGCCAAAACTTTCGTAGAGTTCTGTGAACGGTTCCCTGAAATTTCTTCTGAGTCCCTCAGGATCTGAAAAGGGATAATCTTTGCCGAACTGCTCGCAGCAGTAGTTCAGCCAGTCATGCGTAACGCCAAGGCTGTCCACGATAACACCGTCCCAGTCGAAGATAACCGCCTCTGGCATACTCACCCACTTGGTTCCGAAGAAATAAAAATTTGGCTGTGTTTTTTATAACTGCATCCTCAGGGATAAATGGTATGAAGCATCCCAGAAGCGTCATATTCAGGATAGCAGAAAAGATAGGAAAACATTCAGGTGAAGGGATAGCAAACTTTTTCAAGCCCATCAACAGAAAGCTCCTGAGGACGTTCTCCGAGCTTACCTTTCCCTTCCAGTCCGACGTCTTCACGGCACGAGTCAACGGCACCTCAACGAGCTACTTCGTGAAGGACCCACAGGAACTCACCACGCTCCGGTGGAACTTCATATATGAAAAAAAGGTGCGAGATGGCGTGCTCACCTCCCTGAGAGAGGAGGACGTTTTCTACGACGTCGGCGCGAACCTAGGCACCTACTCCCTTCCTGTAGCACAGAAGCTGGGCGAAGGGGCGATATACGCCTTCGAGCCGTTCAGGAAGAACATGGACAGACTCAAAGAGAACGCAGAGCTGAACGGCCTGGAAATTAACCTCTTTCCTCTTGCGCTCTCGGACACAAACGGAACCGCGGAGATGGAAGTCTTCAGCGACAGACCAGGCGAGACGAAGAACAGGCTGTCCCGGGGAAGGACCGGAAGGAAGACGGTAAAAGTCGAAACGAGGAGATGTGACGACCTGATAGAGGAAAGGGGGCTCGACAAGCCGGACGTGGTAAAGATAGATGTGGAAGGAGCTGAACTTGAAGTGCTCAGAGGTATGGAGGAAAGCCTAGAAAACTGCAGGCTTATATACTGTGAAGTCCACAAGGAGGGGTTGGAGGAGAGGAAAAGTTCAAGGGAGGAACTGTTAAAACTATTGCATGACTATGGCTTCGACCTGGGGGTCATACACAGAAGGGGAGGAGACCTGGAAATAAAGGGAGAAAAATAAAAGTCAGAAGCCGTTCAGTCCATTCCTCTTGAGGCGCTCCCTTACGTAGCACTCCGTACAGACGATTCCTTTCCCGTTTTCGAAACGCCTGCCTGTCGGCCTCCACGACTTCCCACACTCACTGCAGATCGGCAAGTTCTCACCTGAAACAACAAAGTAAGTCGGCAGACTTATAAATTTTTCTGAGTCCCTCGCACAACATTTAAATATATAAAGGATAAACTTAAGGAAGTGTTTCGAAATGGAGCTGAAATGCAACTCTTGCGGCGTGAATATGGTGGGCAAGGAAGATTTCGTAAAATTTAAATGTCCAAGTTGTGGGGAGACTGAAATAATACGCTGCAGGAAGTGCCGGAGGAAGAAAAACAAGTACCGCTGCGAGGAATGTGGTTTCGAGGGACCGTGACCTTTAAATCAGTTCAGCTCTGAAACAAACAAGGTGTCTGTATGCCCGGAATGTTTGCAGCTCGAAAACTTAAGAAGGACAGGAAGAAGTTCCGCTGGAAGGAAAAGGACTACAAGGACAGGATGACCCAGTTCAAGGAGAAAAGGGAGCCCCTGGAAGGAGCTCCACAGGCCAAAGGAATAGTCCTGGAAAAGCGAGGAGTCGAAGCTATGCAGCCTAACTCCGCTCTCAGGAAATGTGTGAGGATCCAGCTTTTGAAGAACGGGAAGCGCATCACTGCTTTCTGTCCGGGCGACGGCGCGATAGAGCATATAGACGAGCACGACGAAGTTCTTATTGAAGGTCTGGGTGGCTCCGGGAAGGGAGCCAAAGGCGATATTCCTGGTGTGAGGTGGAAGGTAATAAAGGTAAACGGCGTCTCCTTAAAGGAACTGGTAGCAGGAAGGGCCGAGAAACCTACGAGATGATAAACTATGAAACTGTTTGATCGCTGGGACGTCGAGGGAATAGAGCCGGAGGATCCAGGGCTCAAAGACCACATAAACCTGGAACCTATGCTCGCTCCGAAAAAGTCACACGGCAGGCACGCCGCCGACCGTTTTACTAAAAGTGAAGTAAATCTCGTGGAGAGGCTTATGAACCACCTGATGGGGCCCGGACACCGAGGGAAAAAACATAAGGTAAGCTCCGGTAACTGTGGAGGGAAATCTCGGAAGGTCTGGGATATAACCAAGGAGACTTTTTCCATAATAAAGGAAAGGGAGGACGAAAATCCTTTGCGAGTCCTCCTCGGAGCCGTGGAAAATACCGCGCCCGTCGAGGAAGTATCCTCCTACCAGGTCGGTTCTATAATCAAGAGGAAGGCCGTGATAACCTCTCCGCAGAGACGGATCGACATTTCCCTGAGACACATCGCACAGGGCGCATACTCCAACTCCGTGGGCTCGGAAAAGGAAATGGCGGAGTGTCTGGCAGAAGAAATACTTGCGGCATACAACAAAGAGAGGGAATCCTACGCCTTCAGGCAAAAAGAGCGCCTAGAAAGGGAAGCAGAAGGCGCGAGGTAAGACACCTCCACTAAATATACTGTGATGAATATGGCCAAAGAAAAACTGGCTGAACGTGTGAAGAAGCTGATGAGCCAGCAGAAGCAAATCCGTAACATCGGTACAGCGGCGCACATAGACCACGGAAAGACGACGCTGACCGACAACCTCCTGGCCGGCGCTGGGATGATTTCGGACGAACTTGCAGGAGATCAACTGTTCATGGACTACGACGACCAGGAGCAGGAGAGGGGGATAACCATCTACTCTGCAAACGTCTCGATGGTTCATGATTTCAAAGGGGACGACTACCTGATAAACCTGATCGATACGCCGGGCCACGTTGATTTCGGAGGGGACGTAACAAGGGCGATGCGCGCCGTGGACGGCGTGATAATTCTGACCTGTGCGGTGGAGGGAGTGATGCCACAGACAGAGACAGTGATACAGCAGGCGCTCAAGGAAAGGGTCAAGCCTATTCTCTTCATAAACAAGGTTGACCGTCTCATAAACGAGCTTGAGCTGGACGCCGAGGGAATGCAGGAGAAGTTCATGAAGATTATAAGGGAGGTAAACAACCTCATAAGGAAGTACGCGGAGGACGAGTACAAGGACAAGTGGACGGTTTCCGTGGACGACGGCTCTGTAATGTTCGGCTCCGCTCTCAAGAACTGGGCAATTTCAAAGCCTTACATGAAAGAAACCGGGATAACCTTCAAGGATATACAGGAGAAGTGCTCCAAAGAAAAACACAAGGAGCTTTGGAAGGAGGCACCACTTCACCAAATTGTCCTCAACGGCATAATAAGACACCTTCCAAATCCAAAAAAGGCGCAGAACTACAGGATACCCAAAATCTGGCCCGGTGATGAGGAATCCCAGGCGGGGAAAGATATGAAAGGCTGCGACGCCGATGGTGAGCTGGCGGCCATAACAACTAAGGTATATAACGACCCGCACGCAGGCTCTGTAGCGACGGGAAGAGTATTTTCAGGCGCGCTGACCGAAGGGCAGGAGGTTCATTTGGTAGGACAGCACAAGGACGAAAGAATACAGCAGGTCTGCATCTACAAGGGCCAGGAAAGGGTGCAGATGGACGAGGTCCAGGCAGGGAATATAATAGGCCTTGTAGGTGTTCCTGATGCTTTTTCGGGGGAGACCATATGCAACCCCGACTACAAGATAGATCCGTTTGAGGAGATAAAACACGTCTTCGAGCCCGTGGTGACAAAGGCCGTAGAAGCAAAGAAGACCAAAGACCTTCCCGACCTCGTGCAGTTTCTAAGGAAGGCCAGCAGGGAAGACCCTACCCTCTTGGTAGAGATAGACGAAGAAACGGGAGAACATCTCGTTTCGGGACTTGGAGAACTACATATCCAGGCAAAAGTGGAGAAAGGTCTACAGGAAGAAGGTATACCTGTGGAAACCTCACCGCCGATAGTTGTCTACAGGGAAACCCTGAAGGGTGAGAGCAATACCCTAGAAGGCAAAAGCCCAAACAAGCACAATAAGTTCTACTTTGAAGTGGAGCCCCTCGACGACGACGTGTACGAGGCGATAGCAGGAGATGAGATACAAGAGGGGGAATACAAGGGCAAGGACAGCGACCTTGCGAACAAACTGAAGGACCTGGGAATGGATGACGACGATGCCGAGGGAGTTGAACTGATAAAGGAGAAGAACATATTTACCGATGCAACCAAAGGAATTCAGTACCTGAATGACACTATAGAGCTTGTCAGGGAAGCTGTGAGAGATATAATAGAGGAAGGTCCTCTCGCAAGAGAGCCGTGCTCCAAGATACTGATAAGGCTCGTGGACGCAAAGCTGCACGAGGACGCCATACATAGAGGGCCGGCACAGGTGACTCCTGCAGTCAGGCACGCCGTGAAAAACGCAATCCTTTCGTCAAAGCCCACCCTACTGGAGCCAAAACAGATCCTGAGGGTCGAGGCGCCACAAGAACATATGGGAAACGTGATGACCGAGGTGCAGAACAGGAGGGGTGAAGTTATAAACGTGGACACAGAGCAGGGAACTGCAGTCCTAAAGGTGAAACTACCCGTGGAGGAGATGTTTGGTTTTGAGGGCGAGCTGAAGTCGGCAACGGAGGGAAAGGGTTTCTACTACCTCAAGGACGTTCTATTCGAGTACATGCCCGACAGTCTCAAGGACGAGCGTATTAAGGATATCAGAGAGAGAAAGGGCCTGGGCCGGGAAGTTCCGCAGCCCGAGGCATGAAGCTTATAAAGGAGTATTTATAAAGGAAAAACACACATTACAAGGGGGGTATCTCCCACCATTCAAAAGGAGGTGTGAATATGGCAGACAAACCACATTTGAACCTGGTCACGATAGGCCACGTAGATCACGGTAAGTCCACGTTAGTCGGACACCTGCTCTACGACACAGGAGACCTACCGGACAAGGAATACCAGAAGCTGGAAGAAGCTGCGAAGGAAGCCGGGAAAGAAACATTTGGCTTTGCCTTCGCGCTGGACAGCCTCAAGGAAGAAAGGGAAAGAGGTGTGACTATCGATGTCGCGCACCAGGAGTTCGAGACCGATAACTACCACTTTACAGTTATCGATGCACCGGGACATAGAGACTTCGTGAAGAACATGATCACAGGAGCCTCACAGGCAGACGCAGCTCTGCTCGTGGTTTCCGCTAAGGACGGCGTACAGGACCAAACGAAGGAGCACAGCTACCTGGCAAAGGTTCTCGGTGTTGACCAGCTCATCGTAGCGATCAACAAGATGGACACCGTTGACTACTCCGAGGACAAGTTCGAGGAAGTGAAGGAAGAAGTGAAGGACCTCCTCAAGAGTATAGGCTTCGACCCGAGTGACATGCCTTTCGTCCCGACCTCGGCGTACTACGGAGACAACGTCGCCGAGCCCAAGGACGAGATGGACTGGTACG
Organism: Candidatus Aenigmatarchaeota archaeon; assembly: GCA_046539305.1. Classification (GTDB taxonomy): domain Archaea; phylum Aenigmatarchaeota; class Aenigmatarchaeia; order PWEA01; family PWEA01; genus PWEA01. The sequence goes on from JBKHHE010000002.1 coordinate 43,685, forward strand.
GTGGTCCCACGGTTCACGAAGTTCTGGACGACTTGGAAGAACCAACGAAGCCCGTGGATAAGCCCATGAGGACTCCGATCCAGGACGTCTACACCATTACAGGTGTCGGAACGGTCCCGGTCGGAAGAGTAGAAACAGGAAAGCTGAGGAAAGGAGACGAAGTTCTGTTCCTGCCCTCTGATGTCACGGGAGAGGTCAAGTCCATCGAGATGCACCACGAGGAAATTGAGGAAGCCGAAGCGGGAGACAACATCGGTTTCAACACCAGAGGAATTTCCAAGGAAGACGTCAAGAGAGGTGATGTAGCCTGTGATCCGGACAATCCTGTGACCGTAGCAAAGGAGTTCAAGGCCCAGATAATCGTCATGGAACATCCCAACGTCATCGCAGAGGGATACACGCCTGTGTTCCACTGTAACACCGCACAGACAGCCTCCAAGTTCATAGACCTTGAGAAGAAGATAGACTCAAAGACAGGAGAAACTTTGGAAGAGGACCCGGACTACATTAAGACAGGAGATTCCGCAGTGGTCAAGATCAGGCCTACAGAGCCTATGGCGATTGAGGAACAGAGTGAGTTCCCGGAGCTGAGCAGGTTCGCGATCAGAGACATGGGCAAGACCGTGGCTGCAGGAATATGCATAGAAGTGACCGAAGAGGCCTAAAACCCACCCCAATTTTTTATTTTAACCCATCATTATTCTCTTTTTCTTTTGAACGACCAAAAGCTATTTAAATTCTTACATTCCAAAGTCGTGTGATAGATTCGGTGATAACATGCCCGGGAAGGCCAGGATAAATCTCGCAGGAAGAAATCATGAGGTCCTCGAAGAGATATGCAGTAGAATCACGAGCATTGCGGAGAAATATGGCGTAGCCTACTCCGGCCCGATTCCACTCCCGACGAAAGAACTGAAGGTTCCCGTCATGAAGACGCCTTCAGGCCAGGGCACTGGACACGGCAACGCAACGTGGGACCACTACGAACTCCGCATCCATAAAAGACTCATAGAGATGGAAGCAAACAAGCGCGCGCTCCGTCGGATAATGGGAACCGACATCCCGGAGGACGTTAACATCGAGATAGAGCTCGAGGAATAGTCCTTTAAAATATTTAAATTTCTATCTATTTATCTAGTACAATGCTCAAAGAAATCAAAGAATATGAGGAAGTGAAGTTCAGTTGTGCAGGTTCGGACACTCAAGAAAAAAGGGAAAGCCTGGTGAAGGAAATAGCAGAGAGATCCGGTCTTTCGAGGGGAGAGGCAAAGGAATATTACGACTTCATAATAACCGATCGGAACTACAAGCCTCTTTTTAACTCTCCTCCCGAGAAGAACGGTTGTCTGCTTCTGGGATACGAGGAGGAAGACTTTGAGGAACTTTTCTACGAAGAAGACGGTCTTCTTACGAAATCGATGAAAAAACTGATGCCGCAGCCTCTCAAAAAGAAATTTGATGAGCTTAGAACCTTTGCTGAAGCAAGAGTAGGCTACGTTCTCACACCCGAGGCAGGGGAGAGAATTATAGAAAAAGACAGTGGAGGTGGTTGGCCTGTGGGACCTGAAGATGACAGGAAGAAAATTGAAGAATATCTGAGCATAGGGCTCCTTGATGCTGGGATAAACAGGTTCGGTCAGTTCACAGTCAAGACAAGCGAAAAGGCTGAAAATCTTCTTCAGAATTCTTAAATAATTTAAACCTCAAGACCAATTCTTGGAAGGAAGACAACTATGAGGTGGACGTGATTTTCAATCACGTCAGTTTTTAGTCGCCGGGGTAGCGAAGCCTGGCCCACCGCGCCAGCTTGGAGACCTGAACAGAAAGCTGGTGTGCGTTATAAGATTGATGTGGTCTCGGACCACATCCTATGGCGAAGCACGCGTGGGTTCAAATCCCACCCCCGGCGCCAGTTTATATTTTTCTGTTTAGAGAATGAGACCTGTTTCAGAAAATCGAAATCTGTCCAAAGTTTCCTGTGAGGTAGGGTTGTACAAAAATCAAACGCTAGGGACTAGAGCTCGTACTCTGTCCCGACCCTCAGTTCGTTCTTATAGTCGGAGCCCACGTTCTTGTGCAGCTCCTCCATGACCTCCTCGGCTTCTTCGAAATTCTTCTCCCACTCCTTCCGGTACGATTCAACGTGACTGTCGGGATCGAATCCCTTGGCCTTCGCTTCCTTTTTCAGCCTCTCTTCTGTGGGCCCGTACATTTTAAGCGGAAAATTCCAGGCTTTTCTGTAAACAACATCTCCTAGGTCGTCCGATAGCTCTTCAAGTAGGCGAGGTAGCGTTTCTGGGTTGGGATTGTAGAAAAATGGATAAACGTCTATTCCAGCTTCAGCGTACTTTTTGAAGGAGCATTTTTGCTCTTCGAAGAATTCCTCATCGTATCTTGTGTTTCTCCGGAAGTTATCAGGGTCCGTTCCTTTAAAGCTTGCGAGGAGGCTGAAGTTATCGTATTCACCTATTTTTTGAAGGATATCCTCCTCCACTTCGCCCCTTTCCTCAAGCTCGTCGAGAAAGCGTCCGGTCGTAAGGTTCGTGTCGGACTGTACGTGGACTTCCTTGCCCAGACCGCGGTCCTCTAGATCACGGAGGACCTCGAGCCACTGTTCGGGGACCAGGCTCGGCTCCCCGCCGCTCGGCCTTATCCTGTTGAGCTCAAACTCCTCTCTTTCGCCTCTCTCGTCCTCAAAGGCGTCAAGGATCCCGTCCACTGAAATGAAGGCAGCACCCTTGTTCTCGACCGGGGTCTTGTTCGGCTCGTCCACGTAGCAGTAGGGACAGGAGAGGTTACAGGCCTTCAGCTGATAGATGAAGACGTCGTTATAGTTTTTCAGGTCCTCGTCAAGTCTGGCTTGTCCCTCGATGCTCCTGTAGGCCCAGGATGGCATGTCGAACCTCCCGGCCATCGCGTCCATTATCGCCTCCTCGTCCGACCAGTCGAAGTCCTCCTCTTTGAACTTGGGGACGTCCTCCTTTATCCTGAAAAAAGGATCTACAAGTAATTTTCTCCTTCTGTTTATATCCTTCTCCTGCCTCGTTCCTTCAAAGTTTGTGAGGAGGAGTTTCAGGCCCTCGTCCCTCTTCATGGCTCTGTCCCTCAGGCCGCGAAGCTGTTTGAAGTTCATCCAAAGAACGGTTAACAGGTAAATTTTAAATACCTTTTCTTCCAAACTAAGGTTGTCTCTCAACGTGCCGTTTGGGAAGACCGTCTTCCCACCTGAAAGGTGACTTTCAGGACCCGTTTGAAAAAAGACCTGATCCACTTCTAGCAGGTGCAGCCTCGAAAGTTATATAAACTTCCGGGCACCTGGAAAGGTGTGGTTTTGGACCCACACGTTTTTAAAGGTTTACGTGGAAAAAATAGGAGTTAAGTGATACCATGCCGGAACCCAGCAGACCAAAGAAAGGCTCGACAGGAGTTTGGCCCAGGAAGCGGGCCAGTCGTATCTATCCCTCGCTCCATTCCTGGATCCAGACGGACGACTGCAAGCCTCTCGCGTTTGCGGGATACAAGGCCGGGATGACGCAGGTCATTATGAAGGACCTGAGGAAAACATCCCCCACCAAAAACCAGCTCATTTCTGTTCCTGTGACTGTTTTCGACATACCACCTCTCTTTCTTCTTGGCGCGAGATCCTACAAAGAAACGAATGAAGGGCTGGAGGTTCTGGAAGATATAGGAGCGGAGGCAGACGAGATTCCAAAGGACCTGCGGGAGAGGATCCATTTCGCCGAGAAAAGCAAACTGGAGAAAGAAGGCGATGAAATAAGGCTTATAGTATGCACACAACCGCGGAGAAGCGGTCTGGGCAAGAAGAGACCGGAAGTTTTCGAGGTCCCCCTTGGTGGAAACTTCAAGGAACAGAAGGAGTTCGTGGAGGAAAATGTGGGTGGGGAAATAGAGGTGGAGGACGTTTTTGAAGAAGGCGAGTTCCTGGACGCTGTGGCCATCACGAAAGGAAAGGGATACGAGGGACCTGTGAAGAGATACGGTGCGAAGATAGACAGAAGCAAGGACGAGTATCCAAGAAGGATAGGGAGCATGGGGGCGAGGGGTCAGGGGAGGGTGCTTCACACAGCCCCACAGCCCGGACAGGACGGCTTTCACCGAAGAACTGATGAATGTAAGCACTTCCTTGGTACCTTCGACGCGGAGGAGGTGAATCCGGAGGACGGTTTCAAAAACTACGGGATCGTGAGGGAAAACTCTATGCTAGTAAAGGGAAGTACTCCGGGACCGAAAAAAAGGTTGGTCCTTTTCAGAAAAAGCATAAAGAACAGGAAGAAGCTTCCTGTGGAGATAAAAAACATAAAGAAATCAAGTCAGCAGGGTGCATGATATGGTGAAAATACTGTCTTTGGACGGCGAGGAAACGAGGGAGAGAAAGCTTCCTGAAGTTTTTCAGGAGAACTACAGACCGGACCTGATAAAGAAGGCGGTAGAATACTACCAGTCCAGAAAGAGGCAGAGTTACGGAGCGGACAGAAAAGCAGGCATGAAGACGTCAGCACACTACGAAGGCTCCAGACACGTCGCCCCGAGCGCACAGATGATGAACCGGGAGATGTCAAGGATGCCGAGAGAGCACGGCGACACGGCACGTCGCTTCCGCGCCCTGCTTGCCCCACACGCTGTAGGGGGAATGAAGGCGCATCCCCCGAAGGCCGAGAAAAACTGGGAAAAGGATATGAACAACAAGGAGAGGAAGAAGGCCACGAGAAGCGCGATAGCTTCAACCGCGAAAAGGAAAGCAGTGGAGGAAAGGAACCACAGGTTCGAAGGAGAGCTCCCGATAGTGGTGGAAGACGGGCTCCAGGAGCTAGAAAAGACATCGGAGGTGGAGGAGTTTTTGAAAAAAATAGGACTTGGGGAGGATCTGCAGAGAGCCAGGGAAAGGAAGGTCAGAGGTGGAAAAGGCAAGAGGAGGGGAAGGAAATACAAGACGAAAAAATCCGTGCTGATAGTTGTAGCGGAGGACAAAGGTATAAAAAGATCCGCGAGAAATATACCCGGCGTCGAAGTCGTGGAAGTAGAAAACTTAAACTCCGAGGTGCTTTCTCCGGGGGCACACGGTACCAGACTGACAGTCTACACGGAGTCCGCGTTGAATGAAATCGATGGGAGGTGGAGTGCGTGAAAAGGCCCATGGACGTGATAAAGTATCCCCACCTCACCGAGAAGTCCGTGGATATGGTGGAGAAGGAGAACAAGCTCGTATTTATAGTGGAGGACAAGACGAATAAAAATCAGATAAGATGGGCGGTGGAGGAGGAATTCGACGTAACCGTTGTAAAGGTAAATACCTTAAACACCATGAAAGGAAACAAAAAGGCCGTGGTAAAACTTTCAGAAGATGACAATGCGATTGATATAGCCACGCGCCTTGGAATGCTGTGATGATAGATGCCTAAAAGGACGAGATCTCAAAGGATGGGAAGCAGCAGAAACGTGGGGACCCCCAGCCACAGGTATTCCAGGGAAGTGGAATTTAACGACATCGAGGGCGAAGTGGTGGATATTATACACGACCCCGCCCGATCGGCGCCCCTAGCCAAAGTCAAGCTGGAGGACGGAAAGGAGAGGTATATAATAGCTCCGGAGGGCCTTGAAACCGGGGACGTTATAAAATGTGGAATTTCCGCTCCAATAGAGCCGGGAAACAGGCTGAAGCTTGCGGAAATCCCGGAGGGAGTCCCTGTACACTCCATCGAGACAAATCCCGGTGAGGGCGGTAAACTGGTCAGGGCTTCGGGAACCTATGCAACGGTAAAAATGCATGACCTAGATAAGACCGTAGTAGAACTTCCCTCCGGTGAATCAAAGGAACTCAACCCGGCGTGCCAGGCGACTGTCGGAGCGGTAGCCGGAGGGGGGAGAAAGGAGAAACCATACGTAAAGGCGGGAAACAAATACAAGGCCAAGAAGGCCCGCGGAAAGAAGTATCCCAAGACTTCTGCCGTAGCGATGAACGCTGTAGACCATCCGTTTGGAGGGTCTACTAAACCCGGAAAACCGAAAACAACAAAGTCGACTGCGCCACCCGGCCAGAAGGCGGGGTCCTTTGGCGCGAAATCTTCCGGTAAAAAAGAGGACTGAAGTAAAAACGTGTTATAATGGCAAAGGACTTTCAGTTCAGGGGAAAGACAGTTGAAGAGTTGAGAGAGATGGACCTTACCGAGTTCGCGGAGCTGCTAGATGCAAGGAAAAGAAGGAGTCTGGTGAGGGGACTCACGGACGCGCAAAAGAAGCTCATGGAGAAAATACGAGAAGGAGAGGACTACGTCAAGACACACGCCAGGGACATGGTAATCCTTCCTGAAATGGTAGGGACAACCATAGGCGTACACAACGGCAAGGACTTCGTGGATATTGATATAGAGCCGGATATGATAGGTCACTATCTGGGCGAGTTCGCGGAGACCAGAAAGAAGGTCGAGCATTCAGCACCTGGACTCGGAGCTACAAGAACGTCCAAACATGTACCCCTGAAGTAAAGAGGTAGATTAATATGGTAGGTTACCCGGTCGAAGTTGAAGAAAGGGACGTCAAGGCAGCCGGCACAGACCTGAGAATATCCAGGAAGAAGGCGCAGAAAATATGCGAGGTAATAAACAACAAAAAAATGAAGCTGGAAAGGGCCCAGGAGTTCGTGCAGAACCTAATAGACGGCGAGGAAACTATAGGCAAGAAAACCTATAAAAAAGCAGCTGAGGGCATTCTGGAGGTTCTCAGGAATGCGGAGAACAATGCCGAGTTCAAAGGTATCCCGGTAGAAAAACTACGTGTAAAAAGCATAACTACGGAGCCGGGAAGAACGCTGCGTAGGAGGAGGCGTAGGAGGGACTTTGGAAACAGGCTCAAAAATTCAAACGTAAAGGTCGTGCTGGAGAGAGGATAGGATGACGCTTGAAAAACAGTTCATAGATAAAGGGATAAAGAAAGGTCAGCTCGAGGAGTTTTTTGAGGAGGAGTATCCAAGGGCTGGATATACGGGATGTGATATAAGAAGGACTCCCACGGGAGTCAAGATAACGATACACGCGGACAAGCCCGGCCTCATAATTGGAAGGGGAGGAGGGAGAATAGACGAAGTTACCCAAAAACTGGGGGAAGAGTTTGGGTTTGAAGACCCGCAGATAGACGTTCAGGAGATAGAGAAGCCGGAACTCGACGCAAAGATAATGGCAAAGGAAATAAAGAACGCCATAGAGAGTGGCGCGAACTACAAGAGGGTGGCAGGCGGCGTGCTGAGGAGTATAATGGAGAGGGGCGCCGCGGGAGCGGAGATATCTATATCCGGAAAACTGTCGGGGGCAAGGGGCAGGACGGTCAGGTTCCAAGACGGGTATATGAAAAGCTGCGGTGAGCCCGCGAAGAAGCTTGTCGACAAGGCGGTAGAACATGCCAAAACAAAGCCAGGGACCATAGGAGTCAAGATGAAGATAATGGAGAGGAAGCCGGATGAAAAGGAGGAAAGGGAAGAGGAAGAAGAGGTCGAGGAGGAGGAATTCGAGCTCACGGAGGAAAAGGTAAACGAGATAGTAGATTCATCCATAAACGATGCAAAGGAAAAAATCGAAGAAATAGACGAACACCTGGACATCGAGGACTACAAAACAATACTGGAATATGAAATGGACGACAAGAAGAGGAAGGGTATGACGAAGTTCCTGAAAAGAAAGGTGGAAGAAAAGGAGGAGTCTGATTAAAATGGCAATACTGAAGGCGGAAGAAATAGAGGAAATGGGAGAGGAGGAGCTGGAGAAGAAACTGGATGAACTGGAGCTGGAGCTGGCAAAGGAGAAGGCGCAAGTAAAGATAGGAGGAGTCCCGGAAAACGCCGGGAGGATGAACGAAATGAAAAGGACTATAGCAAGGATAAAAACAAAGCTTTCCAAAACGAGGTGAAAATAGATCGCTAACTGCCCCGACTGTGGACTGCCGGAAGAGCTCTGCGTCTGTGATACGATAGCGAAGGAAGAGGAAAAAATAGAGGTCAGGAAAACTAGGAGAAGCTACGGAAAGGAACTCACTGTATTAGAAAACGTTTCGGAGGACATGAATCCCGAAGAACTAGCAAAGAACCTCAAGAAAAAGCTAGCATGTGGAGGAACCTACAAAGAAGGGAGGATCGAGCTCCAGGGGGACCACCTGAGGAAAATAAAGGATCTCCTGGTCGCAGAGGGGTTTCCGGAAAACAAGATCGAAATAAAGGATTGAGATGAGAGATGCCAAGAACCTCCCCCGACACGAGCTTATAGGGCTCGAAGTGAGGGTGATGGAAAGTGAAAACGAAGTGGAGGAAGGTATACAGGGGAAGGTAATAGACGAGGGAAAAGGTGTTTTAAAAGTTGAGCACGAAGATGATGAGAAAACCCTTGCCAAGAAAGGGCGGGTCTTCAACTTCAAGCTTCCCTCCAACGAGGAAGTGAAGGTGGAAGGCGACGTCCTGGAAGGGAGACCCGAGGAAAGGATAAAGAAAAAATTGAGGAAATGGTGAAAAAATGGCTCTAGGCCTCGACGTAAAAGCTCCAGAAAAGGAGTGTGAAGACGAAAACTGTCCGTTCCATGGACAGGTATCGGTCAGAGGTAGAACTTTCGAAGGCGTGGTCAAGTCGAAGAGCGAAAAGACCGTGACGGTGCAGTGGCAGTACTACAAATACGTGCCCAAATATGAAAGGTATATGAGGAAAAACACAAAGATTATGAGCCATCTGCCTCCATGCCTCGAGATAGAGGAAGGAGATAAAGTCAAGATAGGTGAAACCAGACCACTTTCAAAGGGTAAAAGCTTCGTAGTGCTCGAAAAGGTGGGTGATTAAATGAAGGCTGTAGGAAGCAATATCACCAGAGGGATTGGACATGGGGCAAAACTGGAATGTGCAGATAACACAGGAGCAAAGATGTTGAAAGTCACTTCCATAATCAACTACAAGGGAACCAGAGCCAGGCAACCCAGAGCTGGCGTAGGCAACATCGTCAGGTGCTCGGTAATAAAGGGTTCCCCGGAAATGAAGGAGGAGACGCCGCTCGCGGTAATTATACGACAAAGAAAGGAGTGGAGGAGGCCCGACGGCAGGAGGATAAAGTTCAATGACAACGCGGCGGTTCTAATAAACGAAAGAAACGAGCCCCGTGGAAACGAGATAAAGGGTGCCGTTGCAAAGGAAGTGGTCGAAAGGTTCCCCGAAATAGGAAAGGTGGCCAGAACCGTGGTATGATGGTTAGAAGCAAAAAACCAAAGAAACAGAGGAAGGAAGTCTCAAGGACTCCCCTGCACAGGAGACAAAGGAAAGTATCCGCTCTCCTGGAAAGGAGTCTACGAGAGGAGTTCGACAGAAGAAACCTTCCTCTGAGAAGTGGAGACGAAGTGAGGATTATGAAAGGAGATTTCAAAGGGACGGAGGACGAAGTCCATGAGGTAGATTTGAGAAAGCAAAAAGTTACCCTGGAAGACCTGAATGTGGAAAAGGTTGACGGCACCGAGGTCAGGCCAAAGATAGATCCGTCCAACCTGATGATACTGGATCCGGACCTTTCCGATAAAATGAGGAGCAAGATAGTTGAAAGGGCCGGAGGAGAGGTTTCAGAGGAGTTCACAGAGGCAGAAAGCGAAGAGGAAGAAGAGGAGGAAGAGGGAAAGAAGGAGGAGGGCTTTAGATGTGAGATATGTGGTGACGTCTTCGACTCAAAGAGGGGACTAAATATCCACAAAGGACAAAAACATCCTGAATACATGAAATGAGTGATAAAATGTCAAAACACCAGAAGGCACTGTCTTCGCCGAAATCGTATCCAATAGGCAGAAAAGAAAGGCCCTGGACCTTGAAACCCAGAGCCGGTCCACACCCAAAGGATGACTCCATACCTCTGGGGATAGTGGTAAGGGACATGCTGGGGTACGTGGACAATGTAAGCGAGGTCAAGGAGGTACTCGAAAAGGGCCTGTGCAAGGTAGACGGGAAGGTTGTCAGGGATCACAGACTCCCCCTCGGAACGTTCGACTCCCTGCAGCTGGGGGATGAGTATTTTAGACTGATGCCATCTGAGGAGGGATTTGAACTTGTTGGGGTGGATGAAGCCGACTCCGGCAAAAAAGTATGCAGAGTCGAAGACAAGAAAACGGTCAAAGGTGGAAAGATCCAGCTCAACCTGAACGACGGTAAGAATATCGTGGTCGACAAGAAAAGGCTTAAGAAACTCCCTACCGGCTCATCGCTCGTCTTAAGCCTACCCGAACTCGAGATAGAGGAAGTAATTGAATTTGAAGAAGGACAGGAAGCTATGGTAACAGGAGGAAAGAACAGAGGAAAGGTGGCGGAGCTCCAGGAGACAAAAGAGCTCAAAGGAAGCAAGGAAAACAGAGTCGTGGTCTCAAGCAACGGCGACGAACTCGACCTCCCCGAAAAACTTGTCTTCCCCGTAAACGAGGAAATGATAAAACTTCGGGATAACCATGACGAATGAAAACCCAATGAAGGAAATAAAGTTGGAGAAGGTCGTCCTAAACATAGGGGCAGGAGGTCCCGGTGAGAAACTTGAGAAGGCGAAAAACCTGCTCGAAAGTCTCACAGGAAGGGGGGCAAAGATCACGAAAGCCAGGGGCAGAAGCGCTTTCGGCGTCTCCAAAGGAAGGGATATAGGCGCAATGGTCACTCTAAGGGAAAATGAAGCCGAAAGGTTCCTTGAAAGGGTCTTTGAGGCCAAAGAAAATAGGATAAGCAGGGACGTCTTTGACCAGCAGGGAAACCTTTCCCTGGGCATAAAGGAACATATTGACCTTCCGGGAACCGACTACGACCCCGAGGTTGGTATCTTCGGGATGGACGTGGCCGTAAAACTTGAAAGGCCTGGCTTCAGAATTAAGAAGAAGAAGGTCTCCAAAGAAATAGGCAAGGACCATAAAATTTCCAAGGACGAGGCGATAAGCTTCATCCAAAAAAACTTCGATGTCGAAGTAGTTGGTGATTAACTTGGCTAAAAAGGAAGTTCCAAAATGCAGGCGATGTGGAAACAGGAAGGGAGTGATAAGAAAATACGGCCTCTACATATGCAGGCAATGTTTTAGAGAGGTCGCCGAGGAGCTGGGTTTCGAAAAATACTAGGTGACTTAAATGAGGCATTCAATACTTGCGGACTGTATGTCGGCGCTCAAAAACGCAGAAGATGTGGGCAAGGATAGATGTACCGTTCAGGCATCGGGACTTGTCACGGAGATTTTGAAAACCCTCCAGGACAAGGGCTATATCGGTGAGTTCGAGTTGATAGAGGACAATAGAGGCGGAAAGCTAAGGATAAAAATGATAGGCAAGATAAACGACTGCAATATAATAAGGCCACATTTTTCCGTGAAGAAAGATAACTTCGAGGAATGGGAAAAGAGGTTCCTCCCGGCAAAGGGAATGGGCTACCTCCTGGTAAGCACTTCCCAAGGAATTAAAACCCACGAAGAGGCGAAGGAAGAGGAAATGGGCGGAAAGCTCATGGCCTACGTATACTGAGGATAATTATGAAAAGAGAAGTCGAGATCCCCGAGGATGTTGAAATCAAGTTAGAAGGTAAAAGGGTCAGAATCAAGAGTGGGGATGAAGAGGTAGTAAAGAAGCTTGACCACCCCCTCCTGGATCTGGAGGTCGAGGACGACAGAATTATTATAAAGTCTTTAAAGGAAAACAAGAAGGTTGACAGCGTGTCCAGAACATTCAAGTCTAAGATAAAGAACGCGATAAAGGGGGTCCACGAAGGATTCGATTACAGGCTCAAGGTTATATACAGGCATTTCCCGATGGAAGTAAGTGTGAAAGGGGACAGGCTGGTGGTATCCAACTTCCTGGGTGAGAAGGCGGACAGGGAAGCCGAGATACTAGAGGGTGTGAATGTACAGGTAGAGGACGGAGAAATACTTGTCAGAGGTGCCGACAAGGAAAGGGTGGGCCAGACTGCCGCCAACATTGAAGGAAGGATGCAGGCACCCTCGGCCAAGGATAGGAGGGTGTTTGAGGACGGTATATATATAGTCGAAAAACCCGAAATGGAGGGCTAGACCATGTCAAAAGACAAGTTCAAAAGACAGAACTCGACCAGAAAGGTAAAGGACTCCTGGAGAAGACCCAAGGGCCACCATTCGTCCCTTAGAAAGGGTATAAAGGGGGCCGGAAAGAAACCTTCTCCGGGCTACGGTTCACCTGATAAAGGTATGCACCCTTCGGGATATTACGAGGTGCTCGTGAGGAACCCGGATGATCTCGATAAAATAGATCAGGAGAAGGAAGCCGCAAGGATAAGCTCGAGGGTTGGAGAGAAGAAAAAAGAAAAGATAAGAGAAAAAGCAGAGGAAATGGATATAAAAGTTTTGAACTGAGGTTTAAAGATGTTCCTGAGATTTGACGAAAAGAAATGCCCGATCTGTGGAACCGTGGGCAAGGACTCCAGTATAAAGGAGCTAAACCAGTGCCCAAGATGTGGTACAAGGTTCAATCAGTTCGGAATCATAGCCTCTTACAAAAAGGACAGAAAGCTCCAATGGACTTGAGGTGGAAATGATGGATCTTTCAACTCAAAAAGAGATGGCAGCCGACGTCCTGAGTTGCGGAAAGAACAAAGTCTGGATAAACCCGGAAAGACAGGATGACGTAGCCGACGCGATAACAAAGGCAGACGTAAGGAGACTTATACAGAAGGGAGCGATAAAAAAGAAGTCAACGGACGGACAGTCACGAGGAAGGGTAAGAAACAAAAAAATACAGGAGGAGAAAGGGAGAAGAAGCGGGCACGGGTCCAAAAAAGGAAATAATCAAACTGAGAAGAAGAAATGGATGTCCAAAGTGAGGGCCCAGAGAAAGCTGCTCAAGGAACTGCGGGACAAAGGTGATATAGATAGCTCCACTTACAGGGACCTTTATCAAAAGTCCAAGGGTGGAAGGTTTAATTCAAAAAAGCACCTCATGGAATATATGAAAAAGGGAGGCCTGATTGAAAAAGGTGATGAAATTGAGTAAGGGAACAGGAAAGAAGAGAAGAAGGGAGAAAAAAACTGACTACCGCCAGAGACTGAAGCTTCTGAAAAGCGAGGTGCCCAGGCTTGTAGTGAGGAAGAGCCTCAACAATACTATAGTCCAGCTGGTAAAATGGAATGAAGACGGTGATAAGGTAATAGCCCAGGCGGAGGCACAGGAGCTGCCTAACTTGGGGTGGAAGGGCCACACGGGCAATATACCCGCTGCATACCTTGCCGGGCATCTTCTCGGCGAAAGGGCCGAAGAGAAAGGTGTAAAGGAATGTGTGCTGGACTTGGGCCTCCAGGAAAGCACGCAAGGTAACAGGATATATGCCGCCGCAAAAGGTGCCAGGGATGCGAATCTTGTGGTTCCGGTGGGTGAAGAGATGCTACCCCCGGAAAGCAGGGTAAGGGGGAAACACATAGAGGAATACGCATCGGGGATGTCTTCCGATGAAAAAAAGGAACATTTTTCAAGTCTGATGGAAAGGGGTCTAGACCCGGAAAATCTTTCCGATAACTTTCAAGGAGTAAAGAAGAAAATAGAAAAGGAAGGTGAATGAAATGGCCGAAGAACAGACGAAGGATTGGACACCACATACCGAACTGGGAAAGGAAGTGGTTGACGGTAAGATAACGTCAGTAGAGGAGATCTTCGAGCAGGGAAAGAAAATAATGGAACCCGAAATAGTAGATCTCCTCGTTCCCAACCTGGACCATGAGCTGATCCTCATAGGAGGTTCTCCTGGGAAAGGAGGTGGAATGAGAAGGACGCCGGCGAAGAGAACCGCGAAAATGCACAAAAGCGGGCGGAAATACAAGATGACAGCCTTTGCCGTCGTAGGCAACAGTAACGGATATGTAGGAGTTGGTGAAGGGCAGGCCACCGGATCTGGCGCTTTCAGAACCGCAATACAGAAGGCAATAAAAAATGCGAAGCTTAATATCATACCGGTGCGCAGGGGATGTGGTTCGTGGGAGTGCGAGTGCGCCTCCCCCCATTCTCTGCCCACAGAAATAGAGGGCAGCGAGGGTAGTATTAGGGTAGTTCTAAAACCGGCCCCAAGAGGTGTGGGCCTGGTGGTATCTGATGAAGTCAAGAAATTTATGAAGCTGGCCGGTGTCGAAGACTGCTGGATAAAGACATTCGGCGAGACGAGAACAAGAACAAATCTGATAAAGGCCGTTTACAACGCATTCAACAACCTCAACCACCTCAGGATGGAAGAAGATTTCAAAGAAAAAACAGGAACGGTAATGGGTGAGATCTGATGTATGCTGTAGTTCGTCTACGCGGAAAGGTTGGGGTCCGAGATGAGTTTGAGGACACCCTGAGAATGCTCAATCTGAAAGACAAGTTCGCCTGTACTTTCCTTCCCGAGACAAAGGACTATGAAGGGATGCTGAAAAAGGTCAAAAACTTCGTGACTTGGGGAGAGGTTGACAAAGAGACTGCAGAAGAAATTATAAACAAGAAAGGTGACATGGAAAACGCGGAGGAAGTAATAGAAATTCTGGAAAAGGATAGGAACTTGTCGGAAATGGAGAGAAGAAGTTTTCCACTCTCTCCGCCTTCGGGTGGATTTAAAAAACCAACAAACAAGCTTCACCCCAATGGAGAAGCCGGATACAGAGGCGAAGAAATAATCCCGCTTCTCAAAAACATGGTGTGAAAAATGACTGATAAGAAAAAATACAGAGGTTCCGGCACCCATGGTGGTGGATCCAAGAAAAAGAGGCGGGGAGCGGGCTCCCATGGCGGTAGAGGAAGGGATGGTGAGAAGCACAGGAAGTTCAAATACATAAAGGAGGGCGACGAAGAAAGGGGCTTCAAGAGACCCGAGAACGTAATTGACAAGAAGAGAACCATAAACCTGTCCAAGCTGGACATGAGGGTGGAAGAGCTTCTCGAAAAAGATGTGGCAGAAGAAACCGATGATGGTATTGAAATAGATATCTCCGAAATTGGATACGACAAGCTTCTGGGCTCCGGTAAAGTTACGAGGAAACTCAATGTAAAGGCCAAGGAATTCTCCGAAAAGGCAAAACAAAAACTAGAGGAAGCAGGGGGAAGCGCAATTGAACTACCGTGACCTACTTGGAATCGCCCCGGGAATTGAAGGTCCCAAGAAAAGGCTCAACTTCAACGACAAGCTCAAGTGGACAGGAATAATAGTCATTATATACTTCGTAATGGGCCAGATCACGGTATGGGGTGTCTCGTCAGCCGGCATGGAAAGGTTCGAATTCCTTCAAACTGTAGTCGCCTCCGACTTCGGTTCTCTTATCACTCTTGGTATTGTTCCTATAGTCAACGCATCTATCATACTACAGCTTCTCACGGGAAGTGAAATACTTCAGTGGGATACCAATACTCCGGAGGGCAAAAAGCTGTTCATGGGAACACAGAAGCTTCTGGCTATAGTTTTCTGCGTGGTCCAGGCCATAGCCTTCGTATCCTTCGGTGCAGTCCCTGCACAGCAGGGAATGACAGCAGTGGTAATAACCCAGATAGCCGCGGGTGGGATACTAATCGTCCTGATGGACGAAGTTATATCCAAATGGGGCTTCGGCTCCGGTGTTTCACTTTTCATAGCCTCAGGTGTATCCATGCAAATAATTGTAGGGCTTTTCAATCCGATAGAAAAGGCAGGAAAGATTCCTGCGCTTATAGATGCACTGCTACTTGGAAGCCTGCCCGAAGCCGGAGGTGCACTGATACCTATAATCTTTACAGTGCTCGTGTTCTTACTTGTCATCTACCTCAACTCGATGAAGGTGGAAATACCACTAGCCTTCGGCCAGGTCAAGGGCTTCGGTCAGAGGTATCCGCTCAACTTCCTGTACACGAGCGTTATCCCGATAATCTTCACCCACGCACTCCTCGCGAATCTAAATATAATGGGTCAGATGCTTGCGGACAAGGGGACGCCGCTATTGGGCACCTTCGGTGAGGGAGGAATCCCAGAGTCGGGGCTTTTATACTGGATATATAGCCCACAGGCCGCTGCACCCAGAGACGGTCTCCTCACTGAGATGGTAGTTTCAAGGATAACAGAGGCATCACTACCTGAAATAACGATCGCATGGTTCCCATATGCAGCTACAGTGTGCGCTCTCACGATAATCTTCTCTGTGTTCTGGTCCAAAACCTCCGGACAGGATGCGGGCACAGTGGCGGAGCGAATACATGATATGGGCATGTCCGTCCCAGGCTACAGGCGCGACAAGAGGATAATCAAGAGGATACTGGACCGTTACATACCTTACCTCGCAGTTCTATCTGGATTTTTCATAGGCCTGTTGTCCGTTCTGGCGGACTTCGTGGGAGCCGTTGGTGGGGGTATAGGTATCCTCCTGGCCACGATGATAATATACAGGCTATACGAGGAGCTTGCGCAGCAGCACATGGAGGATATGCATCCTGCACTGCGCCAGTTCATGGGCAAATAGATTTTTAACGGTCGAGAACAATTTTGTAGAAAGGTGAAACAAATGGTGCTGGAAAACGCTCTGTACGGTGTATTCATCATAGCTGTAGGTGTGAGTTTTCTGACCTCACTGTTTTACAAAATTCTAATGGATCAGAAAGATGTAAAGAAGATAAAGGAGAAGATGAGCGAGCTTCAAGAGAAGTCGAAGGAAGCAAGGGAGGAAGGTAATGAGGAGAAGGCTATGGAATACCAGCAGGAGGTCATGAGTCACACCACGGAGCAAATGAAGATGCAGTTCAAGCCCATGATCGCCACCTTTATAGTAATAATACCTATATTTACCTTCCTGTTTCCTAGCCTTTACCCTGCGGCGACGGTCAACCTGGATGAAACGGACACACTAACCTATGAGGGAACCAACTGGACCGTATCCTTGAACTCCGAGGATCCCCTGGAAATAAATATTGACGGAGAGACCTACTCTGAGGATGAAATAATTCAAATTGATGGGCACGAGTTTAAAGTTGACAGCTACGAGGAAGGAAAGCTCAAAATGTCTAGGGTGGCTGCAAAACTTCCTCTTTCCCTGCCCTACGTAGGCAGCACGCTGGGATGGCTTGGGTGGTACATACTCGTGACCCTAGGATTTTCTCAGATCCTTAGAAAGTTGATGGGAGCAAGACCATGAAGCGTGAGTTTCAGTTCAAGGAGGCAGTTCTTTCTGACCCGAGCTACGGGAAATACCCCGGAGCACATACCATGGAAGAGGTTACGGAAAGGGGCATCGTGGTTCTCGACAAACCTGAGGGTCCAACCTCCCATCAAGCCACGGGCTGGGTGAAAGACATACTTGGCCTGAGCAAGGCCGGTCATTCAGGAACTCTGGATCCCAGGGCCACGGGCGTCCTTCTCATCGCGCTCGGAAAGGCCACGAAGACTATGCCTGTACTGAGTAACCTGGACAAGGAGTACGTTTCCCTGGTGATGCTGCACGGAGAGGTGAGCGACGGCGAGTTGGAGACGGCTCTTGAACAGTTCAGAGGCAAGATAAAGCAAACTCCTCCGAAGAAGTCAGCCGTGAAGAGGGAAGAGAGGGTCAGGGAAGTGAAGGAGCTGGAACTTCTGGAGAGAGGGGAGAATAAAATTTTGCTTAGGGTAAAATGTGAGGCAGGGACCTACATAAGGAAGCTCGCGCACGACCTCGGCGAGGAGCTTGGATGTGGCGCGCATATGAAAGAGCTCAGGAGGACGGCCGTGGGCCCCTTTGACGAGGAGGAAGCGGTGAAACTCCAAACACTGAAGGACGACCGTGTTTTCTACGAGGAGGGGGAAAACGAAAATATAAGGGGTGATATTCTACCCCTGGAGATGGTCGCCGACGTTTCAAGCTGTATCGTGGTAAAGGACACGGCCGTGGAAGCACTCTGCAACGGAGCGGACCTGGGCGTGGGGGGTATCTCGGCTGTGGAGAGGAGCCTGAATAAGGGGGATAAGGTTTCGTTGCTCACAGGCAAGGGCGAGCTAGTCGCGATAGGCAAGGCAGAGATGGGCCCGAAGGATATCTACGAAAGCAACAGGGGAAAGGCGGTCTCGTTGATAAATGTGCTAATGGAGAGAGGGACCTATCCGAAGGCGTGGAAATAGTCGAGATATTTAAATCTTAATCAAAATTTCTAAAATAATGAGTTATGCAACAGTCCTGGAAAGTTACAGGAACCAAGGGTTAGAAGAAGCTGTAGAAAACCTTGACGAACTGCCGGAAACCGAGAAGAAAGCGGCTGCAAATCAACTCTTTGGAGAACTTGAGGACTACAAAGAAGGTAGAAAACTTCTCGAGAAAGTCAAAGAGGAGGTCGAATACAACCCTTTCACGGAGATCGAAAGGCTTGTTAGAGAAGTGTACAGTGAAGTAGCAAAAGGAAAGAACCCGGAGAGGAAAAAGGGTGAAATTGTTGCCCTTGCACAGGGTGCAAAGAAGAAACTAGGAGATGATTTCAAGAGAACTGTCGAACATGAGAATCCAGAACCGCTGAAACTTAAATCTAGCACGAAGGAGTTCGGAAAGCTCATAAAAGAATATTTAGAAAATGCAGAACCTTACGAGGAAAATAAAAGTTTGGAAGGTTTCTTTAGAGATTCCTACCACAACATGAGAAAAGTATTAACAGAAGTCAAAGAATCGAAGATAGACGCCATCTTTGACCTGGACATGAAGGACCAGGCAGAACTTCTCAACGCAAGGGAAAGGACTCCTAAACCATCTCTCCGAAGTTCCCAAGAATAATTTTCACACTTTCAGTTTCTTGAGTTTGGGAATTATCTTCCTGTAGGTGAGGAGAAACAAGTAAGCTATAACCGTCGCTGCTACGGCGACTATAAAGTCGACGACTATCTGCATGCTAGCACCGAAGAGTAATGCGAAAGAGCCCTGAAGTGCTGTCCTCAGAAACTCGGCCCAGAAGACCGCGACCGTGACTATCACAGCGAACTTGAGGTTCTTGGGCACGGTCCGGCCCACATCGACTATAGGTTTTTCTTTTCTTTGGCCATAGGTTAACATTGGGATTTGGGATTAAAAACTGTAAGGCGGCAAAAAATGCCGCAAAGTTTAAAAAGGTTAGGAGGCATAAGAGTTGTGATGTCTTCCGCGGGAACGGTGCAGGAACTTATGGATGTGCTCGCCTGCCCCAAGTGCAAGGGCGAGGTTAAACTTAATAAGGACGAAAATAAGATAGTTTGTCACGACTGCCGGCTCAAGTTTTCGGTGGAAGAGGGCATTCCAAACATGCTCCTGGAGGAAGCGGAGAGGTTTTAAATATAGGCGTGGTCTATACCACGGCCGGGGTAGCGAAGCCAGGTTCAACGCGCCGGATTTGAGACCGGATTTGTTGACGTGAGGATGACAAAAGGTTTGCAAGAAATCCGGTGGGCCGTGTAGGACCTGCAGCCGCGGAAGCCCGCGTGGGTTCAAAAGAAAACCCTTTCAAAAAGTGTTTTCATTCCCAAAGGAGAAGGGGTTTCGGGAAGTCCCACCCCCGGCGCCAAAACCCGTTGGGAGGCAAGGTTGGATATGACAGAAAGGAAGAACATACTGAGGTTGTTCGAAACGGACATTCCCGGAGAGCTGGAGATAATCAACGGTCTCAGACGGATAAAGGGTATAGGTTTTACCGCTAGCAAGGCGGTGCTGGAAGAGACAGAAATAGATCCCCACAAACCCGCAGGAGAAATAAGCGACGAAGAAGTCAATTCACTGAAAGATATCATAAAAAATGGCGGTATTCCGGACTATCTTTTGAATAGAAAAAAAGATCCTGAAACCGGCAAGGACAGTATGCTCGTAGCCAGTAAACTGGAGATAGAGAAGAGACAAGACATAGACAGGATGAAGAAGCTTGGAAGCTACAGAGGTATAAGACACAGGCACGGTTTGCCTGTCAGAGGACAGAAAACACAGTCCAGCTTTAGAGGCGAATCATCTGTCGGCGTAGCGACGGAAGAAATAAAGGAAGAAAGGAGTGAAGGTGAATAAAATGGGCGATCCGAGAAAACAGAAAAAACAATACGAGAGGCCTCTAATTCCATGGGACGAGAGAAGAATAGAAAAAGAAAAGGAACTGATGGAGGGGTATGGACTCAAGAGAAAGGAAGAAATACTCAAAGCGGAAAGTTTTCTAAGAAAGCTGAGGAGGAGGGCAAGAAATATATCTGCAAGAGGTTCAGAGGAGGAAAGGAAAGACCTCCTGGAAAAATGCAGAAAGATAGGGCTTATAGGTGAAGAGGACGAGGTTGGGCAGATACTTAGAATAGAGTTGAGGGACGTCTTGGACAGAAGGTTCCAGACCTTGGTAACAAGGATAGATGGCGTGGAGGGACCACAGCACGCCAGACAACTCGTGACCCATGGACATGTAAAGGTAGGAGATAAAGAAATGAACTCGCCGTCTTTTTTGGTTCCAAAAAAACTGGAAGACAAGTTAAGCGTCGATAAAAAGGCCCTTGCAAGTGATTGACCATGCAAAAAAAAGGTATCGTGCACATCCATTCATCGCAGAACAACACAATAGTACACATCACCGACGTTACCGGAGCGGAGACCATGAGCAGATACACGGGTGGTATGGTGGTAGATCAGGACAGGGACAAGGGCACACCTTTTGCTGCAATGCAGGCGGCGAGAAAAGCGGCCGAAGAGTCCAAGGACAAAGGAATTGAAAAGGTTGATATCAAGGTGAGAGCTCCGGGTGGACACAAATCCAAGAGCCCGGGATCTGGCGCACAGCCCGCAATCCGGGCCATAGCCAGAACGGGTATGCAAATAGGTAAGATAGAAGATATAACTCCCGTACCGCATGACTCGACCAGGAGACCGGGAGGAAAGAGAGGGAAGAGGGTCTGATATGGAGATAAAGAAGATGGAAGAGAAGAATGAAACCCTGAAGGTGCTGGTCAAAGACACGAATCCGGCTATGATGAACGCCCTTAGAAGGATCTCAATGAAAGGAATCCCTGTGCTCGCAATAGAAGACGTGGCTATTGTGAAGAACAACTCCCTCCTCTTCGACGAGGTAATAGCCCAGCGTCTGGGTCAAGTTCCCCTCGATTTTGATCCGGACAAGTTCGAAATGCATGGGGAATGTGACTGTGAAGAAGGCTGCCCGAACTGCGAGGCAGTGTTCTCGTTAAAGGTGGAGGGACCAGGAAAGGTTTACTCTGGGGATCTTGTCTGTGAGTCAGGCGAAATCGAGCCGTTTTACGATGAAATACCTCTAACGGAGCTGGACGAAAACCAAGAGATTGAGATGGAGGCCACGGCTATCCTGTCCACTGGAGAAGATCACTCCAAGCACCAGGCGGCTATCTCCTCATATCAGTATTATCCTATAATAAACGTGGATCAGGATGAACTCACCAAAAAGGAGAAAAAGGAAGTAGCCGAGCTTTGTCCCCGTGGTGTGTTCGAAGTAAAGGATGGGAAGCTTGAGGTTACAGAGGAAGCAAGGTGTACGCTCTGCAGGGAGTGTGTGGAGGCAGTAGGCCCAGAAGGTATCACAGTCGCAGGAGACGATGAGAAGTTCATATTCAAGGTCGAGTCTATATCAGCGCTTGAACCTGACTGGATTATAAAAAAGACCGCTGAGATACTGGAGGAGAAGGCCGACAAGGTAATAGACAAGCTGGATTAGCGGGGGTAACCAAGTGGTCAAAATTGAAATTTTGACTTTCGCCAGCAAGCTGACGAAATGGTCAAAATATGGCCAAAGGTGCAGGACTTAAGGCAACTTAAGTGTTGAGGTATAAATCCGATGATAAGAAATCCTGTGGCTTAGTGCCTTCGTCGGTTCAAATCCGGCCCCCCGCATCAGTTGGTGGAAAAATGAAGAAGACAAACCCCGTATTGAAGGAGACTATACAGGAGATCGAAGAGAAAGGCAGAAAGGAAAATGTAGACATATGGAAAGACGTGGCTGAAAGGCTGAAAAAGTCCAGGAGAAAGAAGAATTCCGTAAACATATCAAAGATAAACAGGCACGCGGAGGGTGGTGACGTGATCTTAGTTCCGGGAAAGGTGACCGGATACGGAAACCTTGACAAAGAGGTTACGGTTGCGGCTCTTTCATTTTCGAACGGAGCAAAGAAGAAGGTGGAGGAAAGAGGCGAAGCTATAAAGATATCTGAACTGATCGAGGAACATCCTGAAGGTCAGGGAGTAAAAATAATGGAGGGTTAAGATGATAGTAGATGCAGAAGGACAGGTGATGGGAAGACTTTCGTCGGAGATAGCGCCCAAACTTCTTGACAAGGAAGAGGTAGAAGTGATCAACTGCGAAAAAGCTATAATCACTGGAGACCCGGAAAAGACCGTGGAAAAATACCTGGAGAAGAAGAGCATAGGCACCCCCAAGCACGGCCCGCAAACCTCTCTAAAGCCGGAAAAGATACTCAAAGACTCGATAAAGGGCATGCTTCCCATGGACAAGGGCAGAGGAAGGGAAGCGATCAAAAGGCTGGAGGTTCAGAGAGGTAACCCCGGGGAGAAGGAGGGCAAAAGGGTTTCAAAAAGCGCTTCCGAACTAACGACAAATTATATAACTCTTGAAAAACTATCAAGGAAGATAGGTGGAAAATAATGGAAACGGCAATAGGTAAAAGAAAGGAAGCCAGTGCACGAGTCACAGTGGAAAAAGGCGACGGAAAGGTAAGGATAAACTCCCGGCCCCTTGAGAGTTTTAGCGATGAAATGATAAGGCTAATGGTAAAGGAACCTCTGGAACTGGCCGGTGAACTCACAGAAGAAGTGGATATAGAGGTTGACGTCTCCGGAGGAGGGAAGGTAGGCCAGGGTGAGGCCGTGAGACAGGCAATAGCCAGAGGTCTGGTGAAATTCTCCGGAAGTGAGGAGTTATCAGAGAAGTTCGAGGAATACGATAGATACCTTCTCGTCAGAGATGACAGAACGACCGAACCGCATAAGCCTTCTGTATCCACAAAGGGCGCAAGAAAACACAAGCAAAGGAGCAAGAGGTGAAAAGATGATAATACCTGTGAGATGTATCAGCTGTGGGAAACCTGTAGGACACCTCTGGGAAGAATACAAGGAAAGGACTCAGGACGGTGAAGAGCCCAAAGAAGTTCTCGACGACTTGGGTCTGGAAAGATACTGCTGCCGAAGCCTCTTCTTGACCCACACCGATCTGACAAGTAAAGCCGCCAAGTTCAAGAAGTGAGCCGCATAATCTTTATTTATTAGAAAGACAAATCTACTGTTGGTGGACAGCTTGAAGAAAGTCCTTCTGATTTTTTCGGTGCTTTTTGTATTCGCAGCTTTAATCCCCAGCTCTCTAGCCATGGAAGTGAACTATGAAGGGAAGGGATCATGCAAATTTACCCCCTACACCTATGAAATCAACGTAACCAACGGACAGGAATCCAGGGATATAATCAGGATTGGGGCTCCACGCAACCTGTCCAACTGGGTTTCAATACAGAACCGTATAATGGTTTTAGAACCCGGTGAATCGGAGACAACGGACGTCAAGGTTGACCCTCCCCAGGATGTCAAGATGGGGGAATACACGGCGGGAATATCCTTCACTTCGGAAGAATATCCTGAACTGAGCCGGACCGAGGAGATCTGTTTCATTGTCCTAAGAGAATACCGTATGGTTGCGGAGGAGTTGCAGGTAAAAAAGGAAAAATATAAGCCGGGTGATACGGTGGAATATTCGATCGCCGTTGAAAACGACGGGACCAAAGACTTCGAAGACGGTGAACTGAAGGTTGAGGTAATGAAGGGAAACAACGATGTGAAGTCCGTGGTCACGGACTTCGACCTCGTGGCAGACAGGAAGAAAACGGTCAAAGATTCCTTCTCACTGGACAAGTATGAGAGCCCGGGGGAATATGAACTTGCCTACGAAGTAATCGGAGCAGGAAGAGTCTGGACCGATGGCAAAGAATCCTTCGAAGTTGACCCGGTAGCAGAAACGGAAAGGAGTAAGACGGTTAACAGGGGGTATCTGGGCTCCACAAAAACTATAGAGGTAAAAAACAAGGGTAACTCGGCGCAAAAGGAAAAGATTATAGAAGAAATTGGTCTGCCTGCAGCACTACTTGTTACCGCTGAGGAAGCAGAAGTGGAAAGAAGTGGACTATCAAGGATTTATACCTGGGAACTGGAGCTTAAGCCCGATGAGACTGGACAGGTAAGTTATAAAATCCATTATTGGCCTGTATACCTTCTTCTGATACTTGTAGGGATTATAGCCTTCAGGAGCTACCTTTACCTGAAAGCTCCCGTAGTGGAAAAAAACGTCACGAAGAGCGAGATATCTGGAGATAAAAGAATTTTGACTGTGTCCCTGGAGATAAAAAACCGCCTCTTTGGAAGGGCGAAGAACGTGGTCTTGGAGGATTCGGCACCTTCTGTTACAAGGGTAATAGAAGATTTTGACACTGTGGAACCTAACGTAGAGAGGGGCGAGGAAGATACCGTACTGAGATGGAAGATTGGAAAAATCAATCCAGGTGAAAGCAGGATTATACACTACAAGGTTAAGGTGCTCCTGGAGTCCGTCGACTATCTGAAGTTCTCGAAGGCAAAAATAAGAGGAGGTGTCGACGGGAGAACGTTTGAGAGGTCTTCCTCATCCGTAAAAATAGAGGTTTGAACTTTCTCAGGGGGAAAGATTTATAAAAATAAACTAAGAAGTAAGAGAGGTTTTTGGTGAGGTCCTTTAGAGTACAGTGTTGTGGTATATTAGGGTCATCCGCCAGAAATTAAGTGTGGAATCATCCCCTATTTACTGGTGGTATAGTCCACACTTAATGGTCCTTGTTGGGGAGACAAAGGCCAGACTGGGCATTACCTTCCAAGAAATGGTATTCAGGTAGTCTTGCCCAGTCATATTGGTTTATTGTTGGTCCTTTGTCTATTTTAAAGTTTGGTATAACGATCGTCGAAATAAATCTTTTTGAAGTAATCAAAATGGGAAACCAAGGTAAATTTTAAAAGTCTTGTCTTCAATTATTAGGAAGGCTGGCGGCCAAAGCGGAGGGGCAACTCCCGTACCCATCCGAACACGGAAGAAAAGTCCTCCAGCGATTTGGTCAGTATCCTCAATCCGAGGAGAACTCCAGGACGCTGCCAGCCGCTATTTATTCTCCGGGCTAAGCATAAATACTTAAAAGGTTTGTCACAAGAATGTTATGTCGTTGCCGCGATGGTGTAGCGGCTCAACTCTCGAAGAGAGGGGGCCAAGCATAGAGCCCTGTCGAGGCTCTGACCCGGGTTCAAATCCCGGTCGCGGCGCCAACTAACAAATGACGTGGTCCTTGACCACGTCCTCTGCCGGGCCCGTAGCTCAGTCTGGGAGAGCACTGGGCTTTTAAGAACACTTTGGAAAAACGTTCATGGAAAAATATTTTGATGGACCTTTTTCGAAAAGGTTCTAAGACACCCAGGAGTCGCGGGTTCAAATCCCGTCGGGCCCATTTAAGACTTTGTGTTTGTAAACATTCATATGGTAAAATCGACGAAAGATTTGGATGAAACCTTTGGGAAGAAGAATCTTCCCAATACTTGGAACTCGGTTCCAATATTTTCTAAAGGTTTCTTCCTGGATCCCGTCGGGCCCATAAGAACCTCAAAGCCATTAGACACCGAAACACTTATAAACGTTAACATATAATAGACAACACCAGTCTTGGAAACTTTCTTGAAAGCAGAGGGTATGTAGTTTTGTTTAAAAGTTGGGGAGAAAATGGCCGAAGAGTATGACGTAACGGACCACATCCAGGTTCCGAAGCATGAGGTTCTTTCATCCGAAGAGAAGGAGGAGCTGCTCGAGGAGCTAGAGATAAAGAAAGAACAGCTCCCAAAAATCTACGACAGCGATCCTGTCGTAAAGGAAATCGGAGCCTCAATCGGTGATGTGGTCAAAATTACAAGAGATAGCCCCACTGCTGGGAAGGCAGTTTATTACAGGCTCGTCGTAGAGGAAAAATAGATTGTGGTTTGCCATGAGAAAGGGAAAATTTCAGTCCCTGTTGAAAGCGTTCAAATCTGAAAAGGGCTTCGCGCAGTACCAGATAGATGCCTTCAACCGTTTCGTTGACAAAAGGTTGCAGGCAATAATAGATGAGATAGGAACCATAGAGCCCGAATCAGAGAAGCTTGGAGAGTTCCTCATAGAGCTTGGAGAAGTGAGAGTGGGAAAACCATCAGTAAAGGAAGCTGACGGGAGCCTGAGACAGATACTGCCACAGGAGGCCAGGCTCCGTGACATAACTTACGCAGCTCCCATCTTTCTTGAAATGACTACAAAAGCCGACGGTGAGATACATGAAGAAAGGGAAGTTAAAATAGGTGAGCTCCCGATTATGGTTAGGTCCAAGAAGTGTCCTCTCTCAGATATGAGCGACGAGGAACTTATTGAGGCAGGGGAGGATCCGGAAGGCCTTGGAGGCTACTTCATTATAAATGGGACGGAAAGGGTATTGATGCTTCTGGAGGAAGTCGCACCCAACAGAATAATAGTGGAGAAGAAGGACAAAAAGAAGGTTGAATACGCCGCCAGAGTAAATTCGGAAAGGAGGGGATGGGGACAGAGGCATACAATAAATAAAAGAAGGGACGGTCTTCTGACAATTTCTTTTGCAAACGTTCGAAAGGTTCCGTTGGTGGTAGTGATGAGGGCCCTGGGTCTAGAAACCGACAAAGATATCGTCGAATCTATAACGGAGGAGGAAGAATACCAGGAAGAGATATATGCTAACCTCTACGAAACCGAGGTTTCGGACACGGAGGAGGCCCTGGACTACATAGGGAAAACCATGAACGTCTCGGAAAAGGATTATAGGAAGGAGAGGGCACAGGAAGTCATAGACAAATACCTCCTTCCTCATATAAGCCAGGACGAAGAAGACAGGCTTGATAAAGCAAAATACCTTGGAAGGACCGCGAAAAAGATACTGTACATCTCAAATGAAGATATGGAGCCGGACGATATAGATCACTACAGAAACAAGCGGCTGAGGACCAGCTCGGACCTGCTCGAAATACTTATTAGAAGTAAGCTTCTTGGAAGGGTGGGCCTGATATCAAGGATAAAATATAACTACAAGAAGATAGCAAGAAGGGGGAAGGTGCCAACGATAAATACAGTGGTTGAATCGGACATGCTCACTGGCCAGATTCAATCCGCCTTCGCCACGGGACTCTGGGTTGGAGGCAGAACGGGGGTCTCCCAGAGGCTTGAAAGGACCAACTATGTGAAAACCCTCTCCCACCTGAGGAACGTGACATCTCCCCTATCCACACAGCAGGAGCATTTCGACGCCAGACAGCTCCATGCCACCCACTGGGGACGTCTTGGAGCGACGCAGACGCCTGAAGGACCTACCATCGGTCTGAGAAAATACCTCGCGATCATGGCATCCATATCTACTGGTCTTGATCAGGAGGAGGCAGAAGACGTCCTGAAGGGCCTGAAAACTGAAATTTCATGATAAAATGTCTGATGTATTTTTGAACGGACGGTTTGTAGGAGAAACGGAAGAGCCAAAGGAACTGGTCAGAGAAATTCGTGAGAAAAGAAGAGATGACACAGTTCCTAAAGAGTTTAATATAAATTACAACAAGGAGGAAGGGAGTATACGGATAAACACCGATTCCGGTCGCGTCAGAAGACCACTGATAAGGGTGGAAGATGGAGAACCTTTGCTATCAGAAGAACACATGAAAAAACTGGAAGATGGAGAACTGGGATGGAAGGATCTGGTTGAGGAGGGTATAATCGAATGGGTGGACGCGGAAGAGGAAGAGCTTCTGCTCATAGCTGCGGAAAAGGAAGAGCTTACCGAAGAGCACACACACCTTGAAATACACCCTGCAAACATACTTGGAATAAACGCTTCGCTCATACCGTTTCCCGAATACAACAGGGGAGACCGTATAAGTTACGGCGCGAAGATGATAGGGCAGACCCTGGGATTTTATAGCGCCAACTATCCCCTGAGGGCTGATACAAAAAGCAACCTTCTCACCTATCCACAGACTCCTCTTGTGACTACGCAGTCCGAAGCCGCGGTAGATCTAGAGAACCACCCCGCAGGACAGAACGTAGTCGTGGCGCTTCTTTCCTACAAGGGTTTCAATATAGAAGACGCAGTTATAGTTAACAGGAGCAGCGTGGAAAGGGGACTGGGAAGAAGCTACTTCTTCAGAACCTACGATGCCGAGAAACAGAGGTACTCGGGCGGCCAGGAGGACGAAATAAAGATTCCTGACAAGGATGTAAGAGGTTACAGATCCGAAGAAGCATACTCACGGCTTGCTGAAGACGGTGTAATCCCACCTGAGATGGAGGTGGGAAGTGGAGATGTACTCGTTGGGAAAACTTCCCCTCTGAGATTTATGGGGAGCGGAGACTTTGTCACAGGTATACAGAACAGAAGGGAAACCTCCGTAACCGTCAGACATGGCGAAGGTGGCGTAGCGGACAAGGTTCTCCTTTCCGAAACGGAGGAGGGAAACAAACTTGTCAAGGTCACTTTAAGGGAGAAGAGAGTACCGGAGCTTGGAGATAAGTTCGCGACCAGACATGGACAAAAGGGTGTGATAGGTCTCCTGGAGCCCGAAGAAAACCTTCCCTTCACCAAGGATGGTATAACCCCGGACATAATCCTAAATCCCCATGGAATACCTTCCAGACAAACCGTAGGGCAGCTATTGGAGGTTTTAGCGGGCAAGACGGGCGCTCTTGGAGGAAAAAAGGTAGATGGAACTGCGTTCAGTGGTAGAGAAGAAAACGATTTAAGGGAAGAGCTGAGGGAACTGGGTTTCAGGTCCGATGGAAAGGAGGTACTATACAACGGGATGACGGGTGAAAGAATGGAAGCTGAAATCTTCCAGGGTGTCGTATACTACGAGAAACTTGAACACATGGTGTCCAACAAGATACATGCCAGGTCCCGTGGACCTGTTACTCTACTCACAAAGCAGCCCACTGAAGGAAGGGCGAAAGAAGGTGGGCTCCGGCTTGGAGAGATGGAAAAGGACTGTTTCGTCGGTCATGGCGCCTCAATGACCCTTAAAGAAAGGTTCTCCTCGGACGAGGTCAAACTACCGGTATGCAAAAAGTGTGGTATGATAGCAATGGAAAATGAAACGGAAGGAGAGGTCGTATGCCCGATGTGTAAGGGAAGTGAAACGGAAGAAGTGGAGATGAGCTATGCCTTCAAACTTCTCTTAGACGAGCTGAAATCAATGGTTATATACCCAAAACTGGATGTAGAGGAGATGGTATAAATGCCCTCAAAAATCGACAAAGTAGAGTTTGGAATCCTGTCGCCACAGCAGATAAAGGAGCTCGCAGTCGCAGAGATAAATAAGCCGGAGCTTTACGACAAAAGCGGTTACCCG
The DNA here is from genome assembly GCA_046539305.1 of Candidatus Aenigmatarchaeota archaeon. Taxonomy (GTDB): domain Archaea; phylum Aenigmatarchaeota; class Aenigmatarchaeia; order PWEA01; family PWEA01; genus PWEA01. The sequence goes on from JBKHHE010000002.1 coordinate 73,050, forward strand.
GCGGAAGGCGGCGTTATGGATCCGAGAATGGGAGTAATAGATCCGGGTATGAAATGCAGGACATGTGGAGGAAGCATAGGAACATGCCAGGGACATTTCGGATACATCGATCTCTCAAGACCCGTGATACACGTCCGCTACGTTAAAACTATTTACAAGCTTCTGAGGGCCACCTGTCAGGAATGTCACGAACCACTTGCAGAGAAGGAAGAGCTGGAGGAAATGAACGATCCCCTCTACGAGCTGTACCTGAAGAAAAGAAGTAAATGCCCGCACTGCGACGCGGAACAGGACAAGGTGAAGAGGCAGAGGCCACACAACTTCACCCTGGGCGGCAAGCAGATGAACCCCAGAGAGATAAGGGAATGGTTTGAAGACATATCTGATGAAACCGTCGAAGAATTCGAACTGGAAGGTGGAAGGCCTGAATGGCTTATTCTGACCCTGCTACCCGTGCCCCCCGTCACTATGAGGCCCTCGATAACGCTTGAATCTAGCCAGAGGTCGGAGGACGACCTGACCCACAAACTAGTCGACCTTATAAGGATAAACCAGAGGCTTGCAGACAATATTGAGATAGGAGCACCCGACTTCATAATAGATGACCTTTGGGAACTTCTACAGTATCATGTCTCCACCTTTTTCGACAACAACCTTTCAAGCGTCCCACAGGCCAGGCACAGAAGCGGTAGGGCGCTCAAGACTTTGGCGCAGAGACTCAAAAGCAAGGAAGGAAGGTTCCGTGGAAACCTTGCGGGGAAGCGTGTTGACTTCTCTTCGAGAACTGTAATTTCTCCCGACCCAGACATATCTATAAACGAGGTCGGGATTCCTGAAGAAATCGCAAAGGAAATAACCATACCCGAGAAAGTAAGAGAAGATAACTTTGATGAGCTCAAAAGGTTTGTCGAAAACGGACCCGAAGAGCATCCCGGCGCTAACTATCTTATAAGGCCTGACGGCGGAAAGAAAAAAATAACTCCGGATAACTCCAGACAGATAGCCGAGGAACTGGAGACAGGGTTCACCGTGGAAAGGCATCTACAGGACGGGGATGTTACCCTCTTCAACAGGCAGCCTTCGCTCCATAGGATGAGTCTTATGGCTCACCGGGCAAGGATAATGCCCTGGAAAACGTTCAGAATCAATCTATGCGTGTGTGTTCCTTACAACGCCGACTTTGATGGGGACGAGATGAATCTCCATGTCCCGCAGACGGCCGAGGCAAGAGCCGAAGCAGAAGAACTTATGCTTGTGCAGGAGAACCTTAGAAGCCCGAGGTTCGGCGGTCCTATAATAGGATGCACGCAGGACCATATCTCTGGTCTTTATATCTTGACGGATGACGGCGTAGAGTTTTCAAGGAAGGAGGCACAGGAACTGATAACTCAGGCCGGCAAGGAAGATGTCAGACTTGAAAGTGAAACCCTCACCGGTAAGGAGATTTTCTCCAGATTTTTACCTGACATCACTTTGGCCTTTGAATCAGAATCGGGGGAGGAGAAAGTTATTATAGAGGATGGTGAACTAAAAAAAGGCAGAATAGATGAAGCAGCGGTGGGTTCGTTCGCGGGCAAGATAACGGAGAAAATAGAAAGGGGCTATGGAAGTGAAAGGGCCAAGGACTTCCTGAATCAGGTCAGCCGGCTTTCGCTCGAATACCTCAACAGAAGAGGATTCAGCATAGGAGTTTCCGACGTCGACATTTCGGATAGCTCTCTCAAGGATATAGAAGATATAATTACGGACGCCGAGGATGAGGTTAAAGACCTTATAAAATCCTTCGAAGAAGGCGAAACTGACCAGCTTCCTGGCCAGACCATGAAAGAATCCCTGGAGTCACATATAAACAGGAGACTTGGACAGGTCCAGAATACTGCAAACGAAGTTGTCACAGAAGACCTGCAGAGAGATAGTTCAGCAGTTGTAATGGCAAAGTCCGGCGCAAGGGGCGGTATGATACAGCTATCTCAGATAGCCGGGGTAGTAGGCCAGCAAACCTTGGAGGGTGAAAGGATACACCGGGGCTACAAGGACAGGACTCTGTCGTTGTTCGAAAGGGAAGAACTGTCGCCAGAAGCCCACGGATTCGTCCGCTCGTCTTTCAAGAAGGGGTTGTCGCCAGAAGAGTTCTACTTCCTTGTGATGAATGGAAGGGAAGGGTTAATGGATACCAGCCTGAGGACGAGGAAGAGTGGGTACATGGAGAGGAGACTTGTAAATGCTCTTCAGGACCTGAAGGTAGAAGTAGACGGAACCGTGAGAGATAATAGAAAGGTTATAATACAGTTCACCCCTGGCGAGGACGGTGTGGACCCCGCAAAAAGCAAGGAAGGTGAGGTCCCGGTTGAATTAAAGTGATAAGATGGACTACGAGGAAAAGGTAAAGGAACTGGAAGGTGAACTCCCGAAGACTGTGAGGAGTAAACTCCTGGAAAAGATGGAAGAAGAGGAACTGAACAAGACAGAAGTCGAGGAGCTTATAGAAAGAACCAAAAAATCTTACAGGGAAATGAGATACGATCCCGGGGAACCGATAGGCGTAGTCGCCGCGCAGTCCATATCGGAGCCGGCCACCCAGATGACTATGCGTACCTACCATGTTGCAGGAGCTGCAGGAGGCGTAGAAATCACCCAGGGCCTGCCGCGCCTAATCGAAGTTGTGGACGCGAGGAAGACCATAAAGACGCCATCGATGGATATATATCTGGAGGAAGACTATCAGACGGAGGAAGGAGCCAGGGAAGTTGCAGGGAGAGTCAGAGAAACGAAACTCAAGGACCTCATCAGTGAAGACAGAATAGACCTTCTCAACCTTGTAATTGAGGTGGAGGTGAATAAAGGATCTTTGGAAGATATTGGCATGGAAACGGAGGAAATCGTCAATAAGCTTAACAAGGGAAGAGGCAAATACGAGGTGGAGGCCGAAGACAATCTTCTAAAAGTGGTACCGAAGGACGATGATATATCTGTAAGAGATCTCCAGAAGATGAAAAACAAAATCCTGGACAAGCACCTGAAGGGTATAAAGAAAATCCCTCAGGCGGTAGTCAGTGAAGAGGAAGGTGAATGGAAAATACAGACGCTTGGAACCAACCTGAAAAAGGTCTTAAAGGTCGAAGGTGTAGATCCAACTAGAACAGTTTCCGCAGATCCCAGGGAAATGGAAAAGGTGTTTGGAATAGAGGCCTCCAGAAAAACTATACTTAAGGAGGCTCACAAAACTATTCAGGAACAGGGTCTGGATGTGGACATAAGACATATAATGCTGGTGGCGGACACCATGACCGTGGACGGAGAGATAAAAGCGATAGGAAGGTACGGTGTGGCTGGAGAGAAGGGCTCCGTTCTGGCCAGGGCTAGCTTCGAAGTGACTGTGAGACACTTGACCGAGGCCTCTATCAAAGGCGAGGTGGACGAACTCAATTCTACCGTGGAAAACGTGATAATAAATCAGACAGTACCCGTAGGCACCGGAATGTACGACGTGGTCTACGAGCCGCCAACAGGGGAATAAGATGAAGAAAAAGTTCGACAAGGAGGCGATCCAAGCAATAAATCTCTTTGAAGAAGAAACCGGTGTGGAGGTCAAGGACTTTATCCAGGACGAGGAATCGGCCTACTTCCTTGTAGAGAAGGGAAAGGCAGGGCTCGCAATAGGCAAGAACGGCAAGAATATAAAGAAAATCGGTAAGATGCTTGGGAAACGCATAAAGGTATTTGAATACGAGGGCGATGAAAAGAAACTAATAGAAAATATGGTAATGGAATCAAACTCGGTCAAAATAGATGGTCAAACAGCCCTCGTAGACGTGGACAGCGGCGATCGGGGAAAGGTCATAGGCAGCAACGGAAGCAACATCGAAAAGGTTCGAACCCTTCTCAGAAGGAACAGTAATCTTGAAGAACTCAGGTTGAAGTAATGGAAAGTTTTATATTTTTCTATAGACCAAAACCCTTCCGTGGGCCTGTAGCTCAGTCTGGGAGAGCGCTAGGCTCTTAACTTTTAAGAGCGCGTAATGGGACCGGTCGGTCCTTATGACGAAAGAAACCTAGAAGTCGCGGGTTCAAATCCCGTCGGGCCCATTTAAGACTTTGTGTTTGTAAACATTCATATGGTAAAATCGACGAAAGATTTGGATGAAACCTTTGGGAAGAAGAATCTTCCCAATACTTGGAACTCGGTTCCAATATTTTCTAAAGGTTTCTTCCTGGATCCCGTCGGGCCCATAAATTTAGTTTTTAAAGAAGTGAAACGTTTTCCACGGTAACGGAGGTAACTCCCTTCATATCGGATATATAGTTTTCTATATCGTCCGTACCACCCTCATCCTCGTCCCGAACTATGAGAAGTTTGAGTGCAGTCAGCCCAAAGCCTATCTCCTCGGTGTCGGAGTCCTCAACGGGGAACTCCCCTGCTATCTTCTCTGTGAGGTTTTCCAGATCCACGTCCGTTCCGTCCGGGGTTACTTTAAGTGATATTGCTACGTCGCCCATCCTATCAGTCCTTTCTTTTCCCCGTCACTTTCTTGTTTTTCCAGCTCTCGTTCTTTATCTTCTTTGTCTTTCCGAAACCGCAGGCAGTGCAATACCCCTTGGATCGGTTGAAAGACTTTTTGCCGCATCTTCTACAGATTCCATGGGTCTGCTTCTTCTTTTTTCCTGCGGATGGTGTACCCTTTGTCATTCCAAAACACCTCACGAAGCAACGGTCCTAGGCTGGAGAGGCAAAGATGACGTTGTCTCCTCGGACTACGATGGTTCCAAGCTTGGTCTTGCTCCCATCTTCTTCGACTCTTTCTGCGTTCTCCAGCCAGAGATTGAGATGCAGGTCAAAAGCCACGAGCTTCCCTGCGACCTTTTCACCGTTCTTGAGGTTCGCTATTATTCTCTCATCTCTGGCGTTTTCCAGCGCATCTAGCGGCCTTTTACCATTTTCCCCCATGCTACCACGTTGTTTTTTATTGAAATACTATTTAAAGGTATGGGTCAAAACTTGAAAGGGAACCTTTTCAAACCTAAAGTCTTTCAACTTTTAAGATATTTAAATGATGAGGCTAAATCTGTGAGGATATGTGGCAAGGAAAATCCAGAAGAAACATCTCCGGTGGAAGGAGAAAGACGAAAAGGAAGAGAAGGAAATACGAGCTTGGAAGAGAAACATTGTTCTGCAAAGTTTCGGACTCGGACACCCAGAAAAAGATAGATGTAAGAGGGAAGACGGATAAGATTAGAGCCAAAAAGGCTTCAAAGGTCAATGTCACTGATCCAGAGACGGGAAAGACTTCAACCGAGAAAATAGAGGACGTTCTGAAGACCCCCGCCAATCCCCATTTTGTAAGGAGAAATGTTGTAACGAAGGGTACAGTAGTAAAAACGAGCGGGGGAAAAGCAAAAATCACATCAAGGCCAGGTCAGGACGGCCAAATAAACGCTATAAAGGTAGAGGACTAACTTCTCTCGAACCTATAGAGCGTAACCTTGATAGTTCTGAGGTCCTCATCGTGCCAAGGCATGGTCCTGCTCAGAGGGAATTTCAACCTTTCCTTGAAGGCAATCCTCCCGCCCAGATCTTTCACGTATTCTTTGACAAACTCCTCCGTCTCGCTCATGTGGAATGAATAGACGGTGGGAGCTATTTCCAGAGATTTTCGGATGAAGGGTCGGTCGTTTCCTTTTTTCTGGGAACCGAATGGGGGGTTCTGTACCACCAGATCGGCTTCGGCCCTGAATTCACCGATTTCGGAGGCTTCAAATTCGACGGTTACATCAAGCCTCTCGGCGTTTTTCCTCGCCGTTTCAATAGCGCCTTCATCCACGTCCACTCCAACCACCTCCGAGGCGCCCAGGAGCTTTGCCCCTATGGCCAGGGTCCCGGTCCCGCATCCCAGATCACATACCTTCTTTCCTTTGATTTCGCCGCTCATATAGGCCTTCCACAGGAGTGTCGAAGCTATCCTTGCAGGAGTCCGATACTGCTCTAAAACAGCCTTTGGCTCAGAAAACCCTTCCAGCTTCTGCAGCTTCATCTCAAGCTCCTTCCTGTCCATACCACCAACTATTAAATGCTTATTTTTAAATAATGGAAAACAGTTTTCGTTATAAGGTCTCGTATGTCCGCGAGAATACTTGGGGGTATAGATATACTGGGGGGTTTCCTACTAGTTCTGTCCAGAGTCCAGTATCCGAGGTTTGGTATCATTTTCCTGGGCCTGATTCTGATTGGAAGGGGTATATTCTCCTTACTGTGATACAATGCTCCCTAGAAAATTTTATTTGAGGGACTCCTCGGAGGTTGCAAAGGACCTCCTGGGCAAGGTTCTTACGAGGGATGGGATAAAGGGAAGGATAGTGGAGACCGAAGCATACTACGGAGAGGGGGATCCCGCATCACACGCCTGCAACGGAAGGACAGAAAGAAATGAACCGATGTTCGGAGAAGCAGGAAGGACCTATATTTATCTTTGCTACGGTATCTACTACCTTCTAAACGTGACCACCGAGGAAGAGGGAAGCCCCGGAGCGGTCCTCATAAGGGCTCTGGAACCAAGGGAGGGTGTGGGAAAAATGAGAGAAAATCGAGGCGTGGAAGAGAAAGAGGAGCTTACAAACGGTCCTGGAAAGCTGACCCAGGCGCTAAACATAACCAAAGAATACAACGACCAGGACGTTACCAAGAGTAGCTCTGATATAAGGATCTGTGAAGGAGAAGAAGTAGAAGAGATGGGGTCCAGCAAGAGGACTGGCGTAAGTGAACACCACAACAAAGAGCTTCGTTTCTTTGATAAAAACTCGGAATATATCAGCGGATAAATTTTTAAATCATAGCTGTTTATTTATAGTATGCAGGGGACAAAGTGGGTTTTCATTTCTGGAGGCGTGCTTTCCGGCCTGGGTAAAGGGCTGGTATCCGCTTCCATCGGAAAGTTCCTTCAGACAAGGGGTCACAAAGTTGTTCCTATAAAATGCGACGGCTACCTCAACGTTGACCCCGGAACGATGAACCCTATAGAACATGGTGAGGTTTTCGTGCTGGAAGATGGTGGTGAGGTGGATATGGACTTCGGACACTACGAAAGGTTCCTTGGTATAAATGGGAAATTTACCTGGAACCTGACCTCGGGTAAGATCTTTCAGTCTGTGATAAAGAAGGAACGTGCAGGAGAATACTTAGGTAATACCGTCCAGATGATACCACATGTCACGGACGAGATAAAGGAGAGGTTGGAAAGGGTTGGGGAGAAGGAGAAAGCAGAGGTCGTACTGGTCGAGGTAGGGGGCACGGTCGGTGACATGGAGAACATGATCTTTCTGGAAGCGATAAGGCAGATGAGGAGTGAACTTCCGGGGGAACAGACCTGTCTCATACATGTGACACTCGTACCGTGGCTTGAAACGGTCGGAGAACAGAAAACGAAGCCTACACAGCACTCGGTCAAAGAACTACAGAGGCTAGGACTTGAAGCGGATATAATAGTTGGAAGGGCGGAGAAGAGGTTAGAAGAAAAAGTCAAAGAGAAGATAGCTCTCTTTTGTGACGTGCCGAAAGACCATGTAATATCAAATCCCGATGTGGAGGATGTCTACAGAATACCCCTGAGCCTTATGGAGGATGGAGCGGACGAAGTAGTATCAGAGGAGCTTGGTCTGGAAAACAAGGAAAGTGATATGGAAGACTGGAAACAACTGGTGGAAAGGATGGAAGATCCTGAGGAAGAAATTAATGTGGTTATATGTGGCAAATACACCAAACTGGAAGATTCCTATATCTCCATAATGGAAGCCCTCAAACACTGCTCCGCCCACCTGAGCTGTGGAGTGAACTACAGGTTCCTGGAGACGACTAAAATCGAGAAAGGTGAAAAAGACGTGGAGGAAGTATTAAAAAATACAGAAGGAGTGATAATACCTGGGGGGTTTGGAAAACGGGGCACAGAGGGAAAGATAAAGGTAGCGGAGTTCTGTCGGGAAAATAAAATATCCATACTCGGTCTCTGTTATGGGCTTCAGCTTATGGTGGCGGAGTTCGCTAGAAACAAATGTGGGCTGGAAGGGGCCAATTCTACGGAGATCGACGAAGACACACCACATCCGATTATAGACCTTATCCCCGAACAGAAGAGTGTAGAGGCGAAAGGCGGGACCATGAGACTGGGAGGTCAAGTGACGAAAATAAAGGAAAACTCGATGGCACACGAAATATACGGACAAGAGGAGATAAAAGAAAGGTTCAGACACAGATACGAGATAAACCCCGAATATCACTCTCGCCTAGAAGAAAACGGATTGAAGCTTACCGGAGTGGCGAAGAAGGAAAAACATATAGTTCAGACAGTCGAGCTGGAAGACCATCCATTCTACTTTGGTACGCAGTTCCATCCCGAATTCACTTCAAAGTTCGAAAGGCCGAACCCTGTTTTCATGGAGTTCGTCAAATCCTGCAGAGAGAGGTAATCCTCATGGAAGCGGACTGGATATTGATACGTTACGGTGAAATAGGCCTGAAAAGCGATCACGTTAGAAGAAGCTTTGAGGACAGACTTATCCATAACATTCACGAGGGCCTGAAATCCAAGGAAATCAAGGAAAACATAAAAAGGGGGTATGGAAGAATATTTGTAAACACCAAAGAAGTCGAACGGGCCTCTGAGGTCCTGAAAAGGACCTTTGGAATAGTTAGCTTCTCCCCCTGCGAAAAAATGGATGCAAGCTTTGAAAAAATAACGGAGAGGCTGGCTGAAGTCGGGGAGGAAAATATAGAAAGTGGGGAAAGCTTCGCTGTCAGGGTAAGGAGGACGGGCAGCCATGACTTTAGCTCCAAAGACGTAGAAGAAGTTGCTGGAGCTAAAATACTAAAAAGGGTAGAAGCAGAGGTAGACCTCGACGAACCCGATAAAAAGATCATGGCGGAGGTCAGACAAGGGCAGTGTTATATCTTCACAGATAAGATAGAAGGGCCTGGGGGGCTACCGCTCGGCACACAGGGAAAGGTGGTTTCCCTTCTAAAGGGAGGGTATAAATCGTTTCTGGCAACCTGGCTTATGATGAAGAGGGGGTGTTCAGTCGTGGCTTTACATGGGAACCTCGGGCCTTATGCCCAAGGAGGGGGAAGTGGAGAAGTTGTGAAGGAGCTCAGAAAATGGAGCCATGGGTCGCCTGTGGAAGCGCTAGAATTTGACCATAGCGATAATATTTTCACATTTTCCGAGGAGGGAAAAAGGGGGATGACCTGCGTGCTTTGTAAAAGGTTTCTGTACAGGCTCGCGTCCAAAGTTGCAGATAAAAGGAACGCCAAGGCCGTAATATCCGGTGAGTCTATTGGAAACAACCTAAAGAGAATGAGTGCAACTGATTCAGTCAGTGACCTCCCCATTATAAGACCTCTTGTAGGTCTTGGAAGAGAAAAAATAAAGAAAAAATGCAGGGAAATTACGGGAAGACAGTTTACCAAACCGGGCTGCGAGGCCGAGGACAGTGGTATTTCGGAGTTCACGGAGGAAGAGCTGAAAGAAGTTGAGAGTGAAACTGACGTTGAAAATATGATAGAAGAAAAGTCGGATGAGGTGCTTGAGGTTGAAGATACCCAATCCTGAGCTGGTGAAGAGGATAATAAGACAGAAACTGAAGGAGAGAGGCGTTGTAAGAAGTCAGGAAGAACTTGGTAAATTAGTGGATGAGGAGCTTCAGAGGATAGACGATTCTTTCCAGATATCCCCTGAAAGGACAAGAAGGATAGCGCTGGAACTTTCAAACGTGGAGGTAACGGTAAAAACGAGAAAGTCTCGAGAAAAGAGGCCAGAGGAATGTCCTGCCTGTGGTGGAGAGTTAAGGGGCCTCTACGCAAAAAATCTGGAAGGGGAAAGGACTGAGGTCGGTTTTAGATGTGAAAACTGTGGTTATCACGGCGATGTAGAGGCATTTATACCCATGAGATACGAGTTCAGGTTGACCAAGGATTAAACTCTTATAGTTTGAGGCCTTTCATATAAACTGCGCCGGCGTGGCCGAGTCAGGCTCAAGGCGGTGGATTCGAGTCCGGATATGTTGAGCAAACGCGATGAAAGAGAAACATCCACTGGGCGTTAAGGACAGAGCGCGTAGGTCTCACCTACGCCGGTCGACTAGGCCCGCGCAGGTTCAAAGGAACCTTTTTCGAAAAAAGGTTCATCAAAAAGGAGAAGGTTCGGGAAATCCTGCCGCCGGCGCCATTTCTTTTTTTAATCATGAGATACACAGTCTCGACATGGTAGAAGAGTTCAAAGGTATAGTTTTCGACATGGACGGCGTGCTGGTAAACTCAATGCAGTACCACGCGGTTTCATTTGAGAAAACTCTGAAAAAAATAGGCGTGGATGTGGACAGGAAAGACGTTTACATGCTGGAAGGAGAAGGGTCGGAGCTCGTCATAAGAGATATTCTCGGGAAGAAGGGAGTTGAGACTGGGGATGAAATTGTAAGGGATCTAGTCGAGAAGAAGAGGGAGATGTTCGACGAGATAGAGAACACAGAACCCTTTCCAGGAATAAGGAACTTCCTGGAAAGGCTCAAGAACAAGTTCAAGCTTGGACTGGTGACAGGAACCAACCGAGACACTGCACAAGGTTACATAGAAGAATATTTCGGGGGTGTTTTTGACGAGATAATAACCGAGGACGATACGGAGAACAAAAAACCCGAGCCTGAGCCCTACAGTAAATGTTTCGAAAGGCTGGGACTTTCGTCCGAAGAAGTTCTGGTCGTGGAAAACGCGCCCCTGGGCGTGAAGGCCGCGAAGAGGGCCGGTGCAACCTGCTGGGCAATAGCGACCTACGTGGACAGCGAGGCTCTGAAAGGAGCCGATGCTGACAGTGTGTTTGAAAACCACGAGGAGTTCATAGAGCATGCCGGGGAAGCGTTGTTACCAGGATAGCGTTCGGGAAAGCTTTATATTGATTAACGGACAACTGAAATACCGTGCGGTCGTGGTCTAGTGGCTAGGACACGACCCTGCCACGGTCGTAGCCCGGGTTCAAATCCCGGCGACCGCACCAGTTTTATTTCTTGAAATATAGATATAAGGTATGTCCTGGAGAGATGTGATTCAGGAGAAAAGCGACGAGGTGCCCTTCCTTGTTTTCGTATCCTTTCTCATCTCGTTTTTGGCCGCGCGAATATATGTGTACTTCCTGGGAAATGTAGGGACCGCTGCAGACATCTTTCCCTTTGAGAAATACATCCTACATCACTTATACTACGGCGTGGGTCTCCTTATAATCGCAGGATGGATATCAATAATATACAAAGATAAAAACCTTAACAGAATCTCCGCGGTTATCTACGGTGCTGGCCTGGGAATATTCTTCGACGAAGTGGGCCTTCTTCTGACTGAATTCGCGGACTATTGGGCAGGTATAACCTACACTGTAGTAGTTGTTATATCTCTTTTGCTTCTGAATATAGTATTCTTCTCGGATTTCTGGGAGGAAGTAAGGTCTGGGGTAACGGCATTTGCAGAAAGACACAGGCTTGACCGCGGTCCCTGGAACCTGATGGGTATGGTCGATATACTTGAGGAGGTTGAAGATAAAATGTCTCAAACCAGGAAAATAACCACTGTCTTCGTCGGGATAATCCTGATAGTGACGGGGATACTGGTAATAAGGTACCCCTCTCTGATAAAATACTGGGTGGGCGGGGCCTTCGTCCTGAGTGGCATAGCCCATCTAATAGAAGTTGCCAAGAAATAACAAGAAATTTAAAGCTCGACGACGCAGGTAGAACCATGTCTGAAGGTTTCAGCAGCAGGATATATTCAGACTGGATGAAGTCTACCCAAGAGAAGAAGTACACAGAGATACTACTGGACTTTATCCTGCCCCTGAAGAATAAGTTAAATATAGAAAACTGCCGAGTTCTTGACGTCGGTGTGGGTAAAGGATGGTTTGAGAAAAAGCTGATTGAAAGAGGTATGGACGCCGAGATTGTTGGCCTGGATATTGAAAAAACCGACTTAGCCACGGAAGGCGTTAGATTAATGCTTGGATCGGGTGACAGAATACCTCTGAAAGAGGAGAGTTTTGATTTCGTGGTTTCCTTCGATACTGTTCACCTCCTCAAGAGTCCGGAGGAGATAGAGAGGGTTCTCAGTAAAGGAGGCTACGCACTAATCACCAGCCACTGCAATGAAAGAAACTTTAAAAAGAAGAAACAAAAAATTAACTCACTGTTCGAGATGGATGTGCTGAAGGAGGGGCTAGTGGGAGACCCTCAGGAGGAAATGAGCTACGCCGTTTTGTTAAAGAAAGGGTCCGTGGTCTAGCGGCTGGGAATCTTTTGTAAAGGTTGGTTATAAGATTCCACGTAAATGACGTCGCCTTGACATGGCGAAGGTCCCCCGTTCAAATCGGGGCGGACCCACCACTCTTTTTTTATCTCAGAAATTTTCTTCAAACTTCCGGCTGAGTAGTAACAGTAACGTCGTCCTCTACGAAGTATCCGTAACGAAGTCTGATTTTTACGGGTATCGCCATCTCGGGCTCAACATCGTCTTCATCAATATCTATTCTGCATCCTTTCCTGAAGTCGTGATCCCAGAAACTTACCTCTCCAAATTCTCCTCCGTAAGCATCGGCACAGTCGCCTACAAGTTCTCCAGGGTCTCCGACATCTATCTTCATTTCTATAGTATTCCTATCCAGGTCGTCCAGGACGCTACCCTCCAGGTATGCGGTGCCAGGCCCGGTATTCTGGCCAATAATAGTCAGCCTGAAGTCATCACCACCTTCCTCTATAGAAGGTGCCCTGCCTGGCTCCGGCAGGCTCACGGAAAACGGTCCTGCGGAGGTCACCGGTGCTTCAACTGCAGGTATTTCTTCGTCCTCCCTTGCCCTTGCCCTGTGCTCGTTTCTGTTCAGGGCAGGAACGTTCACCTCGGCAACGGTTTCGTATTCGTAATATACCCTCACCTTCGGGTTGTCTGTCCGCTCGACTGACTCCACCTCTGGAGCTTCAAGGCTCCAGTCCTCCGTCCTCGACTCTCCCTGATATTCATCTGTGGCCTTCTCCAAGGTATCGATGTCTTTCGGATTATCTTCATTTTCCTTCAAACTCAGTTTTCCTCGGTTGAAGATTTGAGCTTTGATGTTTTCCGCATTTACTGTTCCCATATTTTTGACATCCAGTATGATTTCCAAATCCTCGTTACTATAGACGGCCTCTGGATAGGCCTCAAGTCTATCAATTATTACACCGTCTTGTTGCGGTTCTGACTCCTCCTCGCCGAAGTCTAAACAACCGGAAACCGCAACTACAAGCAAAGATGTGATAAGTAAAGCACCGATCTTCTTAGCTCTCATCTATCCACCTAATTGTATTTTGGAATATTTACTTTATAAGGCTTTGCCTTTAAGGTGCGACTGTCACGGAAACCATACCATCAATAATGTATCTGTAGTCAGCATATACTTCAAACGACTCCTCTTCAAGTATGTCCACCTTGTCAGGAGCAACAAAACGACAGGATATCGTGGAAGTTTCATCCTCATGGAAGTAAAGGTCATCGGCCAAAGTGAGGTTGCCATTCTCTTCAACCATCTTTCCCTGGCATCCACCTTTCTGGTTCAGCGAATCCTCGGGCCAGTCCAAGACCACGCTCCCCTCTTCAAGGACCTGATCCTTTACACTTCCCTCGCCGACGTTCCTGAACTTTATCTCAAGTATGAAATCATCTCCTCCCAGTACTGGCTGTTCGTCGGGTGTGGAGATGTTTATGTCAAGGGGCGAATCCCTCTTGAAATACCCCAGCTCCAAAGGCTCCTCAACGCCCTCATCCTTCCTCCTTAGAAACTCGTCCTCGGACATGATGGCGACGCCGTAGCTTGCATACCCTTCTGAATCGTACCCAACCCTGTAACGGAAATTAGAAGTCCTGGCCATGGGGACATCTCCCGCCACAAACCCCCATTCCAGGTTTTTGATCTCTCCTGGTTTGAGATCGCCAACCTCCTTCTCCTTGTACGCGTCCTCCTCCACCGACTCAAAATGGCCGAGGTCCGTCATCTTCAGCAAAACGTCGCCAACAGTGGCATTTCCTTCGTTCTCAATTTCGAACTGAAGCCTTGTCTTCCTGCCCACTTCAACTTCATCCCGCAGAGACTCCGCCGAAACCGAAACCTTTTCCGTGACTATATACTCCGGCTCACCAACCCCCAGAATCCCTGCCAGGTCAACGTCCGTAGCGAAGCCCATACATCCCGATACACCTACTACAAGAAGTAAGGCCAGGAGAACAGCTGCCGTCTTATTCATGTCTGATCAAGGGATTTGGAATCTACGGCTCTACCTCTACACTATGCTCGTGCAAAAGCTCGTACTCGTAGTCGTTTATTTCGACCTGGACTGTCTGCTCCTCTACCGGGCCCGGTCCTTCTATTGTCGCGTCTTCAATGACGCAGGATATTCTCGGTGTGGAGCCCTCGCTGAAGTAAAGGGTTTTATCGGTATTCCTCATAGGCCATATACAGTATTTACCTCCATTATCCTGCTCTTCCGTGTAGAAGTCTTTTATTTCCTCGCCGTTGTGCTTTATCGTTATATCCTCGGTACCCAGCTCGGTTCCCATCTTTCCTTCGCCTGTGTTCTCCATGTAGATATCGAAACCAACATCAGTTTCCTCGATAAGGGGCTGGTCTCCCCAGAAGTCTATGTAGGCCTTGATAGGTCCGTCTGCGTAGCTCGCCGTCGGACTGACCCCTATGCTCTCACCTCTCCGGTCCATCTCCCTGACATGGTCCTGGGTCACGAGGTATAGGTCGTGTGTGGACCGGGCGTCGAAGGTATAGCTCACTCTAAATCTAAGTGAACAGTCTCTTGGCATGTGTCCCATATCCTCGGAATCGGGCGTCTCAAAATTCCACCGAACCTCCCTCTCCCCTCCCCTGTATATGTCGTCATCTCTGATATCACTGCCTTCCGTTCGGTTACACATACCCCAATCGTAAAGTTCCACGTCAACACCTTCGGTGTCCTCATTCTCGTACAGATTCTTTACCAGGAAAGAAAACTCAAAGCCCGAATCCGAAGCTATGGGCGGATTGGGTATTACATTTTTATCGGCAACCTCAAGAACGTCGCTGGGAGCTTCCTCTTCCTCCGTGCCGACGCCCATGATCCCGGCAAGGCCTCCTCCTTCCACACATCCAGAGGTAAATAAGACTAATCCCAGGGCCAGGATCAGAACCACAAACCTTTTCATAAAACCACTATATCTTGTTTTTGCTCCCCAGTAAATATAAATCTTTCCATTTACTCACCATCCTCATCCTCCTCCACCCCCACCATCGTCCTCATCTCCATCCTCTGGAACACATCTATAGACGTCTCCATCGCACTTGTAATCCTCCTCGAAGCTATCTTTACACCGACTATCGCCGTATTCATCGTGGCCAGGAATACATTCGTACCTCACCTCGACCGTGCTGGTCCTGCTGAACTGATACCTGTACTCTACCTCCGTCATCAGGTTTTTGGTCTGGTCAGGAGCACCATCTATGTCCAAGTGTTGTTCACCGTCGACGACACACCTCGCATCGATTGTCTCGTCCGGCTCCAGACCCAGCTTCTCACCTGTCTCATGCTCGTGTGCCTGCAGGCTCTCTATAGTTTCTAGCCTGTTGTTGATGTCCTTCTCTATAACCTTGCCGCATTCCTTTCCATCATTGCTTTCTACGGGTTCTCCGTCTATCGTTATATTTTTGATCGTTATATCTCTCAGATAGCCCTCGCCCCGGTTGGTCACGGGGAAGAAAAGGGTCCTGGTCTCACCGTCTTTCACGGGCTGCTGCGTGCCCACGCCGAGGCCGACAGCAAGGGGACCCCATTCGAACCTTGACGTGGGTTCATAGAAATCTGTGTCACGGAGCTGGTCGTACCTGTCCTCGCTGTAAATTTCCACCTCCAGATCTGCGTAGGTGTGGACATCGTAGGCCGCGTCGATGCCGTAAGTCATGTACTCTCCAGGCTTCGCGTTTTCTTCGAAAGCAGTGTGTGTGACCGTGAAAGTGTGGGACTGTCCGGGTCTGAGGTCGACTTTACAGGGTTGTGAATCCCAATAAGCCCTATATGATTCTTCGTCATCATCGGATTCTGTGTGTCCACTCGCATCTTCACAAGGCGGACCAAACTCCCAACTGCTCCCTATAGTATTAAGAACGGGGCCGTCGGGCGACCATGTTTTCTCGGAGGTGTCGTAAATAGTCCTGGGAGCCAACTTGACATCCTCTACGGTAGGTGGTTCGTCGACGTCTTC
Source organism: Candidatus Aenigmatarchaeota archaeon (assembly GCA_046539305.1). Classification (GTDB taxonomy): domain Archaea; phylum Aenigmatarchaeota; class Aenigmatarchaeia; order PWEA01; family PWEA01; genus PWEA01. Next base: position 89,335 of record JBKHHE010000002.1, read on the forward strand.
ACGGGTCAGGGTATTCTTCAGGTCAAAGGTGTAAGTAAATATACCCTCTTCGTCAAAACCTTGGTCAGTTTTTATTGGTTCCTCAATCCTGTTCCCTGGAAGGCCTACCGGCTCCGGATTGGTTACCTCAACTGCCGTGTAGGACTTCTCAGCCTCGGTATCCGGCCGCCATATCTCCATACACGCCTGCGGTGACTGGAGACAGGTCCAGCCCTGGCCCATAGTCATCTGAATATCCTGGAAACCTGTAAGCATAGGAGAAGCTGCCGACTCAATTACCTGTATCCTGTTGTGCACGGTCGGCCACCAATCCCCAAATACAGCCTCCCCCATAACCTGTGGATAGGCCGTGGTTGCGGCCATAATTGCTATAGGTAAAACTATCATCCCCATTACAGGCCTGGCCTCTGGAATAGGAACGGCTGTGGAGAGTCCCATCAAGACGATACCGATGTAAAGGACGGCCGCGACCGTGGTTCCCATGAGGGCGTATCCACCCAAAACCAGGCCAATTAAGCCAGTAATTCCGGAAAACGCGGTACCGGCTTGTCCAGAACCAAAGGCCTTATACAAAAAAATTATCCCAATAAAACCAGCAACCACTGGAAGTATCCAACGGGGGGAAATAATAATTGCCAGAATAACACCTATGATAATAAAAAAGATTAAAGATGTTTTTAAAATTCCCGGCGGTCCCTTGTTAACCGCTTCTATAAAGCCATCTGCCGCCTCCTTGAAACCTTTTGCTATTTCACCAGGCTTGCCTTCTCCGTAATCTCTAAATTTAGGAATTACGATAAAGAAGGCTAATGAGAGAGAGAGTAGGGAAAGACCAAGTTTCCAATTTGTACTCCATATTCCGGAACCCCATACAAATGTCCAGTTGAATAGAGGTATCAGAACAAAAGCACCGTAAATAAACCTCATAATCATCATTATTCTTTCCAGCTGCCTCTCCTCTTCCCGGTCTGCAGAAGGCTTGCTGGGAAAGGTGAAGATTCCTATGGCCGCGACGATCATGGGGATCATCCTAAACACTGCCCGATCACCGACGAAAGCCAAAAGGCCGCCCGTAAGGAATATGAATCCGAATACCCTGAAACCGGGCTTCGCGTAGCCCCACGGAAGCGTCTTAGGAAAAATACGGTCGAAGACTAAACCAATTATTCCAAGCATGGTCAAGGCGTAGGCCATTCCTCCGAAGCCTATCATCGGGAGGACTATGGCTATAATTAAAACCGCTATGAACATGAAAGCTATGCTTGCGACCCTCGAGCGCAGCGCCTCGCCAAACTCGCTCGATGCCCTTTCCTTTTCCTCTTCCTTTTTATTCGCCTTTGCCGTTAATTCCTCCAGCCTTTCTGTGCTTCTAGCAAATTCTCCACATTTATTACATTCCCACACTTCTTTATCCGGGTCGTAAGTCCAATCATCGTGGATTTCCTCGCAGTTGTCACAGTACCAGTTCCATTTGGATTCATCTTCCTCCGTTTCTTCGCCTTTTCCTTCTCCACTGTCTTTATCAGAAGGTGGAAGTCTCTCTTCAGCCTGCTTTTCTTGAATCATTTTATATAGCTCCTGTTCCTCATCTCCTGTCAAATTCCTGCCGCCTTGAAGTCCCCATTTCCTGACCTTCTGCTGAGCTTCCTGTAATTCTTCCCACGTCTCGGCTTTCTCTATCTTCTCTTTGATTTTTTCCTTATGCTCTTCTTTGGCTGCCTCCATCTCCGGCTCCCTTCTTTCTGTTTTTGGCTTCGGTTTTCCCTTCTCTTCCTTCCCGTAAACCCTGTCGGCGAGCTTTTCGATATAGTCGCGGCTCACGTTCTCGAAGACATCAGAAGTCCTGCGGACGGCCTCGTCTCTGGGAACTTCCATCTTCCTGTGGTTAATCAAAGCCTGCCTGGCTCTTTCACGGGGATCTTTGGGCAACCTTCCACCTGTTTTACTTTAAAATCTTCACTTTTAATAGGTTACTTCGAAGTCGGAGAGGTAGAAGCCTCCCTCTCCCCCTACTTCAAACTGGAGGGTATTTTCTCCCACCGCCAAATCATCCTTCGTTATCTCTATTGAAATAGTTTCTCCCTCTTTTAGGGGTTTACCGGCCAGGATATCCTTTTCCTCACCTTCTGCAGTTTCTATCTTCAGGGTGAGGAACCTGGGGTTTCCCTCTATACGGTCTATTTGGAAAGTTATGTTGCCAGGGAGCTGGTTATAGTTTCCGGAACTTACATCGAGCACTTTCCTGGAGGCCTCGGAATAGCCGGCGTTCCAGAAATAAACCATTTTCGCTGAGTCGAAGCTGTAAGAGGAATCCACCTCGGTGAAAAGGGTTAGCTCGTTTTGTCCTTCCTCCACCTCAGCTTCCTCAAAGTCTATCCACATCGACCTTTCCGCCCGATACTCCGGTATGTCCCTGTAAACGTCCTTTCCGTTGACCTGAACCACGAGGGGACTCTCATCCACAAACTCGTCGGGCATAAAAACCAACCTCCCCATCCTGAAGTTGTCGGCCTGATCTTCCGTGAGGGAGAACTCGAAACTCCTTTCATTCCTCCCAAGTATATCAGCCTTCATCGTGAAGTTTTCCAGTATGTAAACGGTCGGAGCCCAGAACCTCCAGCCGGAGGATTTGGGGGATATCTCCAGTTCGTTTGTCTTATCGAGCAGAGTCCTGTTCACATCTACGGTATAAGACCTCTCGGGGGCGGGGTAACCGGAGTATACCTCCCCACCGTTGAGGAATAGCTCCAGTTCATTCATCCGGTTCGTGTCCTTCACCCAGAAGTCCAGACCAAAGGAAACTATATTATCAAGTTCGCTCTGAGTAAGGTTGAAGGCAACCGAGCGGGTTTCGCTGGTGCCTATGCCCCTCCTGACATCCACATCTTCCAGTTTTCCAAGGGTCCTCTCCTCCTCGTGGAACGAAACCTTAAAGGGTTCGTTCGAGAGAGTCACGTGCTTGAAGGCCGTGTCTTCTATCCTTCCCACGTAGAAAGCCTCCCCGGGCTCCTCCTCACCTTCCTCCTCATCACCGTCGCTGGGACCAGGAATCAGAGGGCCTTCTTCCTCACCGTCTTCTATGAAATCCATCTCCCCTCCAAATAGGACTAGGAGAACTCCAAAGAGAACTATAGCAACCAGCAGAACCCTTGCAAAATCCATCTTACCACTTATATTAATTCATGTAACTAATAAATATTTGTCGGGTGGTATCGTGAAAATCCTGGAAAGAAACGAAAAACAAGGTCTTGTGAAGCTGAAGGTGGAGAATCCCAACGACGTGTGGGAGTTGGAGCACGTTATTGAAGAGGGCGACCTGGTGGGCGGAAGGACCTTACGCAGAAAGATGATTGAAAGGAAGGATGGCGAAGAGAAGGGGGAGAAGAGACCTGTTTACCTGACCATCCAGGCGGAAAAAATCAAAATACACGAACACACAGGTAACCTTAGAATCACCGGAAAGATACAGGAAGGGCCCGAGGACGTGGAAATGGACAGCTACCACACGATAGTCGCGGAGCCCGGGAAAGTTCTTACGGTAGTGAAGAAAGGTGGATGGAAGGACTGGCAGCTCAAGACCCTCAAGAGAGCCTACAGAAAGCCACCGAAGGTCTTGGTCTGCGTCCTTGACCGGGATAAAGCTACTCTGGCCAAAGTCACGAACGAAGTAGATATCCTGACCGAGGTTGAGTCCAGGGAGCCGGGAAAGCAGTACGATTCAGAGAAAAGTGGGGAGTATTTCGGCGAGGTGATCTCGATTCTGGAAAGAAAGTACAAAGATTTCGACAAAGTAGTTGTGGCGGGTCCTGGTTTCGCCAAAGACGGACTCTACGAAAAAATAAAGGACAGGAACAAAGAAATGGCGGAGAAGGTAACCAAGGCTTCCACGAGCCAGACGGAGAGGACGGGCGTCCAGGAGGTTATAAACAGGGGTATTATAGAGGACATCGTGAGGGAATCGAGGATTTCGGAGGAGAGCAAGGAGGTGGAGAGGGTTTTTGAAGAGATTTCCAAGGATACGGGAAAGGTCACGTACGGAGAGGAAGAAGTAAAAAAGGCCGTGGAAATGGGGGCCGTGGAGAGAATCCTGGTCTCGGAGAAGAAACTGAAGGAGCACAGGGAACTGGTTGCCGAGGCCGAGGACAAAGGGGCGGGGGTTTTAATAGTCTCGGAGAGGCACGAATCAGGCGAGAAATTAAACAATATGGGGGGCATCGCAGCTTTTCTGAGATATAGGATCGAATGATTCGAGGTATTTAAATTTTAGATATCCCTTCTATCTTCTATGAAGGAAGACGCAACCGGTCTGATTATGGTCCACGCACATCCGTACTACGACGGTAGACACACAGAGGATAAAGTTATTGAGGTTCTACAGAAGTTCGGTGGAACAGCCTACGAGCTGCCTGCGGGTGATAGAACGTCCTACGGGAGAGATCAGGGGCTTTACGATCAAGCGCTTGAGGAAAAGGCACACGGGAAGCTAAGGCCGAGGGATTCCAAGGATCTAGTCCGGGGACACGAAAAGGTTCTCCTTGGTGGTGGATTTGCAGGGGGATGTATGAGGAATACTTACGACTCTCTAAAGGACGAAAGGGATTTACTTAGTATAGATACTGAGATAAGGGTGGTTCCGGAAGTATCTTACGGGGGAAACTACAGATTCAATAAATGGAAGGGAAGGTTCGATTTTGGTGAAATATTTACCCTGGAAGAAATCAAGGACTGGGATCTGGAAGACCTTCCTGCAAGGATTTCTGAATACCTGGAAAATGAAAATATTGAAAGTATTCTCTAGGAGAAAGCTTGTAAACTCAGAAAAGTGATGGACCCGGCGGGATTTGAACCCGCGGTCTCCACCATGCCAAGGTGGCGTCTTTTCGTTGGAACCTTTTGATGAATCTTTTTGGAAAAGATTCCTTCCACTAGACTACGGGCCCTGGTAAATGCTTGGAAAACAGTTTAATAAAGATTTGGGGCCGCGCAAGGGCAAGTTTTATATAGTAGCTAGCATATTATGGCATCTGTAAGATGCCTCTCCAAAAAAGGATAAAGGCCACGAATTCAGGCGTGAAGAAGAGGGGCGATATGGAAGAGATAGCCGATTTCTCAGAAAGAGTCAGAGAAATTATAGAGGGAGAGGAGGGGAACTCTTCTGCGAAAAAATTTGAAAGGTGGAGGCCCAGATCTTCTGATCACGAGAAGGATATAAAGAAGAAGACCGTGTTGGACGCGGTGACGGAAAAGACAAAAGCAGAAAAGAAGGGAGAGGGGATTAAGAGGGACCTCTCCAGGGCTATGGTAAAAACTAAGGAAGCAGAGGAGAGGGTCAAGTGCAGGAAAGTTCCAAAAAACGAGGCCAAGGAAGCTCTGAAAAACCTCTTCCGCCCCCTAGTCGCCAAGCTAATGAATCTGCTCAGGACCGTGGAAGGGTCCATCTATTCCAAACTCATGCTGAAATTTAATCCGTATTTCTTCGAGTGTCGCGACTTCTCCGTGGACCTGAGGAAGATTGAAGACGATGAATACGAAATGGAGGTAAACACACCTCAGGAAGAAAACAGTAGGAAGCTTAAGGGAAAATTCGGCTTAGAAGAGTGAAGAGAGAAAATGGAAGCTTTCCTTTTCATAGTGGCAATATCCGCATCCGTATTCATGGGGATTTCTATAGGATCTTCCAGCGTAGCCCCGGCTTTCGCGCCCGTGAACATATCTAACTCCTCAAATATACTGAAACTGGCCCTTTTTGCGGGCATCTCGGCACTGATAGGCTCGATCCTGCAGGGAGAGAGGGTGGCGGAGAGCGTTGGTGCCGAAATACTCACAGGAGAGATAGTTATCCTTCAAGCTGCGATTATACTGATTATAGGAGCATCGCTTGTCCTCCTCAGCGTAATAACCGACTATCCTATGCCCACCGCCTTTACCATAGTCGGTGCTGTTGTGGGGAGCGGCCTCGCCTTCGGAAACAATATAATGTGGGGTTCCCTACAAAAGATCGTGCTGTTCTGGATCCTAACCCCCCTCGCAGCTTCGATGATGGGATACATTGTGTCGAAAGTTATTCGGAAATACCTGCACAAGGAAGAAAACAGAGATATGATACGATACTTTTTACTGATAGCGGGGTGTTACGTTGCCTATACAGCCGGGGCGGCCTCCGTCGGCCTGGCCGTAGGACCCCTCCAAGGACTGGGATACAGCACCACAAGCCTTCTCGTATTCGGAGGTTTCACCATACTTTTGGGGGCCTGGATGTATTCTCCCAGAATAATAAAGGCAGTGTCCTACGACTACTCAACAGTGGGGCCCAGGAGGTCGCTCGCAGCTTTGATAAGCTCTGGTATACTTGCTCAGGTGGGTGTTTTTCTGGGGGTTCCGGTATCGTTTAGCCTGGCAATCCTTCCTGCAATCATAGGGAGTGGGATATCAGGAGAAAAGTCGGAGAGGAGCAAGAAAAAGATAACCTTCACTGGGTTGAGGTGGATTTCTTCCTTCTTCCTTGCAATGGGACTCGCCTATATCCCCGCATTTTTCCTCTGAGAAAAAATCTAAATAAGAAAAAAGGGTTTTGGTCCATACTGACTTCAAAATCAACTATGGACCACTTCGTGGCCGGAGACCATCTCCGCAGTCCTCCAAAGGAAGTAAAGGTTCAGTAGCGGAATCAGTCCAAAGATAATCCACTTGATAGTGGACTCCTTCCTGTCCATGTGGTCAACTCTCTCAAACTCGCCGAACTTCTTCTCATGGCCGGACACAAACTGGGCAATCCTGTACAAGAGGTACAGACCTATGATGAAAGCGGCCACGTAGCCAATCATGAGGCCCGCTGCACCTCCTGCGACACCTGCCTCAGTTCCTATCAGGGCTCCCCCGAAAAGCCCTCCGACAGCTATTACCATGATTGTCACAGGTATCAGAAAAACCACGAACCATTTTCCCGTGGAGTCCTTCCTGTCTCTGTGTCTTACTGCCTCGTACTCCCCAGAAACTCCTACTTCATGACCAGAAACGCTCTCAGCAAGCTTCCAGAGGAAGTACAGATTAATTATCGGGATAAAAAAGAAGATGAACCACTTGATGGTCGAATCCTTTTTTCCAGGATGTTGAAGTTTTGGAATCTTACCACCTAAAGAGGATTTGTTTTGAGTTTATAAAAAGCTATTTAAGGATAGAACTATGGGCCTGCGCGGATTTGAACCGCGGATCTCCACCTCTTTTCTACGAAGTAGGAAAGTTCGAAATCCCCGATTTCGTATCGTGAAGGTGGCGTCATAGCCGCTAGACCACAGGCCCAGCCAAGGCAACTACTTTTATACATACACTGTTATTTATATTTATGAATCTTGAGGCTGCCGTGGAGAAAGCCGAAGATCTGGATGAAATCAAGGATATTCTGGACGAGGAGGGATTCCTCTGCTCCGCGTACCTCATGCTTGAGGAGGGAGAGGGGCCAGAGGTCTGGAACCTCGCATTCTACTCCGAAGGGAAAAACGAAATAACTGCAGTGGAAGTAACTTCAGAGGACGCGACGTTGGGAGTGACGGACGCACCGCTGCGGGAGGATACAGGGAAAATAAGTCTTGAGGAGGTTAAAGTAGGCGCGAAAGAAGGCCTGGAGAAGGTAAAGAAAGTTCTTGAGGAGGAGTTCGGAGGCTCCTATAAAAAGCTCTTATTCTCATTGAAATCGGAAGGTGGAAGACAGGAATGGCGGGCCGTCTTCGTGGGAAAGAGCCTCTCCATCATAGTTATCTCCCTGGACGCAGAGACGGGAGAGGTACTTGAAAAGGAGAAAAAAAGTATGAACAGGAATGGATTGTTCGGAAGCTGAGGAACGGGACCGCCGGGATTGACGGAGGAAGCTTTCCAAAACCTTCAATTCAAATATTCTTTTTCATGAATGTTTAAAAAAGATTCTGATGGGACCGCCGGGATTCGAACCCGAGATCTCCGGCTTCCATGCCGCGCACGACGGAATTTACCGAAAGCGAAGCTTTCGTAAAACACGAAAACCCGCGTTTTCGGCGATTTACGCGCGGTGGCCTTATAAGACCGGCGCTTTGGTCAAGTCTTTCCCTTTTTGATGAACCTTTTTTCGAAAAAGGTTCTTTCTAACCAAGCTAAGCCACGGTCCCATCTAATAGGGACAGTTAAACTGCAAGACTTTTATTAGTTTTCTGTCTTAAAAATATAACCATGAAGGTTGACCTGATACGGGACCTGAAAAGGTTTCTGGAGGAAAGAGGTTACGATACTTTTGAATACTTCCGGGGCTGTTTCGACCTGGCCGCGAAGCGGGAGAAACTGCTTCTGATAAAGGTTCTCGGGAACGTTGACTCCTTCAAAGAGGGCCAAGCAAGGGACCTCAAGGTTCTCACGGAGTCCCTGTCCGCTTCCGCTATAATTACGGGTGAAAGAACTAGGAAGGAAAAACTCAAAGAAGGCATCATATATGAAAGGTTTGGGATACCTGTTCTACACCCCGAAACTCTGAAAAACACGGTGAAAGGAAACCATCCTACGAAATTCAGGTCGAGAGGTGGAACCTTCGGGAAGATAGACCCTGAAAGGTTGAAGGATTTTCGGAAGAGAAAAAACCTTACACAGGAGGAACTTGCCGAAAAGCTGGGGGTTTCACAGAAAAATATATCGGAACACGAGCGATATTCAGAAAAAGCTCAATACTCCATGATAAGACTAGGTGAAAAGGTTCTCGGAGAAGAGATAAAGGAGCGGATAAATCCTCTGGACCAGGAAGTAAACGGACTGGTCGAAGAGAAGGGAAAGCCAGAATTCAAGGAGGTTGGGAGGTGTATGCAAAGGACAGGCTTCAAAATAAGGTACACTGAAAGGGCGCCTCCTCAGATACTTGCAGAAAAAGAAGTCACAGTACTTTCACGGTTTGATAGCGATAAGAAAAGGCTGAAAAGAAAGTCGGAAGAGCTTAAGAAGTTCTCGAGTATAAGCGGGTCGCCCGCCTTCATGGTAGCCAAGGAAAAGGTCGAAAGCAAGGTCCCTGTCTTACTGAAAAATGAGCTGAACAGAATAAAAAGTTCCGAAGAACTGCTGAAGATAATTGAGGAAAAGAAAGGGGTCTAACTACTTCCTCAAACTCTTGCACTTCTCTATATTCCACTTGAAGCCCTTGTTATCCACAGGTGTTTCCAGGACCATTGGAAGGTCTCTGAGCTTCTCGTGGTTTATGAGGATTTCAAAGGCTTTCTCGCCTATTTCACCCTCGCCTATATGATCGTGCTCGTCTTTCTCCGAGCCCTCTGGATACTTTGAATCGTTCAGGTGGAGGAAATGAAGGTTGTCAAGACCTATAACTTCGTCAACCCTGTCAACCAATTCGTCTATTTTCTCTCTTTCGGTGAAATCGTGGCCCGCGGCGTACATGTGACAGGTGTCCAGACATACCCCAAGGTCCGAGTAGGTGTAGTCCGAAAGCTGGACCATCCTGTCCAGCTGTGAAAAGTCTTTGCCCAACGTGGTTCCCTTGCCCGCAGTATTCTCAAGTAGAAGTTTTACGCCGTCGGGTATTTCCACCTTCGAGAGCCTTTCGGCTATGTTATTTATTCCCTGTTCCTCGCCGGCGCCCGTATGGGCCCCGGGATGGAACACGTAGTAAGGTATCCCTAGCTCCTTGGTCACATCCAGCTCCTGTTGAACTGCCTCGATGGATTTCTTCCCGAGGTCTTTCTTAGGGGTGGCAAAGTTTATCAGGTAGGTCCCGTGGACTATCCAAGGTCCGATGTTTCTCTCCTCCGACCTTTCCTTGAATCCATTGGCTTCATTTTTTCCGGGTTGGGATACCTTCCAGCCGCGGGGTGAGCCAACAAAGATCTGGCCGCAGTTACCGCCCAGTTTCTCTTCCCTCTCCACGGCCTTATGTATACCTCCGCCCACGGAGACGTGTGCTCCTATCCGGAACATATCCTAGACTCCTCAGGCAGAGTTAAATTTCTTGCCCAACAAAATCCGTAACTTTTAAATATGTGCATGGAGGTATATTGGGTCTGGGGCGAAAGCCATTATTCCAACTCTTAAACCCGATTAGTTGATAATTTCAAACACAAGGAGGTGATAACCATTCCACAAGGAACACAAGGTGTTGGTCAGCCCATCTTCATTCTAGGCGAAGACGCCGAGAGGCAGAGCGGCAAGGGCGCGCAGAAAAACAACATCGCCGCAGGAAAAGCAGTAGGCGAGACAGTAAGAACGACGCTCGGTCCGAAAGGCATGGACAAGATGCTAGTTGATTCAGTGGGCGACATTGTAGTAACAAACGACGGCGTGACCATCCTCGACGAGATGGAAATCGAGCATCCAGCCGCGAAGATGATGGTCGAAGTAGCGAAGACTCAGGAAGAACAGGTCGGTGACGGGACAACGACGGCCGTAGTCATTGGTTCGGAGCTGTTAAAACAAGCGGAAGATCTCCTGGACCAGGACATCCACCCGACCGTGATAACCCGAGGTTTCAACCTTGCCTCAACAAAGGCACTGGAGAGCCTCGAGGACATCAGCGAGAAAGTTGACTTCCAGGAAAACGAAGACCTTCTCAAGAGGATAGCTATGACCGCGATAACGGGAAAGTCCGCAGAAAAGGCGTACGAGAGGTATTCCGATCTCGCTGTAAGCGCAGTCCAATCCATCATGAAGAGAAGTGGAGACGAAGTACAGATAGACAAGGACGACATCAAGATCGAGAAAAGTGAAGGTGACGGAATACAGAACTCGGAGCTCATTGAAGGACTGATAATCGACAAGGAAATGGTCCACGCGGACATGCCGAAGAAGTTGAAGGACGCGAAGATCGCACTGATCGACACAGCTATAGAGGTCGAGGAGACTGAAACCAACGCGGAAATCCAGATCTCCTCACCGGACCAGCTTGAGAGCTTCCTTGACCAGGAGGAGAAGATGCTCAAAGGTATGGTCGAGAAGATCGTCGATTCCGGTGCTGACATGGTGTTCTGTCAGAAAGGCATAGACGACATAGCACAGCACTACCTCGCCAAGAAAGGTATTGCAGCGGTACGTCGTGTCAAGAGCGACGACATGGAGAGGCTGGCAAGAGCCACGGAAGCAAAGATAGTGAACAGTGTGGAAGACCTGGGTGCGGAAGACCTGGGTGAAGCGGGCACAGTTGAAGAAAAGAAAGAAGGCGATACGATGATATACGTGCAGGACTGCAAGAGTCCAAAGACCGTTTCGTTACTCCTTAAAGGAGGAACGGAGCACGTAGTTGACGAAGCAGAAAGGTCCATGAACGATGCACTCGACTGTATAATCACCGCGCTCAATTCTGGAAGAATAGTTAGCGGTGGTGGTTCCGTTGAACAGGAGCTTTCCAACAGACTGAAGAAGTATGCGCAGTCCGAATCTGGCAGGGAACAGCTTGCTATCCGGGCCTTCGCGGAAGCACTTGAAGTGATTCCAAGAACGCTCGCCGAGAACACCGGTCTGGATCCGGTGGATGCACTCGTCGAGATAAGGTCCGCACACGAGGATGGAAAAGAAACCCATGGACTGGACGTCGAAAAGGGCAAGGTAGTGGACATGAAGAAAGCAGGAGTCATAGAGCCGTTGGGAGTAAAGAAGCAGGCAATTCAGTCAGCAAGCGAAGCCGCGGAGATGATCCTGAGGATCGACGATGTGGTTTCTGCTGGCGAGCTAGGCGGCGAAGGTGGAGGCGCACCAGGAGGACCAGGAGGCGGAATGCCTGGAGGCGGAGGAATGCCGCCCGGAGCCCTAGGAGGGATGTAGCTCCGAAAGAAACGAAACTTCCTCCTAACCCCTCTCTTTTTCTTATTTTAAAGGGCACAAAGTATTTAAGTAAGACTCACAAACTTACCAATATGCCAGAGGACGAAGTAGAGATAGAGCCGGAGGACGGGGAGGAGTATGAGGTAGTCCCACTTTCTCCCATAAGAAAGCTGGAGAAGAGGATAGATGATATTGAGGAGCAGAAGGACGTGGGCGACGCCAAGGGTTTGGTCCGTGAAGTCATGGACCTGGTGAAGGCTAACCAGAAGATGGTAGACGAGATGATAAAGTCCAACAACGAGTTGAGGAACCAGCTGGAGGAGATCCCGGAGAAAATAAACGAGGTGACGGAGCAGTGGGACGAGTTTCTGGAGATTTTGAAAAGAGGGCAAGAAGAGGAGGCGATGGGCACTGCCGGCGAAACTTCCGAAGGCGTTAAAGAACTTGTGGAGCTGAACAAAGAGTTGATAGAAAAGAACGAGGAGATCGTCGACTCGATGGCATCTCTAAAAAGAAGTATAAAGGGAAGTCTGGGCAGTGGTGGAAGGTCCCCCAAGGTAAGGGTTAAGAGGGAAGGAGGGGGCTCATCGGGGGACAACAGTCCAAGAGTAAAAGTGAGGAGGGGAGGGGAGGAGGAAAACGAAAGGAGAAGGTGAAATAAGAAATGGACAAGGAAATAAGCAAGACGGAACTCGGTGTTTTGGTTCCCATTGTCGTGCTTGTCGTAATTGCATTCCTGTTCGTATTCATGCAGAGATGGGCTCAAGAGATCCAAGGGCAGTATTTTCTCGTCGAGCTCTTACTCTCCGTCCTGATAGTTGTGGAGTTGGCGTCCCTGGCCATAAAAGTCAAGAATAACTAGAGAAAACCTTTAAATACAAAGGGAAATATTGGTAAAATGGTGACAGAAATGAAAAAAGGTGTAACACCCGTCATCGCCATTATCATGCTGGTTCTAATAGTTCTTGTCATGGTCGGCGGCGTCTTCACTTGGATGCAGACGATGCAGGGTCAGGCAGAAGAGGTGGGCCAGGAGGAGTTTGAAGAGATAATGAGTGACGCAGCGGACTACATAGAAGTAGAGAGTGTGGCCTGTAGCGGAAGTTCTCTTGATGAGGTATGGATACACAACTCTCACGACACAACCGATTTCACACTGGACTACTACGTGGACGGAAGCCTGAAAGATGATCAATTTAGCGTGGAAGCCGGTGAGACGAAGGACGTAGCCGACGATCTTTCGGGAGTAAGCGATGGTTCGGAGGTCAAACTTGTTGAAGAGGAAACGAGGACCACCGCCGATACCTTTACCGTCAACTGCGACTGACGGAGTCAGGCAACTTTCTGGCCAGAGAACAGTGGTTCCCGGGGTTCCGAGACTAACAGTTTTATATTCCTGCTGATAATTATAAAGACATGCGTGGCATTGGTGAAACTTCTGTAGACAATAAGGGACAGCAGGTCCTTACAGCCGTTCTCCTGACAGCAGTCATACTCACGGTTTCATCTTCGGCGTATATATGGGGAAGGGACATGCTGGAAAAAACCAGGGATGAAAGGAACTTTGAGGAGATGGAACGGTTCATCAGGGACCTTAACGAAAACATAAAGGAGGTCTCCAGAACTGGTGGAAGGAGGGAAATGGAAATAGACCTGCCGGAAGACGCGGAGCTCAGGATAAACGAAGCCGAGAGTCCTGGGGGTATTGACAATATAATCCTGGACTTCGAGATCAAAGGACAGATGATGGCAACGGATACAGAGATAGCCGTAGTGGGAAGTAAGGGCACGGAGGCACCGGTAGTCCGCGATCCCGACGTTATAACCGCTAGTTCTACCGGGTATGAAGACTACTACAATATCAGGTTCAAGCTATACTACAAGAACATGACAGTTGAAGGGGAGCCCAGAAACAGAATAGGGATAGATTCCACGGGAAGAACTGTGGTGAGGGAAGAAAGGGCAAGTTTAATCATAGAAGATCTGCCGACCGAGGAATATGGTGATGATTTCACCGTAAACTGGGTCGAAATAAGGTTGATGTGAGGGATAATATGCTAAGAGGAAAGGGACAATACCTCTCCCTCGAGCAGATGCTGCTCTTCACTATCAGCGTGATAATAATGGTGCTGATATACCAGTCTTTTTCAGCCATGGCAGAGAACACGGGAGAGACCGTAATTGAAGACCAGTTAAAGGAGGTTGGAGAAATTGCTATGTCTGGGATACATACAGCCTACAGGTCGTATGAAGAGGATGGAAACAGGTACATGAGAATTAGGGCCAAAATTCCCAAAGAAATTTCAAGCGATATGTATAAAATTAAAGTTGAGGGAGATGGAGACGTATTAAAAGTGGTCGATGAAATGGGAAATGAAATCACAAAACCGACAGGTTTTGTAAGTGAAGATGTAAATATAAGTATGCATGAAAATTTTATTCACGGTGTCAGCTCGCGGAAGGGGAATTTGATTATAGAACTCGATGAAGATGAAATAAGATTAGGAAGGTAAGATGGAAGAAATTAAAGAAAAGGCGAAGGAAGAAGTTAAAAAGGGTATAGCCGAAGCCCTTGAGGAGATGGGTGCAGAGATGAAGGGGGGAAAAGAAAGGAGGAGAAACATAACCCGCCGAAGAAAGATTTCAGGAATACTCGACAGGCTAAGGAAAGGTATGAATGGAAGGAAAGGCGATATTGAAAGTCTGGGAGAAAAAGACGAAGATGTGATAGAAGGGGAGGACGACACTGAAGCGGAGGAACTGGAGTACACCAAAATAAAAAAAGCCAGTGACGAAGAGGAAGAAGACGTGAAAGCCCTGGAATCTATTCCCGATATTGAAGAGGAGCCCACAGGAGGGGAGGGACGACAGGGGGAAGAAGAAGTTTCGGAGGAAGAAACAGAGGAGGAGGAAAAGGAGGGGGCTGAAGAGGAGGAAGAGCAAAAAAAGAAGGGGGGTTTGGAGGGTGAGGAGGAAGAGGAGGAGATAATGGTGGAGGAAAAGGAAGAAGAAGTGGAGGAGGAAGAAAAGGAGGGGGGTTTGGAGGAAGAAAGGGAAGAAGAGGAGGAAAGGACGAGAAAGGTTAAAGATATACTTGAGGCGCTTCGAAAGGGCCTCCTCGGAGAAGAAGAGGAGGAAGAGGTTGAAACGGAGGGTGGAATAGAGGGAGGGGATGGAGCAAGAAGGGGTGAGGGAGAAGGTGGGGGAGGAAGAAGCCCGTCTGAAGAAGAGATGGGGGAGAGTGCCGTTTTTGAAAGTGTAACGGAGGAAGAAGGAACGGGGCTTCCGGGGACAAGGTGGGAAGGAGCTCCCCTAGAGGAGGCCGGCGGCGCGATGGAGGAGGAACAGGAACTTACGGACGTAAACGAGTATTATAGCCTGGTGCCCAGAAACCCCGAGTCTTATGAGGACATATACGCTTACTGTCATATCACCTGGAATGAAGAAAAGAATTCCTTGGTCTACAACATTATGGAACCAAGGCTGTCCGACAGAGATGAGGAGCTCTTGGAGAGAATAAAGGACAGCATAGAAACCAGGCTTGATGTAGACTTTGAAGAGCTCGGGAAAATAAAGGCCAAAGGCTATCTCTCGGACCAGCTTGAGGAAGTGCTGGACATAATGGGCGAGGAACTTGAAGGAGAGAGGAAGAAGGCAATAAAATACTACCTTGAAAGGGATTTCATAGGAATGGGCAAGATAGAACCTTTTATGAGGGATCCAAATATTGAAGAGATATCATGCGATGGTGTAGGAATTCCTATCTTTGTCTACCATAGAAACGCAAGATATGGTTCCATGGAGACTAATATCACTTTCGAAGACGAGGACGAGCTCGACACGTTCGTTTTGAGGTTAGGGCAGACCGTAGGAAAAACTATCTCGATGGCAGATCCTCTGGTCGATGCATCGCTCCCCGATGGGTCTAGACTACAGGCCACGTTGGGCACGGATATAGCCAGAAAGGGATCAAACTTCACTATAAGGAAGTTTACAGAAAATCCATTGACTCCTGTGGACCTGATAGAGTTCGAAACCCTTGATCCCAGGACACTCGCCTATTTGTGGATGGCAATAGAACATCAAAACTCAGTATTAATTTCGGGGGGAACCGCCACGGGCAAAACAACCATGTTGAACGTTATCTCGCTCTTCATAAAACCTGAAATGAAGATAGTTACAATAGAGGATACCGCCGAGCTAAGGCTTCCACACGACCACTGGGTCCCAGAAGTGGCCAGAGAAGCGATGTCCTCGGAAGAAACGAAGACTGTGGACATGTTTAGACTACTTAAAGAATCGCTGAGACAGAGACCTGACTATATAGTTGTAGGTGAAGTCAGAGGTGCCGAAGCGTTCGTTCTTTTCCAGCAGATGTCTACAGGTCACCCCGGCCTCGCTACTATCCATGCAGAGACCCCAGAAAGGCTTATCGACAGGCTGACCACGGAGCCTATAAACCTCCCCTCCTCATTGTTGGGGGCCTTGGACATAGTTATCTTCTTGAAGAAGGTCAGGAAGGGGGACAGGCTTGTCAGGAAGATAGATCAGCTGGTAGAAATAAAAAGGTTCTCCCGGGAGGAAAATCTACCAAAAATGAACCGTGTATTCAGTTGGGACCCCGTTGAAGACGAGGTGGTAAATGAAAATCCCAGTATAGTTCTCAAGGAAATATCGGAAATGAAGGGCTTGGATGAGGACGAGTTGAAGAGCGACCTAAGGGACAGGGAAAAGGTGATAGAATGGATGGTCGATGAAAGTGTGAGGGATATAGAAACGATAGGCGAGATTATAGGAAAATACTACACCGACAAAGAAACTCTTCTGGAAAAAATAGAGGCAGGAAGGTAATAATATTGGACCTGGAAAAATGGTACAGAAAAAAGTCCCTTGAACTTTTTGCCGACATGCTAGAGCCCTATTTTCATTACTTTGAAAGTCTGAAGCCAGACCTCAGGAAGGCGGATATAAAACTCTCTCTGAGAGAATACATCTGCATGGCAGTGATGGCTATAACGCTCGTGTTTTCTATTGAAACACCTCTCCTGGCCTTTATAGTTGGACTCTTGCCCAGGTTTACAATTCCCATGGCTATTCTGTTCTCCCTCACAGTTTCGCTGGTGATGGCGGGTGGAATAACGTTTTTCTTCTACATACACCCATCACTCAAAGCAAGTTCAAGGGGGGAAGACATAGACCACGGAATTCCTTTTGCCGCAACATACCTATCGACCATCGCCGGAAGCGGAATACATCCTTCAGGCATGTTTGAAATACTCTCTGGATTTGAAGACTATGAAACTATAGCTGAAGAGGCAGGGAAAATCTCGGCAAATGTGGAGCTCTTCGGCATGACAATAATAGAAGCCATGGCTAAAGCCGCGAAGGAAACACCATCCAAAAGGTTCAAGGAACTGTTGTGGGGAATGATAACAGCCATAAGAAGCGGGGTCGACCTCGAAGAATACCTCCACGAAAGGTCAAGGGAACTTATGAAACAGTATCGGAGGGACATTAGCGAGTATTCCGATACTTTGGCCACCTTCCTGCAGATGTACCTGACCCTTATAATAGTGGGATCGATCTTCAGTATAATAGTCACATCTATCATGTCTTCTTTTGGTATGGCAGGTGAGATGGGCGGAATGATAGCAATACTGCACTTTTCAATAGTTTTTATATTCCTACCTGTAATAACAATAGGATTTGTATGGATGCTAAAGACCACTTACCCAGGTGAATAAACTTGGATATAGATTTTTCGGAAGAAATGGAGCTGAAGACGATCCTTGAAACATTTCCTCCTGTCATAGCCACAGTGTTTGTCGTAACTGTATCTGCACTTCATCCGGAGCCAGGGATGATAGGTATATCTATCATGTTTGGGATAATGATTGCAATAACTCCTTACGCAACATGGAAATACTTCAGAGTCAAGAAAATTAAAGCAATGGAGGAGGAATTTCCCAACTTTCTCAGGGACCTTGTGGAGGGGAAGAAAAGTGGTCTGACTATAACTAAAGCCCTAAGGGACACCGAGAAAAATGAGTACGGCGAGCTGAACAAAGAGGTAGACAAGATGAGCAAACAGCTTTCGTGGGGGCTGAGCTTCGATGAGGTTATCATGAACTTCAGGGATCGGGTCGAGGAAAGTGGACTGATGACCAGGACCGTCGGAATACTTATGGAGGCGAAGAGAAGTGGGGGAAATGTCGTATCGGCGATGGAGACTATATCGTCCGATGCCTCCACTCTCATAGAGCTGGAAAGGGAGAGAAAATCGGAGATGACACAGCATGCAGCCGTTATGTACCTAATATATCTTATGTTTGTGGCAATAACAATAATCCTTTCCAAAATACTGGTGCCGATGACGCAGATGGAGGCCGAAGGTATGATGGGCATAGGCCCAGGGGAGGGTGGTGTGTGCAAAGCA
Organism: Candidatus Aenigmatarchaeota archaeon; assembly: GCA_046539305.1. Taxonomy (GTDB): domain Archaea; phylum Aenigmatarchaeota; class Aenigmatarchaeia; order PWEA01; family PWEA01; genus PWEA01. The sequence goes on from JBKHHE010000002.1 coordinate 107,546, forward strand.
CCGATGGCGCCCTCCGAAGATGTCGTATGTTCAATGTTTGAATCCTTTGCAGATGTATTTGGCCTAGGAGTTGAGCAGGGCGCCTACTACGAGGGGCTTTTCCTGTCTATGATACTTGTCCAGGGAGCTTTCTCTGGCCTCGTTATAGGACAGATAAGAAACAACTCCGCAACTAGCGGGATCAAACATTCTCTGATACTGACCGGCGTCGGGCTCGTTGTTTACATACTTGCCGCAAGGTATGTAGAACTGGGAATAATGTGATGGATATGCCTGCGTTTCTTGAGGAAAAGAAAGGACAGTTCAGCATAGAATACCTTATAGCCTTTATTTTATTTTCTGTAATAATCCTCTATATCTCCTTCGAAGCTGCAGGGACTGTACCGGAAGTCCTGGTGGAAAGGGTTGGCTCAAGGAAGGATTCGGAGGCCATTAGAATAGCTGATTTGTTGGCGACGGGTGCCATGGAGGGCGGCTTTGCCGAGGAACCATATCTCTGGGACAAGAGCGAACTAGAGGACTTCCAGCAAAAGTGTGAGAACAACTACGATGAAAAAATGGAAGACCTGGGGCTGGACGACCTCTCGGACACCCGTATAGTCAGGTACGAGGAAGGTGACCCGGATGAAATCGACGTGTGTGTGGAACGTCGGGCCCCCTCCGGTGTCCCCCTAGGAAGATCTGCGGTCTACGGATACGTGGAAGGTGAGGGCATGTCGAAGCTGGAGGTGACGGTATGGTGAATAGAAAGGGTTTTGTCTACATAATGGAAGTCGTCCTTATCTCCATTATAATCATCGTTTCGCTTTCCTTTATTCTGGCACCCCTGGACATCGAAGAAGACTGGAGGCCAATAAAACTTAGAACGATGGGCGAGAGCGCTGTAGAGACAGTTGACAGAAACGTGACTATCGAGGCCGCAATATTCAACGAATCAGTGCCCTTTGAGGATAGGGTGGATGAACTACTTTACAGGACCGGTGGCCCCGAGGAAGTGAGGTACAACCTCAGGGTGGAAAACTCCTACCGCACCAACCCCAAGGTAGGGTTCAACTGCACGGGCGAAGGCTGTCTGGACGAGGACGACGAAGAAGAGCACAGAGGGCTATGGGAGCTCCTCGGGAGGACCTGGATGAACAGGAGGTTCATCCAGCTGTGGGAGGGGCTGGAGAGGATTGACTGGAGGGAGTTCAGGGACGATGAAATATACAGAAACAACTTCGATGTCGTATTCCTCAGAGGAGAAAACCAGACTGAAAGGGCCAACAAACCAGAGAACAGGGAGGAGCTCGAAGAGTTCGTAAGAGAAGGTGGGGGGGTGGTCCAGTTTTCAAACTTCACCGAGGTCAAGGAAATGGATATACAAAAAGAAATATTCAACCTGACGGAGGACGGGAGTGGTGGAGGAAGTCTGGAGTTAAGAAATGTCGAAAATGTAACAAAACCCAACTACGAGCCTGCAAAGCTGTTCCATGGTGTTGGAAGTCTGGTAAACACGGGAAGAGAGGGCACACCCTGGCCCGAGGAAGGGGAGTGGGTTCTCAGAGGCGAAGAATATGTTGTCGAGGTGGAGGAAACCGGGAAAAATATAACCGTTAAAAACGAGACGGGTTATACGCTATGTAAAGGTTGTATAGAGGGGGATAGTTTTGAACTGGAGGACGAGGAGATGGAGGACGATACGTTTAAAATAAGAAAAATATATATACCCGAAGATGGCCCTTACCGAAACCAGACCGTGGCCTGGTTCAACTATCCCGAGTTCGATGAGGAGGAAAAATATATTTTCGAAGATGAAGTATTTGCTGGAGAGAGGGCGAGGAGCGACCTCAGCAAGGAGTTTGAAGTTACTGTCGATGGTGATGGTGCGAGAATGGTTATAAACGAGCTGGGGGAGGGAAGAGCAGTTTGGGTTTCCGAAAACAGGGACGGAGAAGAGGTAACCGGAGAAGCCGTGGATGAAGATATACAGAGCCTGGTCCAGGCCGGAGTCATATGGGCTTCTCCAAGGGGTGAATGGGTAAAAGAGTCCGAAAGGGATCCTGATAGGAGATCTCCTGAAATACTGTACTTCGGTTCAATCAACGACGAGATATATGAACCTTACAAACTCAGTATGAACATCTGGTATACTTACTGACCTCTGGTGATTCGGATCAAGGAAAAATTCTGTCCAAAATGTGGGAAGGAAACGGAGGAGATGTACGAGGGATTATGTGAAGAATGTTTCAGGGAAGGGTTTGAATGGAAATTCCCAGAGAAAATTGAAATCACCGCCTGCAAGTTCTGTGGAAAGATTAAGGAGGGTGGTCAGTGGAGGGATATCCCTCTCAAGGAGGGGGTGAAAAAAAGAGTAGAGGACGAACTAAACCCCGGGGCCAGGGTGGAGGACATGGAGGTTCTTCCGGAAGAGGGGGAGGGAAGGTTTGATGTCTCCGAGGAAGTCGAAGGTTTGAACTTAGAGGGCGAAGCAGAAATTGAAGTACAGGTTAAAGAAGGTATCTGCAAGGACTGTAGGGAAATAAGAAGGGGTGGTTATGAGGCGGTACTTCAAATACGGGGAGATAAGGAAAAGACGGAGGAAGCACTGGATCTTTGTGAGAAAAAACTGGAAGAGAGGAAGAGGAGTGAAGGTGCAGTCACGGACATCAGGGAGAGGGAAAACGGAGTCGACCTCTTCATGGCTTCGAACTCCACCGCGAAGAACCTGGCAAGGAAGCTTATGACAAACTTTGATGCGGACAGAAAGGACAGCAAGACACTGAGGGGGCTCCAGGAAGGAGAAAAGATCTACCGGAGCACCTACCTGGTGAGAATCAGGAATGGTGCGGAGTAACAATAGATTTTTAAAAGTTCGGAAGGAATAAATTCCATGCCCGACGAAGGAAAATCCAAGTTGAGACAGCCTGAGGACGACCAGGTCTTAGGGAAGGTTATAGAGCTTTTGGGCGCTGATAGGCTACGCGTGGAGTGCGAGGACGGCAATGAAAGGATAGTGAGGATTCCCGGCCGATTGAAGAAGAGGGTCTGGGTCAACCGCGACGACATAATTATTGTCGAGCCCTGGGATATAGAGAAAGAGGAGAAAGGAGACATGGTCTGGCGATACAACAAGAACAAGATTCCACAGCTCAAGAAAAGGGGTTACCTCAAGAGGATATCCGTTTCTTAAATCCTTTAGAAGGTGAGAGAATGAGGAAGGGTATTAGATTCACACAAAAAAAGATAAAGACCATCGAGAGAAACAAGTCAGAAATAGAGAAGAAGGCAAACGTGGAAATGGAGATAAGGGGCTTAGACGTTAACCTGGAGGGAAAGGCTGTAGACGTGCTCAGGGCGGAGAATATACTTGATGCACTTTTCGAAGGATTTACTCTCGACGAATCCTTTAAGCTTTTAAATAAAAGAAATCAACTAAAGGTTGTCCATTTAAACGACTATACCTCCTCTGGAATGTCCTTGGAAAAACTCAAGGGGAGGATAATAGGTGAGAATGGGAGGACGAAAGAGCTCATCGAGGAGCTTGCCAAGGTCTCCATCTCTGTACACGGAAAAAATGTGTCTTTGATAGGAGGTCCTGAGGGGATAGGAGCGGCCACACGGGCCGTGGAAATGCTGGTCAATGGGAAGCCCCATGGGAAGGTTTACCGTTACCTGGAGCAGAATCAGCCGGGAAACAAAGAGTTGATATGACATGCCGGGAAAAACCGCTGAAGAGATGGCACTGGATCAGAAGGAAATTTCAGTTGCGGAGTTCTTTGAGAAAAATAGGCATCTTCTGGGATTCGATAATCCTGCAAAGGCTTTGATCACCGTTGTAAAGGAGGGGGTGGATAATTCGCTCGACGCCTGTGAGGAAGCAGGCAATCTTCCACACTTGATAATAAACATAGACGAAGTTGGTGACAACAAGTATAGAATATCCATAAAGGACAACGGTCCTGGAATCGTAAAGGATCAGATGCCTTCCATATTTGGGAAGCTTCTTTATGGTTCGAAGTTCCACAGCCGGAAACAGAGCCGGGGTCAACAGGGCATAGGAATTTCAGCTTCAGTTCTCTACGCGCAGCTGACTACGGGAAAGCCCGCAATCATAACTTCAAGGACGGACAAGAGTTCACCTCCAAAGCAGTTCAAGCTAAAGATAGACACGGTCAAAAACGAGCCGGAAATACTGGATGAAAAAGAGCTTGAGGACGACTTCGAGCCCGGGACCAAAATAACGGTCGAGGTCGAAGGCAAATACCTTCAGAGGTACCACTCCGTTGACGAATACCTGAAACAAACGGCTATAGCCAACCCATACGCACATATAGAATACACCAATCCTGAAGGTGAGGAATTCAACTTCAAAAGAGCAGCTGATAAGCTACCGCCCGACCCAAAGGAGATAAAACCCCATCCCTACGGCGTGGAGCTTGGGGTCCTAGGGAGGATGTTAAAAAACACGGAATCCAACAAGGTTCTCTCCTTCCTACAGAACGAATTTACTAGGGTCGGGAGAACTTCGGCCGAGGAAATATGCAGGCTTGCGGAGGTCGATCCAGACGAAAAACCTGATAACCTAAAACATGAGGATCGGGAAAATCTTCTCGACGCGATGCAGAAGGTTAAAATTCAAAGGCCGCCAACGGACTGTCTGTCGCCCACAGGTGCAGAACTGATAAGGAACGGCCTCGAAAAAGAAATAGACGCGGAGTTCATCACTTCGGCCTCCCGTAGTCCCGAAGTCTACAGGGGAAACCCGTTCCAGGTTGAGGTAGGAATCGCCTACGGCGGCGAGCTGGAAGAACGGGAAAATGAAAAGGCAAAGGTGATGAGGTATGCGAACAAGGTCCCGCTGCTGTATCAGGCCTCGTCCTGCGCCATAACCAAGGCGCTGGAAAAAACGGACTGGAAACGTTACGGACTGGAGCAGCCTGGGGGAAACGGCACGCCCAAAGGTCCTGCGGTTATATTCGTGCACCTTTGCTCGACTTGGGTGCCGTTTACATCAGAGTCGAAGGAGTCCATAGCCAGATACCCGAAGATAGTCAAGGAAATAAAGCTAGGACTTCAGGAGTGCGCCCGTAATCTCAAGAGACATCTTTCCAAAAAACAGAAGGGAAAGAAGGAGAAAAGGAGGAAGAAAATTTTCAGCAACTACATGCCGCTTGTTCTGGAGAACGCTGTGGAACTTACAGGCGAGGGTGAGGATTTAACTATAGACCCGATAATGCAAAGAGTTATAGACGAGGAGCTTGTAGAAAAGGCCGAGAAAGGTGTTGAAAATGAGTGATGAGGAGATTTCAAAAAGGCTTACGGAGATAGGGGAGACCGTGATACAGAAGGTGAGGAACGACGAAGTTCCTTCGGTTCAGATACCTTCCAGAACGACTTCCAACATCGTCTACGATGATAAGGCTGAGTGTTACGTGCTCGGAGAGAAGATGACAGAGAGGGATGCGGGGAACATACGCCACGTTAAGAGGCTCGCACAGATGCTCAAGGTCGCGAGCTTCTGTAAGAACGAGCTTATGGGGTCCGAACGGCATGTCACGAAGAGAGAGCTGTACTACATTTCGGAGTCATGGGGCGACAAACTGAAGTTCAAGACGCAGGACAGGAGCGACGACCTGGTAGAGGATATAGAGGCGATGATAGGAAGGCCTCGAGAAGACCTGAAGATAAACCCCAAGGCCAAGGGATCTATCTACGGAGACATAACCCTCAAGTTCAAGAATCCAAAGGGCGAGATAATGGAGGTAAACTGTCTCGAGTCGGCGGACGGGCAGTCTATAGGGCCGCGGACTTGCGAGGCGGAGATAACCGAATGTAACGCGGACAAGGTAATCGCAATAGAAACCGACGGTATGTATAACAGGTTGATGGAGGAGAACGCACACGAGAAGTTCAACGCCGTTCTTGTAAATCTGGGGGGCCAGGCTACGAGAGCAACGAGAAGGATAATAAAGAGGATAAACGAGCTGAAAGATATTCCCACATACATATTCACTGACTCCGACCCATGGGGGCTACACATAGCTATGGTTATCATAGCAGGCTCTGCGAAATCCGCCCATATCAACGAGAGGCTTGCAACTCCGGATGCACAGTGGCTGGGTGTAACCGCCTCTGACATAAAGGAGTATAAGCTTCGATCCGATGAACTAAGGGAAGTGGACTTCAAAAGACTGGACGAGTTGAAGGAAGACCCGAGGTATGCGAACGACGATAGACTGGTAAACGAACTTGAGAAATGGGAAGAAATGGGTAAGAAGTCTGAACAGCAGGCTTTGATGAGATACGGCTTCGAGTACGTCGTGGACAAGTACCTCCCGGCGAAGCTGGAAGAACTGGGTGCGCCAGGCTTCAAGTGAGGGAATCTTTTAATATTTAAGTTCTAAGAAGGTAAAGGTGTTACGG
>JBKHHE010000003.1:0-76326 GCA_046539305.1 Candidatus Aenigmatarchaeota archaeon
AAGTACTCGGAGCTGGTGGAGATGGAGAGGGAGGAGGAGATGGAGAGACATAAGTCGGAGATAGAGAATTTGAGTCCGGAGGAGAGGCAGGACAAGGGAAGAGCCCTGCTGAATGTGAAGGGCAAGGACGAGGGACAGGGCCTGGGAGGAGATCACATAGTGAAGTTCTCCAGGAAGAGCGAACTTCCGGAGCACGAAATAAGCGTGGGCGACCTGGTCATGGTCTCTAAGAACGAGCCTCTGAACCCGGACAATCCGACGGGAACGGTGGTGGAGAAGACCAGGTATTCTGTTTCCGTTGCTTTTCCAGGGAATCCACCCGGATTCGTTTTCGACAAAAACCTTCGCGTCGACCTCTACGTCAACGACATAACCTTCCAGCGAATGCTGGAGGCTATGAACAGCTTCAGCGTGGTCACGGGGGACAAGATGTACCTCCGTGAAATTTTCCTGGGGAAGCAGGACCCGAGGTTCGGGGACGTGGAAAACGTAGAAATAAAAAACGATGAGCTGGACGGGTCGCAGAGGGAGGCCGTGAAAGAATCCCTGGAGGCGGAGGACCTTTTCCTGATACACGGGCCGCCGGGAACCGGGAAAACGACTGCACTTATCGAAGCCATCCAGCAGCATGTGGAGAGGGGCTGCAAGGTTCTGGCTACGGCTGACTCCAACGTCGCGGTCGACAACCTGGTCGACTTCCTGAACCAGAGGGGAGTGTACGCGGTTCGCGTGGGGCACCCTGCAAGAGTTACGGAGACCCTTAGGGAACACACTTTGGACTTCATGGTCGAGAAGATGGACAAGTACAAGGAATCACAGGAGCTCTGGGCCAAGGTGGAGGAACTCGGGGAAGAGCAGGACGAGTATACGTTTCCCTCGGGAAAGTGGAGACGGGGCATGGACAACAAGAAGATAAAGAAGCTCGCTGAGAAGGAAAAAGGGATGAGAGGCGTGCCTCCGCGGAAGATAAAGGAAATGGCCAAGTGGATAAAGCTCCAGGAGGGGAAGGACGAACTTGCTAAGAAGGCGAAGAGGCTGGAACAGGAAGCCGTCGATGAGATAATGGACGGCGTTGATGTCGTTTGTACCACCAACTCCACGGCCGGGAGCGACATGATGGAGGACAGGGACTTCGATGTGGTGATAATAGACGAGGCCACACAGGCCACGGAACCCTCTTGCCTGATACCCATGAACCACGCGAACAAGGTGGTGATGGCAGGCGACCACAAACAGCTACCGCCTACCATATTGAACCAGGAAGCGAAAGAACAGGGCCTGGAGGAAACGTTGTTCGAGAGGATGATTGAGGTACATGGAGACGGGATAAAGAAGATGCTGGAGACCCAGTACAGGATGAACACGGACATAATGAACTTCCCTAGCCAGGAGTTCTACGACGGTGAGCTGAAGGCGGCCGAAGGCGTCGCCGGTCACAAGCTCCAGGTTTCAGGAGAGCCGTCGGACGAACTTATGGGGAAAGTTCTGAACCCAGAGAACATTGTAGTATTCCTGGACAGCAGGGGCGAGTGGCCCGAGAGGAGCAGGGAAGGGTCCACGTCCAAGGAAAACAGAAAGGAGGCTGAGATGGTTGAGAAGGTGGTGAGGGAGTGTATAGACAGAGGCGTCCCTCCGGAGGAAATAGGAGTAATTTCGCCCTACGACGATCAGGTCGATCTGTTGAACAGCAAAATGGACGCAGAAGGTCTGGAAATAAAAACGGTGGACGGCTTCCAGGGAAGGGAGAAGGAGGTCATAGTTCTCTCCTTCGTGCGCTCCAACGAGAACGGAGAGATAGGCTTTCTCAAGGACCTGAGAAGACTCAACGTATCGATAACCAGAGCAAGGAAAAAACTCATCATGGTCGGGGATTCAGAGACGCTGGAGGAACATCCCACATACAAGAGACTTCTGAACTACGTGGAAGAAATAGGAAAGGTTTTAAAGGCCAATTAATCGGAACCACTGGACGTTTATCAGAAAATAAAAAAGAAAAAGAGATTAGGGTTTTCCCTAAGGTGTCGGCATTTCCGGTTCTTCAACCTCTGCGTCTTCAGGCGGGACGAAGAGATCGTCTCCGAGCGATGGATTCAAATCAACCTCAACCTCCATGGATTCTTCTCCGTAGTTGACATCGTGTGTTCCCTCGCCAAAGTTTTCCGCCCAACCTTCAGAGGTTGTGACCATGTCTTCCATGCTATCCTTGCCCATCGTCTCTACAATGCTTCCTGTGGCCTTTGTCCACGTTTCATCTCCTGCCTGTGTGATGTACATTGCACTTTCGTCGCTATTGTAAATAACTACATAGTCTTCGTCTGGGTCTGCTGATTCTATTCGCCAGTCGTAGTCTTCTGTGTCCATGTTTCTGGCCCTGATTCTAACTCCACCGTCAAACTCTTCCCCCTCGTAACCTATCCACTCTGCATCGATGCTTGAGATCTCTGTAGGGACGTCTTCTCCGCCGTTTACTTCACCACCGTTCGTTTCCTCTCCGTTTCCGTCTGGTGCTCCGTTGCCTGTACAGCCTGCAACGATGGCCACTGCGAAGATTACTAAAACAGGAACAACAGCCCGTGATTTATTTTTCAAGTTTTCTCACCTCCCAATTCGAGTATTTTTAATACCTGACATTATAAACTTTCCGCCTTATTTTATTAGGGTACTCGGCCTGTCCATGTGAGCCCCACCGGACATCTTCTCTCCGAGCCACAGGAACGGCGCCCTGAGGAAGAACGGGAGCTTGTACGTCTTCCTTATTTTGTCCCCAAGTTTTATCTCCTTGCCAAGCTCTTCTCTCCACCTCTTCTCGTATTTTTCTACCGTACTCGCGTCTTCCGGGTCTATGGTCTCTGCGGCTATCTCCGCCGCCGTAAGTCCATAGATTACTCCGCCCCCGGAGAACGGTTTTACCTGTCCCGCTGCGTCGCCACAGAGGAACAGCCTTTCCTCTGTAACCTTTTTTGGAGGTAGGATTGGAACAAGCCCTGAGTATATACCGCCGATTTTAAAGCCCTCTTCTTCGGAGAACTCTTCCAAAAGGCTCCTGGAGTCGTTTCCCAGCTCCGTGCAGAGTCCGTACTCCGTTTTTCCCTTCCTTGGCACCTTCCAGCCGAAGAAGTCATCACTGGCGCCCAGAAAGACCTCGACGAAACTTTGTTCTGCTGGTTCATCTACCAGGGTAAAAATCCCCTGAAGAAAGAGCCCGGGCCTTTCCAGCCCTGCAGCTAGCCTCACGTCCGAGAGAGGTCCGTCGCAGCCGGCTAGCATCCTGGTTTCATAAGTTCCTTCGTAGGTTTTTATTTCAAGGTTCGATCCCTTGTTTTCGTAGTCCAGGAACTTTTCATAACGTAGATCGACGCCGGCTTCCTCCGCTCTCTTGGCCATGAATACATCGAACTTCGGTCTGTTTATCACGTAAGAAGTATGGTGGTCTCTTCCGAAGGAAAAAGAAGAGCCGTTGTTGTGCACCACGGCACCGTGGATCTCCCTCTCCACAAAGCTTTCATCCTTCGGGACGTGTTCGAACAGGTCCGTGGATATATGGCCCGTTCCCTTCAAAGGTTTTCCTACTTCGCCTTTCTCAAGCAGCAGGACGTCCCGTCCCTTCTCCGCGAACTCCCTGGCCAGGTGTGAGCCCACGGGACCGGCGCCCACGACGACAAGGTCGTACATAGGGAAACATTCCACCTGAAAGAATTTAAGACTGTTGCCTGAATCTTTAGGAATTGATAATAGAAGGGGACATAAGGTAAGTATTTATATGGTCAAACACAAAGTCCTAAGAGTGTTGTGGGGCGTTTAAATGGCTGAAAATCCACTAAAAGACAATAATTTTCTAGGATTCAGGCGTACCCTTCTTTTACTCCTTCCTCTTGTCCTCTTAGTTGTTATGTCGACGGGAGTGGCCGCGGAAAGCGGTTACAACGTAACGTTGAACGTTACACATAACGATACCGGAGATCCCATTGAAAACGCAACGGTACTTCTAGTTCAGGAGGAAGAAGGAGAACCGAACTTCCAGTTTAACAACACTACCTCGGAAGGTCTTGCCTCTTTTTCTGGACAGTCTGAAGGGAACTATACGTATCAGGCAAATAAACTGGGCTTCAGTGACGTGTTCAACAAGACAGAACTCACCGGCAACCTTACCCTGAACATCAGCCTGGCAAGAGCAAACCACAACATAACCTTTAATGTCACAAAGGAGGACGGAAGTCCGGCTGAAGGAGCGATGATGATGCTGACCGAGGAGGAAGGCAACGGTGACCCCGACCTGGGTGTGGATACTTCTGGTTCTGGTGGCTGTAGTAGTGGCGGTGAGTGCGACAGTGTACTACTTCCGCGAAAGGGAGCAGTTATAGACCCGGCCTTACTATTTCTTTAATCCAAATTACTTAACTTTTAAAGCGTTGGGAGATAAAAGAGGTTAGTATGTTTGAGGGCACAATAAAGAGACTGCAGGACTGGTACAGTAGCGCGGACAAGAGGATGCTTTTCTCCGTATCCCTGGTCCTCCTTATAGCTTCCTGTGGATTCCTCTACTATAATATGGGAAGGACAAGGGGAGCAAAGGAGGAGGGTGAGTGGTTTCTGAAAGGTCTGACCCTCCGCGGGGGAAACCAGCTGACTGCGGAGATACCCGTGGACCTTGAAGTGGATGTGAGGAAGGTGGAGGATTTGTTCGCGGAGGAAGGTATAGAATCGAGAGTAAGGGCGGCGAGGTCCGCAACTGAGAGAAGGGTGGAGGTGAGGACGGGCACCGATACGACGGAGGAAAAGATCCTTGAGGTTCTGGGGAAGGAAGGGATAGAGGTTAAAGACCACAGCTTCAATACCGTGGATCCTGCCCTGGCAGAAGGGTTTTGGGAGCAGTCGCGCCTGGCCCTTATAGCGGCATTCTTCTTCATGGGGATCGTTGTGCTGTTCGTCTTCAGAGACTTCGTTCCGTTCGTGGCTATACTTTACGCGGTGACCATGGACATGATAGTGGTAATCACAATGATGCAGGTATTCCAGATTCCACTTACTCTCGCGTCCTTTGCGGGACTGCTACTGGTGATCGGTTACTCCGTGGACTCCGACGTGGTCCTGGTGACGCGCATACTCAAGAGAAGAGAGGGCACCGTCACCGAGAGGGCTTTCTCGGCGATGAAGACCAACATGGCGATGATGCTTACCACACTTTCGGCCCTCGTAGTTCTATACCTCACCACAACTGCGAAGGCCCTCAGGGAAATAGCTGCCGTTCTGATTATAGCCCTGCTGATAGACTTCGTGTCGACGTGGTTCGGCAACGCTTCCGTAATAAGATGGTGGGTGGAAAGATGATTGAAACTGTAAAGAACCTGCTGGACGAGTGGAGAATCTGGGTGCTGATCGTAGCTGTCGCCCTCTCCCTTGTCGCTTTTTTCCATAACCCCTTCGCCGAGGGAGCGGTGATTCAAAATATAGAGGATGGTTCACCCTTCAGTGGGAAGGTCCGTGGGGGCGACAGGTTAGTAAGTATAAACGGGGAGTCTATAAAGTCACCGCAGGACCTCATGGAGTTCGATAACTATGAGGGAACGATGAACGTGCAGACCGCGGACGAGGGTCTGGTTATAATACAGTCGGACGGCGAAGGTCTCGGGATAGATGTGGAGGAGACCAGGCTCATAGACCTCAACTTCGGTATAGACCTCGTGGGAGGCACACGCGTCCTTCTTGAGCCACAGTTTGGTGAGGAGCACGCGGATTTGAACCGGACGGAAAGGGACAGACTCCTGGATGAAACTATAACCACCCTCGAGACCAGGCTGAACGTCTTCGGGCTTGAGGAGATGGAGTTTGAAAAGTTGGGTGGTGGGGGCGGCGAATACATCCAGATAGAGGCCGCCGGCGTCGGAAGAGACGTTGTACGTGAGCTTCTCGAGCGGGCGGGAAAGTTCGAGGCCTACATACCGAGGGTAATGAACTTCCGGAAAAACGAGACAAGGGATGTTACGATTGACGGCGAGACCTACAGTTTCGGGCGTACGGAGGAAGGTTACACGTATGATGGCGAACTTCTCAAGGTCAACGATACGGTCCAGCTGGGCGATATAACCTTCGAAGTGTGGAACTTCACCGAGACGAGGGATCACGTCTACGAGGAAACGAACGACGAGGGATCTGTGGCGGACGCGTGGGACCATCCCGACGACAGCCTCGCCCTGGGAGGAAAGATATACGATTCCGAGGACATAAAACTCGTGTACAAGACCGGATCCGACGCACGGGTCGATCAGCCAAATGAAGATCTCTATAGATTCCGTTTCAGAGTTCGTATATCGGAGAGAGGCGCCAAGAGGTTTGCCTCCCTCACCCAAGATCAAGACAACCCGATAATACACCTTTTCCTGGATCGGGAGCCGGTCACGCAGCTGACAATAGACGACACCCTGACAGGAGAAGAAAATCAGGAGCCCGTAATAACCGGGACCAGGAGTACAGAGGAGGACGCCCAAGAGGAGATGAGCAGGTTGCAGTCGGTCCTGGACAGCGGCGAGCTTCCCGTTGAGGTCAAGCGGGTTCAGATGGACCTGATAAGCCCCAGACTGGGGGAGGAGATGCTGCGCTCGTCCTTGCTGGCGGGTCTGGGGGCCCTGATAGCTGTAGCGGCTTTGGTCTCTATCATATACCGGAAAAAGAAGATAGTGGTGCCAGTCCTCATAACATCCTTCTCCGAAGTTACTATGATACTCGGGGTCGCGTCCCTAATCGGCTGGACCATAGACCTTGCAGCCATAGGCGGAATAATCGCCGCCATAGGTTCTTCCGTGGACGATCAGATAGTTATAACCTCGGAGACTCTGAGGGAGGAGGATAGAGAGAAAAGCAAGTATTCGATGAAAAGGAGGATAAAGCGGGCTTTCTTCATAGTTTTCACGGCTGCAGCGACCACCATAATGGCCATGACTGTGCTGGGCCTCGTAGGTATAGGGATGATGAAAGGTTTCGCGATAACCACGATAATAGGCGTCCTCGTCGGAGTCCTGATATCGAGGCCCGCCTACGGGAAGATACTGGAAGAAGTTCTATGATCTCTCAGGCCAGCTTCTAAATTTTTATATCAACCCCACCAATTAATACCTTATGAAGGGGGAGATATTGGTCACGGGGGGCGCAGGTTTTATAGGATCAAATCTGGTTGAAAACCTTGTCAAAGAAGGTCATGAAGTCACAGTTCTCGACAACCTTCACACAGGCTCAGTGGATAACCTTAAGGGTGTAGAGGAGAACGTAGATTTTTACGAGGGTCCCGTCGCCGATATATTTTCCTTGGAATGTGACCCCGGCAAGATATTTCACTTCGGTATACCCTCGAGCTCGCCGATGTACAAGGAGGACCACATTTTGGTGGGACAGGCCATAAACGACTTTATCCGCGTCTTGGACTTCGCAAAAAAGAACGACTCTGACCTAGTCTTCGCATCTACGTCTTCTATGTACGGCCCGAAGGAGCCTCCCCACAGAGAAAACATGGAATTCGAACCGTTTGACTACTACACTGAGGCGAGGCTTGAAATGGAAAGGCTGGCAGAGATGTACAACAGTTTGTACGGGGTAAACTCGGTTGGTATGAGGTTCTTCTCCGTTTACGGGCCCAAGGAGAAGGCCAAGGAAAACTACGCAAATGTTATCTCTCAGTTCTGCTGGAGTATACTGCAGGATGAAAGACCCGTAATATACGGCGACGGAAGCCAGACAAGGGATTTTGTTTACGTTGAGGACGTCGTTGAGGCCGTCCTTCGCGCGGCCAGAAGGGCCGAATCCATTGGATATGAGGCAGTTAACGTGGGCAGGGGTGTGGAAACGTCTTTCAATGAAGTCGTCGAGATGCTTAACTCCACACTTGGAAAAAATATAGATCCCAAGCACATCGAGAACCCGATAGACAACTACGTCGAAAGAACCAAAGCCGACACAAGCAAGGCGGAGGAACTTCTAGATTTTGAACACAAGGTCCCAGTCGAAGAGGGCATAAATAAGACGGCTGAGCATTACCAGAAAGTTATGGATTAAATTTTTCATAGAAATTCAGTTATTACTGGAAGGCTATCCCAGATCTCCTCCAGAGGTGTTTCTCTCTCAAATACTTGTCCTGTTATCTCTTCCTTGGTGCTGCTTCCTGCCTCTTGCCCCTTCAATTCAGAAGTCCGGTTATTTTCATTCTGTACAAAAATTTCCCGGGTGAAATCCTTTCTCCCTTCCTCATTTTCAACTCTCACTCTGAATGAATAGTTTCCAGACTCAACGTCCTTCTGAATTCTGTTTACGAATTCTATGGATTTTTTCTCGTTTCCTTGGACCTCGACGAACTCTTCATTTCCCGTCCACCCACCCTCGTTGAGGACACTCCTGTTTTTGTAGACGTAGGACCTCACCGTGAAGTTAACAGGTTCATCACGCTCGTTCCAAATCAAGAAAAGCGACTTGAGCCTTCCTCCTGCCTTCACCTCTTCATCGTATTCGAAGAGCTCGAACCTCTCACCAACCCTTTCTTCCTCGGTCTCACCTTCGACTTCTTCATCTCCGCCTCCTTCAACAACTTCGATTGTTTGAGTCAAGTCTTCTTCATCCCCCGCCCTTATTCGAAAGCTGTAGTTGCCTGCTTCTACCTCCTCCTTCAGAGTATTTTGGAAGGAGAGGACTTCCAGCCCTTCTTCATCTACCGTCGCTTCCTTTTCGTCGCCCGTCCACCCACCTTCATTCACAGGCGTGCTTCCATTATAGATGTAGGATCTGGCTGTGAATTTATTTTCCTCGCCACGGTTCCAGATAAGGAGCTCTGATTCTACATCTTCTCCTGGACGGACCTCTTCATCATATCCGACGAGTTCAAATTTAGTTCCTTTCTTCTCTCCATCCTTCTCGTCTTCCTCCTCGTCCCCACAGGCCGGCTTTCCCAGACTCCACCCTCCATCCTCAGGAGGAACTACGTAGGCCTTTCCCTCCTCGATGATATCCTTTACTCTTCCCTTGTCCAGTCCTTCGACCTCCGTTAGCTGGGACAGCGCTTTGAAATCATCACAGTTTTCTTTAATCCACTCCGCTCTTTCCTCCCCGATATGTTTTATCTCCGTCAGCTCCTCCACACCGGCCTCGTTTATGTTTATCCTTTCTGTTTCGTCCTCGTTTTCCCTACCTTCCTCCTCATCCCCTTCTCCACCGTCATCCTCATCCTCCTTTCCACCCTTAACCACTAGAAGTTCTTTGACGTAGTGATTTTCTTCGTTTGAATCATTGCAGTATGTTTCTGTTAACTCCGCCCTTACCCAGAAGACCTCCCGTCCGGAGTCTATATTCGGAGTCCATTGCCTGTCAAGCTTGCAGTCGGAGTAATTTCCTGAGTGCTCATAGTCAACTTCTCCTTCCAGGTCCTCCATCCAGTAGTGTAATTCGTAGAGGTCTTCGTCGCCGACGCAGGCCTCTCCCTCAGAGTCATTTACAACTATCTCGTATTCCAGAGTCTCGCCGTCCTCTAGGACATGTTCAACACCGGCCAGTTCCACGGAAAGATTGCATTCAGGGACTCCGTCTCCATTTCCTTCTTTCTCCTCAAGAACTACCTTTTCTTCTACATCACCGTCAATTATCTCTACTTCACCCTCAACGGTTTCGTAACCGTCTTTACTAATTTCGTAGTTATACTCACCTGGCTCCAGGTCTTCAAAGGTAACTTTACCGTTTTTACCAGTTTTCTTTTCTCCAATGTTTTCTAGAATTACTGAGACACCCTCCAAAGCTCCATTGTCATCGCACTCGGTTACTATATTCAAGTTATATGTTTCCTCAATAGACTCTAATTCGTGCACAAACATGTCATCCCAGTAGATATGAGTACCGTCCTCGCCTTCATACTTGGATTCAACCTTTAACTGAACATACTCAGCTTCTTGGGGCGCTGTTTTATTGACTTTGTGTTCTTCCCATTCTTCAAGAACAGTGAAATCACGAAAGTTTTCAGTCGTATTAATTTCCTTTTTACTTTCATTGAGCCAAATGACCCTTAAAACTCTTCTAAAGCTTTCTGCAGGATCTTCTTCATTCTTTCTTAAACTTGACCAACCGCCAAATTCATACTCTTCACCACCTTTGATCCCCACTGGATCGGATATAAAATACCGGCCGTATCTGCCTGTTATTCCGACTTGTTTAATTGACCAACTGCCGTTTCGTCTCCGTTCGTTTACACGTGTAGCTGCCACGTTTTCCGATTCGTTGAGAGGATTTGTGTCGTCCTGCTCCCATAAGGATGCATTTTCCTCATCACCGTCTTCAAAACCAGGATTGAGGAGAAGGTTTTCCGGTTCTGAATCGGCCTCCGCCGGAGAAGAGATGCAAATAAGCACAGCTACAAAGATTGCCGCTACCACACCCCTCTTCATGGGTTTAGTTGGGTTGCCAAGAAATTTAAAATTTGGATTCGGGACGCTTCATCGGTTGTATCCAGGTATGTCCTGCGGGCCTTCGTATCCTACCTCCTCCGCAATCTTCTTCAGACAGTCCGGGTTCTTCGCGGTTCGCATGTCGCCGAGCTCCTCGTCCTCCAGCAGCGAACGCAGGAACCTTCTTATCACTTTACCGGACTCCGTCTCCGGAAGGCTCTCTACGAAGTATATTTCGCCCGGCGTCGCCACGGGCCCTACCTCCCTCCTGACAGATTTTACTATATCCTTCTTAAGGTCTTGTGAGGGTTCTGCACCTTCGACAAGTATGGTGAACAGTGCCGGAACCTCCCCCTTGATGTCGTGGGGCTTTCCGACGACGGCGACTTCCGCGACCCCGTCCACGGTCTGAACTGCGTCCTCTATCTCCGCCGTTCCGAGACGATGGCCCGCCACCTCCATCAGATCGTCCATCCTTCCGACTATCTTGAAGAGCTTCTCACCGTTCACCTCATAGTTAGTCTTTATACCTTCGTCTCCGGAGAAATATATTTCGTCCCCGTACCGGCTCCAGTACTCCTCCCTGTACTTGTCCGGATTCTTGTAGACCCCCCTGAGCATGCCGGGTGAGAACGGATCCTTCACCACTACGGCTCCCTTGTCCGTGGGCTCACCTTCCTTGTCCAGGATGTCGTAGTTCACGGGCGGCAGGGGAGCCCCTGCGACGCCCGGGACGAAGGGACCCATACCCGGGAGGGATGTCAGAAGTATCCCGCCAGTTTCCGTTTGCCAGTAGGTATCAACTATCGGGCACCTTCCACCACCGACCTCCTCGAAGTACCATTCCCATGTCTCCGGGTCTATAGGTTCGCCGACGGAGCCAAGTACACGGAGAGAGGAGAGATCGTGTTTCCCAGGAAGATCTCTCCCTTCCTTTATCAGCATACGGAGGGCCGTGGGTGCGGTGTAGAACTGTGTCGGTTCGTATTCCTCTATTATATCCCACCATCTGTCCATGTCCGGGTAGTCAGGCGAGCCCTCGTACCACAGTGTCGTCCCGCCGTGCATAAGCGGTCCGTAGAGCGTATATGTATGCCCCGTTATCCAGCCTATATCCGCCGTGGAGAAGAAGAGGTCGTCCTCGTGGAAGTCGAAGACCCATTTCATCGTGAGGGCGGCCTGCACCATATATCCACCTGTAGAATGTTTTATGCCCTTTGGCTTTCCTGTGGTTCCGGAGGTGTATAGTAGGAAAGCCGTGTTCTCCGCATCGAGCTCCTCCGGCTCACATATGTCGTCGACTTCTCCCTCCAGGTCATCAAGAAAGTGGTCCCTTCCTTCCTCCATCTCCGGCTCCGCATCCGCCCGGTTCACCACGAGGCATTTGTCAGCCCCCACTTCCTCAAGCGCATCGTTTATCCTGTCCTTGAGCTCTATGACCTTTCCACGTCTGTAGAATCCATCCGCGGTTATAAGTATGTCGGAGCCGGCATCGTCCATCCTCTTCCTCACCGCCTCCGGGGAAAAGGCCGTGTACACAATGGAGTGCCAGGCATCTATCCTCTGACATGCAAGAGCTGCGATGGCCGTCTCGGGAATCATGGGCATCCAAAAAGTAACGGCGTCGCCCTTTTCGACACCCAGCTCCTTAAGAACGTTAGCGAACTTCTGCACTTTCCGGTGCAGATCACCGTAGGTGAGGACCCTCTTCTCCTCGTCCACGGGCTCCGGCTCCCAGATTATCGCGGGCTTGTCCCTTTTGTCCTCCAGATGCCTGTCCACGCAGTTGTACGACAGGTTGGTCTTCGCGCCCTTGAACCACTTGAAAAAAGGTGGTTCCCACTTCTGCACGTAGTCCCAGTCGGGGTCGAACCAGTCTATCAGTTCCTCCGCCTTCTCCGCCCAGAACTCCTTCGGATTTTCCTTCGCCTTTTTATATATTTCCGGATCGGATAGGTGCGCCTTCTCCTTCATCTCTTCAGAAGGCCAGTAAACACCGTCCTTTTCCACGACCCAGTTGGTTCCTTTCTCCGACATATCACTCAAAAGTTGGTAAGGTGCGTTTAAAAATTTTGCTATGCTTGAGCCCAGACTTATAAGACTTGGGAAGAAAGGGAATACGGGGCAATGAGCGCACCGCCCCAGTCCGACCTTCGGGATGAGGACAAGGGTAGCTAGTGAGCCCCCTATTCTCTCTGCTCCAACGTTAGAGTTTTAAATCAGAGGGACGAATTGAGTTTGGGGTGAAAAATGGTAGATTTTGAAACTCTCGAAGGGACCGAGGTGACGTTCGGGGGCAACGACTTCATACAGGTTGCCAGAAAGAAGGCAGTGGACGAGGACAGTGAGAACGTCTTCCTTTCATTATCCAAGGGATTTTTTGGCGACAACGACGAGAGGATTTGGCAGAAGAACTTCTCAATCCCGGACGACGAGGAGGTCCTCGACGAGATTATTGAGGCACTGAAGAAGTTGAGAAAGTAGACAAGGGGGCCATAGTGTAGCCAGGCCTAGCACAGCGGACTCCAGATTTTTGGAGTTTTGACCAGGAGTACATGCTTTTCCGCGGATCTTCTGGGATGATAGAAAGTTGGATGTATGGCTATATGCCAAGGTGACATCCGCAGCCCCCGGTTCAAATCCGGGTGGCCCCACTATTTCTCTTCCAGCCCTTCCAGATCCTCTTTCAGTTCTCCGAGGAGATCTTTCCTCATCCTCTTGGTCATTTCCCTGTCTCCGTATATTGCCTCTTCCACGTAGTCGACTAGTTGCTCCGATGCGAGCAGGTCGGGGACTATCACGTAGTCCACCCCCTGATCCAGGAGCTCCGCAGCGTCTTCAAACCTGTTCGACCTGACTACCTTTCTGGCGTCCGTGTCGAGAGACAGCACCTTTTCGGAGATGTTTTTCTGAGGTGCAGTGGATATTATGAGATCCGCTTCCTTGCAGTTTGCCTTCTCCCACGACTCGTCCTCCATCGCACTTTTGAATATGTAGTTCTCCAGTTCTTCGGCCTCCTCGAGCCTTTCCGGGTTTATCTCTATAACCACGAAGTCCACCCCCTTCTGGAGCAGATACTCCCCCAGCCTGCTGCCCTGGACGTCGTATCCTACTATTATTATGTGGTCCTCTAAATGGGTGTCGATTTGCGTATGAAACCTCTGTATGTCTCCGGGAGTGTCGACCGGAAGGATCTCTGATAACCAGGAGTAAATCTTGTCCGAGTAGCTGTCGGTGTAGGCAGTAGTGACCATTGTAACAATCGTGGCCAGTATGATTCCCTGGAAAACGAAGTCGGTTATCATCCCTACGAGATAGGCCTGTATTACAATTATGAGTACGAACTCGCTGACCTGGTCCAGGGTCAGTCCGCAGCGGTAGGCCGTTCTTTTATCGTAGCCGTAGTACATAAGTGAGAAGGCGGTGAGTAGGGGTTTCACCATAACCGTCACCAGTATTATCATGGCGGCTACACCAAGGGAGGCGATGTTGGGAAATGCCAGGAGTGCACCCAGTGAAAAGAAGAATATCGCCGCGAAGAAGTCTTTCAATGACTCCATACTCTCCACAAGCTCCACGTTGTATGGGAAGTAGGAGAAGGCTATACCCGCGAAGAATGCGCCCACTACGACGGAGATTCCTGCTATCTCCGAAATGTATATCATCAGTGCAAGCATGGAGACTCCGGAGAGCATCATTAGTTCTTCCGAGGAGTCACAGAGGTCGAACAGCCAAGGGAAGAGGAACTTTCTGAAGATCAGTGAGACCGCCAGCATGCCCCCACCCACGGCCAGGGCGTATCCCATACTCACGCCGAACAGCACGGGACTCAGGAGCAGTATGAGAAGCACTGCAAGCATATCATGTATCAGGTCCGTGGCCTCCGCAAGCCTGCCGTAAAGTAGCTCTACAGTCGCGTATTTTTCCGAGAGCTCCGTTCCTGTCAGGGAGGAGCTGAAGACCAGGGCAGCGCTTATATAGATGGAATCGAGCATCCCGAAGCCTGTGAAGTAGTGTATTCCGAAGAAACCTATTCCCAGCCCGGTTATGTGGGCGCCCACGCTTAACACGCTTGCGTTTATCCCGTGTTTCAGTCTTCCTGGCTCGAGTTTGGCGCCGAAAAGGAAAACAACGAAGGCCACGCCCCACTGAAGCAGTTCCAGGAGGCCTTCCTCTGCTATGAACAGTCCCCCGATAACCCCTGCTATTATATACGCCGGAATCTTGGGGTTGGAGGTTTTTTTGAATAAAAGCAGGACTGCGGCCGAGGAAACGAAAATTATTCCCAGGATGTATGTTATCTCTATCATAGTCTCGCCTCCCAATGTATTACCTGTTTGTCGCCTTCTATTATTTCATCAAATACATCAGGGCTTTCTAGGAAGTTCTCTATATACTCGGTCATCTTGTCTGCCGCGAGCATTCTTTTGATTATCACGAAGTCCGCACCGAGGTCGTACAACTCCGCCGCCTCTTCTCTGTCCTTCGCCCTGAGGAAGACAAAGGCCTCCTCCTTGACTTCCTCCAGGATTCTCCGGTTGACTGCCTCTTCCGCTGTCAGGCTGATGGCCAGGTCCGCCTTCCCGAGTCCGATGGACCTTCTCATCTCCCCGTGTTTCATGTCACCAAAGACGGACTCTACGTCCAACTCCTTCAGGGTCTTCACGTGCTTCGGGTCCCTGTCTATGACCACGACGTCTTCGTACCTCTCCTTCAGGACGGGAGCCAGGCGCCTGGTGACCTCGTTGTACCCGACTATCACCGCATGGTTGTTCAAGGTCTTGATCTCAATATCCGTTTTCTCCTCGGATTCAAGGAACTCCAGATAAGGTTTTAGTCTCTGGTACAGCTCATCGTTGAACTTTATAAGGTAGGTAGAAGCCGCCATCGTGATAACCACGGTCAGACTCAGGTATCCGAGTATGCCCTGATCCACCAGACCAGAACTCACTGAGACCGCGCCAACTACCAGAGCGAACTCGCTGCACTGGGTCATATTTATACTTCCCTTGAAGGACGTTTCCGGGGAGAACCTTTCTCTGTCTATCAGCCAGAACATTATGAGGAAGCTCACGGGCATCAGCACGGCGGAAGAGATCAGCGCTTCCTTCCAGTAGGCGAGCAGACTCTCCCTTGTCAGCTGAAGGCCTATAGAGGTGAAGAAGAGAACTATAAAGAAGTCGGTCAGAGGCCTCATCTGCTCCTTCATCTCGTCGCTGAAGGGTGTCTGTGCGAGTCCGAGACCCGCTATGAACGCCCCGACTTCTATAGATACACCGAGGTAGCTGGAGACAGCTATGAACAGGAAGGCCCAGGCAGCGCCGTTTATCAGGAGGATGTGTTTGTTTTTCCCTATCTCCTCGACTATTTTTGGAACTAGGTATCTCGATACGGAGTAGGAAAACATTGAAAAGACGGCGAGGATGCCCATTACCTGTAAGAAGTTTACTGCTATCGGTATAGGTCCACTGAGGTTTGGAGAGGAGAGTAAGGTTAGAACCACGACCACGAATATGTCCTGGATAAGCAGAACACCAACATCTATTTTTCCCGGAAGTGTGGCGGCTTCGCCCTTGTCCACTAGCGTTTTGACCACTACGGCCGTGGAGGCGTAGATCGTGGCGAGGCTTATGACCAGTATCTCCACCCCCTGAAAACCTAAAAAGTACGCGAGAAACACAGAAAACAATGCGTGTATGCTTATCTGCAGCGCACCGATCCTCATCACGGGTTTCAGTATGTTCTTTATCGACTCGAATTTCAGTTCAAGTCCGAGAAGAAAAAGCAGAAGCGCCAGACCCATCTCCGACACCAGCTCTATAAGGTTCCCGTGGGATACCACACCCAGAAACACCGGTCCGAGGACTATCCCCGCAACTAGGTACGCGACCAGGTTCGGCTGGTAGGTCCTGTGTGCGAGAAAACCGAGGAAGGTAGCAGTGACTATCAGTATGACGAAGTCCTGGGTTATGAATAGGCCTTCGGCGGCTATATCAAACATGGTGATCCCGTTTCAGGGCCTGGACCCTAAATTTATTTAACTGTTCCATTTAAATATGCTTATATGCCCGGCGAATGTCCCTTCTGCAAGATAGTCAGGGGTGAGGAGGACTCAGAAAGGGTCTACGAGAACGATGGCTTTCTTGCCATCCTTGATATAAATCCATCCACACCGGGTCATACATTGGTTATACCCAAGGAGCACGTGGCCACCTTTCCCGAACTTTCCGCGGAAACCACTGGAGCTCTTTTCGACGCGGTGCAGGAGGTTATGAAAAGACTGGAAGGGGGGTTGGAACCAGATGGGTTTAATGTGGGTTGGAACCACGGAAAAGCGGGCGGCCAGGCCGTCCCACATTTGCATCTGCACGTTTTGCCGAGGTTCGAGGGAGACAAAGGTGGTCCGGTACAGGCCGTGGTGAGGAACGAGCCGGAAGAGGACATTTCCACGGTAGCAAGGAGAATAAGCGGCGGCGGTTCACCTCCCAAACAGGGACTGGAGGTATCTGACCCTTCGGCGGAGGTTCCGTCCGAAGAGGAAGAGTGTGAAGAAGAAGAGGAAGATGAAGAAGAGGATGAGGAGGACCAAATAAATAAAAGTGCCAGGGAGAAATGGAAAGAGATGAAGAAAGGACGGTATTAGGAAAAACGAACGTACGTGGACCGAAGTCCACGCCATTATCCGTGCGGCCGTGGTCTAGTGGCTAGGACTCGAGCCTTCCATGGGCACGCCCGGTAAATCTTTGGTCGGGCGCGCAGTCCGGAGCCAGCTCGCAACCCGGGTTCAAATCCCGGCGGCCGCATCTTCTTTTTGTTCTTCGTATAATCCTCCTTCCCTTTCTACTGTGTACCATTCTCCCTCGTGGCTGAGCAGGTATTCAAAGACCCCCTTTAGCCTCACAAATGCCAGTATCACTCCGGCGAAGAAGGTCAGTACGGAAGCAATGCCGATGAAGGCCGTTTTGTCCCGGTCCCTGTAGGAGAGGAGCAGCGTCGGTATTGCCGCGATAAGGACAGGTCCGAGGTAAACAAGTTCTACGCCAAGAAGAAGAAGCACGGTTATCTTCGATAGAAGGCCTATCAAAAATGCGGGTGCAAAGACGCCGAGAATTGCTGCAACCGTAGAAATTATAGCTCTTGGGCTTCCGTTGGTCCAATATCCTCTGTGAAGTGCTTTGGAAATTATCTCCACACCTCCCATACTCCACCTCTTTCTTTGTCCCCAGAAATCTTCCAAAGAGTGAGGGGCCTCCATGGTGTTTGTCACTCTTTTATCAACCTTCACCTTTACCTCCTCCCTGTAACATTTGTGGGTAAAGTCCATGTCCTCGGTTAGCATATCTTCGTATCCGCCTACCTTTTCCCAGACTTCCCTTGTGATAACTGTGGAGGAGCTTTTCACATATTTGAACCCCAAAATTTCCATGGGTTTAGAGAAGGCATGGTTCAAAACCCTCTCACAGTATGCGAGCTTTTCAACCCAGCCTTCAGGAATGGGCACCCTTCTTCCTTGGAAGGCTTCGTAACCTTCCTCGAGGTATCCGACTGCGTTCGGTATAAAGTTGGGATTGATCAGCTCGTCCGCGTCAAAGAGCGCGTAGTAGTCCACCTCGATGGTATTGAAAGCGGTGTTTAGGGCCTCTGCCTTTGAGCCCGGATTCTGATTCATCACGACCTTGCAGGGAAGTTTTCCCGCCTCGTTTATTGTTTCCTCGTCGTCCGGCTCACACACTACGTATATTTCTAAGTCCTCGTAGTTTGAATCGACAAGACTCGAGACCGTGTCACCGAGACTCTCCGCATCTTTGTATGCCGGGATGACTGCAGCTACTTCGGGGCCGTCTGTTACATTGGGGATAGGTTTTCTTGAGTAGATCTCCCTGGTCAGAAGTGCTGTGGAGAAAAGAGTTGACAAGGAGAAGATGAGACTGGAGTAGACCGCGTTGAGGATGGTGATATGGCCTGCAATGAAAAAGAACTTGAAGACAATACCGCTCATGTTCAGGCCCCGGAAGAAGTTGACCCCGAAAATAACAGAGGCTACCAAAACTACGGCAAGGAATTCGAGCCTCCGAATCCAGTCCATATGACATTTAAACGGACCGGAGCTTTAAAATACTCAGCTATTGAGGTTTGCAAGCTGTGATTTTTTAATCCTGATTCCCAAGTATTCAGTAGATGTCCTGGCACGACAAGACCGTTGAGGAAGTTTTCTCCGAGCTTGGAACGTCCGAAGATGGACTGAATAATGGGGAGGCGAAGAAGAGACTGGAAGAGGAGGGTGAGAACAGGATCGAGAGCGGTCAGAGCACTTCTGCGTTCCAGATTCTTGTGAACCAGTTCAAGGACAACCTGATATACCTCCTTATGGCTGCAGCCCTTCTTTCCGTGTTGGTCGGATTTCTTCCAGGGCACGAGTCAAGGTATATGGAGTCCTTTATAATACTGGTCATACTTCTGGCCAACGGGCTCTTCGGTTTCTTCCAGGACTACAGGGCCGAGAAATCCATAGAGGCCCTGAAAGAGATGTCGACCTCCAAAACCAAAGTCATAAGAAGTGGGGAGGTGACGGTGGTCGATTCAAAGGACGTGGTTCCTGGAGATGTAATACAGCTGGAGCAGGGGGATGCGGTGCCTGCCGATGGAAGGCTGATAGAGACCGAATCCTTGGCTACGGACGAGTCCAGTCTGACCGGTGAAAGCGTCAACGTTTCGAAGACCGTTTCACTTATCAAGGGCGATGCTCCCATAGCCGAGAGGGAGAATATGGTATTCAAGAACACTCACGTTGTAAAGGGCAGAGGTAAGGCCGTAGTAGTTGATACAGGGATGGACACGGAGATGGGAAACATGGCCAGGGAGATAGAGGAGGTCGAGGAGCGGGAGACGCCGTTCCAGGTGGAAGTCGATGAGATGGGGAGGAAGATAGGCTATATAGTTATAGGCATAGTAGCTATGGTCGCTCTTTTTCAGTTCCTTTTGACCGGGGCTTCACCCATAACTATATTTCTCATGGCCATAAGCCTGGCTGTCGCTGCGATACCTGAGTCACTCCCCGCGATAGTTACCTTCACCCTCGCGGTCGGTTCGAGGAAGATGCTGAAGAAGGACGCCCTTGTAAGAAGGCTGCCGGTGGTGGAGGCCCTGGGGTCCGTTAACTATGTGGTTACTGATAAGACAGGGACCCTGACCGAGGGGATGATGACAGTCGAGAAACTTTATTTTGAGGGAGAGGAGTACGACGTGACGGGAAGGGGAACCGAAACGGAGGGAAGGTTTCTCAGTGAGGACGGCGTCGTCGAGACTTCGAAGTTAAAACCTTTGCTGGAATGTGGTCTTTACTGCAACAATGCCGGGACTACGGGAAAAGATTCTGACAAGGACTTCCATGGCAGTCCGACGGAAGTGGCCCTCCTCGTTTCCGGAATGAAGGCCGGTCTGGAAAGGGACAAGGAAAGGATAAGAAGTGTACCCTTTTCTTCTCAGAGGAAGCGTATGACTGTAGTCACCGAGGAGGGGACGGCCTACATGAAGGGTGCTCCTGAGGTCGTCCTCAAGAGGTGCGACAGAGTTCTTGAGGACGGGGAAGTTAAGGAAATGACTGATGAGAGGAGAGAGGAAATAATGGAGAAGAACCATGAGTTCGCCAGGGACGCACTGAGAGTTCTGGCCTTCGCGAGAAAGGAGGTGGAAAATATTGGCGCTGAGGACGACGAGCTGGAAAGCAGGATGGTTTTCCTTGGTCTCCAGGGGATGATAGACCCTCCGAGAAAGGAGGTTGAGGAAGCTGTGGAAGAATGCAGGGACGCGGGTATAGAAGTCATCATGGCGACTGGTGATAACCTCGAGACGGCGAGGGCAGTTGGTAAGGAGCTTGGCTTTAACCCGGAGAACGCCCTCACCGGCGAGGAGCTTGATACCCTGAGCGATGAAGAGTTGAAGGATAAGCTGAGGAATGTAGAAATATTTGCCAGAGTTTCGCCGGAGCACAAGGTAAGATTGCTCGATGCTCTCCAGGAAGAAGGCTACAACGTCGCGATGACCGGGGACGGTGTCAATGATGCGCCAGCTTTGAAGGACTCCGACGTCGGGATAGCCATGGGTATAAGGGGGACGGACGTGGCTAAGAAGAGCAGTGATATGATACTTCAGGACGACAACTTCGTGACTATAAGGGACGCTATTTCCGAGGGACGGCACATATTCGACAACATAAGGAAGGTTACGAATCAGTTGCTTTCGACTAACTCCGGTGAAGTCATGTTCGTGTTTCTCGGAACGATAATAGGAGGCCTGTTCTTCCACGAGTACTTCACAGGGCCGAATCCCGTCGTCCTCACCGCGGTCATGATCCTCTGGGTGAACTTCGCCAGCGACGGACCACCGGCGATGGCACTTGGCGAGGACCCGAAGACTGAAGGGATAATGGAGAGACAGCCTAGGGGTAAAGATGAATCTATAATCGACAAAAAAATACTTGCTATGATACTTGTCACGGGACCACTTGCGGCTCTGACAATGCTACCGCTCTTCTTCCTCCACATCGAGAACTTCATCCTTGCGCAGACCATGCTTTTCGTATCCCTCGCCCTTTTTGAGATCCTCATGTTTTACGTCATAAGGAGGGATTACAACCTTTCGCTTTTCTGCAACAGGTACCTACTTTTTGGGATAGGATTTGCCTTTATTTCACACCTTGTGGTCCTCTACTCACCCGTCTCCAACTACTTCGGCGTGGTGCCCCTTGGACTTGAGCACTGGGGTTACATTGCCACCGGTCTCGGAGTATTTATGGTTCTTGAGATAGTTTTCACCAGGTTCCTTTACAGGAGATACGGGAGAAGGGTTTGCGGTGAAGGATAGTTCGGGGCGGACCGAATATATAAATTTCCGGAAGGAAGGGTTGATTGCATGAAACCGAAATGGCAGAAGGACATCGCGAGAGAGAGGATAGGGATACTGTTCCAGGAGGCCGGGGAAGCCTTTCCGAAGCACAAGGATCGCGCCGACAGGTACGTGGAGCTGGCGAGGAAGATAGCGATGCGGTACAGGGTGAAGATACCGAAGGAACTAAAGAAAAAAATCTGCGAGAGCTGCTACAGCTACATAAAGCCCGGCGTGAACTGTGAAACGGAAGTGGACAGTGAAGAGAAGACTGTGAAGTGGAGATGCGAGGAATGCGGGCACGTGAAAAGGTATCCCTACGAGGGATAGTTTAAGCTTTAAAAACCTTAACGTTGTATTAAAGTCAGTGGAATCCTGGGAACAGGCTTTCCAAGTTCAAGCGAGGTTTTGAAACTATGGTTACAGTTTACGATGTAAGACCCAATCAGCTCATAGAGGCAGTTGCAGAAGAGTTAAAACAAAAGGAAGAGGTGGAGCAGCCGGACTGGAGCCGGTTCGTCAAAACTTCCGCCGCCAAGGAAAGACCTCCGGAGCGGGAGGACTGGTGGTACAGAAGAGCTGCTTCCCTGCTGCGCAAGCTATACGTAAAAGGGCCCCTGGGCGTCAATCGCCTTCGCGAGGAGTACAGTGACAGGCGCGACCGCGGACATAAACCGGATCACTCGTACCCCGCAGGAGGAAAGATAATAAGGGTCGCACTCCAGCAGCTGGAGGAAGCTGGCTTCCTGGAGAAGAATGAGGGTGAAGGTAGGAAAATAACCCCGGAGGGACGGTCCTTCCTGGACGGTATCGCCGAAAACGTTAAGGAGGGGTAGGATGGACGAAGACGAGATAAAAAAGATAAAGGAGCAGAAAAAAAGGGATTTACAGGAGAGACAGGGGGCGGAGGAACAGAGGAAGGAGATGGAGAAGAAGCTCGAGCAGAAGAGGAAACAGGCCCTGAAGAAAGTCCTTACCAAGGACGCAAGGGAGAGGCTCAACAGGGTCAGGCTGGCGGACGAGCAGGTCGCCCAGCAGCTTGAAACCTATCTGATTAGACTGGGCCAGTCCGGTCAGGTCAGGGAAAAGGTGGACGAGGACAAGTTAAAGAAAATACTCAAGTCCCTGAAGGACGAAACAAAAAAGGATTGGAACATAAAGAGGAAATGATATGTCTTCGAGAAAGACGAAAGGCAAGAAAAAGAAGCTAGTTAAGAAGGGCAGTCTCGGCGATGCGCCCGTCTGGGCCTCTATAAGGAAGTACGGAATGAAGAGAAGCAGGACCAGAAGAATTCGTGTCAACAAGGGCAAGCACTGGAGAGAATGATTACCATGGAAGAGAACGTTTTTTCGGTCCCGCTAGATGTGAAGAAAGTAGAGAGAAGGAACCGTACAGCCAGGGCTGTGCGAGAGGTGAAGAAGTTTGCCAGGAAGCGAGCTGACAAAAAGGTGAAGCTGGACCAGGAGCTAAACGATATTTTATGGGAGAAAGGCGCACAGAAACCTCCTTCTTC
Organism: Candidatus Aenigmatarchaeota archaeon; assembly: GCA_046539305.1. Classification (GTDB taxonomy): domain Archaea; phylum Aenigmatarchaeota; class Aenigmatarchaeia; order PWEA01; family PWEA01; genus PWEA01. The sequence goes on from JBKHHE010000003.1 coordinate 22,808, forward strand.
AATCAAGGTCAGGCTCGTGGACTCTGGGGAATACGTTACGGTTCAACCCCCCAAGAAGAAGCTCCCCTCGGAGGAGGAGTTCGAGTGCGAGGAATGTGGTAAGACCTTCAGTACTGAACAAGGACTGGGGGTTCATGTTTCCAGAGCGCACGAAGAGGAGGAAGAAGAGGAAGAAGAGGAAGAAACAAAGGAAGAGAAGGAAAAATATGTTTGTGAAGTCTGTGACAGGGAGTTTGACACCAAGAGAGGACTTTCTATACACGAGTCGCAGGCGCACAAGGGCATAGACGAGCAAGAGACAGAGAGGTACGAGGAGGTTCTAAGCGGCACTATAACAGAAGCGAGGGAAGTTATAGATGATATGGAAAACCCTGACTTCGAAGCTCTTCTGGAGATCGAAGAGGAGAACAAGGACAGGAAGGGTATGAAGAAGTTCCTCAGAGAGAGCTTGGATTGATGGTTCTACAGATATTATGACAGATATAAAGAGGACGAACTTTGACGGAGATCCAAATCTAGGTTTGCACGCGGAAACAACGGATGAATTCTGTATAATGGATCCTGGACTTTCCGAGGGTTGCTACCGACCTGTGGAGGAAGTTCTTGAGGTGGGTGTGGTTAAGACTGCGGTTTCTGGATCAAGCATGCCCGGGATATTCTGCGCTGCCAACTCCAAGGGGATCGCTTTACCTAGAAACGTTGAGGAGGTGGAGAAAGAGAGGTTGGAGGAGCTGGGATTGGACTATAAGGTAATAAAATCAAGACAGACCGCACTGGGAAACCTAATTCTTGTCAACGACGATGTATGTTTCATTTCCGAAAGGTTAGAGGATGTAAAGGAGGATCTGGAGAATCTTTTCGGGGTTCCCGTTTACTCGGGGACAGTTGCAGGCACCGACCTTATGGGAAGCAGTTCCGTGGTCACTAACCAGGGACTTCTTTGCCACAGGGACGTTACGGACGGAGAGATGGATCTTCTCGAGGAAAAGTTTGGTCTGGAGTGCGGGAGGGGGACGGTAAACTTTGGAGTTCCGTTTGTCGGCGCCTGTATAATTGCGAACAGCAAGGGTGTCCTGGTGAGCGAGGGCACAACGGGGCCGGAGCTTGGCAGGATAGAACAAGCTTTAATACTGCAGTCAGGATAACTTTAAGGGGTAGCATGTTCTCCAAGTTCAAGGATAAAGTTGGGAACGCTCTGAATAGGGCTGAGAAGGAAATCACGGAGAAGGAGATAGGTGATGAGGAGCTGGAGGAAGTTCTTGATGAGCTGAAGGTCTCCCTTCTTCAATCGGATGTTGCACTGGAGACAGCGGAGGATATATGCAGAGATTTGAGGGACAAACTTGTAGGTCAGGAAGTGAAGAGGACGAAGGTCAAAGACGTTGTAAAGGAGAGCTTCCGGTATACTGTCAAGGACGTACTTTCACAGGAGAGGTTTAACCTGGTGGAGGAAATAAAAAAAGAGGACGGCCCCTCTCTGGTTTTGTTTTTAGGATTCAATGGCAGCGGCAAGACATCGACCCTGGTTAAATTTGCTTCCATGCTTAAGGAGGAAGGTATGAGCCCCGTGCTCGCTGCCGGTGACACGTATCGCGCGGCTTCGATCGAGCAGCTAGAGGAGCACGGTAGAAAGCTTGGAATGAAAGTCATAAAACATGACTACGGCTCGGACGCAGCAGCGGTCATATACGACGCAGTGGAACATGCTGAGGCCGAAGGCAAGGAGGTGGTGCTTGCGGATACCGCGGGAAGATCGCATTCCGATGCGAACCTTATGGACGAGCTGAGGAAGATATGCAGGGTTAACGATCCGGACTGGAGGGTTCTGGTGATAGACTCCCTAACCGGCAACGACGCCGTGGATCAGGCCAAGGAGTTTGAAGAGGCTGTGGGTATAGACGGCGTGGTCCTTACGAAGATGGACGTCAACGAGAAGGGAGGAGCGGCCCTCTCCGTCGCACACACCCTGAACAAACCCATCCTCTATATAGGTGTGGGGCAGGAGTACGAGGACCTTGAAAGTTTCGATCCCGGGAAAATTTCACAGAGGATTCTGGACTGAGACATTTTTTTATTCTTTCGAATCTAAAGCTTAGGCATGTCAGTATTCAGGAAGTACGACTTCAGAGGAATTTATCCTTCGGAGCTTGACGAGAAGAAGGCAAAAAAGATAGCAAAGGCGTTCGTTGAAGTCAAGGGGCTCCCGGGGAAAAGAATCGCAGTTGGAAGGGATATTCGGAGAAGCTCCCCCAAAATTTCCGAAGCTGTGGTAGAAGGTATCAGGGAACAAGGCTGTGACGTGGTAGATATAGGGGAGACTGCGACACCCGTTCTTTACTACGAGGTCGTCGAAGATAATCTTGACGGTGGTGCCATGGTGACCGCTTCACACAATCCAAAGGAATATACTGGTGTAAGATTTTGTGAAGAAAAAGGCTTGGACCTGACCTATGAAGCAGGTATAAAAGAAATGGAGGAGGTCCATGACTCGGATTTCGTCTCCAGAGAAAGGGGAAGCCTTGCAGAAAAAGATGTTCATGAAGGATTTCTAGAAAAAGTAGCCTCTTCTGTGAGTCTGGAAAAGGAATTCAAGGTGGTTCTGGACCCGGGCAATGGATCCGCCAGTCTCTTCGCCGAGGGAGCCTTTGAGAGGTTGGGGTGCAAAGTGGAGATGATAAATTCCAAGGTAGACGGAACCTTTCCTGCGCGAGGGCCCGATCCTGTCGAGAATATAGGTGAATTAGGAGACGTGGTTGTAGATAAAGACGCAGATCTGGGCATAGCTTTCGACGGGGACGGTGACAGAGGTGTTTTTGTTGACGAGGAAGGAAAAAGGGTTGAAAATGATATTCTTCTCGCTCTTTTTGTGAAAAATTTCGCAGGGGAGAACGATGTGATAGTTCACGACGTCAAGTCCTCTAAGGTGGTGGAGGATATAATAAATGAGATTAATGCCCAGGACGTTTCGTACAGGGTAGGGATGAGCTATATAAAGAGGGAGATGGTCGAGCGCGGAGCTGAACTGGGCGGTGAATACACAGGCCACTTCTTCTTCAGGGACAACGACTACTACGATGATCCCTTTTACGCGGCGGCGAAGCTCCTCGAGGTAATGGACGAAAAGGGAAAGCTCTCGGAGATTGTGAAGGAACTTCCAGAATACCACTCATCTCCCGAGATAAGACTCGCCTGTTCAAACAAGGAGCAAGTTCCCCAGAAGCTTAAAGAGGAGTTCTCCGAGCAAAGGATAGTTTCGATAGATGGAGCAAAGATTTACTTTGAGGACGGGTGGGCGCTTGTGAGACCCTCTGGCACCGAGGACAAGATTTCCCTGCGCTTCGAGGCGGAGACAGAAGAGAAGCTGAAGGAGATAAAAGAGAATGTAATGGATAAAGTAGAGGATTACATCAAGGATTAAGAATTCCCGAAAATTTAAATAGGACAGGAAACTAAGTGTATAGGGCTTTTTCTCCTCCTCCTGGAGGATAGAATGGAACTTCCCAATAGAGCCGAGAATACGGACGGAGAAAACTACTTCGGCAGAGTTGACCTCGAGGTAACAGTCGGAGACGATGGAGGGTACGAGATAAAGAATGACCACTTCAACAGAGCTTATTCTTTGACCCCGGGATCCCTGCTGTTCGAGTACAGGAACAATATGGAAGGAAGGCACGTGGTCTTTGCTAGAAGGGCTAGAGAGAACGGCAATGAGAAGGAACTACTTGGGATCGAGGCGGGCGAAGTTGTAAGGGACAGTTCGGGAAATGGAGAAATGATAGAATACGAGGTCTTGGACTATTTTCCGGGCCTGGATCTCTACGAAGTCAGGAAGAATCCTGAGAGCTACCTCGAAAAAATCCTGCCGAAGCTGGATTGAAAGTGCGACCTGAAGGAGCACTTTAGACGTTATTCTTTTCTATTAACTTCCAGGAACATTTTTAATCTTCGCTTACAAAACTCTAGCTATGGATCTGGAGGAGAAAAAGAAGCTGATATTTAGGAAGCCTGTGGACGAAGTCGTCACTGAGGAGGAGCTTGAAGAAATTCTCGAAAAGGATGAGCCCAGCGCTTACATAGGATACGCTCCCACAGGAGAGATGCATATAGGTCACTTCACCACCGTCAGGAAGATAGCCGATTTTCTCCGTGCAGGGTTTAAATTTAAAGTCCTCGTCGCTGACATACATGCTGAGCTGGACGTTGAAAAGACCCCCAAGGAGCTGCTTTACGCGAGAACTGAGTGGTACACGGAAGCGATGAAAGGCATGATAGAGGCGGCAGGAGCCGAACTCGATAAAGTTGAGATCGTCAAAGGTAGCGATTTCCAGCACGAAAAGGACTATCAGAAGGGTTACATGCATCTCATGGAAAACGCGACCGTGAATCGGGCACAAAGAGCTTCCAGTGAGGTCGTCAGGCATGAGGAGAGTATTAAAGCGTCTGGGGTGTTATACCCCTTCATGCAGATAATGGACTGTGTGGCCCTCGACGTCGACATCGCCTATTCCGGCACAGATCAGAGAAGGATATATATGCTTGGAAGGGAGACTCTGCCCAAGGTAGGAGAGGAAAAAATAACCTGCGTCTTCTCTGAGATGCTTCCTGGACTTGAAGGTGGAAAGATGAGCTCTTCGGAAAAAGGTTCGAAGGTGGCGGTGACGGACTCACCAGAAGTGATAAAGGAAAGGATAGAAAACGCTTACTGTCCTGAGGGAAAGGTGGAGGGAAACACAGTTCTTCAGTACGTTGATAACCTTTTGTTTCCACTTCTCCACGATAGGGATGAGAAGTTCCATATAGAAAGGCCCAAAAAGTACGGCGGCAATGTGGAGTATAGTAACTATAGGGGACTTGAGGAGGATTTCGAGAGAGGAGATCTTCATCCACAGGATCTGAAACTCGCGCTAGCCGAAAAGCTGGCCGAAATCCTTAAGCCTGTAAGAGACCGCTTTGAAGGTAAGAAGGGCCTGGCTGAGAAAGCCTTTCCTGACGAATAGTCAGTTTATCAACATTTCAAACTCTTTCAGCAAACCTTCCACCACAGGAACATCTAGCTCGTATAACATACCCATCTTGATACCGTAGTAGGTCCCGAAGCCTATCAGCGCCTCGTAGAGGAGGATGGCCACAAAGGAGTAAAGCAGAAAATCCCTAAAGTCCATATCCGTAATTCCTGAGAACATCGCGACCCAGTCTCCGCCTATCAAGGGCGTCATTCTAAATAGAAGTATGGAGAACTTTCCATTTCTATCGAACGCCCAGTTCAGAAACCTCCACGTCTTTGAGGTCTTTGTACTTTCACTTACAAGCTTTTCTCCCAGCCAGTGAAACAGCAGATAAACAACGCTGTTCCCTAGAAGTATGGCCACTGAAGAAACAAAAACTATGCCTGCGACCTCGGGGATGTTGTCGGCGTAAAATAGGACGTAAGATATAGTTACAGTTTCATCGGGCGCAATCCAGAACAGCATGAGTCCCCGGGTGATTGAAAGTGCCACCAGGGCGCTGAGGCCGTATGTATGTATAAAATTCTTTGTGAATTCCACACCCTCATTTAGCACCCTCCAAGTAATATCCCTGATCATATTTCTCCCGCTGACGGTCTCTTGTTAGTCCAGATCTATCTTCTTGTCCCACATTTCTTTGGCGAGTTTCCCTTCGTACATCATCCTTTCCTTCATCTCTTCGCCCTGTTCCTCCTTTCTCCTCTGATGCTCTCCCAAAAATTTGTTTAACTCTTCTACAAGTATCTGCTTTATCTCTCCTGTAAGCATCTCGCCGCTGCTGTATTTTTTCGCTATTTTCTCCAACCGGTCATCGTCTTCCATTAACAGGTTGTGGAGCCATTGATATGAAACGTCCACGGAGAGGTCAGCCCCCTTCTCCCTCTGCTCGTCCTTCGTAACTTGTCCACCGGAATAGGCCTTTTCCTTTACCTTCTTCTCTACCTCTCCGGGAGAGTCGTCCAGCATGATTGCGTCCTTAGGCTTGGAGGAGGACATCTTCCCTTCAGGACCTTTTAGAGCGGGAATGAACTTGCTGTGTATCTGCGCCGCCTTGTAGTAGCCGAGCTTCTCTGCTATGTCTCTCTGAATCCTCCAGTAGGGATCCTGGTCAATGGCCGCGGGGATCAGACATCTCTTCTTCTCGAAAAAGGTGGGCATCATCTGCACCGCGGGGAAGAATACCATGCCTATGTTTGTGGAGCTTCCGAATCCAAACACGCTCCTCGCTACCGAAAAATTGACTTTTTTGGCGACCCTAACAGCGCCCTCGTACATGTTCCCCATGTACTCTCTGTCTCTGAAGATGAAGGTCTTGTCCGGATCAAGCCCTACAGCGGCTATATCCATTATATTCTCCTCGGCGTACTCGTCAACTTCTTCTATAGTTCCGTCGTCCGTCAGAAATCTCTCGTCGTCCGTGACCTGTATGTAAAGGTTCACGTCGAACTTCTGCTGCAACCACTTGCTGAAGTAGAAGGGTATGATATGGCCTATATGCATCGGTCCGGAGGGTCCCACGCCCGTGTATAGGAAGAAACCGTCTCCTTCCCTGTAGTCTTCAAGGACCTTGTCCAGATCTCGGTGTGAGAAAAAATAATCCCGTCTTAGGTAGAGGTGTTCCTCTTCCGTCTGCTCTTTCATATCTTTCCGAAGCCCTTCACCTATCTTCTCTGTGCCAAACTTGTCTATAAGCCTCTGGTAGTCCACGTTCCCCTCGACGTCCCACGGCGTGACCTCGAAATCCTCCTCGGGCATACTATCCTCTAATCAAGTTTGTTCTGATTATTAATAAATTCTGTTTGGAGGAAATCAAACTTCCCGGGTGATTATGTAGTCTGCTAGGCCCTTCAAAAACTCCACAATCTCCGGATCTATCACATCTTTGTCCAGGACCTTCTTAGCCTCTTTCGCAAGATCGACCGTGAGTTTCCTGGAGTACTCGTAGGAGCCGGTTTCCTTGACTATTTCACGGACCTCTTTAACCTCTTCCTCGGTTATATCTTTTTTACCGAGAGCGTTTAGGACGGTTTTCCTCTGTTCATCGTCTCCCCTTTCCAAGGCTTTGGTAATGAGCAAAGTCCTTTTACCCTCCTCCAGGTCTGAACCCACGGGCTTTCCAAGCTTTTCTTCGTTCCCATAAAGACCCAGCATGTCGTCGTAGACCTGGAAGGCCTTTCCAGCTTTCAGGCCGTATTCTTCAAGCATACTCTTTTGCTTTTCGCTGCCTCCCCCAAATATTGCGCCCAGGATAAGCGGTCCTGCCATCGTATACTTCGCAGTTTTGAGGTGATGAACCGTAAGGACGTCTTCCTCCTCCATCTCTTCCGCGTCCCTCTCGTTGAAGGTTATGTCAAGAATCTGTCCGTATCCAGTGTGTCTGTGTATTTCCTCAAATTTTTTCATGGCCTCGATTTTTGTCTCGTTGTCGAAATCACTCCCTGCTATTTGGGCCACTGCAAAAGAGTTTGATATATCCCCCACAACTATACCCATACTTTCCCCGAATTTTTCCGACCTGTTTCCCGGGAACTTTTTTCTGTGGTATTTCTCATACATCTTGTGGAGCGTCGTGCCCCCTCTCCTCAGCTCATCCTCATCAATTATGTCGTCGTGGATTAGAAGGTAGGACTGGAGAGCTTCGATAGAGAGCGATGCCGGAACTATTTTTCCCACCTTTTCACCGCCGACACCTTTATATCCTGCAATTATCAGTGCAGGTCTAACACGTTTTCCCCCTCTCATCGTGTAGTCCTGGAGGTACTCTATGACCTTCACACCTTCGGGATGTATGTTTGCCGCCCTTTCCTTGTACTCTTCAAATCTTTCCTCTAGCTCTTCGTTTATTTCATCCCGCCATTTTTTGAGTTTTTTTACAGCCTCCTCCATCCTTTCTTTATTGACCCCGGCTCCCTCTAGCTTCATTATATCAACAAGAAAATAGTTCCTTTTATTTATAAAAATTCGTCATTTGAAACAGACCCTGAACGTTCTTTGTCTAGTAATCGGGCCGTTTCCCCTAGGAATAGTCCACGAGCTCCACGAGCCTTCCCTTTATATCTTCCGCGCTGCTCCTTGTCACCCATATTACCTTTCCTTCATCCCCGTAGTCTTCCACCAAGCTTCGGTGCAGAGTCGCCAGGAGGAGTTTGTCGGAGGTCATGGCTCTGTTGAGCAGGTCTTTAAACTCGTCGGAATAGAGCTCCATCACACCTATCTCGTCTATGACGACGACCTCGGAGTTCTCCATGTCCTCCATCACCTTATCCGAGAATCGCTTCAAGTCCTTGAGGTTTACTCTGTACTTGCTTACGGAGGGCCCTTCCTCCAGCTCCACGGAGGCGAGGACGCCTTTGTCGCCGGTTTTCAGGTCTTCGATTCTGAATCCCGTTCTTTCCCCGTCTTCTCTGATTTCCGGGGTGAAGAAGCCACACGTCGTCCTATCCAGTTCTTCCAGTATGCTCTTCAGGAGCGTCGTCTTGCCAGACCCTGGCTTGCCGGTCAGAAAAATATTCATCTGTCCAAACCCCACGTACAGAAACCAAGTGTAGTTAGAGTCCAACCTTTAAGTGTTTTTGGGTCACTGGAAGCTGGTCAGGTCCTTTTCACCGAAGAACTTCTTCCTCGCGCTTTTCATAGTTCCTGAAACGCCCATAGTCCTTATTGAAACCTTCAAGTCTCCTATTCTTTCCACGAGAGCCAGCGCCAGCCTGACTTTGCTCACATGGTTGTGATTGCATTTTATCAGTCCGCGCTGATTTTCCTTGTCCCATGAATCCTTGACGAGCCAGAAATTTATATCACCCACGTTGGCCTCCCCAAAAAGCTCAAGCATACAACTCCATATTGCGTTTATAAGTTCTCCAAATCCTATCTTCTCCTCGCCAATTATTTCAAAGGCTATATACCGCTTCTTTTCCCGAAGAGATGAAGGCAGGGTCTCGGGCTTTGACATACATTTAAATTGCTCCCGGACTTATATATTAGTTGGAGGTGAAGTATGGAAGAAGTAAAATCCAGTTTTTCCAGAAAGGAGCTGAAGAACTTTTTAAAGGAGCTGGCCAGGCAGGTGGAGTCCGGTAAAGTTGCTATAGAGATTCCCGGATACTCCAAAGGAAAGGCGAAGATAAAGCCGGAGCAGCCTATAGATGTCGTCTTTACACGTGAGAAAGAGGAAAGGCGCATGACCATAGAGATAGAGCTTAACGACCACCGAGAGCTTTAACTCATAGCTCTTCCACGCCACCTCCCTTAATTTCTCCCATCAGTTTTTTTCTATTGGTTTCTACTATTTTCTTTGGTATTGAAGATACGGATTGCAGAACTTCTGACGATTCTCTGCCGAGTATTTTTCCGAGAGATGCGAGTTCCCTTGGATCCCTGAGTCCGTATCTATCCCTTGCGCCTGACAGCAGAATGAGCTTTGTATCGTACTTTTCACACAGCTGCATGCACCTCTTCATGTGTCTGAGTACATGTGACCTGACCTTCCCGTAGGTCTGGTGTAGGTTGTGGAAGACGAGGCCCACGGAGACATCGTTTTCGGCTGCCATCTTGGAGGTCTTGTGATCCATGCCAGGGTCCTTTCTCTTGTATTCAGGGTGGGCCAGTATATCAACCCTGCTCTCCTCGGTTGTGGCCCGGTTTATATCGAAATCCCCACCCTCAACTATAACCACCTCTACCTTCTGTCTAACCTTCCCCAGCTGCCTTTTCAACGTCTTCGGATTGTCGGGACTCAGAGCGCAGCTTCTTATTATGTCGATTTCAACCTTTTCATCGACCTCGTCCATTTTTTCAAGGTAGGTGTTCAGCCCCTCCTTACCCTCGTAGGTGTGGGTTATACCTATTCCCGAAAAGCCCATTCTACCCGCTGTTCTGGCGACTTCCTCCGTGTTTTCTTCAACGGGCACGTAAAGGTCGTAAAAGTCCGTTTTATGCACCTCTGTAGTGTATATTTACCAGAGAATTCTTAAAAAGGTGGGTCCGTTATATTTATGTTCGCCCCTATCACATTCCATATATATGACGGTAAGAGCACATGTTTTTATATCTGGGAGGGTCCAGGGTGTGACCTTCCGGGCCAGTACCCGTAGGAAGGCAGAGGAACTGGGGGTTTCTGGGTGGGTTAAGAATCTCAGTGATGGCAGGGTCGAGGCGGTTTTCGAAGGGGAGAAGGAAACTGTGGAAGAAATTGTTGAATGGTGTCATAAAGGGCCGAGCCTTGCAAAGGTGGATGGCGTTGAAGTGGGAAGAGAAGAGCCACGGGGCGAGCGCGGGTTCAGGATAAAATACTAGCTTCTAAGAAGTTTTGCCTCTGACCGCTCTTTTACTCTCCGTATCTTCACATATCCAGCTCAGGTCTTCATCGTTTTTTATCGCCGGATTGTCGGGGTCTACAAGGATAACTTCAAACCACTTGTATTTTCCATCCTCACCCACCCAGTAGGAATTTAGAACCCGGAGATTGGGAAACTTTTTGACAGCCCTCTCCTCTGCTATTCTCTGTTTCGACTTGTCCCTTGAATATTTCGAGCCGGAGCGCGAGCTTTTCCTGCCTCCCGAAACCTTCTTTCTCTTCCTGGTTCCTTTTCGGACTCTGGCTCTGGCCATAGAGACTCCCTGCTTGGACTTGTATCCCAGTTCCCTTGCCCTGTCAAGCCGTGTAGGCTTGTTTATCCTTTCTACAGATCTTTCCCTTCTCCATTTCTCAAGCCTTTGTTTGACTCTTTCATCCGGTTCCTTCCAAGCCTCTCTTATATGCTTGTACATCCCCATGGTTTCACCTGAGCTAACATTCCTTCAGATTCGACACTTTTAAATCTTTTGAAATTCTTCCAGAGTTTCAATTCTTCTTTCCCAGCACATCAAGCGGGAAGTACCGCGAGAATTCCCTGCGGAACGACAAGGATGCCGCCGTAGAAGCCTATTAAGCCTGCAGTCAGGATGACTGTAACCCCGACGAAGGCCTCGATCATCCCTACGTCGAACATCTCCTTGGCGAGCCTGAACATCGACGCGTAGGCCACTGCGAAGAACACCGCCGTGAAGATGAACGCGAGGACAGGTCCTATCACTGGAATATAACTTGAAGCCATTGCCAGTATGATTCCTATGGAGGCGGAAAGCACCGGGTAGGATACTGTAGTCAGCCCGTCCCAGTATTTTCCGTCACCTCCTAAGGTGTTCATTACCGTCCTGACTATGTAACCAAAGAAGAGCCCTCCTAAAAATATCAGGAAGAAGGTGCCTACTGCCAGATTTACTGTGCTCATTTCTAGGACTTCTACAACAATCTCAGGTCCCGTAATTTCTAGGGACATCTCATTCAGAATTTTCATTCCCAAGGCACTGTTCGCCGTGAATATTACTGAAGCCAGGACAAGGGCGCCCAGGCTTGATTTCATTTTGGTTAGACTGGTTTCCTCCTCGATCTTTTCGACGGCTTTGCTGGGGTTCTTGAAGTAGTCAAACATGTTAGTCAGAAAAGAGTTGTGAACGACAGTTAATAAACTTTATCTCCACTCCACGTTCACTTCCTCAGTCCTCCAGTTCTGTATAAAGCTCGTCTCTCCCAGAGTTTCTTCCCCCGATGCCCTGTACTTTAATATGCCAGCCCAGGCGATCATTGCTCCGTTGTCCCCCGCTAGTTCCATCGGAACTGTCTGGAACTTCGCCCCACGTTCCTCGCACATCGTCTTCAGCATTTTTTGAAGTCTCTGATTTGCTGCGACGCCGCCTGTTAGAAGAACCTCATCCTTGTCCGCGTGTGCCATTGCTCTTTCAACAGCTTCGGTAAGCATGGCAAACGTCGTTTCCTGGAAGGAATAGCACAGGTCCTCGACTCTTTCCTCTTCCGAAAGCTTTATGGCCTCGGTCAACAGCCCCGAAAAGGACAGGTCCATACCCTTGACGGAGTACGGTAGTTCTATGTAGTTCGACCCTTCCTTCGCTTTCTCCTCAACTACGGGTCCTCCGGGCTGTCCCAGGCCGACCTCCCTCGCGAACTTGTCTATTGCATTGCCTATAGGCGTGTCGAGGACTTCTCCGAAGACGCGGTATTTTCCTGCGGCATAGGCTATAATTTGTGTATTTCCACCGGATACGTAGAGCGTCACGGGATCTTCCACCTCACTCTTTAACCTACCGATCTCTATATGTGCGACGCAGTGATTGACGCCGACCAGAGGAACATCCAGGCTGAGGGCCAAGGCCCTCGAAAAAACCGCGCCCGTCCTTAAGCACGGTGGCAAGCCTGGTCCTTGGGAAAAGGCTACGAGATCCACGTCTTTCCTCTCCACCCCTGCTTCCTCCTTCGCCTTCTCCATCACTTCATCACAGACCTTGGCATGGTGCTCCGCCGCCTCCCTGGGATGTATACCACCCTTGTCAGGCGTGTACATTGACTTCTCGTTTGCCAAGACTTCTTCTTCGTCCATTATTCCCACGCCGAAGGTGTGTGCCGTGGACTCCACACCGAGACAGATCATATCAAGTATTGTGGGAAAAAAATTTTTAAAAGCCCCACACTATATATGGTCTTATGTTTTCGGAGCTTTCGACCATGCATTTTTCCGTGGTTGCGTCCCTTGGAGCTCTGGTATTTGCGGGTCTCCTGACACTAAAAATTAAGAAAAAGGATCGAGGTCCCGAGAAGGCCAGGGAAATGTCGGGTCACATCAAAGAGGGCGCAAAGACTTTCCTGACCCAGGAGTTTAAACACCTGGCTGTGGTCGCTATAATCATAGCCCTGGTCCTGGCCTACTTCGTGGATCCGAGAAGCGCGGTGACATTTCTCTGCGGCGCCTTCCTCAGCTCTCTCGCTGGGATAATAGGGATGTCAACTGCCACCAGCTCCAACTCCAGGACCTCTCAGGGTGTTACGCAGAGTCTGGGTGAAGGCCTCGATATCGCCTTCTCTTCCGGCGCTGTGATGGGAATGTCCGTCGTGGGTTTCGGGCTTCTGGGTGTCGCAGGTCTTTACCTGATATTTCCTGAGCCCGAGATACTGTTCGGATTCGCGTTCGGCGCTTCCTCCGTCGCCCTTTTCGCCCGTGTGGGAGGCGGAATCTATACAAAAACTGCGGACATGGGCGCAGATCTGGTCGGGAAAGTTGAGGAAGATATACCTGAGGACGACCCGAGGAACCCCGGGGTCATTGCCGATAACGTCGGAGATAACGTCGGTGATGTGGCGGCGATGGGGGCCGATCTCTTTGAGTCCTATGTCGAAGCGATAATAGCTACGATGGCGATAGGTGCAATTACTCTGGAGGCTGCAGGCATAGTGGTCCTCCCAATCTTCGTTGGAGCCGTGGGAATTGTGGCCTCGATAATTGGATATTTCTTCGTCCGCGGGGAAGATAACCTCCACTGGGCGCTCAACAAAGGCACTTTTGGAGCTGCAGCCCTCGCAGTTGTTTTCCTTTATTTCGGCACTACTCGGCTGTTCCCAAGCGTGAATATAGGAGTCTTTTACTCCATAATAGCCGGGCTAGGTGCAGGAATGGTAATAGGTCTCGTCACGGAGTACTACACAGCCAGCAAGTACAAGCCAACACAAGGTATAGCCGAGGAGTCCACGGGCGGCCCCGCGACAAATATAATAGCCGGGTTTTCCACAGGAATGATTTCCACATTTGTTCCAATGATCACGGTATGTGCTGCCATGATTATTTCATATTACTTCGCCGGGTTGTATGGGATAGGGATAGCCTCTATAGGAGTGCTTTCCACGCTCGGAATAACTCTGGCCACGGACTGTTACGGACCTGTGGCGGACAACGCTGCTGGGATAGCAGAAATGGCCGAGATGGGTGAGGAGGTAAGGGAGCGTGCGGAGGCACTGGATGCCATAGGAAATACGACAGCAGCGATAGGCAAGGGCTTCGCCATTGGTTCCGCGGCACTCGCATCTTTGACGCTTTTCGTGACCTATACACAGAGCGTGGGGCTTGAAGCGGCAGAGGTCGCTTTGACAGACCCGTACATAATCATCGGTCTGTTTATAGGAGCCTTGCTGCCCTTTATTTTCTCGGCCCTGACCATGAGGTCAGTGGGCAGGAGTGCCAGCAAGATGATAGATGAGATAAGGAGGCAGTTCGAGGAGATGAATATCCTTTCCGGCGACGAGAAACCAGACTACTCCCGCTGCATAGAAATTTCCACTGACTCTGCCCTGAAGGAGATGGTTCTGCCTGGGTCGATTGCTATACTTTCTCCGATAGTAGTGGGTCTCTTGCTTGGGACAGAGGCGCTTGCTGGAATGCTTGCGGGGAACATATCAACGGGCTTTCTCCTCGCGGTAACGATGGCCAATGCAGGCGGTGCCTGGGACAATGCAAAGAAGTATGTGGAGGAGGGCAACCTCGGTGGAAAGGGTTCGGAGACCCACAAAGCGACGGTTGTGGGAGATACAGTCGGCGATCCGATGAAAGATACGTCAGGCCCCTCTCTGAACGTTCTTATAAAACTGGTTGCGATGACAGCGCTTATATTCGTGCCTCTTTTGATGTGAACAGACCTTCAGAAGCCTTCTATAAGATAGTGCCGAGAGCTTCGGAAAATCATTCCTTAATCTCAGAGAACCCGCATTTCCCACATGTAAGCCTGTCCTCGTGCTCCGCCAGAAATACTCCGTCGCCACATCTAGGACAGCTCCTTAGTTTCCTGGTAACTTCATTTCCGTCTACGTCGTATTTCTCCCAAATTTTAACTTTCTTGTGTTTTCCCATATTTCTACTCACCTGTTTTCCCTTTTAAGTATTTCTTCATACCCTTCCTGTCCTTGTTCTGTTTCTCCGTTTCGAGCAGCAGCTCGAAGTCCGGTTTGTCCATCTCCTCAATTTCTTCCTTGGCCTCGGCTATAGTTCCACTGAGAACCTCTTCGTAGTTCCCATCAACATCCTTCGTTTTTTCTTCCTTGGTTTCCACTCCTGACACTCCTCCCAGCTCCTTAGCCCAGAACTTACTTTTCTGTGTCCCTTTGATCGTGAATATTTTCTCGGCTTGTATATTCTCTTTATCGGTCCCGAGCTCTTCGGACAGATATCCTTCTAAAGAGTCGATAGAAGGTGTGGCTTCACCTTCGTGGTCTATAGTACCCTTTATCTCCTTCCTTTCCAGGAGCGGATTGTCCTTTCTTTCCTTTATCTCGACTTTCATATCCTCACCTTATCTTTATGGCATACCTTCCAGGCGTGTCTATTCCTATGGCGTCAGCTATTTCAGAGTCCGTGTCAATTATAACCGCCATTCCCTTCCAGTTTTTGGTCAGCTCCGAGGTCTTGCAAGCCGGACATTCGGTTCCACTGATCAATCTCCTGCAGTTCTTGCACGCCTTTTCTCTTTTTGCCACATTATCACGTTCAGATGGTTTTATTCCTCCTCTTCCTCGTCCTCCTCCAACCATTTCAATGCACCCAGTCTGGGCTGTTTCATGGTGAGCCCCACTTTGTTGTCTTCCGAGTAGGAAACCGAAATAATCCTTGCACGGACGAGGTCACCGTTCCTGAGCCTTTTCCCGGATTCCTTCCCCTCAAGAGCGTTATTCTTTTCGTCGTAGTTTACGTAGTCGTCCATTACCTGTGATATATGTATCAAAGCGTCTATCGGACCTATTCTGACGAACCCTCCAAACTCCGTCACGTCCACCACTTCACCAATCACGGCCTCGTGTTCCTGAGGTTCAAATACCAGCATTTCAAATTCGGCCGGGTAGTAAACTGCGCCGTCCTCCGGAAGTACATTTCCTTCACCTATTTCAGAGACTTCATTGACCGAGAGCACGAGACCTATATCCGGGTTCAAGATGCCCTCGTACGTTTCCTTCAGCGAATCGTATACGGAGTCCTCGAGGTCCATTCCAAATTTTTCAGGATCGACTCTTACGGTGTCTTTTACCTCCAATCTCTTATACATTTTTTATCCCAACTTACTGGCACATACTTACTTGTTTTTACTTTTATATATCTTTCTGCAGTGTTCCACGAGTTTTTCGGCTCTCTCCGCATCGAGGCGGCCTTCGACCTCCACGTCTCTGTCTTTCCACTGCGCCATTTCCAGGATAAACCTTTCTATCTCCGCTAACGTGTCCCTTTCCAGGTCCTTCGGACCCTTGGCATCTTCGAAGTCGGGATCCTTGACAGGGACCACTATAACCTTGTCGTCCCTTATCGCCTCGCTCTCCGTTCTAATTACAGAAACGGGCCTCACCTTGAGGAAGGACCCCGGTATTAAAGATCCATCCGTTATCACAAAACCATCCAGCGCCTCACCCGTCTCACAGGCCGTGTTTGAAACCGTTCCGTAGTCTTCCGGATACACCAAGGCCCTTGGAAGGATCTCTTCTAATTTTAGGATACCCTCCTTATAACTGTACATGTTCCTGCTCCCCTCGGAGGCCTTCACCAGGAAGTAAAACCCTTTCCTGGAATCATTTTCCTTGGTCATTTTACATCCCCCTCAAGTTCCACGTGGTCCTCCGTGCGCACGTATACTGTGGGCACGGACCTCTTTCTAAACTGTTTTCGCAGGTTTTTATCATTTGTGGCCACCACGGGATTCTCGATATCCCTTGCAAGCTCAACTATCGATGCATCCCCAGTTTTATTTTTGGTCTCCGCTACCTCTACCCCCCTTCTTTCCGTAAGCATGAGAGCTATCCTCGCAGCTTTGGCCTCCTCCCCTCTTCCCTTCGAGAGTTTTTGTAGCTCCTTCTTCACGGGCGCAGGGGTCAGAAGCTTGTAGTCTCCGTCGAGTACTCTTTCCAGTTCCTCGAAGACGTCCACACCCACCTCCCCGGGCGCCATCAAGAAGTTGGTATCAAGGACTACGGATAGGATATTTCCACCTACTCCGGTAGTTTCTCGTCTGACAGGTTGAAGTCCTCGGTCCCCCTTCCTTTACTTTGTCTATTCTGATCCCTTTTCTTCGCCTTTTCTTTTTTCTTGTTCTGTATATTTTCCACCAGTTTCTCAACGTCCACTCCCATATCCTCCAGAGCCTTTGAATGTTTTTCCACAAGCGAGTTTACTATCTGAAGAAGGCGCGCAAGCTCCGCTCTCTCGTTGAGGAGGGCTTCAAGGGCTCCTTTGTGATATCCCAGTTTTTCTTTGTCAGTCATGCCTTAAGTTTTGTTCAGAGCCTTTTAAAAGATTGGAGGATTACCGGACCGTTACCGATTTTGCAAGGTTCCTGGGCTTGTCTATAGGGAGGTCTTTTTTTCTTGCTGTCCAGTATGTAAGGAGGAACCCGATCACGGTCGAGAAGAAAGCGAAGTCGCCGTCCGTTCTCTGTGGAAGCTTGAACCTACCACAGAAAGGCGAAATTTTTATGGAGTTCGCGCCCCGTGCCTCTACCTCCTCTACGTTTGAAACTATCCCCGAACCTTCTCTGGGTATCAACGAAATCACGGGAGTACCGTCCTCGATCAGGGCAAGGGTTCCATGTTTAAGTTCACCGCCCATCATCCCCTCCGCGTGGATGTAGGCTATCTCCTTCAACTTGAGCGCTATTTCCCTTGCCACAGGATAGGTCTCACCCTTTCCTATCACGTAAATATCTTCTTTATCCTTCAGCTCCTCCGCGAGTTTTTTGACCTTCCCTTCATTTTCCTGGACAACAGTTCCCACTTCCTCGGGAAGGGTTGGAGATATTTCGGGCCCATCAAGGGCTTCCAAAATCTTCAGGAATGTGTAGAGCTGGTTTGTGAAAGTCTTGGTCGCCGCAACGCAGACCTCCTGGCCCGCCTTTATCCTCAGGTTCACGTCCGATTTCCTCTCTATTGTAGAGTGGGGAACGTTCGTTATCGAGGCTATTTCCGCACCTTTACTCCTCGAGTGTTCTATCACCTCCAGTACGTCCTTGGTCTCTCCGGACTGAGAGACAGGAACAACCAGCGTGTTTTCATCCACCCTCTCGTAGTTCTTGAACTCGGAGGCTATTAGGGTCTGTGCTTCTATATCCACTTTCTGTAGAAAGTAAACACCAAGGAGAGATGCATGGTAACTGGTCCCAGAAGCGGTGAAGATTACTCTGTCGCTGTCGGCCAGTTTCCCTGCAAAGTTCTCAACCCTTTCCTTCTGCTCTCCTTTCAGAGACCTGTCAAGGTTTTTCAGGGGACGTGGGATTTCCTTCACCTCCTTGAGCATGTAGTGTTCGAACTCCTTCCTGTCGGATTCCTCCTGTTCCCAGCTGAACTCCTCGGGACTTTTGTCTACCACAGCTCCCTCCTTGTCCTTGAAGACATAGTTTTTGGCGTCTATGACGGCGTACTCGTCGTCCTCAAAGAAAACGGCTTGATTGGTGTAGGGTGAGAAAGCGTACAGATCGGAGCCAAGGTATAGTTCGCCGTCTCCCACGCCCAGGGCGAGGGGTGAACCCCTCTTGAAGGCGTAGATCTTCTCTTCATCCGAGTCAAGCAAGGAAACAGCGAAGCTCCCCTTCGCCACCTCCAGAAACTTCTGGATTGCCTCCTCCACTTCTCTGTTCTTGGCCTCCTCCTCTATGAAGTGCGCTATAACTTCCGAGTCCGTCTCTGAAGTGAAGTGGTGCCCTTCCATGCCCCCTTTCAACTCCTCCCAGTTCTGTATTATCCCGTTGTGAACTAGGGCGAACCGTCCATCACAGGATTTATGTGGATGCGCGTTCTCCCTTGTCACTTCTCCGTGGGTTCCCCAGCGGCAGTGGCCTATTGCAATATCACCTCCCATTTCTTCTAGATTAATTTTTTTGTTTATCTCATCAACCTCTCCAACATCCTTCCTCACCTCTAGCCCCGGATTTGAAAGAACAGCTATACCAGCGGAGTCGTAGCCTCTGTACTCCAGCCGCTTCAAAGACTCCATCAGTATTTCTCCTGCGTTCCCTTCACCGAAGTAAGCTGTTATTCCGCACATATTTTCCCCCACAGCTCATCTATTTGTTCCTTCCTTCCGGGGAAGGCGGATTTCATCATTTCCTTCCCAGCTTTTCTATTTTCCCTTCCGCGAAGGATCCTGAAGGGTTTCAAACTTTCGACGGCTTCTGCCCCAGGATGGGTAAAGGAGTAGGGCCCCACCACGACACCCTGGTATAGCTTGGTGTCTATACCGGTCTTCACACAGTCGCCCACGATCGCACCGAGCTTTCGCCTCCCCGTATCCACTTCTTTCCTTCCCATTTTTACCTCTATACCTGCCTCGTCGTGCCTGAGGTTCGCTGTCTTCGTCCCCGCGGCGAAATTTACCTGGGATCCTACCACGGAGTCTCCCACGTAGGAGAGGTGAGGAACCTTTGTATCCCTCTGGAATATAGAGTTCTTTACCTCAACCGAGTGGCCTATCTTGCAGTTTTCTCCTATAGATCCTGTCCTTATCAGTGCGCCGGGCCCTATCTTGCAGTTACGTCCTATCCACGCAGGCCCTCTGATCTCCGAACCCCTGACTTTCACGTTGTCTCCGAGGTGAACCGGCCCCCCGGATTCATCTATCTTACTTTCCTCCATTTCCACCTCTTCGCCTCTGTAGCTCTCGAAGTCGGGCTTGATATCTAGAAGTTCCCAGGGATAGTTCACATCCTTTCCGTCTATCCTTTTTCCATAGACTTTGACAGGAACCCTCTCAGTTCTCGTGTATTTAAACGGGATCTTTCCGTACATTTTAACCATCTACATTTCTGGCCCTTTCCAGGTCTTCCCTCCTGCCGACGTCCACCCAGTATTTCTTGAAGGGTGTATGGGTCACGGCGTGACCGTCCTGAATCATGAGCTGGATGGAATCGGTTATCTCGTACTCCCCTCGCTCGGACATTCCCGTCCTCTCTATGTAGTCGTAGATCAGCGGCTTGAACAGGTAGACACCGGTGTTTATGAGGTTGGAGGGAGGGTTGTCTGGCTTCTCCTCTATACCTTTGACCACGCCGTTTTCCACCTCCAAGACCCCGAACTCCTCCGGGCTCTCCACCTCTTTGCTCCCGATCACCGCCTCGGGTCGGTTCTCCTCGAAGCTTCGGATAACCCTCTCCAGGTTTTCGGGGTGGATGTATACGTCCCCGTTAACGACCAGGAAGGGGTCCTTGAAGCTCGAAGTCCCAACGGCGTGGGCTGTTCCGAGCTGTTCCTCCTGCTCAAGGAAGTCAAGGTCCTCGAAGTCCTTGAGGTTCGCTTCCAGCTTGTCTCCAAGGTAACCTTTTATTACGGAGATTTCCTCCACGCCCAGAGATCTTAGTTCCTCTACGAGGTGTCTGATAAGGGCCTCTCCCTTCACCTCGACCAGCGCCTTTGGCTTCTGGTTTGTCAGGGGCCGCAGGCGCGTTCCCTTGCCCGCAGCGGGTATAAGTGCCTTCATACCAGGTAGTTTGAGGCCCCACCTATATAAAAATTGTTAAAACAAATTCTTGATTATTGTAAAAATATTTAAAGTAGAAGCTGCAGGTTACATATATGTCCGAAAAACTACTCAAAGAGGAGGACGGGACCCGATGGGTAAAGCAGATTAAGCTTCTGGACAGGGACAAGCTAAGGAACCTCTC
Source organism: Candidatus Aenigmatarchaeota archaeon (assembly GCA_046539305.1). Taxonomy (GTDB): domain Archaea; phylum Aenigmatarchaeota; class Aenigmatarchaeia; order PWEA01; family PWEA01; genus PWEA01. Next base: position 43,321 of record JBKHHE010000003.1, read on the forward strand.
TCCCAAGACCTTGGAGATCTTCGAGGAGATCAGCAGGCGGAAGACCTATCCCAAAGAAATCGCCGAGACCATGGACCTCCACGAGCAGAAGGTCTACTACCATATCCGGAAGCTTGAAAGCCTGGGCCTCGTGGAGGTATGGAAGAAGGAGAGGAAGGGAGGCGCCCTCTGCAAATACTACAGACCTGTGGCGGAGGCTTTCGGATTCAATCTGTCGGGAAGCTGGAGCAAGGCCGGACGTCAGGATATAGACCTCCCCGAAAAGCTCCTATCCTTCTTCTCTGAATTCATCCAGGACGGGACCTTCCAGGGTTCCATAGTCGTGGGATCTCCCAAGGAGCACGGTCCTTTCATGACCGCGGCCAGGGATGGACACTACGCGGTGCAGCTGGGCGTGTTCCTTGGTGGTTTTTGCGACCTTGAGGAAAGGTTCATCATAAAACTGGACACCGAGGTAAAGGCAGAGGAGGCCTTGGACAGAAACCTCATTCTTGTTGGAGGTCCCATCACCAATACCGTTTCCAGGGATCTAAACGAAAAGCTGGATGTCCGCTTCGACTGGGAGAAGACATGGAAGATAGTCTCGGAAAAAACAGGAAACACATATTCGGACGAAAACCTGGGCCTCGTGGCGAAAATAGAGGACAGGGGCAACGCAAGGATACTTCTCTCGGGGCTGGATTTCAAGGGCACAAAATCCTGTGTAATAGCCGTGACCCAGCATCTGGAAGAGGTTCTGGGAGATTACAGACAGGGAGAAGAATTTTACAGAGTTATCCGAGGGCTTGACAGGGACGGAGACGGAAAGACGGACGATATAGAAATAATGGAATAGTTACCTCTCTACCTTCCACCAGCCCCTGTCACCTTCCTTCAGTTCCTTCAGCTGAGGATTCTTGTCGGAAAGCGTCGGTTTCCTGTTCTTGTAAAGGACCCCCACAGGAATCTTCCCATCTTCGAGGTTATAGTCCCATTCTCTGGCTTTCTCCATCGCTTCTTCTCTGTCTTCTGGGTTGTGGTCGGTATCCTCCAGCTTGTACATCCTTTCCTCCAGGAACTGCTCGGGGTCGTGGTAGACCAGGCAGGGCAGAGCAACGTCCACGAGTGCAAACCCATCCCATTCTATGGCCTCCTTGAGAACTTCTACCATGTGTTCCATTTTCTTTGGATAAACCCGGGCTACGAAGCTCGCGCCCGCAGATATGGCTATTTTCAGAGGATTTAATGGTTCGTGCTCGAGTCCGAAGGGTTGAGCTTTGGATTCAAATCCTTTCTCTGAGACCGGAGTGGCCTGTCCCGTCGTCAGGGCGAATACCTGGTTGTTGTGAACCACCATCGTCATATCGGCGTTGAATCTGGAAGCATGTATGAAATGTGCCACCCCTTCAGAGTAGGTGTCGCCGTCTCCGCCGAACCCTATAACGGTCTGGCTCGGATTACCTATCTTCATACCCATACATGTCGGAAGTACTCTTCCATGGAGCGAATAGACTCCTCCGACGTTGAGGTAGTCGAACATTTTACCGTGACATCCGATACCCGTGGACATGGAAATCTTATCGTGCTCCACATTCCCTTCCTCAACTTCCCCTTTCAGTGCCTTCTTGACCGACTCGAGGATCATGAAGTTATGACATCCAGGGCACCATGTGGCTTCTGCTCCGGTCGCGAAGTCTTCTTTGTCCATCATATCACCTTTTTAATTTTTTCTCTGAGTTTGTCACGGTGGAAGGGCCTACCATCGTATTTCAGTATCTTTTTATCTATTACATGGCCTGTATTCTCGGTTATCAGGTCTCCAAGAAGGCCCGTAGAATTGTTCTCCACCAGAACTGTCCTCTCGGCATCCTCAAGTATATCGGTTACTTCTTCCGGGAAGGGCTCAAGGTAGATTATCTGTAGGAACTTTATGCCCATCCCTGATATAGCATCCTTTATAGCTCCCTTGGTGGATCCCCATCCAACGACTACGGTGTCGGAATCCTCGTCCCCGTGAACCTTGTGCTGCGTGAACTCCTTTGCCCTTTCTCTTATCTTTTCTCCTTTCCTTTTTCTCTTGTCCGTCATCGCATTGATGGTTTCCTCGTCCTCTATAGTTATCCCGTACTCGTCGTGTTCATAGGAAGTGGATTTCGTCACGTTCAGGCCTGGAACACTTCTGGGACTGTTCCCATCTTCGGTGACCTTGTAGTTCCTGTATTCCCCTCCCCTTTCCGACTGGTCTATGTTTCTCCCCACGTCGACGATGTCCATGTCTTCGTCCATCGAGAAGTCCGATTCCGCTACGTGTTTGTCGCCGAGGAGTATAGAGAGAGCTCTGAAGTTCTCCGCGAAGTAGAAGGCCTGGTTAGTTGCTTCTACCGATTCGACTGCGTCACCAGGAGCAATGACCACCCTTGGAGCCTCGCCGTGGCTTCCGTGGACTGCTATTTCCAGGTCGCCCTGAGCTGTATAGGTCGGTATTCCTGACCCTGCCCCCGCTCTCTGTGATAGGTAAACTACGAGGGGAATTTCTGATATCCCCTGCATCGACATGGCCTCCTGCATTAGGTCATAACCACCGCCCGAGGATCCGACCATAGTTTTCGCGCCGGTATGCGCTGCTCCCAGTCCGGCGTTCACCACGGAGAGTTCGTTTTCAGGCTGAAGCACAGCGATATCGTCCTCCCTTTGCCTCCCGGCCAGCAGATGGAGTACAGGGGTCGCGGGGGTCATAGGATACGCGAGGTAGACATCTATCCCGGACCTCACTGCGCCTTCCGCTATCCCCTGACTTCCCGACATAACCTCTATTTTGTCCTCCCTATCTTCAATATCTCTGACCTTTTCTGCATGGCTGTATGCTTCGTCCGCGGCCTGTATATTTTTATCCACGACTTCTTCTTTCCCTTCAAAGGTCCTTTCTATCACCTTTTGAAGTTTGTCCTTACTTACGCCCATGGTTTTCGCCACGGCACCGAGGAGTAACATGTTGAAGGATATTCCGTATTCCGACTCCGTCCCGATCTCCTTCGCATTTATGATAAACCCATCGTCCTTTAGCCTGTCCTTGTGTTTCTCTACGGTCTTGTCGTCCAGGGCCAGGATTCCGTCCAGGGCGTAGCTGTGGGAGGCTATTGGTTCGTCCGAGACGGACAGTACATCAAAGGAATGACCTCCCTTTATCAAGGACCCGTAATCTCTGTACTTGAATATGTAGTATCCCATGTCAGAAAATAGATCTCCGGCCATCGAGGCTACTTTGTCTATGCCCTGTCCCTGATCACCACCGAAAACTATGTCTAGCTGCATAAGAATCCTGATGACTATAGTATTTTGTTTTGGCCCTTTTTAAGATTTACTGGGAATAGTTTTTATCCAGCCATTTCTGATGGTATTCTTCCTTCTTGCCGTTGTTTGCTTCGATAACGTCCGGGACACGGAGGGGTTCCAGACCAATCGAGCATATACCGCATCCGTCTTCGATATCTATGTTTTCGTCAAGAGGATAGGCCTCCCCACAGTTACCACAGTAAACCCCGGAGGTTCCAGATCCATCACCTTCCGGGGGGCCGTCTACGTTCATAGTATTTATCATCTTATTCGACGATTATTTAAAGGTATGCTCGTTGTTTGACGAAAGTTAGTGTCTGACGGACCGGAAAGTTTCATTTTTAAATATTTCGAAGGGAATTCTACTGTGGGAATGAACTCCGTTATCTGTGAAAGGGGTGTCGGAAATGCCGGAAAGGAGAAGACAGCCGATAATATCGGTACTGGGACACGTGGATGCAGGGAAGTGTGTGGCACCAGATACACGTATCCAGCTCGCGAACGGTTCCACGGAAAGGGCAGAAGACATCTTCAGGAAGTGGAAGAAGAGAGGAGAGTTGAAGGAAACGGAGGAAGGTGAGGTCTATGAGCTTGAGAAGGGACCGGAAACATTCGGCCTTTCGGGAAATGAAATCCAGAGATGTGAAATAACGCACCTCTGGAAGCTCCAGAAGGACAGGCTTTTTAATTTCTCTTTGAGGGATGGTTCCTCCATCAAAGCAACCCCAGAACATCCGTTCCTCATCGTTGAAGGCGGCGAATTCAAGTTTAAAGAAGCCATAGAGCTGAAGGAAGGAGATTTCGTAGCTATACCCGAGAAGGTTCCGGTTAAGGAGTTGACGATAGATGAGGTTAAGTCGGAGGTTCTGAAGAAACTGGGCGAAGATGAACATATGCTTGCCTTTCTAGAGTCTGATTTCGCAGAAGAACTCTACGAAAACGGGAAAGATATCCGGAATGAACTCCTGACGAATCATCTCTACAGCTGCAAGGAAGACCTAAGGTACAGAATTAAGGACGTAGTCAGAATATGCAAGAACTCCGAAATCTCTTTGGATAGAGCCTATGATAGGATAGAAAAAGTTAAACAGGGAACTCTGAAGTGGAGAGCTGGGAAGACCAGTAAGAAAGTATCTTTACCAAGAAATGTAGAGGAATTTAAAGAACTAGCGTATGCCACTGGTCTCCTTCTCGGAGACGGGAACGCTGAAGCCAGTAAACTTTCAAACAACTCTGAGGAGATAAGGGAGGAGTTCCGAGGAGCTCTTGAAACCTCTCTTAGCATTCACACAGAGGTAAAGTTAGAGGATCAGAGAGTTGACCGAGTAGAAATATCTTGCGGCAAAACGTTCTGGAGGTTGCTTCACTGCCTTTTCGATTATCCCCGGGAAAAGAAGTCTCACAGAATTAGGCTAAGTAAATTTACTCTCAAACTTCCTAAAGCCATCCTTTCGAATCTGATTTCTGGCTACTTCGATGCAGATGGCTACGTAAATAAGAGAGGAGAAGTAAAGGTTACTTCCGCAAGCGAGGAAATGGTTACCTCTTTGAAAACAGCTCTCAAAAGGTTTGGAATCCATCCCAAGCTGACAGAAAAGGAAGGGTTTCATAAACTTGTAGTTTCAGGCCGGTACAGTCTTCAGAATTTCAAGGAAATCGGCTTCAGAAAAGACGATAAAAAAAGGAGGTTTAAGATAGGTCTGAAAAATGCAAGCACGAATTCCTTGACAGACCTCGTTCCTGTGACTGGTCAGGAAATAAGGAAAGCTAGGATGGAACTGGGAGCGAGCCATACAGAGATAGATGTTTCCTTTCAGAAAAAATACGAGGGATATGAAAATATTTCAAAAAGCTATCTAAAAAAATTCACTCGGGCCTGCAGAGACCTCCAGGGAAAGGATTCCTTTCGAGATAATATAAGAGAGAAGAGGACCATACTAGATAGTTTGAAGGATTCAGGGAAGTCCCGGGAGGAAATATACAGCCAGTCCACAATCTCCCACCCCAGGTTGATGAACCATCTAAAGTCTCTCTCCTCGGAGAATTTGATCCAAGCCAAGAGCAATCCCGGTTTCATTATCACTGATAATGGTTTAAAACAACTTGAAGATTGGGAGGAAAAACCTGAAATTATCGGAAAACTTTCTCAAGTGGCTGAATCGGATCTGAGGTTTGTCAAAGTTGAAGATATAGAAGAGGAAAACGGGGGAACTGTTTACGATTTTACTACAGAGCTGGAGACTTTCATTGCAGAAGACTTGGTGGTACATAACACGACGATACTTGACCGTATACGAGAGACTAAAGTAGCGACGGAGGAGTCCGGCGGCATAACACAGCATATAGGAGCGACCGAAATCTCTCTTGACGTGATAAAGAACCTCTGTGGCCACCTTCTCCCCGCTGGAAAAATAAGGGTACCTGGACTTCTCTTCATAGACACGCCCGGACATGAGGCCTTCACCACTCTGCGCAAGAGGGGCGGTTCGGTCTCCGACCTCGCGATCCTCGTGGTCGACGTAAATGAGGGGTTTGAGCCCCAGACCGATGAGTCCCTTCAGTTTCTCAAGAATTTTAGTACGCCGTTTGTGGTTGCCGCGACAAAGATAGATAGACTCAAAGGCTGGAACAGCAACGAAGGGGCCTGTTTCTCCGAGACCTACCAGAAACAGAGGGAGAAGGTAAGGGACCGGATGGACGAGAAGATATACGAGATAATCGGGGACCTTTCCGAGAGGGGGTTCACGGCGGACCGTTTTGACAGAGTGGATGACTTTAAAAACAAGATAGGCGTTGTTCCCGTGTCAGGAGAAACGGGTGAAGGTACACCGGACCTCCTTTCCGTTCTTGTAGGCCTTTCACAGAAGTTTCTTGAGGAGGAGCTGGAGCTCAAGTCCGAAGAAGGCAGAGGTACGGTCCTTGAGGTCAAGGAGACGAAAGGCCTCGGCACTACTATAGATGTGATACTATACGAGGGAGAGATAAGGAAAAATGATAGGCTTGTAGTCGGGGGCGAGGATCCCGTGATTACAAAGGTCAAGGCCCTGCTGAAGCCAAGGGAGCTGAAAGAGCTTAGGACAGAGAGAAAGTTCGAGAGGGTCCAGGAGGTCAGGGCGGCCTCGGGTATTAAGGTGTCTGCGCCTGACCTTGAGGACGTGGTAGCTGGCTCTCCGTTACGGAGCCTGAGGCCCAGAGAAGACGTGGAAAAGGCGAAGGAGGAATTGGAGGAGGCCGCGGCGGACGTCGAGATAAAGTCGGAGGGCGAAGGTATTACCCTCAAGGCAGACACGCTGGGTAGCCTGGAAGGGTTGATAAACATGCTGGAGGACAAGGATATTCCCGTAAAGAAGGCCGCAATAGGCGACGTTACTAGGAAGGACATAATGGAGGAGAGTTCAGTCGAAGATCCGCTAAAGAGGGCGATATTTGCTTTCAATGTGGACGTCACGGAGACGGCGAGCCGCTGCGAGGAGGATGTCAAAGTCTTCAAGAGCTCCATTATATACGAGATACTGGAGGAATACGAGGAGTGGAAGGAACAGAAAAGGGAGGAGATAAGGAAGCGGAAGCTGGAAGAGGTTACTCGGCCCGGGAAGATAAAATTGCTCCCCGGCTACGTGTTCAGGCAGAGGAAGCCTGCCGTAGTAGGCTGCGAGGTGGTTGGAGGTGTGATAAAATCTGGCTACGACCTCGTGAAGGGTGGGAAGAGAGTGGGAAGGATACAGGAGATCCAGGACGAGGGAGTAACTATAGACGAAGCGAAAACCGGCGACAAGGTCGCGGTCTCTATAAGCAAGGTTACCGTGGGTAGACAGGTGGAGGAGGGCGACGTTTTGTACAGTCTACTCTCCGACAAGGACATACGGAAGCTGGAAGAGCTACAGGAGTTTCTTTCAGAGGACGAGAAACGCGTGCTGGAAGAGGTCAAGGAGGAGAAATTTGGATGACGTTAATTATTTAAAGGATAAGTTGTAATTATTAGGTGGTAACATGGTTGGGAAAGGCACTACTCCCATACTCAATAAGTTCATAGAAGACCCGTCTATTAAACCCTCGGATTTGAAAAAGTCTACCCCACATTGGATAGAGGAACAAATAGAAGCTGGTTGTCCAAACCCGTCTAATCCCTTCCAAGAAAATGAATCAGAAGAGAGAGATTATTGTAGTGATATCGATAGGTATGCAGAAGACCCGAATTTAGAGGAAAAATATTTTCCCATTTTAAGAAAGATTTATACTTATTCTGGTCAGAAGGAAATAAACCATTTCTTAGAGTGAAGGGCCATAATCTTTAAATATTTTCTTCCAGAGTTTCTCATGGCCCGGACATGTTTCCATGTTGTTTGTGGGAACTGACCTGGGCGAGGTGATTTGATGGCTTTCAAAATTTCGGTTTCTGATCCCGAGGAAGGAAAGGCTTGGCAGGTGGAAAAAGAGGCGACACCGCTCATTGGGACAGCGATTGGAGAAGAGTTCAACGGTTCTCTGATAGGTCTTGAGGACTACACGCTCAAGGTCACCGGTGGAAGCGACGAGGAAGGCTTTCCAATGAGGAGAGGAGTTCAGGGCACTGGGCGCAGAAAAGTTCTGATGAAAGGAGGCTCAGGATACAGGTCGGAGGAAGAGGGGACCAAGAAAAGGAGATCTGTCAGAGGAGAGAGCATTTCCGAGGAGATAGTCCAGGTAAATACGAAGGTTGTCGACAGAGAGAGTGACGCCGAGGAGATACCTGAGCTTCTGGGAGTGGCTTCTGAGGAACCAGAAGAAGGCGGTGAAGAGGAAGGGACAGAGGAGGAAGAGGAGGAGAGCGGCGGAGAGGAAGATCAGGAACCTGAGAAGGAAGAATAGACAAGGTGAAAGAATGGCGGAAAGAGATGAAAGACTGATACCAAAGGTGAATATAGGATTGATGGGCCATGTGGACCATGGCAAGAGCACGTTAGCCCAAGCCATATCAGGTAAATGGGCCGATACGCACTCCGAAGAAATACAGCGCGGGATAACCATAAGGCTGGGATACGCGGATGCAACCATATATAAATGTGATGAGTGTGACGAGCCCAACTGCTACTGTACCACGGATAAATGTCCCACCTGCTTCGGTGACACAGAGCCTCAGAGGACCATATCCCTTGTAGATGTCCCTGGACATAAGACGCTGATGGGAACAGTACTCTCTGGAGCGGCATTGATGGATGGCTGTATTTTCGTCATATCTGCTGACGAGCCCTGTCCACAGCCCCAGACGGCTGAGCATCTCAAGACACTTGATATAGCGGGTATTGATAATATAGTTATAGCTCAAAACAAAGTGGACAAGGTATCGGACGAGAGGGCGAGGGAAAATTATGAACAGATAAAGGACTTTGTGAAGGGGACAGTGGCTGAGGATGCACCTGTAATCCCTATTTCCGCTCTGCAGAGGGTGAACGTCGACGCGGTAATACAGGGCATCGAGGAGGAAATACCTATCCCCGAGAGAGATTCTGAAGCGAGTCCAAGAATGATGACCGCAAGGTCTTTTGATGTCAACAAACCCGGGGCGCCCATAGAAAATCTCAGCGGAGGCGTGGTTGGGGGAAGTCTTTTGGAGGGCGAGCTAGAAGTGGGCGATGAAATCGAGATAGAGCCAGGCGTGAGGAGGGATGGGACTATGCAGCCGGTGACGACAAAGGTTCTTGGTTTGGAAAAGGTGGGCAAGAGTTTGGAAAAAGCGGGTCCCGGTGGACTTCTCGGTGTACAGACCGAACTGGATCCTGCCCTGACAAAGAGCGATAATTTGGCCGGGAGTGTAGCAGGCTACCCGGGCGAGCTGCCCCCGATGCTTGAGGAAACTACTCTTGAAATCCACACATTTGATAAGGTCGCGGGAATTAAAGGTGAAAGAAAAGTTGAAGATATAAAGACCAACGAACCTCTTATGCTCACCGCTGGGACTGCGAAGACCGCAGGTGTAGTGACTTCAGCCAGAGAGGTAGATGGTAAAATGGAGGCTGAAGTCAAACTCAAACTTCCAATCTGTTCCAGTTCAGGGGACAGAGTCGCCATCTCCAGACAGATAGAAAACAAATGGCGCCTCATAGGTTATGGCTTGATTCAGTGATTTGTACGTCATTTGTTCTACACATGTTAATATTATTGTCGAAAATTTTTTAAGCTTCGAAAACATAGGTGGAACCGTATGGATGAAAGAGTCGCAGTAATAGGTGTTGGGCATACCGAGTTTGGAGAGCTCTGGGACCGGTCCTGGGTGGAGTTGGTGGAAGAGGCTGGCCTCAAGGCACTGGAAGACGCGCGGATAAGGAAGAAGCAAATTCAGAAGTTTTTCCTGGGGAACATGTCCCTCGGAATGTTCGGAGGGCAGGAACATACAGCTTCCAAGGTTTTTTCCGAGATTTTTAATAGCGGTCCCGAGTCGGAGATCCTGGGGAGAAGAATAGAAGGAGCTTGTTCCTCGGGAGGTCTGGCGCTTGAGGCTTCTTATAATGATGTGCTTGCGGGAATACAGGAAGGGGAAGACAGGATAATAATGGTTGGTGGATTTGAAAAGATGACCGACAAACCAACGGAGAAGGCGACAAAAATTCTTAGCGCCGCCTCCGACATGGGAAAGGAAATAGGTTTTACCTTCCCGTCGCTCTATGGTATGCTAAAAGACAGATACCTGGAGGAAACGGACGCAAAAGAACAGGATTTCGACTACATAGCCGTCAAGAGCCATAAAAATGCCTCTTTGAATCCCAAGGCACAGTATCCTTTTGAGGTCTCTCAGGAGCAGGTAGAGGATTCCTTCAAGGTCGCGAGTCCCACCAAACTCCTCAACTCCTCGGGTATAGCGGATGGCGCTGCCTCGGTTATAATAACTACAGAGAGCAAGGCGAAGGAGCTTGGATCCGACTACGTTATACTGGAAGGAGTTGAAGGTGCTAACGATTCAATAGCCCTCTTTGAGAGGGAAGAGATCTTGAGTCTCGTGTCGACTCAGAAGGCCGCGAAGCGGGTTTACGAGGCCACAGGAATCCAGCCTGAGGACGTGGATGTGGCGGAGGTGCACGACTGTTTTTCTATAGCAGAAGCCCTCGCGCTTGAGGATTTAGGTTTCTCTCCCAAGAAAGAGGCTTGGAAATGGATAAGGAAAAGCCTTTCTGACTGTGAGGAAAAGGAAGCTCCGATTCCCTACACACTCCCGAAAAATGAAAGTCTGTTCGTCAATACCTCCGGTGGGCTTAAGGCCAAGGGCCATCCTGTTGGGGCGACGGGAGTAGCACAGGTCGTTGAAGTGGTAAAACAGCTTAGGGGTGAAGCGGATGAAAGGCAAGTGCCGGATGCGGAGGTAGGATTAACCCATAACGTCGGGGGAAGCGGAGGAACCGCTGTTGTAAGTCTATTCAAAAAACCCAAGATAACATGAAATGGACAGGTCCCGAATACAGGAGAACTCTAGATCTGAGGTATCTGAGGGGGAAAAAGTGTGAAAGATGTGGAAAAATATACCTTTCCTCAAGAAATTTCTGCAGTGATTGTGGAAGAGAGGGCAACCTTTCAAAGGTAAACCTTCCAAAAAGGGGCGAGGTTTACTCCTCCTCACTTATCAGGAAATCCACGAGCGACTTTGGACTGGACTCGAAAATACCTTACGCCGTTGGTCTGATGGATCTTGAAGGTGTGGATTTCAAAGCTCCCGGTATAATTGAGTCCGAAGAAAGAATTACAGGTGAAAAAGTAGAGGCGGAGATTGGTCTTTTGGGAGAATCAAATGAGATAAAGTTCTACACCTACATCTGGAGAAAGCCCCATGAATACCACGAACCAGAGCCTTCTTCTGGAACCTGTAGCACGGAAAAGGGTGTAGGGATAGTTGATTACGGTGTGTACGTTCCGAGGAAAAGGATAAGTTCGGAAAAGATAGCAGAGGTTTGGGGAGAGGAGATGGAGGGTCTGGTCAAGAGCTTTCCAGGCAAGTGGGATGATGCCGGGGCGTACGCCATGAACTCTGCTCTGAACTCCCTTAAAAATAACGAGGTTGACCCTGCGGATATAGACAAGATAATGGTCGGGTCGGAATCACATCCTTACGCGGTTAACCCTACCTCCTCCATAGTCGCGGAGTTGATAGGTGCCGATAAACAGTGTGTGGATTTTGAATTCGCATGTAAGGCGGGAACACAGGCAATTATTGAGGCGTACGACTCTATCAAAGCCGGAATGTCGGACTATGCGCTGGCCATAGGCATGGACTCGGCCCAGGCCGAGCCCGGAGGTGCGCTTGAGTACACAGCTGGTGATGGAGGAGCGTGTCTGCTTATGGGCTCCGAAAAACCTATAGTGGTTATAAATGCCTATGAGTCCTTTTCGACGGATACACCGGACTTCTTGAGAGGGGAAGCAAGGGAGTTCCCCGTTCACTTTGGAAGGTTTACAGGGGAACCTGCCTACTTCAAGCATATAGAGACCGCCGCGAATAGACTTATGGAGGCACGGAGTACTCAACCAGAGGACTACGACTACGCCGTCTTCCACCAGCCTAACAGCAAGTTTCCTCGTAAAGTTGGCAAACGTCTTGGCTTCGAGGAGGATCAGATTGAGCCTGCTATAGTTGTTGATTGGATAGGAAATACTTATTCGGCCTGTGTCCCACTTGGGCTCTGTAGGGTCTTGGACCAGGCTTCACCCGGCGAAAGAATATTTGTAACTTCATATGGATCCGGGGCAGGTTCGGACGCCTTTGATATGACGGTTACTGAGAGAATAAAGGAAAAGCAGAAACAGAAAAGGAGGAGCATAGACTCTTGGATAGGGAAGGAGGATGAAGAACTACTTGAGTTTGAGTCTTACGGTAAGTACGCAAAGAACAAAGGCCTTTTAAGAGGCTAGGAAACCAGTCCCTTCTCCCTCAGTTTTTCCATTATCTTATCCACCATCTCCTCTACAGGCGGTGAGACGCGCTTACATTCTAGGACCACAAAAGGTAGCTCTCCTTCGAAATAATCTAGAACGGGTTCAGACTTCTTCTCGTAGGTTTCTATTCTATCTTTTATTACTTCAGGTTTATCGTCATCTCTCTGATACAGCTCCCCACCACATTTATCACATACACCTTGCTTTTCGGGCTTCAAGAAAAGCTTGTTGTACACTTCGCCACAGTTCTTGCACACCCTTCTTGAGGAAAGCCTTTCGATTAGTATTTCGTCCTCTACATCCAGAGATATGAGCACATCCAGGTTGGTAATTCCGTCCAGGAATTTCGCCTGTTCGACCGTCCTCGGGTAACCGTCAAGTATGAAGTTGTTCATGCCTATTTCTTCTAGCTTCCGTTTCACAACATCGTTAATAATTTCATCAGGGACCAGCTTTCCTTTGTTGACGTATTCACCAATCCTTTCGCCAAGCTCGTTGTTTTTCTCCATCATTTCTCGCACTATATCACCGGTCTCTATATGCTCCACGTCTATTCTTTCTTCAATTCTTGAGGAATATGTTCCTTTGCCGGACCCAGGCGGCCCAAATATAAGAAGCCTCATGTCCTATTGCACCCAGTTCGTATTCCTTGACTCCCTGCCAAGCTTCAGGTGGTTTTTCTCGCACTTTGAGGAACAGTAGAAGAAGCTTTCACCCGTCTTCTTTACAAAAATCTTACCTTCTCCCTTCTCGATTTTTTTACCACAGAAACTACATTCCATCCTATCACTTCTGTATTTTACCCCCTGACTCCATTTCCGTCTCTCTCAGCATAAGGACATCACCTTTTTTTACGGGTCCCATGACGTTTCTGACCAGAACTTTACCTTCGTCCCTTCCTTCAAGAACTTTACATCTGACTCTGGTCACATCTCCAACTCCACTTCTTCCCAGGATCTGGACTACCTTTCCAGGGACCGCTTCTTCAGTCATGCCATATCATTTGCTTCCTGTTTTTAAAGTTTTTATCTCGTCCACGACCTCGTCCACGAGGTCCTCTGCATCACCAAGCTCGGTTATCGCCGTTGAAGCCGCTTGAACTGTTATGCCGCAGGCCCTTCCGAGCTCTTCTTTCTTCCCTACGTATGTGTAGGGGACTGATTTCTCCTCACAGATTGCGGGAAGGTGCATCACGACTTCGGGTGGTTCCACGTCTTCCGCTATTACCACAAGTTCTGCGTTACCTCTTTCCACAGCCTTTGTAACTTCGTTTGTACCAATGTTCAGCTTACCGGTGGCTCTGGCCGTTTCTACGGCTTCGAGCGTGGTGTCTTCAAGCTCTTCCGAAACGTCAAACTTCACGTAATCGGTCATCCAATCACCTCATTTGTTTTTGTCAGTGATTTTCATCTTTTTGAAACCCATGTTTCAAATATTTGAGAGGTATGCTCTCAAAACGAACTAACATTCCTACTCCGCTTAAATATTTAAAAGTTCGGAGGGTCAGCCTCCGATAACTACCTGTGCGTGAACCAGAATTCCGCCGCCTTTCCGGTCTTTCTGTCCAAGCGCACGAAACCAAACCTCTCAAACTGCAGGACTTCACCCCGATCCTCCTCCAAGACATTCTTCTCCACAGGTCCCTTCACCTTTTCCCCGTCCGGCATCATAATCTCTGCATCCGTAGTTTCATTCCCTTCCCCTGGCAGCCAGTGTACCTTCGGCATTTCCTGAACTATATCATTTCCGCTGTACTTGCACACGTTCCCTTTCTCAGGTATTTTTATATTGTACAGACCTTTCAGCCGTATGACCTTCCCTCGGTTTGTTTCAAGGTCCTTTTCCTCTATATAAAAGCTCTTTCCGGCCTCCAGCTCCCTCGTGTCCTTTTTTTCGGGATGGATTCGAAGTTCTACCTTCTTCTTCTTACCGTTCTCCACCTCCACTTTCACGGGGCTTTCTACGAAGAAATACCTGTTGGCTTCCGCATCCACAACCTTCCTGTTAATACTCGTGAACTCTTCCATGGACACCTCAGCATTGGCATTTTTTGGGCCGAACTTCCTGATTATCTTATGGAACGTCTCGGGCTTGAAACCCCTCCTCTTGAAAGCTCTGATAGTTCCAAGTCGGGGGTCGTCCCATCCTATAAATTTCCCTGATTCTATCCCTTTCCTCATCTTGCTTGTAGAAAGGATGGTGCCCTTTAGGGAGAGGAATCCATGGTGGATGGTGGTTGGGTATTCCCACCCGAAGTGCTCGTAGAGGTCTTTCTGGTTTTCCGTGTTGGTGGAGTGTTCCTTGGCTCGGAATATATGGGTAATGTTGAGCTCGTAGTCGTCTATCGCGGAGGCAAAATTGTATAGGGGCCACACCACGTAATCTTCCGAGACATATGGATGATCGTGGTCCTTTAGTATCCTTAGCGCGGGCCAGTCCCTCCGTGCGGGATTGTCGTGCTCTATATCCGTCTTTATCCTTACCACGGCTTCCCCTTCTTCGTAGCTTCCGTCCTGCATCTTCTGCCATCTATCCTCGTGCTTCTTTACACTCAGATTTCTGCAAGGACATGGTTTCTTATCATCCCTCAGACCTTTCCACTCCTTGGGATCGCACGTACACACGTAGGCTTTGCCGCTCACGATTAGATCGTAGGCGAACTCGTAGTACACGTCAAGCCTTTCAGAGGCTCTTACGACAAGGTCCGGCTTGCATCCTAGCCACTCCAGGTCTTCCTCTATCCACCTGTAAAATTTTTTCTTTGGTGATTTTTCGGGGGTTGAGGGATCGGTATCGTCAAACCTCAACACAAAACGGCCGTCGTTCCTCTCTGCGTAAAGGTATGAAAGGATATTTGCCCTTGAATTCCCCAGGTGGAAGGGTCCGTTTGGGTTAGGTGCGGCCCTCGTTATGACCTCTCCCCCTTCCTGAGGGATTTCCGGCAGGCTACCGTCTTCTCTTTCCCCTTTCAGTTTTATTCCCAGTTCTTCAGCTTCCTGTTTCTGGTCCTCCAGAGGAAGGTCGTTTATATCATCCACGACATCTTGAATCCCGTCAATTATATTCTTGGGTTCCAGCTCGCCGTGGTCGGACATCACGCCCCCTAGGACGGCCTCAACCTCCGCCTCGCCATCGTGCTGAATCGCGTTCTTTAGGGCGTGCCGTCGGGCGGAATTTTCCACGTCTTCTTTCATTCAAATCACTCCAGTACTATCGCACAGTATCCGACTATCGAGTTCTCATTTTTTGAGACCTCGTAGGACGTCGAGTAGTCAATCAGCTCTCCACTCGAACCCTCATCCTTGAGGTAGTACAGCAGGGCAACTATTGGCCCTGTGCCGCATATAGTTGTATCGTATCTTTCAACAACGTCCATGAACGTCTCTGGTGATAGTTTTTCCACGGCCGCTGCGGCCTCCTTGTCTACTTTTTCGATATAGTTCAACTTCTTGTTGATCCCTCCTGATACGGGTCGATATCCGTAGGAAACGCCGAAATGTGTGAAGTCCGAAGAGGCCAGGACGACAAATTTTTCGTCTACGTCGTCCTTTGCATCTCTTATAGCTTCTCCTATGTCCTGACCCTTTCTCAAGCTCTGCTCGCTCATTGATATCGGCACGAAGTTGAAGGTGCCGTATTTTCTCTGGAGCCAGGGAAGTTGAACCTCTATCGAATGTTCTTGGTTGTGGGCGTTGTAGTCATCCTCCAGGTACTCCGAGTTTTCAAGTATGGAGTTCGCAAGCTCCGAATCTATTCTCGCGTTGCCCATGGGTGTTTTCCACATTCCGGATGTCATTATGGCCTCTGAAGCTCCCGTATTGGTGTGGTTGGGTCCAAGAATCACAAACGTGTTCAGATCCTCCAAAAGCGACCCATAAACGTGTGCCTGGGTTTCCCCACAGTACATGTAGCCTGCGTGGGGCGTGACTGCACCTAGAACATCCCTTTGGTCTGCACTGGCCCTCCTTGAAAATTTATCCAGCATCGACTCTATATCACCGGAGCTTCTGGGATAAAACTGCCCGGCTGCAACTGCATTTCTTATTATAATACTGTCACACCCGGTTGAAAGTTTTCTTCTCAGGATTAATAAATATAGATCAGTTATTCTATCTCTTCGCCTGTGAAATCAGAAAGTTCGTATTCGAAGTCGCCCTCTCCGTCTATCTCACCTTTCTTTTTCAGCGTTTCCCTTGCCAGCAGGTAGAATATAGTGCCCAAGCTCTTTTGTCCTTTGTTGTTTCCGGGGATTATGAGGTCCACGTAATCCAGGTTCGTGTAACTATCACAGACCGCGACTATTGGAATCCCCTTCTTTATGGCCTCGGATATAGCCTGCTCATCTATCAGTGGATCGGAAGCCACAAGTATATCGGGCTCGAAGTAGTCGGAGAAAGAAGGGTTGGTAAGTGTGCCTGGCATGAACCTCTCAGCTATAACATGGAAGTCCGTGGCCTCATCAAGAACCTCAAGGACCGGGGCTGCGCTTTCTTTCCTCCCGACAAAAAGTATATCATCAAACCTGCTGAGAAATGAAGAAGCTACATTTATCCTCTCATCTATTTTTTCGATATCTATTATGGAAAGACCATCCGGTCTGGTCTGGAATATGAAAGACTCCATTTCCTTCGACTTCTTCCTCATTCCCAAGTGTACTCCCGAGTTGACGTATTGCTCCCTTTCCATGAGTTCCGTCATAGTATCCCTTGGTTATTCAAGGACTAAATTTAAATATATTGCGCACGATGGCCGGTTCATTCTTTTTTTGCTGGTTTCTTGCTCTTTACGGACAGCGGTACTACGTCTTTCTCGAACTCCTCCCTCGCGGTCTTTATCGGGTCCAAGTCCTTTCCTCTATCGATCAGTGGAGGTGCTCCCATAGCTATCTGCAGAGCCCTCGCCGAGATTATTCTTGCCCTCTCAAATCTTGTCATCTTGTCCAGATCTATGAAACGCATATTTCACCACCTAGCCTATATATCTCAGTTTTTCCTCTTCGGCAGCGCCCCCCGCTCCCTTCATCTCCTCCATGGCCTTCTTTTGTACGTTTTCGAGCTTCTTTAGGAAATCTTCCATTTCTCCTACCTTTTCCTCTATATCGTCCAGGGGCACTTCAATTTCTAGGATGTCTGAAAGCGCCCTCACCACACTTTCTGCTGATTTTGGGTCAGTAAGAAGAGGGAAGCCAGCGGTTTCACTCATAATTGAAAGACCCTCCATCCCCCTCTTCTTTGCCATTCCCAGGAGCAGTCCAGTTCCCCCAACTATCATTCCAATCTTTGAATCCGTATCTTCAAAGTTTATATTATATTCCTCGTACTCGTCTACAAGTCTGCTGTTTGTTACAGCTCCAAGGACATCGGGCTCTCCTTCTACCTCATCTTCTAGGTCTCCTGTGCCGTAACCACCAAGCGTTATTATCCTTTCCACTCCCATTTCTTCGGCAAAGTCAATCACCTTTTTCGCTATCTCAAAGTGACCTTTACTTCCATCCTTACCGGCTTGTGTATCTCCTATTAGAAAGATGATATCGTTTCCGTCACTGTTTTTCCAGTAGTAGAACTTGAACTTGAGGAGGGAAATTTCATCGTCGTGTATAAGGACTATTGGCATGAAATAAGGCGAATAAAGTTCCGCGAACTTCTTTGCATCTAGGTGTTTTATCAAATACTCGGCTGCTATCCTTCCGACGTTTCCTATTCCCGGCAAGCCTTCTACAAGTACTGGGTTTTCAAGGTCGGGTTCTTCTATTATCTTTAATTCAGTTTCCATGTTATCTCCTCTAATTAAACTTTACACATCTTTTTAAGTTTTTCCTTTCTTCTGTATTCTCCATGCTTGTCCTCAGGTGAGAAGGGCCCAGGATTCGGGTTGACCGCTTTGCCTCCACACTCAGGACACTCGGTTTCGAGGGTGTATCTTCCACAGGATTTGCATTTCTTCATCTCCATACCAAGAGTTCTTTTGGGACAAAGAATTTAAAGCTTTATACATTCCTCAGCTCACAGCTCTTTACATACTTCCCAGCAATCTGTTTAAACTTCTCAAGCTTCTCAATGGGCAGTTTATCTATTCCCTCATATTTTTCGTCGAGTGTATTCTTTGGCTCGAACTGCTGAAGGAAAAACCTCTCCGCCCCTTCAATTGTCCTGGCTATACTTTCGACTGCTTCCTCATCTATCAAACCTGGAACGGCCGTGGTCCTGAACTCGTAATTCTCCATCCCATCCATTATCAGTTCTATGCTCTCCTTGATTTTTTCCGTCTTCACGTCCACGCCGCCGGCTTTGTCGTATCCATCAAGTGGCGCCTTCACGTCCATCGCGATGTAGTCCACGAGATTTTTCTCGATGACCTCTTCCAGGGCCTCAGGGATGCTTCCGTTGGTGTCCAGCTTCACTGAATAGCCCAGTTCTTTGACCTTCTCCAGGAAGTCCACGAGGTCGCTCTGAATGGTTGGCTCGCCGCCCGTGACCACGACCCCGTCTAGCTTTCCCTTCCTCTCTCCCAGAAAATTTAGGACCTTCTCCTCTGGCATCCCTTCTGCTCCCTCCAGGACGAGCTGTCTATTGTGACAGAACGGACATCGAAAGTTGCAGCCCGTAGTGAAAACTATACAGGCTACCTTTCCGGGGTAGTCCGTAACTGTGAACTTCTGAAGTCCGCCTATTTTCATCGGGATACCTCAGCTTTAGGCATTGCCTTCTTCGAGAAGTCCGCTCTGTCATCGAACTCTTCTTGTTTCCCTGGATTCCACTGCTCCGTTGGCCGGAGATATCCGACGATCCTTGAGTACACTTCACACTTGGTTCTTTCACCTTCTTCTTTGCATTTCGGACAGAACTCTTCCTCACCTTCAAGATATCCATGATTCGGGCAGACTGAGAAGCTCGGTGTCAGCGTGTAGTATGGAAGTTCGTACTCCTTCGATATCTTTTTCACGAGCTTCTTTGTCGACTCGATGGAGGGCATTCTTTCACCCAGCCAGGAGTGGAAGACCGTCCCTCCTGTGTATTTGGTCTGTAGGGGTTCCTGGATTTCAAGGGCCTCAAAGAGGTCCTCTGTGTATCCGAATGGAAGCTGCGTGGAATTTGTGTATATAGGTTCGGAGTCGCTGAGCTTCGAGGTGTTGTATATCTTGAGGTCAGGGAAATCCTTCTTGTCCTTCCTGGCGAGTCTGTAACTTGAACCCTCAGCCGGAGTCGCCTCCAGATTGAAGATATCACCAGTTTCCTGCTGGAAGTCCGCAAGCTTCTCTCTCATGAATTCAAGGGTCTTTTCCGCGAACTTCTGGCCTTCTTCCGTCCCTATATTCGTGTCCTTTAGGTTCAGAAGCGCCTCGTTCATGCCGATGAGGCCAATAGTTGAGAAGTGATTCTTCCAGTAGGTCCCTTCTGATTCTTTTATGTTTCTGAGGTAGAACCTTGAGTAAGGGTATAGACCTTTCTCCGTAAATTTCTCGAGGACCTCTCTCTTTATCACCAGGCTCTTCTTCGCGAGCTCCATCAGATCTTCAATCCTTTCGAAGAACTCTTCTCCCGAGTCCGATATGTAGGCTACTCTGGGAAGGTTTATCGTGACTACGCCTATCGAACCGGTTAGGGGGTTCGCGCCGAAGAGTCCACCTCCTCTCTTCTTCAGCTCGCGGTTATCCAGGCGGAGCCTGCAGCACATGGATCTAGCGTCTTCGGGGTCTATGTCCGCGTTCATGAAGTTGGAGAAGTAAGGGATGCCGTACTTTGCTGTCATCTCCCACACAGGATCCAATACGTCCTTGTCCCAGCTGAAGTCGTCTGTTATATTGTAGGTGGGTATCGGGAAGGTGAAAGGCCTGCCCTTCTCATCCCCCTCCATCATCACTTCGGCGAAAGCTTTGTTAAGCGTATCCATCTCTTCCTGGAACTCTCCGTAGGTCTTGTCTTTCTGCTCACCGCCCACTATAGCAGGTTCGTCTTTCATCATCTCCGGAACCTCGAGGTCCATCGTAAGGTTCGTGAACGGCGTCTGGAATCCTACCCTGGTTGGCACGTTCATGTTGTACAGGAACTTCTGCATCGCCTGCTTCACTTCCTCGTAGCTAAGATCGTCGTAGTGGATGAAGGGCGCAAGATACGTGTCGAAGTTTGAGAGGGCCTGCGCCCCGGCGGCTTCACCTTGAAGCGTGTAGAGGAAGTTGACTATCTGGAGAAGCGCCACGTCGAAGTGTTTCGCGGGTCCGGACTGTATTTTACCTCTTACGCCTTTGAAGCCACTGACCAGTAAATCCTTCAGGTCCCAGCCAACGCAGTAAGGACCCAGAGTTCCAAGGTCATGTATATGAAAGTATCCCTCATTGTGCTTCTTCCTTATTTCTGGCGGGTAAATCTTCTGGAGCCAGTACTTCCTTATTATCTTGTCCGTTACGTGTACGTTCAGCCCCTGGAGCGAGTAGCTCATGTTGGAGTTCTCCTTCACTCGCCAGTCGTTCTCCTTGATGTAGTTTTCTACAAGAGAAACGTTGCTCATGAGCTCGTGGAACTTTCTGAGTTCTTCATGTTGACTCCTGTAAAGTATGTAGGCTTTGCCGGTTTTGTAGTGGCCGTTCTCCACCAGGACCTTTTCCACCGTATCCTGTACCTGTTCCACCGTGGGTATTTCATTTTCAGCCAGGTCCTCTTCTAACTTTTCAACTACTTCATCGGATAGCTTCTTGGAGAGATCTTTGTTCGTGCCTCCTACGGACTGTGCCGCCTCCCATATAGCTTCAGTGATTTTGTTTTGGTCGAATTTTTCAACGGTTCCATCACGTTTTTTTATCTTTTCGAAATCCATCGAGTCACCCTTTTATTGTTTTTATTTCTTTTTCCAGACTTTCTAGATCAAATGATTTGTAGACCGAGGCAAAACGTATATAGGCTACTTTGTCCAGCTCCTTCAGGCCTTTCATCACAAGCCTGCCTATATCCTCGGATTGCACCTCGTTTACACCCTTTCTCCTTATCTTCTGCACTACTTCTCTCACCAGCTCCTCTATCTCTTCGTCGGAAACCGGTCTCTTTTCGCACGCCCTCATAATCCCCTCTTTCACCTTTTCTTCCTGGAATTCCTCCCTGGAGCCGTCTCTTTTCACAACTCTGACCCGCAACTCCGGCCTCTCATAGGTCGTGAACCTGTGTTTACACTGCTTGCATTCCCTTCTCCGTCGAACTGCTGTTGAATCCGATATTTCTCTTGATTCGATGACCTTCGTTTCCGAAGAACAGGTCGGACATCTCATTTTATCGGCGTGCTTTTCATTTACTATTGGCGCGTAACTACTATATGTTGAGGTTTTTAGTTTAAAGACCCCCATATATGGGGGTCCTACCAAAACCTGGTTCTGATCCTATTTAAATTTTTTTGTAGGAGAAAACATATTTTAGGAAATAAGTTTTCGGGAAACACTACCTGAAGTGAGATTCTATTTCTGCGTCCTTTCCTTCAAACTTCCGTCTCAATTCCTCTATAGATTCTTCCAGGACCTCTTCGCCCCTTTTCAGATCTTTTACTTCTTTGACAATTTCGTATTCAGGGGCCGAGATGTATTTGAAATCCACACCGCTCTTTTCCTCCACGTCCAGCAACGACTTTCTGATCAGTTCTATACCATCAGGTTCCCAGGTCCTTAATGTGAACCGTCCCTTGACCTCCTCCATTTTTATTTTCAAGTTCTTTTCTCCTGTTTTCTTCAGTTCCTCGGCCCATTCTTGGTCCAAACCCCTTTTTTCGAGCTCCTCCACTCCCTTTCTAACTGCAATTTCGAAGGGCTCCAGCATGTCCTTGAAGTTTTCCTGGAGGCTGAACCCAATTTCTTCGTAAATCTCGTCCATCGATAGGTCCTTGGATTCTGCGAGCTTCTTCAGGAAATCCTCGCCCCGTTCATCTCTTTTCCAGCTCTGCATCCTCCTGTTTTTGTTTCTGTCGGAGACATCTTTCAGGGAAAGGTCTATCTGCCCCTCATCCTTTCTGACGTCCTTGACCTTGCATACTATTTTTTCATCCAGATTTACCCAGTTCCTTATATCACGGACCCATTTCTTTGCGATCTCGGATATATGTATCATTCCCTTTTTGCCGTATTCATCTAGCTGGACAAAAACAGAATTGGGGTTGACCTCTTTGACGGTGCCCACGACAAGTTCTCCCCTCGGGGGAAATTCTTCATTTCTTCTTACCATCTGATCACCCAAATACCTCTTCTATCTTGCTGTAAATTTTTCCCATTCCACCGGTTGGATCACAGAGAACGGAGCTACACTCCCTGCACTCCACCTTCTGAGAAGGTTTGTTGAACAGAACTTGCACGTTACCGCAATCAGAACAGGAAACTTTCAGAAACTTCGAGTCCGGCTCTTTTACCTTCATTCAATCACCTCTCAAGCTCGAGTTTTTTGACCCGGAAACCCTTTCCGATCGTCTGTTTGTTTCCACATTCCTGGCATTCGTACCGCAGGTTTGTGCGTTTTGTGGGCTTTTCGCCGGACGGGGCTTCCGACGACTTTCCACTGTTTCCGTAACCTTTAAGCCTCCTTTTACTTCTTCTCTCCCCCTGGCTGAGCGCACCCCTTTTGCCGCCTGAACTTTCTTTTTTGACCTTGTGCTCGGTATGCTTGTCACATTTGGGGCAGTATTTTCGTTGTTTTTCGGGCATTTTCATGGGACCACCTCTGTAAATCTTGAAACTCCGTTTTCAGTATTTTTCATGGAATCATCTTCCGAACTTGCAAATCTTTACTTTCCAAACTTTTAAATATATCGCCGTGGTTCAAATCTCCGATGCTTCGGCCCTGTCCTTCTCTATAAGCAAATCGGCGACCTTCTTGGGGAGCGTGACTATATCTCCCTCCTCCAGGGGGCCGTACTCCTCTCCGTCAGTACCAAGGAACCGATCCACCTCCTCGATGATCTGCACCAGCTTTTCTTCGTCGGAGGTTTCCACTTGAACTTCCTCGTTTTCTCCCAGACTCCTTGTTTTTACATTTCCTTTGTTCATCTCTGGTTCGTCCTCCTCCTCGTCTCCTGCTTTGGAGTCCTCGTCCTCCTCCGTTTTTCCCTCTTCTTTTTTTTCTTTGGATTCTTTCTCCTCCTTCCTCCTTTCTTTGGATTCCTTCTCTCTTCCTCCTTTCTCGGGTTTTTTCCCCTCCAGAACTTTCTCGAGCAGGTTCTCTTCCAAACTCCTTAGATTCTCTACAGTCTTTTCAAAGAACTCCTCCTCTTCGGGTAGAAGGTTCTCGGAGACTTTTTTACTGCGGACGGAGTGCAGGGCCAGAATAAGAATTTTTTTTCTCCTTCTCTCGAAGATGTCGCTGACTATACTCTTTACGTTTTCCAGTTCTCGCAGAAGCGTGGAGTCACCCTCCTCGTCGAACTTTTGTTGCTTCCTGTTTATCCAGTCCACGCACCTTTTGAAAAAGTCCTCTGGGAGTTCCTGCAACTTCTCATTCTTCTTCTCCTTCCTCTGGAACTTCCGGAAAGTCTCGAAGGTTATAGCGCTTTCTTTCTCTTCTTCGGCCATAAGTTACTATGTTTCCGCGAAAGTTAAATACGTTATTTTTTGAAAGGGTATACCACAGGGTTCTTTATCTGTATCTCGTCTGTCCCCTGTTTACATTTTTCGTCGGGCTCGCAGACCCCAAAGGACTTGTAGTAAAGATCATGGTCGCATGAGGGTGAAACGAGTTCCCTGTCCTGTCTCTTGAACCACTTCAGTTGAGTGTTTATGTAGTTCTCAGAGAGCGGAGGGTTGTTCTCCCTGTTCCACTCCTCCAGCTTTTCCTCGACCTTGCCCCAGTCCCAACTCATTCTGCGGAGAAAGGTTATGAGGACAAAGACGCTTCTTTTCCTGCCGTCCGGAAGTCCTTCAAGTATGTTCTTTATACAGGGCGGGAACCTCTCCTCGGGAACGGGGTCCTCGGGCTTTATTTTTTTGTCTTTCACTTCTTCCTCCTCTTCCCGCCTCTCCCTCTTTTTACTCATCCAGTTGACCGCGTCCACCACCAGGTCTTTGGCGCAGTTTGTTTCCACATCCTTTAGGAATCTCCGTCCCGGCTCTACTTTCTCCGGCTTTGCGTCCTCCATTTGAAAATCCTCCAACTCTTCCTTCTTCAAAGGGTAGGAAACCAGCCAAGTCTTCTCGTGTAAAGAGTACGGGAGCCTGAAGAGGTGTCGTTTGCCCCAGTCCTTCTCCACTTCCACGAAGGCGAAGGGCGTCATCTTTTTCACATGGCCTTTCAGCTCCTCGGAAAGTTTGTGGAAGGAGCCTTTGAGCTCTATAAGGTCCTGCAGAAGGTCTGATTTTATCTCTTCTCGTAGGAAGGAAACTACAGCCTGTGGTATTTTCGGAAACTGTTTTCTCGTTTTTTCAAAGTCCAGCTTCTTAGGGAAGGCCTCCCATGGGATTCCTATATGGAATCCACGCCTGCCAGAGAACTTTACGCCGTAGTCCTCTATGCCGTAGTCCTCCATTAGCTCCAGGATTCTACTGGCCGCGAGTTTAGCCGCTTCGAGATCCAGTTCGGAGTCTATGTCGAGGATCAGGTCCCAGCCCTTGCGCAGCCGATCCAGGTCCTCTTTCCTCATCTTGGTGTCCAGCTTCATGGGATTTTTCCATCTTTCCACCGAGCCGTGGAAAGCTACGGAACCGTTCTCGACCATACTTAGAAAGTCGTTTTTGTACTGGAGAATGTTCGGCCGAGTTGTATAACCTCCACCGGAAAGTGTACCGCTTACTTCCCTGTCCTCTGACACCTTCAGAACAGAGTTCACGATCCCTTCCTGTTCGTAGTAGTCTATAATTTCCTTTCTGTCCATTTACCTATACACCATTTCCAGAAAAATCGCCTTATTCCTCGACCCTCGGAGCCAGTACAAAGGAAATCTTTACCCTATCGGGCTCTTCAAATTTTAGCTCCATGGGATAGTCTGTTCCAAACTTCACTGAGGCGATGTCAGATATCTTCGAAGCCTTGAGTATGCTTTCCAGGTAGTCTATCGGGTATCTACTTTCCGTTTTTTCGGCCACCTCAATTTCCATTAGATCTTCGGAGTCTTCGTCTGTTCGCGCTTCCACACTTCCTGAATCACTCTCTGCCTTCATGGTGAGTTTTCCCGGCTCCGCGGTGAACAGGACCGAATCGGCGACAATCTCCGCGTCGGCTATCCCCCTCTTTAGCACGGAACTCTTCAGCTTCAGCTCCGCGTCAAACTCCAGTTGCTTCGTCTCCGGGACATCGCTCTCGGAGAGCGAAAGCAGGGGCATCTCGAACTCCCTCTTCGTGCCGTCACCTATAGAGGCTTTGAGCCTTGAGGCATCGTCGGAAACTTCAAGGGTCAGACTGTCATTCTTCTTTGCCCTCTTCAGTATTTCAAGAAGGTCCTCGAGGTTTACGCCTATCTGCATCTCCTCGTCGCACTCGAACTCTTCAAAGGCTTCCCTTTCAAGCTTGAAGTCAACCACCGCGACGGTGGCCCTGTCCGAAGCCCTGAGGTACAGGGAGTCGGAGGAAATTTTAAAGATACCTTCATGTATCAGCTCCGAGATAGTGGATACGGAGTCCTTCAAAATTGATGGTTCTGCCAGCTTTGCTTTGAACATATCACACCCCTCTTAGATTTATCTTTCTTTTATTATACTTTTTCCCAGGCTTTAAAAACTCTAGTCAATGTAGAGCCTGACTGGGACTTCACTTTTTTTCTTAATTTTCCTGATCTCTTCCTCCAGCCTTCGGTTGTGTTCTGAAAGATTCTTCATTGTCCTTTTATACCTATCCGCTAACTCGGGATAATTTTTTCTTATGACATCCATTGTAACTTCGTCTCTTCTGGGGTTGATATTCTCCACATCGAACTCGTAGATATAACCCTCCGTTTCCTCCAGTATCTTTTCAAGGTTGGTTATTCCTTCAAGCCAGGGTCCCACGTGGACGTAAGTAGGTATCCCCTCGGCGTGTAGCTTCTTCAGAGCATCGATCCTTTCCTCGATGCTTGATGCTCTCGGTTCCCATACCTTCCTGTCCTCCTCGTCCAGGAAGTTTACTGTCAGGCCAACTGACAGACGTCCATGCTCGAACTCCTTCAGAACGTCCATGTCCCTTAGCACCAGGTCGCTCTTCGTCAGGACGCTGACGTTGAATCCACCCTCCTGAAGTATTTTGAGCAGCTCCCTCGTAATTTTGTAATCTTTCTCAAGCGGCTGGTAAGGGTCGGTAACGGAGGACAGCAGAACTGAACCAGCGTCCTTCTTCTTCACTTCCTTTCTCAGAACTTCGGGCGCGTTCACCTTCACGTCCACGAACTCACCCCATTCCTCCTCGTGATCTGTGAACTTCTTCATGAAGACTGCGTAGCAGTAGGCGCAGGAGTGGCTGCAACCCGTGTAAGGGTTCGCGGAGTAGTCCAGTCCGTAGAGCTTCGAGTCCGAGAGGACGGATTTGCACCTGACCTCGTTTATTTCCATGCTTGATTTTCCCCTCCGAAATTTTATAATCCTTTCCCTTCCAGTTTAAACCATGCCCCTTGACGAGGAGATAAAGGAGGTGAAGGAGAAGCTCAGAGAGACGCCGGTGAACAAGTCCACGGAGACGGAGCGCGCCCGGCTCAAGTCGAAGATAGCGCGCCTCAAGGAGGAGAAAGAACAGAAGCAGAAGGAGGGCAGCACTTCAGGCCAGGGCTACGCCACGCAGAAAAGGGGCGACGCCACAGTCTGTCTGGTTGGACCTCCTTCCGTCGGGAAGTCCACACTCCTCAACAAACTAACTAACGCGGAGTCGGAGGTCGCCAGCTACGACTTCACCACACTGGACGTGGTTCCGGGCATGATGGAATTCAGAGGAGCGAAGATTCAGATCCTCGACGTTCCAGGGTTGATAGGCGGGGCATCGGATGGAAAGGGAAGAGGAAAAGAAGTCCTCTCCGTGGTTAGGAACTCCGATCTGCTTGTCATCATGGTGGATGAGGACAGGCTGGAGTTGCTGGAGGAGATCAAAGGCGAACTGTACAGGGCCGGAATCAGGCTCGATGAAGACCCTCCCGCTATGAAGGTGGAAAAGAAGGGTGAAGGAGGGATAGATATCTCCAAACCGGGAAGTGTGGAGCTGGCTGAGGAGGCGATGAAGGAAGTCCTGGAAAAACACGGCTTCGTTAACTGCAAGGTGATAGTCAGAGAGGACCTGGACCTGGACGAATTCATAGACGGTATAATGAACAACAGGGTCTACCTCCCTTCAATAACCTGTATAAACAAGGTCGATTCCCTTACTTCTTCACAACATAGGCGGCTCAAGGAGGAAAATTCCGATTCCCTCTTCATATCCGCCAAAGAGAGGGAAAATCTAGGGGGGTTGAAGGAAAGAATCTGGGAAGAACTGGAGTTGATGAGGATTTACACCAAGGAAAGGGGAAAGGAGCCGGACAGGGACGAGCCCCTGATCGTGCAGGGATCTTCGGAGGTAAAGGACGTCATCGAAAAAATAGATAGAGATTTCAAAGGGGAATTCAAGTATGCCAAGGTCTGGGGCGACAGCGCAGATTTCGGCGGCCAGAAGGTTGGAGTGGATCACAAACTGGAGGACGAGGACGTTGTTGAGCTTCGGTTCTAGGTGAAGGAAAGGAGGTTCTCCTGTTTTTGCCTTTTTTTCAGAAGTCTGGAAACGGACAGCCACTGACCGAAGTCGAGGTCGAGTATCTCTTTCAGGTGCTTGAACGTCTTTTCTCTGCTTTCAAACTTCCTCGGCTGGGTTTTCAGAGCATTTCGTACGGACTCTCGCACGTTCCACACGCCCACAGGTAGTATGTAGCCAGGCTTCGCTTCACGGAGAATTATCACGCCGGCTTGCCTTCTCTCCTCGTCCAGCTTCTCCAGGGCTGCGAGCCTTCCCGAGTAGTAGCATCCGCCTATTGATGCGTAGTCGTCCCTTCCGTCGAACTCTTCATGGTCCCCGAAAATGGTTATGGAGTCGCTGGAGGGGTTCCAGGTCGTTTCAGGGTAGAAGGCTTCTATCATCTCGTAACGCCATGACTCAGGCGTAAGCACAACTACCCACTGGTTGTCCAGGTAGTTGGCGGTGTACACGCGCCACCCGTCCATCAACGGATAAGTTTTGACAGTTCTCCTCAGGTCCTTTCCTAGGATGTCGTCCACCGCCGTGATTGACCACCGGGTAGGCACGAACTTCCTGTCTTTTCCGATACCTGTCCCACCTACTGCGAAGATGTCCTGTATCCTCGATACTGAAATACCTTTGCCGTACAGCTTCTTCACCGCGTCCTTTGCTTTGAGGTCTTTATCGTAGAAGACCTTCTCCAGCTGTCTGTGGGAGGACATACTTCCCCGCCGGAAAGATTCCATGGGTGCGGAGGGCCCATGAGGCTGTGATCTTCCATCGAACTTCAGGCCCTCGCTTAGTTTCTTCTCGAACTTTACCTCTGCCTCGGCAGGTCTCTTGGCGAGGGCCAGGTATCTTACCTCCTCCGTCTCCCTCCTCAGGTTCTGCACGCTAACGTCCTTTTGTAGTTTTCTCTTTCCGCGCGCCAGGCTACCCCTCAACTCGACTATTTCGCTGAGATTCTTTTTTCCATACCATTTCTCAGGCCTGGAATAAATGGAAGTATCGCCCTTCTCGGGCGGCACCATAGGGCCGACATTCACCTTCGGGTAGTTGTGTCGACCGACGAAGACGGAGGGAGGAGAGTGACCTTCTATCTCGTCTGTATCGAACTTTTTTCCCTTCTTCTCTCCTACTTGTGAGTAATATTTCAACAGAACTGGACATTCGTCTTTCCCACATAGGTTTTTCGCTCCACGGCACTTCAGGCACATGTTTCTCGCTTTCGGGTCCAGTTTCGGAGCTACTTCCTCCGAGAAAGTCTTGACTTCCTTCTTCGTCTTCTTGGCGCTGACCTTTTTCACGGGGGTCTTTCCGGTCATATGTATAACTTGTACCACGGCTTATTTATTTTTCAAGAAGCAGTACGTCTATTCCCTTACTTCTTCCAGTTTTTCGAGAGCGTCCTCGTAAAGGTCCAGGTCGAATCCCTCGAAGTCCTGGATAACCTCACCTTCCAGAGAATCGCCTGTTGGCCGTCCGATGACCCTGACCAGGTTTCCTTCCTCGAACTTGCTGAGATCTTTGGAAAGATCAAACGTGACCTCCACCTTCCCGGTTCCATCATCTATTACTGCCGCACCTTCAGTTACATCGACGGCCGTACCTATCAGGGAAACCCTGTTCTCATCCCCTCCCAGATTTCCGACCTTCTTGAACTCGGCAGGAGCTCTCCTCCTTTGATCCTGTTCATCCTCCATATTATTTCTCACCACCCTCTTCGGTTATATTTCTTTCTTCCATGGTTACGATCATTTTCCCGGGAATTTCTCATCCTCTTCCCTGGGCATAAGTATACCTTGTCCCACGGATTAAAAAGCTTTTTTAAGGTGTTTTAGTCACCGATTGATAAAAACAAAGACTTTATATAGCTTCAGGTGAAATAAGATTTGTTTTAAAGCTCTTCTGTAGTAAAAAAACTGTTGGGAGGTGAAGGCTATCACTTTGAAGTGCGATATCTGTGGTTGTGAGGTTGATATTTCTAACCTTGGTTTTGTGAAAAATCCAAGGGACGGGGAAAGAGTTGCTAAGTGCAAAAGCTGCCATGAGGTAAACAGGCCCAAGAAGGAGAGTAGCTACACACTGCTCTAGTTAGCCTCCGCTGGCTCCCCTAGAAAGGATTCGAAGAGGGAAGAGAAGAATCATTGTAGGAGACAATGACTCACCGAACAGGATCCAGGTAATAAGCATGAACATAAAGCCGATTATTAACATCTTTATCAGCTTACTCATGATTCCCTTCTTGGGACTCATGGAGTAACGGAAAAGCCTGATCAGTAAGAGGGATGATTCAGCCAAATACCTCATCTATTATCTCCTCTTCCTCAGTTTTTTCTTCCTGTTTTTTACCCTCCCTTTCCTCCGGGACGGTATAACCTTTGAACTGATTCCCTTTTATGGTGGTCTTTTTTTCCTTGAGTTCGTCTTTCTCCACCATCTCCTCTATACTCTCTCTCAGCTCCTCCTCGGAGATTTCCATGACGAAGTTCCCCCTGAGCTCGTTTCTGATCCTAGAAAAGGTCGGCAAACCTCTGATCCTCTTCACACCTTCTCTTATAATGTCATGGTCCATTCTACCTTCCTCACTACAGGGCACGTTACTTCGCCTACCTTTATTAATTTCAGAGAATTATTTAACTTTATGGAGAGAATTCTCTCGGAGCTGGATGAAATAGCGGAGCAGGTCGAGAGTCTGGAGAACAAGAGGAAGACACTCGGAAGCTTCCTTCAGGAAGTAAAGGACGCCGAGATAGAAGGCGATCATATACCGGAAAGGAAGATATCCATACCCGTGGAGGAGGTGAATCTGGATGGCAAGAAGGTTGCGGGGGTTGATGGCGGCTTACTTAAGAAGGAATATCATGCCGTCGACCTCGTGCTGACGAAGGCAGTCGTGGCCGTCTTCCAGTTCGACGGTGGGCTGAAAAACGTGGACTACGTGCCGGAGGCGCTCCCGACGCCCAAGCTCTCCGTTTTCACCGAGCCACTCTCCCGTGAGGACTTCACCCTTGCGGCGAACCTTGAAAGGATGGAGATGGAGTTAAATCTCGCGCTTAAGGCCATGGACGGGGAAAGCCTTGATATCCTGCTACTGGATGGTTCCCTCCTTCCACACCCCTCCACGAATCCCCGGGAGGATTCGGATGTTAAGGAGAAGTTCGGGTCCGTGTTGGAGCTTTACAGGGAGATGATGGACAGACCGCCGTGCCTCCTTGCCGGAGTTTCCGAGGACTCAAGATCGAGAAAGTTCTCCAGGATAGTCTCCGAGGAAATACTTGATAAGGTGGAAAGTGAAAAAAAGAGGGAGCTTAAAGATATACTTCAGGGGACGAGGGACACGAATTTGCTTTTCCATGTCCTGAATCAGGGCGAGAGGACCTCTTACTTTCAGTACTGTGACGACCCGGAGAGGTCCTATCTTCCAGAAAAACTTCTTGAGAGGACCTATTCCTTTTACCTAAAAGCCACGAAGTACGACCGCCCGATGAGGGTGGATTTCTACGCGGAGGATAAACCGGAAAGAAGGGCAGAGGAGATATCTTCTATGCTTCTTTCGCTATCGGCGGACAATGAGGAGTATGCCATACCTACGGTTTTGATAGAGGCAGATAAGAGAGCGAGTCTGAGAGAGGAGGAACTTCAGTTTATCTATTCCTCGCTCCAGGACAAGGTCGGGGATGTTCCTTCCCTCTATAAACTTCGGAGGGACGAAAGACCCTTTTAGAGGTCTTCCAGTTTCCCTATGAAGGTCCCATCAAGCAGGTAGGCCTTTGACTCGTCCAGGTCCAGAATTTCGTTCTCGAGGACGGGACCGAGCATACTTTTTTCCTTTTCTCTGTTCATGGGCATTCCCGAGATAAGCTGGTTGAAAGCGGGTACTATTAGAACTTCTTCCAGTCTGATCTCCTCTTCATCCACATCGTACCTCTCAGAGAGTGCTTCCCTGTTGACCGGTCCTCTGATCCAGCAGGACATCACAGAGGAGAAGCCAAGCTTGTCCTTGAATTCCACGGCAGGGTGTGAGTGTCCTCTTATCAGGGTTCTTGACTCAATTATCTCCTTTTCAGGCCATGACTGACCATGGTTGAAGTAGAAGTCACCTTCTTTGAATCCGCTGGTGGATGCCATTTCCACACGGCTTCCCTCAGTAAGCTCCTCGATGTTACCGTCGTGGTTGCCCTTTACAATTTTGACTTCCACCCTTTCACATAGCTCCTCGAAGAACTCGGGAAGCCTCTCCTTCTCCGAAACGGAGATTGTGGGGACGTTATGTTTCACGTCGCCGAGGAGAAACAGTCTCTTCGCTCCCGTTTCATTTACGGCTTTGAATATTCTTCCCTTCTGCTCGTCCATTCTAGGTGGTACGGAAATCCCCTTTTTGTATATCTCGTACTCCAACCCGAGATGTAAATCCGCCAGAACCAGAGTTTTCTGTTCGAACTCGTCCAGAAGCAGAGCGGGCCTTTCCTTGAGAAACTTCATCTTTCCAGCCTTTCCGTTTTCTTGAGGTCGCCGTCCTCAACAACGAGTCTGTATCCCAGGACCTCCGAGGAAGCGGATGCATTTATAACTTTTGTTTCACCTATAGTTGAAACTCCCTCCGCCTCATGTATGTGGCCACAGAGCCAGGCCATCGGCTGCTCTTCATCTATTATCTCCCTGAACTCGGGAACTCCTACTCTAGCTCCGCCATGTGTTTCATCCCTTGCTCTTTCAGGAGGCTCATGTGATCCAACTATGACTTTGCCCGGGTCCACGTCCTCGAACCTCTCCAGGACCTTTTCCTTCAAGTTTGGGAAGTGGTGCGAGCCCACCATGACGAACCTTACACCGTCGAAATCGAAGCTATCTATGTTCTTCAGGTATGGGAGCTTCTTTATCCCGTAGTCCCTGTTTCCGGGGATAAACGATTTCTTCTCAACGTCCAGGTTGGTGACCAGCTCCGAGAAGAACTTCTTGGACATGAAGTCTCCCAGGCCCAGAAAGACATCATAACCGTTCCCCTCAACTTCCTTCAGGACCTCCCTGAGAAGCCTCATGTTTCCGTGGGGGTCCGAAAGCACAAACACCTTCATATTACCACATCTACCTCAAAACTTACACCCAAAAGGTTTTATATCTTATACGCTCTGATAGGTTTTAAATTTTTCTGGGATGAGAATTTAGGCACTACATC
>JBKHHE010000004.1:0-66040 GCA_046539305.1 Candidatus Aenigmatarchaeota archaeon
TGAGGAGGCCGACCACGAAAACCTCGAGATGACTCTGGACGTGGCACACGCCAACACTACACAGGAAGGCCCAGTGAAGTTTGCCGAGGAGTTGGGGGATTGCATCCGGCATCTACACGTGAGCGACAACACCGGTGAGGACGCACATGTCATGATAGGCGAAGGAGATATAGACTTCGGGAAGGTCTTTCGGGAACTTCGGCCTTTCGAGGGCGCGGCCATCATAGAGGGCTGGATACCCAAGGGAGAAGATCCCCACGTGAAAATGGGAAAGAAAAAACTTGAGGAAATAAGAGATAGTCTATGATCGAGGTTTCCGCACCTGGAAACGTCTTTCTACTGGGAGAGCACTCCGTCGTGTACGGGCGCCCAGCATTGCTTGCTTCCATTGGCAGGAGAACCTATGTTTCCGGTGAAAAGAGAGAGGACAGAAAGGTGATTGTGCACTCCGAAGGCTACGGCGACATCGCTTCCTCCGTAGAAGATATCAAGAACAGGATGTACAGGTCCCCGAGCGACTACAGGGACGATATGGATCCCATAAGAGATCTAGTTGGCTACTTCCACAGAGAGATACGGTCCGTGGAGAAGGGTTTCGAAGCCGAGGTAAAATCGGATATACCAAAGGACTCGGGAGGACAGAGCAGCTCCACCGCAGTTTTATCCGCGCTCTTGAGGTTTCTCTCCGAAATATACGATGCGAAAGTTCCGAGGAAAGATTACTTCGGACATCTCTACCCGCTCCAGGTCAAAATCCACGGGGGTGCGGCATCGGGATCCGAGCTGACTTCCAGCACCTTCGGCGGGTACAACCGCGTCGTGAAGACCCCTGACAAAGAAAGGCCCGTGGAGTTCGAGAACCTGGGTAACCTGGAGCTGGACCTGGTTATCGGCGATACAGGCATAGAGGCGAAGACCGGGAAGACCGTGACCCACGTCCGGGAATGCTGGCAGAAAAACAAGGAAGAGTACGGGACTTATTTCGACCAGATAGCCGACCTGGTCGAGGGGGCGGAGGAAGCTATCGCGCAGGAGAACCTGAAACTTCTAGGTGAGCTCATGGACAGGAACCAGGAAATACTCTCCGACAACCTCGACGTTTCACACCCGAAGCTCGATGAACTGATCAAGGCCGCAAAAAGCGCAGGAGCCTACGGCGCGAAGCTTTCAGGAGGTGGTGGAGGTGGAATAATGATAGCTCTATGCGACGAAAACAATAAAAAGGACGTGAATAAAGCTATAGAGAAGACTGGTGGGGTTCCAAATACAACGGAGGTGGGTGTTGAGGGTGTTGGGAGGGAAGTTTGATATGACGAGAAAGGTAGAGGACTACGAGGTTTCTGGAAAGGTGAACTTGAAGGAGCTGGTTGAGCAGATGGAGGAATCCGGCGGGTTCCAGGCAAAGAACGTGGGAGTCGCGGCCGAGATTCTGAAAGAAATGAAAGAAGACAAAAGATCCACCAACTTCCTCTCTTTTCCCGCGTGTATAGTTTCCACGGGTACCAGAGGCCTTTTACGTGACCTGATAAAGGAAGATATCTTTGACGCCGTTGTTACAACGTGCGGCACCCTGGACCACGACCTTGCGCGGTACTGGGAGGATTACTACCACGGAAGCTTCGAGGCGGACGACGTGGAGCTCCATGGAGAGGACACTCACAGGCTCGGAAACGTCTTCGTTCCCGAGTCATCTTACGGGAAGGTGGTCGAGGACAACATGCAGGAGCTTCTCGAGGAAATATACGAGGAAGGGAAAAACAAACTTGCGCCCTACGAACTGGTCTGGGAGATCGGGAAGAGGATGGACGAGGATTCCCTCTGCTACTGGGCGTGGAGGAACGAGATCCCCGTTTTCGTTCCAGGAATAACGGACGGGGCCGTGGGGACACAGGTATGGATGTTCAGGCAGGACCACGACTTCACCGTGGACGTCTGGAAGGACGAGGACAAGATCTCGGAGATGGTCTACGACTCGGAACGGACCTCCGGGCTCGTGGTGGGCGGAGGAATCTCGAAACACCACCTCATCTGGTGGAACCAGTTCATCGGCGGACTTCACCGTCTGGTATACGTCACAACGGCACCGGAGTGGGACGGCTCCCTTTCGGGCGCGAGGCCCGAAGAGGCGATATCCTGGGGAAAGCTGAAGGAGGAAGGGGAGAGCGTGGAGGTGAAGGGCGACGCGACGGTTTTGCTACCGTTGATCGTCGGTTCTATCCTGTAATATGGGTCATTTGTCGAACTCGGATAACGACATTTTTAAATATTTACTCCAAAAAGTTAAGTCAATATGAGCTTGAGAGAATTTCTGGGGGGTGTTGAGGATAAAAATATCCTCAGAGAGAGCGTCAGGCCCGACTATGAACTTCCTGCGCTGATAGCACAGGACGAATCCAAACCCGTTGTTTTCGAAAACATCGAGGGATATCCTGACTGCAAGGTGGTCTCGAATCTGGTTTCTACGAGAGAGCTGATCTCCAGGGCTTTAAAGACGGAAAGGGGAGACCTGATTGGAAAGATAAGCGAATCTCTAGACAGTCCAAAGGAGTGTGAGGTAACCGATCCAGAGTTTGAAAAGGTGGTGGAGAACCCCGACCTACAGGAGCATTTTCCCGTCCCGATATTTTACAAGAAGAAGAAAAGGAGGTATATGGCGTCTTCCATCGTCATCTCCAAGGACCCAGAGACGGGAGTCCAGAACATGTCCTTCCACAGGATGATGCTCAGGGAGAAAAACAAGCTCGCCATGCGCCTCGTGAAGAGGCACCTTCACACTATCTATACAAAGTCGGAGAAACCCCTCCAGATAGCGATAGTTATGGGAGTGGACCCCGCTGTAGAAGTCGCCGCCGCGACGTCGTATTCGCCCGATCTCGACGAGCTGGAGCTCGCGAACACTTATCTTGACGGAGGTCTGGAGGTGGCGGAGATCGGCGGACTGAAGGTCCCCAGCAAGGCGGAGGTAGTCATGATGGCTGAGATCAAGGACGAGGAAGTTGAGGAGGGACCTTTCGTGGACCTGTCGAAGACATGGGACATAGAGAGGAAACAGCCCGCGGTGGAGGTGAAGGAGCTTTGGATGAGGGACGATCCCAGGGTAAGGATATTGCTGCCTGGGAAGAAGGAGCACAGCCACCTTATGGGAGTTCCCCAGGAGCCGAGGATATACAAAATCGTGGAGAATACCGTGCCTACCGTGAAGAATGTGGTCCTGACACCCGGAGGATGTTCCTGGCTGCACAGCGTGGTTCAGATAAATAAAAGGAACGAAGGGGATGCTAAGAACGCTGGGATGGCGGCTCTGGCAGCGCACCCGTCCATGAAAAAGGTCACGGTCGTGGACGAGGACGTGGATCCTGCGGACCCAGAACAGGTGGAGTGGGCCACCGCGACGAGGATGCAGCCCCACAAAGACATAATATTCATAGAGCGCGCCAAGGGCTCTTCCCTTGACCCGTCACAGGACTACGAGAACAGGTTGATGACCAAGTGGATAGTCGACGCTACCGTGCCTTACGAAGATAAGGATCCCGGGGACTTCGAGAGGGCCGAACTTCCCAGAGAGGGCAACGTCGACCTGGAGGATTACAGGTGATAGGATGAACAAAGAAGACATGAGAAATATAGAGGATCTGTACGAGAAAGGACAGGAGCCAATTCCTGCCCATTCCTTTGAGAACCACGTGCTTGAAGTTTACGAAAATGCGAAAAATTTAATAGAAGAGGAAAACGTCGAGGATGAGGTCGTGGAATATGCAGCTCTTCTTCATGACGTGGGAAGGTATTATCCTAGGGAGAACAGTCATGCTGAGAAAGGCTCGGAAATTGCGAAGAAATTTCTGATTGAAAAGCTTGGAAAGAGTAAGGAGTTTGCTGAAAAGGTCTCCGAATGCATAAGGTTTCACTCAAACAGGCCAGGTGTTGAGCCACCGAGCCGCGAGGCAGAGCTTGTATGGGTTGCTGACAAGATGCACGCTTTGGGTATGACAGGGCTTTTCAGATACTTGCTTTCTTTGGGAGGGAAGGAGTGCTCCTGTGAAGAGGCCGTAAATCTTCTCAAAACCAGAATAGAGACGGCCGAAGAGCGAATCAGGGACTTTGGATTCGAGGAGCTGATTTCTGGACTTGATCCGATCAAGAAGGCTGTGAAAAAGTACGAGGAGGAGAACGATGCATCTGACTGAGGAAGAGGAGAAGATGCTGGAGTCGGACAACCCGGCTGTGCGCAAGGCCATGAAGCTCTTGGTAAAGCTTGGTGATATTTACGGTGCGGAGGAGATGGTGGAGGTGAGTTCTGCTCAGGCCTCGGGCGTTTCGTACAAGTCCATAGGCGACCCGGGGATGAAGTTTCTTGAGGAGTTTGCCGATGAAGGTGCAGAGGTCTCCGTGCCCACATTTGCAAATCCCGCGGGCATGGATCTTGATAACTGGAGTAACATGAATATTTCTGAGAAGTTCGCGGAAAAACAGAAGAGGATAATAGACGCGATGAAGCAAATGGGGATAAACATAACCACCTCCTGCACACCCTATTTATGGAGCAACCTGCCCCGGAGAAACGAGCACATAGCCTGGGCCGAATCTTCGGCGGTTTCGTTTGCGAACTCTGTTATTGGAGCCAGGACAAACAGGGAGGGAGGACCCTCTGCCCTTGCCGCGGCCATAACAGGCAGGACCCCGAAGCACGGGCTCCACCTGGAGGAGAACAGGGAGCCCACGCACGTGGTGGAAGTTGACGCTGATATGGAAGAAATATCGGACTTCGGCGCCCTCGGCTCCTGGGTCGGGGAGAGAGTAGAGGATGGAAAGCCCTACTTCTTTGGAATTGGTTCGGCGGGAACGGACCAGCTCAAGTCCCTGGGCGCAGCTATGGCCGCGTCCGGTGCCGTTGCCCTGTACTTTGTAGAGGATATAACTGTGGATCCTATGGATGTCTCCGGCCTGGAAAGACTGGAGTTTACTGGAAACGAGATGGAAAAAGAGTACGAAAGCCTGAGCAAATCCCGGGAACCGGAGCTCGTGGTCTTTGGCTGTCCTCACTGCTCGATAAGTGAGATAGAGGAGATTGCGAAGGGTCTGGAGGGGGAAGAATTGAAGAAAGATCTCTGGGTCCTCACAAGCAAGGCGGTGAAGGCCTGGGCGGACAGGATGGGATATACGCAGACTATCGAAGAGGCGGGAGGTCAGGTCCTGTCCGATACTTGTAACGTCGTCTGTCCCATAGAGGATATGAAATATGAGAGGACCGGAACCAATTCGGGGAAGGCCGCAAACTACTTGCCTGGGTTTTGCGAGCAGGATGTAACTTTTGCAAGCAAGGACGAGCTTCTCGACATGGTGATTTGATGAAGGTAGAAGGTAGGGGTGTGACAGAAGGAAAAGCGGAAGGTGAAGTTTTGATTTCCGAGGAGCCGATAGGCTTCTACGGAGCGGTTGATATAGATACTGGGGAGTTTATCGAAGAGGGACACGAGCTCGAAGGGGAAAATATCTCGGGCAAGGTCCTGGTTTTCCCTAAGGGAAAGGGTTCTACGGTCGGTTCCTACGTACTTTACGGGCTTGCGAAGAACGGTGAGGCTCCCGCGGCCGTGGTCAACAAAGAAACGGAAACGATAGTCGCGACCGGTTGTATACTCGGCGAGATACCATGTGTGGACAGACTTGATTCAAACCCCGTGGAGACCCTGAAAGAGGGAGATAGCGTCAAAGTAAATGCAGATGACGGACTCGTGACGGTGAGAGGATGAAAGGACTCAAGATGCTCAAGATAGGAGGATCGGTAATTACGGAGAAGGATAAAGATGAACCCTCGCCTGACATACAAAACATGGAAAGGGTGGCCGAGGAGATAAGCAAGGGTTTGGAAGACAGTACAGGACTTGTTCTTATACACGGTGCAGGAAGTTATGGACATCCTATCGTGAAAAGAACGGAGATACATAAAGGTCTCGAGACTGATGAGGACAAGGTCAACTTTGCCAAGACACAGCGCCTTCAAAATGAACTCAACTCGATATTTACTCAGAAATTGATAGAAGAAGACTTGCCTGCTTTTCCCGTTCAGGCTTCGGCCTCCGCAGTGATGGATGATAGACTTAAAAAGATGAACGTGGAAGTCGTAAGAAAACTGGTTGGAATCGGTGTAATTCCTGTTCTATACGGTGTCCCTGCTTACGACGAAAATAAGGGCTGCTCCATTCTTTCCGGGGACGAAATAATGCCTTATCTCGCCGATAGGCTCGGAGTCGACACTGTTCTCCATGGCACTAACGTGGACGGTATTTATACTTCCGACCCCCGGAAAAGCGAGGATGCTGAACTTATAAGAAAGTTAGAGTCGTGGGAGCAAGTCGAAGAATATTTAGGAGACAGCAAGGATACTGATGTGACGGGAGGAATGTTGAACAAGGTAAAAAAGATAATGGATGTGGGAGTTCGAGGGAGAATTTTCGATGTGTCCGAGGAAGGGAACCTTGAGAAAGTTCTTCGCGGAGAGGATATAGGCACCCTGGTTGAAGGAGATTAAACGGAGAAGCAATAGGCCTCAATTTATATTTACCTCCGGTTCAAATATTATTCCTATGAAATACTCCAAGCTCTGCGACTACTACGAGCGGCTGGAAGGGACCACTAAAAACCTGGAGATGCGCGACATAGTCGCGGAGCTTCTGGAGGAAACATCCGAGGAGGACATAGAGCTTATAACTCTGGCTTCGATGGGGAGGATTTTCCCTGCTTCCGTGAACAAGGATATAGGTATAGCCGGGAAGCTGATGCAGGACATTATCTCGAGGGCCTACGGAGTGAGCGAGGACGAGGTGGTCGAAAAGTTCAAGGAGACCGGCGACCTCGGCAAAGCTGCTGAACACTTCTGTGGTAACAGGAGACAGAGGAGCCTGATGGAAAAGGAACTGACGGTCAGGAACGTCTACGAGAACTTAAGGGAGCTTCCCGAGACCACGGGAAAGGGTTCCGAGAAGAGGAAGGAAGGTCTTGTAAAGGAACTTCTTGTATCGGCGGAGCCCGTCGAGGCACGTTATATCGTGCGAACGACCCTGCAGGAGATGCGGATAGGTGTTGGTGAGGGTACGGTGAGGGACGCGATAGCCGAGGCCTTCGAAGTTCCTGCAGAAAAAGTGGAAAACGCCTTCTTCAAACTAACCAACTACGGCGAGGTAGCGAGAATAGCCAAGAAGGAGGGCGGGAAGGGGCTGGAAGACGTGGGAGTTGAAGTTGGAAGGCCTCTAAGCGTGATGCTCGCCGAGATCTCCGAGGGGCTGGAGCAGGCGATGGATGAATACGAGAACACGGCATTGGAGGTTAAATTAGATGGCTTCAGGGGACAGATCCACAAGGAGGGTGATGATATAACGCTTTTCTCACGTCGTCTGGAGGATAAGACGAGACAGTTCCCGGAGGTGGTGGAATGGGCCAGGGAATGTCTGAAGGCGGAGGAGTGTATAGTCGACTGTGAGATAGTAGCGGTGGATGAAGACGGAAATCCTTTACCCTTCCAGAACCTGTCCAAGAGAATAGAGAGGAAGTACAACATCAAGGAAACGAGGAGGGAGATACCGGTTCAGGTTAACTGTTTCGACCTGTTTTACGTGGAGGGTGAGAGCTTTATGGAGAAAAGCCTCAAGGAAAGGTGGAAAAGGCTTGAGGAAATAGTGGAGGAGAAGGACGGAAGGTTCAAGCTCGTGGAACATATAGAGACGGGGGACATGGACAAGGCGAACCAGTTTTACCAGAAGGCGCTAAAGCAAAGCCAAGAGGGTATAATGGTGAAAAACCTGGATGCGAGATATCAGCCAGGAAAGAGGGTCGGCTACTGGCAGAAGGTCAAGGAGACTATGGAACCTCTGGATCTGGTCATCGTAGAAGGAATATGGGGCGAGGGCAAGAGATCAAACTGGATCTCGTCTTTAATGCTTGCAGTCAGAAACCCGGATACCGGCGAGTTCCTAAAGACCGGGAAGATGGCCACAGGCATGACGGAGGAACAGCTGGAGGAGATTACTGAAAAGTTGCAGGAGTTGATCCTGAAAGAAGAGGGGAGAAGGATTATGGTAAAGCCGGAGATCGTGGTCGAAGTTGGGTATGAGGAAATTCAGGAAAGCCCGAAATATGAAACGGGCTACGCGCTGAGATTCCCGAGGCTCCTTCGCTTCAGGTCAAACAAAGGCCCGAAGGACGCCGACACGATGGAAAGACTTAAAAATCTTTACGATAAGCAGAATTAATAGTTACTACAGATAAGTGAAAAATATTTAAATGTGTGGGACGCATAAAAGAATGGGTGTAATAATATGGTTGCTTCCGAGGAAGTACTGGATCAGTTGAAGACCCTTGGACTTAACTCCTATCAGAGAAAGCTGTGGGCTGCACTTCTTTCCAATGGAGCTTCTACTGCCGGAGAACTTTCCGACATCTCGGATGTCCCGAGGAGCAGGACCTACGACGTTCTAGAAAGCCTTGAGGATTTAGGTCTCGTAAAAATACAGACGGGTAAACCCATGAAATATCTTCCTGTGGATCCTGAAGAAGCTCTCGAAAGACTGAAGAAAAAACACAAGGAAGAGTACAAGGAGACGAAGAAGAAGATCGACAGGTTTAAAGAGAGCGAAACGTTTGAGGAGTTAGATAAATTATACAACGGCGGTGTTGAGTCGACAGATCCTGGAGAGTTCTCAGGCGCTCTGAAGGGAAGATATCAGCTTCTTCAGCAACTTGAAACCATGTTCAAAAACTCCAAGGATAGGATACATGTCGTTACTTCCAAAGAAGGTATCAAGGAAATATACAATAACCACGTCAACCATCTACAAGATGCCAGTGACAGGGGCGTTGATGTCAAAATAGCCGCGCCGATCAGTGATGAAGTAGAGGAGCTCGTGGATAAGCTTTCAGATTTTGCTGAAATCAGACATATTCCCGAAACCGAGGATTTCCTCGGAAGGTTTTCCGTAGTGGACGGTAATGAATTTGCCTTTGCTTTAACTCATGAGGATGAGGTCCACCCCACACAGGACGTTTCTTTCTGGTCTCAGAGCGATCACGCCGCTGGGGACTTCCTGGAGCCACTTTTCCAGAACTACTGGGGGAACCTTAAGGAGTGGAGTAGGTAGTTTATCCGGCCAGTGCGTAGAGTTTGGGGAAGTCAGCCTCCGTTGCTTTAATAACTTTTTCCTGGGCAGTTTCCATTTCTCCTTCTGCTCCAAGAAGTATGTCGATCAGGCCTACAGTTTCCCTGTATTCATTGAGGGTAACATCCTCGTTGAGGAGATTTTTGAAGATTTCTTTGGCTTCTTTCCTTCCACCAAGCTGGTCAACAAGGCCGTATTCCTTGGCTTCTTCACCAAGGATTATTTGACCTCTGGACATCCCTTTAATATTCTCATCTGTTATGTTCCTGTTTTCTGCGACTGTCTCTATGAACTTGGAGTGAACCCCGTCGAGCATGTTTTGGAAAATTTCTCTCTCCTTTTCCGTGAGGTTTCTGTACGGTGATCCCATGTCTTTGAGGTCGCCCTCTGCTAACCTCACGTATTCCACGCCGTACTCCTCCATCAGCTCCGAGTATTCAAGATAAGAGGAAGTCACTCCTATGCCCCCAGTCATGGTCAGGGGATCGGCGACTATCCTATCACATGCGGATGATGCCCAGTATGCTCCCGAGGTCGCGTAGTCCTGGAACTGACAGACCGTAAATTCCTCCACATCGCTTATGACCTTTTCGAGCTGGCTGGAGGCAACAACAGTCCCTCCCGGGGAGTTTATCTGGAAGAGAAATCCTTCTGCGCCCTCCTTTCTGGCCTCCCCGATCCGGTCTTGGATAACTTCGGGAGATGCCTCCATGGATTGGGGTCCAATAGTCCCTCGGACCGGTATCACTGCTACTTCCGTTCCCCTCAACCTTTCGACAGGCGCAAAGGCCGCAAGAGCTGCAGTCAGTATTCCCACCAAGACCAGGAGCACGACAATTATCTTTCCTTTCTCCATAAGACATACTTTGAACTTCTGATTAATAAAAGAACTATCCTACGAACTTTGGTCTTCGTGAGAGCTTCCTTGGGAGGGGAAGCGGCTTGTAGGGATAACCTTTTATCCTTTCTTTTATTTCCGCCAAGAGATCGCTGGCTTTCATTTTGACCTCTTCACCTTTCCTTCTTTTCCTCACTGAAAGCTTTTCTCCTCCCGCCTCCTTATCACCGACTACAAGCGTATATGGAATCCACTCTGTTTCAGCCCTCCTTATCCTCCAGCCGACGGACTCGTTCCTGTCGTCTACGTCCACTCTTATGTCTTCATCCTCGAGTTTCTCACATAGTTCCATGCAGTAGTCCATGTGCTTCTCCGGGCTCACAGGGATTATCCTAACTTGGGTGGGTGAAAGCCATAGAGGAAGGACGGCGTTTTCTCTTCCCTCTCTTATTGCATCCTCAAGCAGGAAGGTCAGCGTCCTCTCTATAGAGCCGAAAGTGGAGCAGTGAAGTATGGTGCACGGGTGTTCCTTGTTATCCTTTCCGGTATAAGTTATATTGAACCTCTCGCCGTTCACCAGGTCCATCTGAACCGTGGATATCTGCGTCTCCATCCCGTTGGGATGGATACCTTCGAAGTCCAGTTTCATGGAGTAGTAATGGGTCCTCTCGTCTGAGAGCTGGACTATTGCGGGAACTCCCAGTTCCTTTGTCAACTCCTTCATCCATTCTTTATTCTCCTTCCAGTATTCTTTCGTTCCCTCCCAGTCCAGGACCCAGTCACCCTTGCTTATTATAGACTCCATGATGTCCTTGCAGATGTGCGCGAGCTCCTCGAACTCTTCCTTCGCCCCTTCTTCGTCGGCGGTGAATACATGGTTGTCCGTCATTGTAAAGTTTCTTACTCTGCGCAGTCCGGTCAGCTCGCCCTTCTGTTCCTTCCTGAAGCAGAAGGCCTCCTCATACTGTTTCAGTGGGAGGTTCTTGTAGCTTATGCCCAGGTTCTGGGCATATGGGAACTGACCAGGGTCGGAGGCAGGCCTCATTGCGAGCTTGGTCCCGTCTTCGTCCCAGGAGTATATCTTCTCCTGGAACTCGCCCATCAGCTTGTTTATCCTCTCATCATTCAGTCTGTACATTAGAGGGTTCTGTATCTTGTAGGCTCCGTAGTCCCTGACCAAATCGTCTTGGTAGTCCAGGATAAGTTCTCTGATAAGGACGCCCTTGGGATGCCACTTCATATGTCCAGAATCGCTCACGTTGCAGTAATCCACCAGCGCCAGGTCTCTCATTATCTCTATATGCGGGGGTTCGTCCCTATCCTCGGATTCGGCTATCTCACACTCTACGAATCTTTTAAGGTTTTTCCAGGCGCGCTCGTCCCTGTTCAGAAGTTCGTTTTCTCGCCAATCTTTCCTGGTTATCTCGTGCTCATTTCCTTCAGTATCTATCATGAAGAAGGTAGAGAACTCTTCACCTTCCTTCCTTTCCTTTGCAGGACCTCCTCCTTCTCCGCTAGGC
The DNA here is from genome assembly GCA_046539305.1 of Candidatus Aenigmatarchaeota archaeon. Classification (GTDB taxonomy): domain Archaea; phylum Aenigmatarchaeota; class Aenigmatarchaeia; order PWEA01; family PWEA01; genus PWEA01. The sequence goes on from JBKHHE010000004.1 coordinate 11,505, forward strand.
CTCACTTCCCTGCTCAGCTCCGAGAGCGGATGTCCCTTCACGTGGATCTCGAACTCCTTGTACCAGCCGAAGGGCGCCCTCGTGACCTCGAAGTCTCCTTCCAACCCCTCCTCCAGCATCTCCTGACTCTTCCTGGCTTCGTCCAAGCCTCCCGGCTTGGAAGTTAGATGCACCCAGGGGTATATGACAACCTTTTCCGTGTCCACCTGGTCTATCACGTCCCTTATCTCCTCTCCGGCTCTTTCAACGACGTGGTCGAGGTCCTCTCCATCGCCTTCCTCCAGGGCGTTGAAAACCACGAGGCACTTCTCCACCCTCCTCTTCCCGTCTTCGTACTCCTCCGCACTGTCTACAGCCTTCTTGTGCGGCTCGAACTCCAGGTGGCTCGAATGCAGCAGCAACAACTTCATATAAACAACCCCTTATACTGAGGTTCGAGAAGGTTTATAATTCTTATGCATTTCCGTCTAGAAAAGGTCTTCTCAGGCTGTAAAACGTCCACCGGACCGGTGCCTCATCTCCCATCACTGAATTTATATTTTTGATTGGAACTTAAATAATTTCCCCTGATTGGTGGATAGGTCGGAGACAATGCCTAACATTTAAATAGTAGTTACTATAAAGTAATAAATATGAAGCAAGAGAATCCAGACCTTCTTAAAAGGGGCATGAAGCTACCCTCCAAAGGTACCGGACATACTCTGGAGATTGGCGGATTTGATGGAGAGTTCCGGGATTTTTACCAAGAATTTTCTGAGTATGTAGAAAGGAAGACTGGGAAGGAATTGCCTGAAGATATTCTTGAAAGGAAAAAAGAGATTCAAGAAATGCCTGACGGCAAAAAAGCGGGGCTTGCCTGCCGTTTCGTAAACGAAAAAATAGATTATGATCTGAACTATGTTAATGGAAAGGATATCATCAGTACTTCTGAGGTTATAGAAAGGGGTCGGGGGGTTTGTAAAGAATATGCTGCGACTCTAAAGATGCTTTATCAGATGATGGGTGTAGAGTCGGAATACGTAAGAGGCAGGATGCCCAATGGAAATGGTGACAGAGAGGGGCACGCTGTAGTTAAGGCACACCTTGATGACTATCCTGCATCCGACGAAGTACTTGCTGATCCTACGAACGGAAGATTCGGCAAATACGAAAGTGTTTCAGAGCGCATGGACTTTGAAGAAGGAACCAGCCTTGTGAAATATCCCAACAATTCCTAGCCTTATTTTACTCTTCATTTAGGTAGAGCGCTTTCTCTTTGAAGTCCCTCGGAGCGTCCTGGATCAGCCTAAGCTTCAGCTCATGGGGGAGTATCGTGTAGTCCTCCAAATCGTCTACGGGCACGAACCTCGCGTCCTTGAGAATCTCTTTCCCGTCCTCTGCCTCTGGGTCCTCGCCCAGCTCTACCTCCCCACCTTCGTACTCGCACAGGAAGAAGAACTCCATATGGTGCTTCGTCCCGCCGAAGAAGTCGTGGTAGTACACCGGCCTCTTTACACTCACGTCCACGTCCGTCTCCTCCTTGACTTCCCTGGCAACGGCTTTGTGTATCCTTTCTTCGGGCTCCACGGCTCCGCCGGGTGGTATCCAGTAGGACATGTTGCCCTGCTCGTGCTTCACAAGAAGAAGCGAGTTCTTCTTCGGCACTATGGCTGCGGCGCGAGGTATAAGTTCCATGTTTCAAACAAGCCCTTCTTCAGTTAAATATTTTTAAGCCTTACAAAGAAGATTGTTACGGGTAGCCCGGTAGTCTAGCCACCTTTTACTCGCTTTTTGGGAACCTGGTTCCCAGACTTGGAAGCTTGCGCTTCCAAGACGCTCGCAAAACGTGGGCGAAAAGTAAGGTGGGGCAACGGTCAAGGATGTCGGGTTTTGGACACCGCTCGTCCAAAACGTTGAGGCGACGATGAGAAAAACCCGGCGACCCAGGTTCGAAGGAAACCTTTAGAAAAGGTTTCATCCAAACTAAGGGTTCCGGAAATCCTGGCCGGGCTATCCCTTATTTCCTTTAAGTTTTCAAGGCGTGCCGATTTAATCCAGGGTCAAAAATTTCGTGAAGTTTAACAGCTCTATCGTTTTTAACTTTATAAAACTCTGGAGAGAAGTTTAACACATGGACTTCGAGGACTTCATGAACTGGTTGAAGGGCGAAAACAGAAGAGAGATGGTGGAAAACTTCTCCTACCTGCTGATAGTGGTTGCCGCCGTTTTGACTGTGATTGGTCTCGGAGCTGGGACGTTCGTTTCAGGACTACCGGTTCTGATGGCGATAATCGGGGCCTTCCTGGCTCTGGTTGGAATAGTCCTCTACATAGTTTCGGAGTTCCTCAGGATTCTCTAGAAAGGGTACCACGTTAATAGAGCCCTTCAAGGTACTCTTCGATTTCCTCTAATCTCTCTTTTCCGACCCCCGAAGGAAGCTCCCCTCTGGTGAGTGAGTCGCGCAGCAGCAGGACGTTCGTGAAACTTTTCCCTTCGGTGAATTCAAGTTCTTCTCTGTTGATAAGGCGGAGCGGTTTCTCGGCCATGGTGACCATGCCCAGATCGTGCAAGCTCCCCCTACTCTTTTCGTTCCAGTATACGTGGACCTCGTCAGCCCTTTTCAACCCCTCCTTGTTTTCAAGGCAGATATTCAGGCCGTAGGGGTCGCTTTGATCCGTGTCCTCGGGAGGATAATACACCTCATGGCCCGTCTCCTCCAGACTTTCCTTGTAGCTTTCTATCTCCTTCTTTTCCTCCTCGGAGAGATCCCTGACGGGACAGACGAGAAAGATATTTTTACCCTCGGCCATGTCTCTAGACTCTGTGGAAAACTTTAAATACCTTTAGCCTGAAAAATTGTGCGTTGAACCTGTGATACGATGGCACGGATGTATTCGAGGAAACACGGAAAGTCCGGCTCCACCAGGCCCGCCAGAGACGAGCCACCCGAGTGGGTGGAGATGGACCTTGAAGAAATAGAACAGAAGGTCGTGGAGCTGGCCGATGAAGGTATAGAACCGTCTGAGATAGGCGAAGTTCTCAGGGACCGGTACGGTGTTCCCTCCGTCAAGGACTTCGGGAAGAGCGTGACCGAGATTCTGGAGGAGAACAATGTGGAACCCGAGATTCCCGAGGACCTGAGAAACCTGGTGAAGAAGGCCAGAAAGATAAGGGAGCATCTTGGAGATCAGCCCAGGGACGCATCCGCTATCCACGGCCTGGAGCAGACTGAATCCAAGATAAGGAGGCTTGCGAAGTACTACAAGAAGGAAGGAAAGATTCCACAGGACTGGGAACACGAGACCAAGGAAGAGTTCCACAAGAGGGAGTAGTTTTTCTTTTAGGGATAGATATGAAGATACCTGGAGAGCTTGAGGAGCTGTTAGAGGAATCAAGGGAGAAGTTTCAGGAGATGGAAAAGGTCAGAATAGTCTCACATTACGACGCCGACGGTATTTCTTCCGCTGCTATTGCTCTGGCCGCTGCTCTGCGGGAAGGAAAGAAGGTCCACCATACCGTGGTCAAGCAGCTGCGTCCTGAAACCATGGAGAGGTTCGAGCACGAGGAGAACCTCCTCTTCACGGACCTGGGCTCCGGCCACCTATCCTTGATCAATGAGCTGGACTCGGAGAACATGATAGTTCTGGATCACCATCACCTGTCAGGAGAGCTGGAAAACGGAGTCCACGTGAATCCTCACCTTGCGGGGATGGAGGAGGATACGGTCTCGGGGGCTGGCGTGACCTACCTTTTTGCCCGGACATTAGATGAGGACAACGTAGACCTTTCCTCGCTTGCAGTCGTCGGCGCTATAGGCGACATACAGGAAGAGAACTGGAGGATGAAGGGGCTAAACGAAAAAATAATGGAGGAGGCCGTAGAGGTCGGTGTCCTGGAAAAAGGTGAAGGACTGCGTCTATTCGGGAGGCTTTCCAGGCCTGTACACAAGGCACTTGAGTACACCACGAACCCCTATATACCTGAGGTCTCCGAGAGCGAGTCCGGCGCGGTGCAGTTTCTGTCGAGCCTGGACATAGATCTCAAGAACGGCGATGGCTCCTGGAAAAAACTCGTCGACCTGAGTGAGGATGAGAAGAAAGAGCTCGCCTCGGCGATAGTCAAGAAGAGAGCGAGGAACGGCGTGGACGATGCAGGAGAGATATTCGGAAGTACCTATACACTCCCGCGATTTGACGGAAGGTTCAGAGATGCAAGGGAGCTGTCTACAGCGCTAAACGCCTGTGGCAGGATGGAGCGGGCCGACGTAGGTATTCTTGCGTGTCTGGGCAGTGCTCGTGCAAAGGAGAAGTTGGAGCAGGTAGTCCAGGGGTACAGAAAAACTCTTGGGAAACTTATAAGCATGGTCAGAGGGAACGAAGATATGCTTGAAGAAAGGTCTGGTTTTAATCTCCTAGACGGCACTGAAGAGATACCGGAGAACTTCGTTGGTACTATATGCTCGATTCTCCAGTCCGATCTTTCCCCGGACAAGATGCTAGTAGGGCTTGCGGAGTCCGAAAACGAGAGGTTGAAGGTCTCGATAAGGGCCCCCGACGACTCGGAGATCAAAGTCAATGAAGTAATTGAGGGTGTTTCCGAGGAGATGGATATCGAGGGTGGGGGACATGAAAAAGCCGGGGGAGCCTACATTCATATGGAGCACAGGGGGGAGTTCCTCGAGGCTCTGGAAAGGGAACTTTCCGGTTCTCCGTGATTCTCTGTAAATCTTTTTAAATGTTAACCCAAAAGTATGTGAGGAAACTATGTCGAAGAGCAGCCAGTTAAAAGGGAAGAAATGGTACACTTTGAAGGCACCGGAGATGTTCGGGGGCAAGGAAATTGGCGAGGCTCCCGCACAGACCGATGAGGAGTTAAGAGGGAAGACCGTTTCTCTCGGGGCCACGGAACTACATGGAAGCTCGAACAAGTACTACTTCAAGATAAATCTAAGAGTTGACAAGGTGGAGGGCGATACGGCCAGGTGCAAGTTCATAGGCCACGATTGTTCCAGAGATTTCATAACTAGAATTGTTCGGAAGGGCAGCAAGAGGGTAGACGAAATAACTGAGGTAGAGACCAGTGATGGCGTAGAAATGAGAGTTAAAACTATATGTGCAACCATAAAATCCGTGGGAGCTTCTACGCAGACCGCGATTAGGAAGAAGATCGACGAAATTTTGGAAGAGCAGGCTTCCCAAATGAGTTGCGAGGATTTTTTCAAGGACATTTTAATGGACAGGCTCCAGAAAAAGGTAAAAAAGAAAGTGGACAAGATATATCCGCTTCGCGAGATAGAGTTCAGGAAGACGGAAGTAGTCGAATAAATCCACGATTAAGTTTAGTTCTTTTAGAATTCTTATTCCACTTGGGAAGGTGCTTAGTATAATTTAAGTGTTGGGGATAAAACATAAACATGTCGGGAGAAGGTTCCTACGATCCCTGGTATGAGGCAGTTTATTCGGGAGAAGATCCTGAGATAGTTCCTGAAATTTACTCGCCCGGGGACATGGTCAGGAACCTGGTCAAAAACTATCTGGACCTGAAGAGGTACCATGGACCTTGCTCCGATTTCAAGAAGGAAAACTTTACCGAATACTACATATCCAGGGACAAGAGAGTCTTGCTTAGGTTGTCTGATAAGGGGCGTCCGGCCGTAAGAACAGAAGAGTTAACGGTCGAGTTTGACAGCCTGGAGTCCTTTCTGTCAAAAATAAACAAAGGTATGATGAGAGATATTAGAAATGGGGAGTTAGATAACCTGGATATAAGTGAGATGGCTCTGAATAAAACACAGGAATAGACGTTTCTACAGTCCGGTAAATTTTTTAAAGGTCGAAATCAACTTTCTTTAGGTGGTGATAAATAATGAGCGCTGCAGCTAAACTCGTGCTTGGCGTTATTTTAGTTTTGGTAGGCCTCTGGCTCCTGCTACCGGCGGGCGCCGTAGAGAACGTAAAGCCCGAAGAAGGAGTATCCGCCGAACTGGACTGGTGGAAACCCTTCAAGACAGTTGTTACGGGTATGATTCCGCCCGTTCTGATAGTGATTGGGGCCCTGGTGGTCTGGATCGAGGCCGAAGAGATGAAGGCGCCTGAAGTCCCTGAGATCGAAGAGGACTTCGACATCGAGGAAGAAGTTGAAAAGGAAGGCGAAGAGGAGTAAACCCCTCCGTATTTTTTATTTTTCAGGTTAGGATTTTTATAATGTCGCCGTTCTCTAGAGTGTGGTCTGCACCTATTTTTCTTCCGGAGCGACAGTCAACCGCTCCTATAAATTCTTCGCCTATGTCGCTGTGGACTTCGTACGCTAAATCCTCCGCTGTGGAGCCTCTTTCTAGGAGAACGGCATCGGGGAGCACATTCCCCTTCTTGTCGGTGTAGTTGTTCTCGTTTTCTACAGGATAGACCACGATCATGTCCAGAAGGTCGAAAACAGCCCTGTTCAGGACTTCCTGGATGCCTGTGGAACCGTATTCCTCCAGTATTTTTTCAGCGAACTCCAGTGCCTTGGCCTGCTCCTGAGAAAGACCCTCTTCCTCCAGTACCTCAAAGCTATCCACACCGGGCACGTATCTGACCTTGCTCTGATTAGATGCCTTCCGCAGCGCGAGCTCAACCTCGGCACAGCACGGGATCACATCCATCTCCGTTTTTGACTCGACTTCCTTCAGCTTTTCCTCCGCACCTTCTAGATCTATCTTGTTTGCGGCCACTATCATCGGTTTTGTCCTTTTTCTCAGCTCCGTCGCAAAACTTTCGATAGCCCTTTCGCTCCAGTTTCCGGGACTGTTCGCGTCCAGTTCCAGCTTGTTCACAACTTTCCTTATATCTTCTCTGTCTATTTTCAGGCCGGAGAAGCGCGACAGCAGCTGTTCTTCGAAGTCCTTGTCCTCCATCTCCACGCTCGAGGAAAACTTCTTCCACTCCCGTTTGAAGATGTCCTTGTACCAGAAGTCCAGTTCTTTCTCCAGAAACTCTATGTTTTCGTAGGGATCGTAGCCCTCTGTTGGCTCGCCTTCCGCATCCGTCCTTCCGGAAACGTCCAGGACGTGTATCAGGACGTCCGCCTCCCGAAGGTCGTCCAGAAACTGGTTCCCCAGACCCCGACCCTCGTGTGCGTCAGGGACCAGCCCAGCGACGTCGAGCATCTTCACGGGAACGAACCTCGTGCCGTCCACGCACTTTCCGTTTGGGTCGCAGGAAACGTTCAACTCCTCGCACGGGCAGGGAACTGTGACATATCCTACGCCACGGTTCGCCTCTATCGTGGTGAAAGGATAGCTATTTATCTCCACGTCCGCGAGCGTGACCGCCTTCATGAAGGTGCTCTTTCCGGTGTTCGGCGCGCCCACAAGCCCGACCTGCATGGTTAAGATTTTTAAGAGGAGGTATATAAAATCATGAGGAGTTAAAACTCGCGATGGACTTGTAACTTTAAAAGTCTTGGAACTCAATACATATAGGATTTCAAGGACTGTGATACAATGAAGGCGGCGATATGTGAGGTATGTCTGAAGAACGACATGCTCTGCGAGGGCTGTTCCAAGAAGCTGGAAGAGGGAGAAATATCGGAAAGGGCTGTGGAGATCTCCAAGTATCTTTATTCTCTGACGGATGATTATCCCTATCTGGAGGACGTGGAGATAAGCGAGATATATATCGGTGAAGACGTCATAATAATAGTTGCGTCCGAGGACGATGTCGGCAGGGTGGTGGGGAAGGGTGGCGAAGTTGTAAAGGAGCTTGCAAGCGAGTTCAAAAGGGCTATCCGTGTGGTAGAGTCCAGCGAGGATGTGAAAAAGTTTGCCAGGAACCTGCTTCCTGATGTCAAGGTCTACGGCGTGAACAAGGTTTTCTCACCGGAGGAAGACTATTACAGGATCGTGGTCGATTCGGAGGACAAGAACAGGATAATGTTGAAGGAGGAGGAGTTGTCCGAGGTCATGGAAAGGATAACCGGCGAGAAGGCCAGGATTTCTTTCAGGTCCTAGGCTTGTACCTGAGTAGCTAAAGTTTTAAACTTCTGGAACTAATTATGGACTGGTGACATTTTAATGGTTTATACGACTTCGCTCGTCAGTTTTCTGACGGGGCTCGTGGTTTCTGCGATCATAATTTATTTTGTAAGTTCCGCCTTCGGGAAGAAGAGGGGATTGAAGACGGCATTTCTGGCCGCTGCTGCAGGCTCGATAATATACACCCTGTCCTCTATATACATAAGCGTAGGTCTTGTCGCGACTTTTGTTGGCGGAGTTGTCTGGCTTTTTGCCCTTAAGCACTTCTACGGAATAGGCTGGCTCAAGGCTCTGCTGATAGCCGTCTTCATATGGGCCGCGGCCAATATAGTCAACACCTTCCTTCCTACGGTCGCAGGTCCTTTGTGAAAAACATTGCTTAGCCCTTCAGTCAAAACCGAGGGATTGGGCCATACCTTTAAATATTTTAAGGGTCAGATATGTCTTGAACCTTACTATAAATAACTGCAAAGGGGGTGAAATTTTGATCGAAGAAAAATATGAAGGCCGAAATATACCCTCTTCCACCGACGGGAGGAATGGGCCTGTCTTCAATGTCCATCATGAAGTCGCGAGGAACATGAAAGAATACAAGAACGGAAATCTAAAGTGAACGGTAGCATACCGTTTTTTCCTTCTTCGACCTGCATACCCATAGTTTTACAGGTCTTGTCTATTTGAAACTGCTTAGTAGTAACATTTAAATATCAGGAGAACAAATAACTAAACGTGATATTATGAATATAGATGAATATAGGAATAGAAACGATGAAGAAATAGACAACATCGGGTACCTCGAGAGTTTCAAGAAGGAACCCGGACCGGACAACGATCCCCTCGCTATGGACTAATCTAACTTTTAGGAACATCGTCTTTGGGGACGGAAAGGAGGGGGTTTCCGACGCCCCCTTTACTTTTCTTTTCAGCCTCCCGGGCCCGGTTTTTACTTTCACCATCTTTATAAAATTCTAGTTCGAAGAAACTACCATGCGCATAGCTATAGTGGATGAGGAAAAATGCAACCCGAACAAGTGTGACTGGGAATGTTTTAAGGCGTGTCCCGTCAACAGAAAGGGCGAGGACTGCATAACCAAGGGTGACATCGCGGAGATAGACGAGGGACTGTGTATAGGCTGCGGTATATGTGTCACCAAATGTCCCTTCGACGCGATAAAGATCGTGAACACGCCGGAGGAGCTGGACGAGAGACCCGTCCACCGTTTCGGGAAGAACGCCTTCGTCCTGTACAGACTTCCAGTCCCAAAACCCGGGGGTGTCGTAGGCCTTCTTGGAGGTAACGGCCTCGGAAAGTCCACGGCCCTGAAAATACTTTCAGGAGGTATAGAACCGAACCTGGGCGAGCCCGGACAGAAAGCTTCTTTGGATGAAATATCGAAGCTCTTCCGGGGTACGCAGTTGCAGGACTATTTCCACAAGGTGGAAGATAAGAAAAAAACTGCTTACAAGCCGCAGCGCGTAGAGGAGATTCCTAGAATGTACGAAGGGGAGGTGAAGAACTTCCTGGAGAGGACAGACGAAAGGGGGATCTTGGACAAAGTTCTCAGAAAGTTAAGCATAGAAAACGTTCAGGACAGGAGACTGGAGGAGCTTTCCGGGGGAGAGCTACAGAGAGTCGCGATAGCCGCTACCCTTTGCAAGGACGCGGACATATATTACTTCGACGAACCTTCTTCGTATCTGGATGTATATCAGAGACTTCAGGTGGGGAAATTGATTCAGGAACTTGCGGAGGAGAAGACGGTTATGGTGGTGGACCACGACCTCGCGACTCTGGACTACCTTGCGGACACTGTTCATGTATTCTACGGAGAGCCGGGCGCTTACGGCATCGTTTCAAAACCCTACTCAACTAGAAAGGGTATAAACGCGTACCTTGAGGGTTATATACGTGAGGACAACGTCCGGTTCAGGGACGAGCCGATAAAGTTCGAAGTCAGAGCACCTACACAGGAGAAAGAGAGGAAGCCGTTGCTCCAGTTTCCGGAGACAAAGAAAAAACTTGGAGATTTCGAGCTTGCGGTGGAAGAAGGAAGCCTGGCGGAGGAGGAACAGCTCGGGCTTTTTGGTGCCAACGCCCTTGGAAAGAGCACCTTTGCCAAGATTCTGGCCGGCGAGATGGAAGCGGACGAGGGCGGACCGGAAGACACATTGGAAATATCTTACAAGCCGCAGAAGATAGAAGTGGGTGAAAAGGGGAGGGTTATAGATTTTCTGGGCAGAGTTGTGGACAATCCCTATTCAAACGATTTCAAGAACCAGATTCTGAGGCCTCTGGACCTTGGAGATCTACTTGAGAACAGTGTTTCAAATCTCTCCGGCGGGGAAAGGCAGAGGCTGGCGATAGCTGTCTGCCTGTCCAAGGACGCGGACGTGTACCTTCTGGACGAACCCTCTGCATATCTGGACGTGGATCAGAGGCTCGCAGTGGCGAAGCTCGTACAGTCCGTAACTTCCCGCAACGAAGCCTCGAGCATGGTGATAGACCATGATATCTTGTTCCTCGATTATTTGTCGGAAAGGGGTATGGTCTTTCTCGGCGAGCCCGGAAAAACGGGCAGGGCACTCAAACCGGGGGACCTTGAGGCCTCCTTCAATCGCTTTCTTGAGGACGTGGGAGTCACGTTCCGCAGGGACCCACAGACCGGACGTCCGAGGGCGAACAAACCCGATTCTGTGAAGGACCGTGAGCAGAAGGACAGCGGAAACTACTACTACGTGGGGGAAGAATGAGCGAGATTCATCTGGCGGTTGATGGAGTAGTCCTGAAAGGCGATAAAGTAGTCCTGGTTTATAGGAAGTACGAGCCGGAGGGCTGGGCGCTGCCAGGAGGGCACGTCGAAGTTGACGAAACGTTGAAAAAGGCCTGTGTGAGAGAGGTCAAGGAGGAAACCGGGCTAGAAGTGGAGATAGTTGAGGAGGATGATTTGAACCCTCTTGGCGTGTACGACGATCCTGATAGAGATCCACGGAAGAGGATGGTTAGTGTGGTATATGTCTGTAAGGCGAAGGACGGCGAGCTCAGGGCAAGCAGCGATGCCAAAAGGGTGAAAGCCTTTCACGTGGAGGAGGCCATGGATCTGGAGTTACAGTTCGACCATTTTAAAATTCTCAGAGATTTTTTAGAAAGACACGACAGATGAACTTTTCCGACGACGTAGGTCTACGACTCCTTCACCAGTTAACTTCTTCTACCTCTTTCCAGCTTCCTGTCGATGTCGTCCAGCTTCCGGAGTATTTCTTCAAGCATCTCCTCGGTATTTCCTCCGGTGCTTCTGGGTCTGTTTTCGTTTCTCCCCGGGGTTCTCCCACCCTCTTTTGGTCTTCTCTCTTTTCTGGGGCTGTCTTCCCCTCTTCTTCCACCTGAAGATCTCCTGGATCCGGTGGAGGGGCTACGGGACCCGACATCTTGTCCTCTTTCTTCCCTGGTTAGGTCGGGAGTCCTTCTCTTCCCTCCCTTCGCTTCTGAACCACCAATCTCGGGCGCCTCGGGAAGATTTTTAACATTTTCCTCGGAGGGCAGTCCAAGATCTTCCTTTCTTCTTCTCGATCCAGGCCTTTGGTTAGAAGGGTTTCTTCGCCTGGGAATCGCTGTTTCACCTTCTTCGGAACCCCTATCGACTATTTTTCCCTCGTCTTCGGAGGTATGAAGAAATCTCTTAAGTTTGCCCAGTACCATAATTTTATTATGCAGGCAGAGATATTTATTAGTGTTGGGTAAAGAATGCAAGCTTAGGTTCGTTTTCGGGTTTTATTATGGCTGATTTCAAAGGACCGTTGAGGAAGAGGAGCATTACCTTTGAAGGAGAGTCAGGCTTTCCTGCAGGTATATATTTTGATATGGTTGATGTCCTGTACTTTTTGGACTACGAGGTGAAAAAGGTCGAGGACTGGTTGGAGGTGACACCTAATTCTGAGTTCTACCAGGACATATCCCAGAAGAAGCAGAGCATCGAGAACCAGGTTGCCAATATTACAAACAAGCTATCCGAGACCAGGAAGGAGCTTGAGATGCTTCGCCACGACAAGAGGAAGCTGGAGAGAATAGTAGACCACAAGGAAGAGGGAGATATAAACGTCCTCAAGGCAGATTATATAGATCTCGTTGACAGGAACACGCAGAGGGGTCTCATAAATCTTGCCCAGGCAGGTAAATTCCCCTCTATAGTTGTTGATTTTTACAAGGTGGAGAGCGAGGAGGATATAGAAAAACTGGACGTTTCCAAGGCCGAAAAAGAAATACTCAGGCGTAAGTGGAAACTGTTTCAGGACTGGTTGGATAGATATGTGGGAGAAATAGAGACACGGCTTGGGACTGTAGAGAGCGAGATAAGGAGTCAGGAGGCAACGATAGAGAATCTCAAGGACGCCTTGAAACCTTACGCGAAGGCTATGAAGAGGGTAAGGCTGTCGGAGCCGGATGAGTACGAAGGACTGAGCGACCCGACGATAGTTGAGAAGTACCCCAGCTCAGTAGCCGGTGTGAAGCTCTATGCCTGGAAGGAGATAAGTCTGGAATCCGTTAAGAGGCATTACGAGGAAATCCCTCCTGAAGCAGATAGCCTGGAGTATTTCTGCTTCCTCGAAATAATGGTCGAAAAAAAGGCCAAAGTTGTGGCCCAGGAGGCAAAAGAGGGCATAACCATAGAGATAACCCCTTCGCTCAAACACAGAAGGGATATAGAGGAGAAAAAGAAGGAAATCAAGAGAAAAGAGAGGGAACTCCTTAAGTCTATTCAGGGTATGAGAGGGGAAATTTCGGAGGAAAAAGAGGAAGAAGAAACCAGGGAAAGCCTCGGGAAAAAGCTCAAGGGTTTCGGAAAGAGGGTTCTAAAGATTCCAGGAGAGAGGGAATCCCATCCAAAGACCGAGGCAGCCTTTAAAACGGTGATCGAGGAAGAGGTCGACATAGTTTACGAAAAAATAAAGGAGCTTGGCGGCGGCCTCAAGCTCAGAAAAATCAAGAGGTAGTCAGGAGATGCTGAAGAGTCTCAAAAAGTTTTTCAAGCTCCCGGTCAAGGACAGAAAACTGGAGCCCGAGGGCTACAGGATAGAGACAAGCACATGGCCGGAAGCCGGGGGAGAGAACATACTTTCTGGCATCAGCACGGCCCTCCACAGCGGTGCCACGACAGTCGAGGTCACCGGAAACCATCCCTCCTCTTTCGCCCCACATATAATGAGAGAACTCAAAAACTTCATAGAACAGGAAAACCTGGACATCAACATTCACACCCGGATACAGCTGAGGATAGCCAGAGCTATCAGAAGGGACTACGAAAGGGTCCAGGACTATTTAAAGGGCTACGTCGAAGTTGCCGAGGAACTCGACAGTGACTATATAAACGTCCATACCTCTTCTTTCCCGAGTCCCGAGCTCGGCAGGGTCACTGGAGTTTCAAGGGGCACCACCGTATCCCCGGACGGGAAAACTGCCGAGGAATTTATAATCGATATGGCGAAGAAGTCGGAGAAGGTCTTCAGCCATGTAATAGACGTGCTCATGGACTCGAGACTGCCAAACGTCACACATTACGCTGCCGAAGACATAATCCGAGAAATTGCCGAGGAGAGGAATGTGGAGCTGGATGCGGCAGAGAACGAATTTAAAAGGAAGTTCCGTGACGATGACGAAGACCTCATAGAGATGATAAAGGAGGTCCTCAGGGACAAGTTCAGAAAGGTCAACAAACTCCCCTTCGAAACCGGATCGAGGATAATCGATGAACTTATGATGTACAAGATGGTGGCCTGGAAAATGTACGAGGAGAACCATCCCATCTGGAACAAGATATGCGGAGGAGAAGAGCCTGATGAGGTAGCAGACAGGAACATGAGTGACCTGATCGACGCAGTAGCGGGGAGATACATAGAGGGTCATATAGAGAAGCTCAAGGACGACCTCGAAAGTTCCGGGGTGATACTGACCCTGGAGACCCCGAACGCCGAGGAGGGCAGGTTTATAGGGTACTATCGGCTCGTTGACCCGGAAAAGATATACCACGTTGTGAAGAGTATAGGCCATCCACTCGTCAGGCTCTGCATAGATTTCGAGCATATAGCGAGTCACGGAATCAGTCCCGCAAAGGCTATGAAAGAGGCGCCGGGAGGCATAGGTGAGGTGACCTACGTCGTCCACATTTCCGGGGAACCCGTACCCGGCCACAGACACAAGCCCCTTGAGAAGGGTGATATAGACCTTTACAGGATGTTATGGAACCTGAGAAAGAAAGGATTTGAGGGTGGATACCTAAACTTCGAGAGAGGTGGAGGTGGTGAAAGGATCCAAGAAGGGAGGGAAGACCCCTACCAGGATTCGCTTCCCAATCTGAAGGAGATAGTCATGTATCTCGAGGACGATACACCCCCCGAGGAGCTACCCGAAGAATTCTACGGATACACGGACAAAGAGTTCAAGCAGGAAAGGGCCACAGTCCTTTCCCATACCTTCGACCCCCTTGAAGGCTTGATTGAAACGCCTGAGCTGAAGGACAGCCTCCTTGCGAAGTATGCGAAGGACACTGAACCGCGGATGCGCGGCGAAGGTGCCTGGGAAAGGGAGGAGCACAGGTAGGACAAGTTTTAAATATAAGGAGTTGTAACTATTAGGTGGTAAAGGGTGTTGCAATGACAGGGAAAAAGGAAAAGAAACGTGGGCGAAACGAGAGCCTGAAACCCGAGGAAACCTTTACCGAAACGAGGGATTTCCGCTCCACCAAGAAGAAGATCGAGGACTTTCAGAAGGAAAGGAGGATGGACGCCGCGGAGAAGTTCAAGGAGAGGGCGCTGGAGAAACATGAGGAGGATATAAAGGCTATAATAGGAACTGGTTCTGTCACGAGAAATGAATTTTCGTCGGAGTCGGACCTGGACGTCACAGTTTTTATTGACGACACCCATGAAGACATGGACAAGGAAAAAAAGGAAAAGATAGAGGAAGACCTGAAGGAGGTAGCAGAAGGCTGTGGAAAAACGAAAAATGGCAACAAGATTCTACATGTCCAGCCGCCATGGACCATAACTGAATACTGGGACATGATGAGAAGGGGCAGTCCGGTCGCACACTCGTGGACCCAGGATGCTGTGGCGCTATACGATGATGGATTCTTTGAGCCCATCCAGAGGCTTTACAAGATGGGTAAGTTCCCCGCGACTAGGAAATCCGCAGAGAAGAGAATGTCCAAAGTCCCAAAAAGGATAAACCGTGCCGAGAGGATGAAAGTTCTGATAGTTGCGAAGGACGTGTACTACGCTATGCTGAATTCTCTACAGGCGATTATAGTTTATATGGGCGAGGAGGCTCCGGCTCCAAAGCAACTGGCCGAGATTGCCAGGGAAAACCTCGTCGAGAGGGATCTCCTCGAGGAAAAATACATAGAGCAGTATGAGGAAGTTTATTCTATACACAAAGATGTTGAGCGCAACGAAATAGACGAGATGGAGGGTGAAAAGGTAGATGAATATTTGGAAATGGCCAGAGAGTTTATAGGTGAGATGCAGAAGTTGATGAAGAAGATAGAGCTGAACAGAAAGGCGAGGAAGATACAGTCCAACTACGAGTCTATGGTCAAGACGTCCGTGGCCGCGCTCAAGGCTCTTGATGAGCTTCCCGAGGACCCCAAGGACCTGCCGAAAGCGTTCAAGGAAAAGCTCATAGACCAGGAGCTCATAGACCCGAGATACGAGAAGACCTTCGGGAAAGTTCTTGAAATGAAGAAAAAGCTGAACGACAAGGAGATAGAGGACGTGACGGAACACGAGATAAACGTCGCGGAAGAGTTCGTGAAGGGGTTCATAAAGGACATACGCGAGCTGTTGGAGGAAAGGAATATTAGCCCCGAGGACCTGAAAAAGGACTTCAAGGCAGAGGAGAAAGTAGAAGCCGGTGAACTAGCCGAGCAAGAGAAGCAGGAGGAAGGTTCCACAAAAGCAGAGGGAAATAACGGGGAGAACTTCGCTTGTGAAGATTGTGGAAAGGAGTTCGACACCGAGAGAGGCCTGAAGATTCATAAAGGTAAGGCGCATTAGTTTTTCTTATGGAATTAGGTATAGTCGTTAACGCGAGAGAGAAGCCTATAGAGGAACAGCTGGACAAAGCTGGAGAGCTTGGCTTTGATTTCGTCGAGATAGTTGCCGAAGGTCCCAGAGCCGACGTCAACTTTCTTAGAGGCCATCACCAGGAGATAAGGAAAGCGGCGGACGAAAATTCTCTGGAACTTTACCTTCATTTACCTTGGACCTTGGATATAGGAAGTCCTTACGAGGAATACAGGGGAGCTGCTCTTGACATTTTAAAGAACCTGCTCGAAACGGGCAGGAAAATGAACGTTGGAAAGGCTACAGTTCATCCGAAGTCATATCAGCGTTACTGGGATGAGGAGGAGGTGGAGGAAAATATAATTGATTCCTTAAAGGAGTTGGACAAATTTTCCGAAAGGAAAGATATCAAGCTCGTCGTCGAAAATACGGAGGAATTCGATCTGCTCTGGTTTGATGATATCCTACAGAGGACGGACTTGAGCATGTGCCTCGATACCGGGCACGCCATCCTCAACGGCTACGATGAGGAGGAGATAACGGGATTTGTCGAGGAAAACATGGAGAGAATTTCCCATTCCCACCTAAACGACAACAGGAGGGGTGAGGAGGACGAGCATCTTTCCTTGGGGTACGGGTTCGTGGACCTTGAACAGATCATCGATTCTTTGAAGGAGATGGGTTGGAAGGGATCCCTTGCTATCGAGCTCTTCACCGAGGACATGGATTACTGGGATCTAAGTAAAAGAAAGGTCGATGACTGGTTGGAGGAATAATTTCTGAATTTAGAATATTTATATACCTTTCCAGAAATTTCTATTGTTCGAAGGATTTTTGATGAAATTCAGATAATATGACACAGCTTATCATCGCCGAAAAACCGAACGCAGCCGGCAGGATAGCCTATGCCCTGGCGGAAGGTGACGTAGAGCAGGAGAGGACGGGAAAGGCGGTCTGGTACGAGACTAACGTTGGGGATAAAAAAACGTACGTGGTTCCTGCCGTTGGTCATCTTTACACCTTAGAACAGGAAGGCGAGGGTTGGGACTACCCTATTTTCGACGTGGAGTGGAAGCCCACGCACGAGGTCAGGGACGGCTCTGGCTGGATGAAAAACTACTACAAGAATCTGAAGAAGCTGGCCAACAAAGCGGACAGTTTCATCAACGCATGCGACTACGATCAGGAAGGAAGCGTCATCGGTTACAATATCCTCAAATTTATCGTCGGGACCGAGAACGCGGGCAGAATGAAGTTTTCGACCTTGACCACTTCCGACCTAAAAGATGCGTACGAAGACGTCTCCGAGAAGCTGGACCACGGGATGGTGGAATCCGGACTGGCGAGACATATACTCGACTGGCTCTGGGGAATAAACCTTTCCCGGGCGCTTACGTTGTCGGTCAAGAGCGCCGACTCCTTCAAGGTCCTTTCCACCGGAAGGGTCCAGGGGCCCGCGCTGAAGATACTCACAGATCGGGAGAAGGAGATACAGGAATTCAAGCCGGATGACTACTGGGTTTTGGAGGCTTTGTTGACATCGGAAAAAGGTGAAGTAAAAGCACGCCACGGAAAGGGGAAGTTCTGGGAGGAAGATGAGGCCGACTCCGCCAGGGACAGAGCTGCGGAGAACTCCGCGAAGGTAAAAGAGGTCGAGAAGAACAAGTTCAAGCATAACCAGCCCTGCCCCTTCGACCTTTCAACGCTCCAGAGCGAGGCATATTCGGCTTTCAATTTTTCTCCTTCCAAGACGCTGGATCTTGCGCAGTCGCTCTACGAGTCCGGTCTTATTTCCTATCCGAGGACCTCGAGCCAGAAACTGCCGCCGAAGATCGGCTACCAGAAGATTCTGGAGAAATTGAAGAAGCAGAATAAATACGAAGAATCCGCAAGAAAGGTTCTGGACAAAGACAAGATATATCCCAAGCAGGGAAAGAAAGAGGACAAAGCGCATCCCGCTATATATCCCACAGGCTCCAAGCCTGAGAAGGTTTCCAAGGACGAGGGAAAACTATACGATCTTATCGTGAAGCGCTATTTCGCGGTATTCGGAGACCCCGCGCTCAGAGAGTCCGTACAGCTGAAGTTTGACCTCTCCGGCGAAACCTTCGAGGCCAAGGGAAAGAGGACGTTAAAGGAGAACTGGTTCAAGCTCTACGAGCCCTACGTCAACAGGAAGGAACAGAAAGTTCCGGATCTGGAAGAGGGTGAAGAACTGGGGATAAAGAAGGTCGAAAAGCTGGACAAGCAGACCCAGCCACCGAAGAGGTACACCCAGGCCTCCCTCGTCACGGAGATGAAAAAAAGAAACCTCGGCACAAAGGCTACCAGGTCGCAGATCATAGACAAGCTCTACGACCGTGGCTACATAGACGGCTCTTCTATAAAGGTCACGGACATAGGGCTCGCGGTCGTCGACGCGCTGGAGGAATATTCGCCCGGAGTCCTTTCCGAGGAAATGACACGGAAGTTCGAGGAGGAGATGGAGGAAATTAGGGAAGGAAAGAACGATAAAGAAAAGGTTGTTGAGGAGGCAAGGAAGAAGCTGAAGGAAATCCTGGAGAGGATAAAAGAAAACGAGGAGGAAATCGGACAGGGGCTGAAGGAAGCCGTCATAAAGACCAAGAAAAAGAAGAGCGAACTGGGCGAATGCCCCGAGTGTGGGGGAACTTTGAAAATCATAAGGACAGGGAAAAGCCAGTTCGTCGGCTGTACGAACTACCCAGACTGTGAAAATTCATTCCCCCTTCCCCAGAATGCGAAGATAGTTCCTACGGATAAGAGTTGTGAGGATTGTGGCCTCCCAACCTTCAAAGTCATAAGAAAAGGCAAGAAGCCATTCACTATGTGTCCCGATCCAGATTGCAAGTCCAAGGAGGATTGGGACTCTTGAAAATCGAGATTTTCCGGTGTGAAACTCTATTTCAAATGATCAGAGAAAATCAAATTTTTTATCAGGTTTTTCTATGCCGTTTTCCGTGAGCACGACTTGCGTTTCCTTGCCTTCAGGCTGAGACCTATGCTTTCTCAGAATCATGACCCTTTTGCCTCTTTCGAACTTCTTCATTTCTATAAGGCACTTGGACTGATACTTTGCTATGTCCCTGGAAACGAGCTCTACGCCGCCATTTTCTATGTCCGAATAAATCTGGTTGGTAATCAAGATGGGGATTCCGTAGTTCCTTGAGAGGTTGGACAGCGTTGAGAGCTGATTGGCGAGCCTGCTGTTTATTTCTTGAGTATCGCCTTCATTCAACTCCAGTCGGTAAAGGGTCACGAGGGAGTCCAGAACGATAAGCCCTACTTTTTTCTCTTTTTCGCAGATGTTCTCTAGCCTCTCTATATTTTCTTCCTGGCTGTCGAAGTTGTCAGGTTCTATAAGAATTATCTCATTCATTACGTCGTCCATGCCATCAGCTATCTGTCCCAGTCTCTCCTTGGAGAAGCCACCTTCAGTGTCGATGAACACCACTTTCTGTCCATTTTTTATGCAAGAGACTGTCGTCTGGAGGCATAAGGTCGTTTTCCCACAGCCCGGAGGACCGTAGATATTTGTCAGAGTGTCCTTTTCTATACCTCCACCTAGCAGGTCGTCCACTGCCTCACACCCCGTTGAAAGACGCTCGACTTTCATATAGGATTAAACGGGTCCAAGGCTTAAAATATTTGACCTCATCAGGCGTAGGATTTGTCGTCTCCACTTTCCCTTAGCTCCCTGATCGATCTGTCCCTTTTCATCTTACTCGACCAAATATCATCTGGGTCTATCCCTTCTTCCGGGCCGGCTTCTGCGTTCCGTTGTTTGTATTCCCACACTATAGCCCTTATATGGTCGGGAGTTATAGGATTCTTTGTGGACTCGTAGTTCTTTATCTTCCTCTTCAGTTTCTCGTCTACCTCCGTGCTATACTCCTCCTCGTAGTGTTTCACTATTTCTTCTTTCTCCCACTTCTCGGGCTGTTCATACCTGATAAAAGTGGACATTCTGCCGGGTCTGAGGATGGCATCGTCTATTTTCTCAGGCATGTTGCTTGTAGACAGGACTATGATATTTTCCTCGGTTCCGAGGGTGGAATCGAGGTTTTCCAGCAAGATATTAGTCCCCGGTCCACGGTCCCTGTCCTTTCCCGTAGCTATATCCACGTCCTCTACTACAGGGAAATAATTGTACTGGGGGTATTCATTCGAGAGCTCTCTCACCAAGTCAAAGCCACCTCCCATTGAATGCTTTGGAATATTTATACATTTGCAGTTCTCGGGAAGTTTGTTCATGAAAGCTTTCAGGGAATCGGTTTTGCCCGTTCCGGGCAGTCCTGCCAAGAAAATCATATTCTCCTCTCGGAGGTAGTCATCGTCAGCATCCTTGATTCTATTCAACCGGTTCCTGAGCTTCCTCTGTTCGTCCTCGTATCCCTTCAACTCATCGAAAGTAACATGTTCTGGTTCCTCTCCGGGGGCGTACTCGAAGCCTCGCTGGGTTTTCACTACCTTGAAATATTTGTTCCTCTCCATCAAAGTTCCTGGATATAAAAGACCCCCACGAGCTTATCTCCGGCACCCGCTCTCCGAGGACACCCGAGATATAAAAATTTTAACTTCTATAGGGCTTTCACCATGAAGAGGGAGGAGCTTGTAGAACATGGGGAAGAAATTCTCATGAATCTCAACCGGGCCACCGACAGGGCCTACGAAGAATTTGACTTTCTTGGGTGAAAAGCTGGCGAGTTCAGCAGGATTTGAACCTGCGGTCTTCTTCAGGGGTGGATTTATTTCTCTGCTCACCTTCGTCTTTTTTATTCACTTAAACAAAAACTTTATAAAGTTTAGTTTACATACATAAAAACCATGAAGGCTGAAATAACCCCAGACAAAAGTGGAAATGTAGCAGCACTCGTGAGCTTTTGCGTGAACTCCGAGGAATTTCCCTCCAACTACAACCGCAACAAGTTTTACCGCGGTCTTTACGGCTGGAGGCAGAAGGTCAGGCGCGGTGGGAAAGAATATGTATATGATCGCAAGGGTATACTGGACAGGATACCGCATATAAAAGTGGACAAGTCAGTGTACGTCGTTCCCTTTGAAGCATTGGACAGGGTGGTAGACTACCTCGACTCCTGGAGAAAAAAGGTCGACTACAAGATATTCAAGGTTTTGTTGGAAAAGGATAGATTTAAAAAAATGAACACGAAAGAAACCCAGGAGGAAAGCTGGACCAAAATTCCTGTGAAATGAGGGATATTATGACCGAAAACAACAACGACGCTGTTTCGCTGAAGGTAGGCGAGCTTACCTCTCGCGAAGAGTTTGGGAAGGGAATCGCTAGGCTGGACTCAAAGATTATGAAAAAGCTCAACGTCACAGAAGGTGACATAATAGAGATCGAGGGCGGAAAAAAGACAGGCGCCCTTGGGGTACGGTCATACCCCGAGGATGTAGGAAGCAACCTCATCCGTGTTGATGGCCTCGTCAGGAAGAACGCAGGAACCTCCGTTGGCGAGAACGTGAAGGTGAGGAAGGTTGATGCCGAGCCCGCCGATAAAGTCACTTTGGCACCGGCGCAGGAGAGAGTAGCTTTGCATATCTCGCCGAACATACTTAAGAAGAACCTCTACATGAGGCCTGCTTCGAAGGGCGACATAATAATACCCACCTCTGTCAAAAGCAAGAAGAGGGGAAGCCTTTTCAAGGATTTCTTCGGCGAAGATATATTCTCCGACATGATGCCCGGCCTGGGCGGAACGGAAACGAGGCTGATGGTCGTTTCTACCAAGCCGAAAGGCATTGTGAAGATAGACGAACAGACTTCTATAGACCTCAAACCCAAGGCCGTCGAGGTAAAGGAAGAGGAAGTTCCTACTGTAACTTACGAGGATATAGGAGGACTCCACGATGAGATAAAGAAGGTCAGGGAAATGATAGAGGTCCCACTGAAGCATCCCGAAGTGTTTGAGAGACTGGGAATTGAGCCTCCCAAGGGTGTTCTTTTGCACGGGCCTCCCGGAACCGGCAAGACGTTGCTCGCCAAAGCC
The DNA here is from genome assembly GCA_046539305.1 of Candidatus Aenigmatarchaeota archaeon. Lineage (GTDB taxonomy): Archaea > Aenigmatarchaeota > Aenigmatarchaeia > PWEA01 > PWEA01 > PWEA01. Next base: position 33,582 of record JBKHHE010000004.1, read on the forward strand.
GTGGCGAATGAAGCAGGTGCGCACTTTCAGATTATAAACGGTCCTGAAGTGATGAGCAAGTTCTACGGTGAATCGGAGAAGAAGGTCAGAGAGATCTTCGAGGAGGCGGAGGAGAACTCACCGTCGATAATTTTCATAGACGAGATAGATGCTATAGCTTCCAAGAGGGAAGAGGCCAGCGGCGAAGTTGAGAAACGAGTTGTTTCACAGCTCTTGACCCTGATGGATGGTTTGGAAGCAAGGGGACAGGTCATAGTCATCGCGGCCACCAACCGTGTCGATGCTGTAGATCCTGCTCTCCGTAGGCCGGGAAGGTTTGATAGAGAGATAGAGATTGGCGTACCTGACAGAAAGGGCAGGAAGGAAATACTCCAGATTCATACCAGACACATGCCCCTGACGGATGATGTAGGTCTGGACAAAATATCGGAGAGGACCTACGGATACGTAGGTGCCGACATAGAGGCTCTCGCCAAGGAAAGTGCTATGCACGCCTTGAGAAGGGTTCTACCTGACATATCCGACCTTAAGGACATGGACGAGCTTCCAGAAGAAAAACTTCAGAAACTTCAGGTTAGCGGCGAGGACTTCGATTATGCGATGAGGATGGTGGAACCTTCGGCTATGAGGGAGGTTCTGATAGAGGTCCCTGATGTATCATGGGAAGACGTCGGCGGTCTGGAAGAGGTAAAGCAAAGGCTCAGGGAAGCCGTGGAGTGGCCCCTCCAGTATCCTGAGTCCTACGAAAATCTGGGAATAAGGCCGCCTTCCGGTCTGTTGTTATACGGACCACCCGGCTGCGGTAAGACTATGCTGGCGAAGGCCGTTGCGAATAAGTCCGACTCCAACTTCATCTCCGTTAAAGGACCGGAGCTCCTGAGCAAGTGGGTCGGCGAGTCCGAGAAGCGCGTCAGGGAAATATTCAAGAAGGCCAAACAGGTCGCCCCGACCGTCGTGTTCTTCGATGAGTTGGACGCGCTGGCTTCCGAGAGGGGCCAGTCTGCCGGAGAAAACGTCTCAGAGAGAGTGGTCTCACAGATACTCACGGAGATGTCCGGGCTGGAAGAACTGAACGATGTTATAGTAATAGGTGCCACCAACAGGCCGGATATGATTGATTCCGCTCTGCTACGCCCTGGACGGTTCGACAACCAGCTGCTTGTCCCGTCACCTGATGAGGATGCCCGCCTAGAAATATTCAAGATTCACACGGAAGGCACGCCTCTGGCGGATGACATAGATCTGGAAAATCTCGCGGAGAAAACCGAAGGGTACTCCGGTGCGGATGTAGCGGCTATATGCAGGGAGGCAGCACTCAATGCTTTGAGAGAGGACAGAGAATCCGATGTGGTCGAAAAGAAGCATTTCGAGGAAGCCATGGAGGACTCCGCAAAGTCTATAACAGAGGATATGAAGGATTACTACGAGGATTTCGAGGCCTCGAGGCAGAGGTTGGGCGAAGAAGAGGAGGAAATAGATTACGTGGGATAGATTGATATGAAACTTCCCCTGTTGCTTGTTAACTTCAAGACGTACGAGAAGGGAACAGGTCGAAAGGCGGAGGGGCTGGCCAAAACCTGTGAGATGGTTTCCGAGGAAGCAGGTAAGAACATAGTACCTGTGGTACAGGTTTCGGACCTTTACCGTGTTTCAAATAAAGTGGATATACCTGTCTACGCCCAGAGGATAGATCCCGTCAACTACGGCTCCAACACAGGTCACGTCCTTCCGAAAGGCCTCAAAGAGAACGGCGCTTCAGGCGTGGTCATAAATCATTCGGAGGACCGCAGGGATATGGAAGTTATTGAAAGTTGTATTAAAAAGGCAAGCGGACTAGGATTCGATACACTCGTTTGCGCCGAGAGTCCCGAGGAGGCGGGTAAAATTTCTGATCTTGAGCCTGATATGGTGGCGATAGAGCCTCCGGAGCTGATAGGTGGCGACGTGTCGGTTAGCTCCGCAAGACCTGAGGTAATTACCGATTCACTGGAGAGGGTGAATCGGCCTTTAATATGCGGTGCCGGAATAAAAAGCAAGGAGGACGTTGAGAAAGCACTGGAGCTGGGAGCGAGAGGGGTTTTTGTGGCCTCGGGTATAGTCAAGGCAGAGGATCCCGAAGAAAGGATAAAGGAGCTTGTTGAACCTTTCTGAATCTTCAAGTCTTCATCCTCGACAGAACAGGAAATATTCCTAGGAGGAGAAGTCCACAGATAAGGAAGGCGTGGCTCAGAGTATATATTTCGGCTACCACCCCGGCCACGATAGGTCCTATACCCTGTCCCAGAGATCGTATCGACTGATACGTCCCCGTAGTTTCTCCTTCATGTCCTTTTCCCAATTTAGTGATTAGACCCTCTACGGCCGGGGAGATCATCGAGACTCCTATTCCTAGAAGGAGGGTGAGCACAAAGGTGATGGCCAAGGATTTCACTACAAACAGGCCAAAAAACAGGGTGGAGGAGATTAACGTTCCGACGCCGATCATTTTCTTCCTTCCCACTTTATCCAAAAGGTCCCCCAGCGGCGTCTGTATCAATACCTGTATCAGAAACAGTGAACCTATCAGGATGCCTGTAGCCGAATACGTCCCGGTTATCCTTTCAAAGTATATAGAAAAGAAAGGACGTATCGCACCCCAGGAGAGATAATATATGAAGAATACCAGACCCAGGGCCCTGAGCTCTTTGGAGATGTCTTCCATCGAAAACTGCCTGAGAAGTCGAACCATTTCATATTGGGCCCTCCAGTTTTCTAGATATATAAGGATCTTTCTGCGCTACCCGTGACCTCGGTTAATTCTGCCAGTACCTTCGAGATCCTTTCTCTTATACTTTTTGAGACGACCCTTGGATCGAAAACGTCCTTTTTCGGTGTCCAGTCACCTTCTGTGGAGAACACATCTATTTCTTCATCCATCCCGTCAGGGGGTAGAATTTCTCCTTCATGTTCCCTGTAGAATTCAAACGCAGCCCTAGCGTACTCGTACTGGTACCTTGTGTCCTTATTGAACTTGGAGATGCCCATACCTGCCAGCTTCTTCATCTGATCGCGGGTGAGTCCGGAAGAACCGTGGATTACCAGGGGTCTCTCCAGTCCTTCTTCTATTAGTCTTTTATCCACTTCGCTGGCTATATCCATTTTCAAGTCCAAGTTCTTTCCTTTGGAAACGCCATGCTGTGTTCCTATGGATGTCGCGAGGAGATCGCAGTCTGTCCTGTCGACGAACTCTACGGCTTCTTCGGGTTTCGTGTAGTAGGTTTGGAGGGACTGGACTCTGTCTTCAGCGCCCTTTATCCTCCCGAGTTCCGCCTCTACCAGGATATTTTTCTTCCTGCAAATTTCCTTGGCTCGTTTCGATTTCTCCACATTCTTTTCAAAAGGTTCCTCCGAGGCGTCTATCATTATGGAGGAGGGTATCCCTGTTTCAGTTACCTGGTCTATGAAGTCCAGGTCCTTCAGGTGGTCCATGTTCAGGAAGACTCCAATATCGTAATTTCCCGCGATTTCCTCTATGTACTTTCCTAGGGCTTTCAGGCCTCTGAGGGCGTCTCCGTTCCCGGCAAACTCACAGGCACTCCGGCTGAGCTGGAGGACGAGGTCCGAGTTTTTCCTGTCCGCGCCTTCGACGAGTCCTATCAACACGTTTGGCTCTGCGAAATTGCTGGCTACGAATGCGTAACCATTATCCTTCGCTCTTTCGTAGACCTTCCTCAGTTCTTCACCATCCTTTATGAAGATTTTATCACCTGAGTGCGTTCTCCACTGCGAACGATGTCGCGGATATCACGTCCCCGAGGCCGACGCTCAGCTCCGGGTCCTCGTATATCTTGTTTGGGACCAGAACTATATCAAAGTTGGCGCTGTGGATGCCCTCTTCCTTGAAGTTTTCATCGCTCAGGTATTCGCCCAGCTCCTCCCTGTACTTTTCCCCCCTTTCGGACGGCTGGACACGCAGCGCTTCTCTGAGGTTTTCCGGAGTCACTTCCCTGCCGCTTGCCTTGGTCCAGACAGCGTTCCTTGCAAACTTGAAACCTTCACGGATGGGCTCCGGGTCCACGTAGTCCCTGGAGACAGAGAGAAAGTAATGGTGGGTGTGAATGCTTACTGCGTCTACCCCCAGTTTATTAAGCACTCTTTCCATGATCTCCATAAGTTTCACAGGTGAGTCAGGCCCTGGGACCTCGTCGCGGATATCCAGGTCGTCCTCTATAAGGTCAAGTTCATTCAGGTCGAATGAGAACACATCTGCGAGAGGGACGACCTCTTTCAGGATAGCTTTCCTTATTTTTTCCCTGTGCGAGGCCGCGAACTCTATCTGTATATTTGTTTCGGGAGAAACCTTCTTCACGTTTTTTATAAAGTCCTTGGCACTCTCCAGATGCTCTCGCCAGTCGATCCCGTCGGGATACTCTTCCAGGAGGTTATGGTAGCCTGCAAGTATCATACAGTCCACCTCCTCCGCGAGCTTCTCCGTTTTACCCTCAATCTCCCCGAGTTCCAGGTTTTCTTGTTTGTAGGGCGAAGAGGCTATGAACCTGCTGTTGTTCCCGGCTTTCACTCCGAAAAGCTCCTGGCCCTCGAAGAACTCTATTATCCAGTTCTTCTTCGTGGGTATGTCCTTCCAGCATTTTCTCGGATGTTTGAATTTCAGCTCGCCATCTTCAACGACAGGAAACCGCAGGTTTTCATTGTCCTCAAACAGCGCCGCCTGTTCCTTGGACAGGTTCGTGGTATAAACTATCGACCGGCAGCCGAGCTTTGAAAGAAGGTTGGGCATTATCCCTGCCTGACCGCCCATCCTCTTCTCATCGCATTTTACATTTTCCGTCATCCATTTTTTGAGCTCCGGGTTTTCTATCTGTATTTCGTTGCCCATCCCTCTCTCCATGCAGTCCAGAACTCCTGTGAGAAGATCCTCTTTCTCATTCAGAAGCTTCGGATCCTGCTCCTTTGCTTTTTCAATCTCGTCCTCCGAGAAAAGACTCCGAAAGTCGTCGTCCACGTGGGTTATGACGTCCGTGTTCACATTGTAAGCGAGAAATATAGACAGGCCCTCCAGCTTCTTTAGAGTTTCCTCGAGGCGCATAAAGGTTAAATTTAAGTCCTTCTATAAAAATATAGGTGAAAGGATGATGGACGACGTACCGGAAAAAATAAAAACCAGGGAGGAAGACTCTCACAAGTACGACTTCGGTAGCTTGCTTGTAGTGGGCGGCTCCAAAACTTACTCAGGTTCACCAACTTTCAACTCCTTAGCAGCATACCGCAGTGGTGTGGACCTGGTAACAACGGCTTCTCCAAAACGGGCTGCCGACATAATCGCGAGCTTCTCCCCTTCTCTTATAGTAGAACCGCTGGAGGGCGATTACGTTTCGCCTGAGTACCTCGGTCGCCTTGAAGAACTGGAAGAAAATGCCGACGCAGTTCTGATAGGTGGCGGCCTGGAAAGGAGGACGGAGACCTTTAAAACGGTCACGGAGTTTCTGAAACAGGTTGAAATACCGGCGGTAATAGATGCCGATGCGATTCACGCGGTTGCCAGAAACAAGGACATATTAAGAGAAGGCTTCGTACTCACGCCTCATGCACGCGAATTCGAAGTTCTTACGGGTGAAGAGGTCACGGAGGAAAACGCCAGGAAAGCGGCGGAAGAGCTCGGCTGTGTAATTCTGTTAAAAGGGAAAGAGGACGTAATAACCGATGGCGATGAAGTTCTGAAAAACGGAACCGGCAACCAGTACATGACAGTCGGCGGAACAGGAGACACCCTCGCAGGTATAGTTGGTTCCCTGCTTGCCCAGGGCCTTGATCCATTGGAAGCGGCCTATAGAGGTGCCTGGATAAACGGAAAGGCCGGAGAAATCGCTTCTGAGGAAAAAGGCGTCGGCATGCTCCCTGACGACCTTCTGGAAAAGATCCCTCAGGCAATTCAGGAAAGTGAAGGCTAGTCCAGGCTTATTATCTGTGCTTCCATTTTCTCCAGGTTTACTAAAGCCACAGTTTTCTCTCCCGTGAGCCATCCCGAAGCCTCGCCTGGATTGATGGAAACAGCACCGTCCTTCTTCTCGACTTTGGGCTCGTGTGTGTGGCCGTTTACGAGGAGGTCGAAATCACCTTCGACTTTTTCCCCTGGCTTATGTGTGAGGCGGACCCTTTTCCCTTTAACCTCCAGTGAAGTTGGAGCTTCTTCTATTTTACCGAAGTCGCTGACCTCCTCCTTTAGACCTTCCTTCTCTCCATCATTATTCCCGAAAACGCCGTGGAAGTCGCCCTCTAGTTTCGAGAATTTTTCCAGTGCAAATGGAGCCACGTAGTCGCCGGCGTGCAGAACTAGGTCTGCACCTCTCTCGTTGAACTCCTCCACGGCCTTCTCTATCGCGGGCAAGTTGTCGTGCGTGTCCGATACTATTCCAACTAGCATGGTGTCATCTCAGGGCTTTCATCCCCACTAGTTCTTCACCGAGCAGAGCCTTTACAAAAGCTCCCCCTGCCAAAGAAACGTGCGAATAGTCCTCATCTATGTCGAATCCAAGCTGCTCTATGGCTTCCGATGTGTCCCCTCCCCCTATAAGCACATATTTATCCAGTTTTTTAAGACGCTCGAATATCTTCTCCGTACCTTTGCTGAAGTTATCGTCCTCGAACTTTCCAACAGGTCCGTTCATCACGACGGTTTCAGCATCGCTCAGTCTACTGTTGAATTTTTCTATGGTTTCCGTCCCTATATCGAACACTTCCTCCCTCACAGGCAGTGACTTGACGTCTACTTCCTCTCTCATCCGGTTTTTCTCATAGGCCAGGTCCTCAGGGAGTAGTATCTTGTTGCCGTAGCCGCCCAAAAGCTCCTGTATTTTCCCCTCAAGCTCGCTGACATCACGCTCCTTCGGACCCAGGTCTTTGTCCTGCACCTGAAGGAAGATTTCCCCTGGTGCACCTCCGAGCATGGCCAGGTCTGCTATATCTTCTTCGAAGACCTTGTGCAGAACATTTACGGCGTCCTTGGGCTTGTTCCCGCCGAGGACAAACTGTCTTGGTCTCCTAGTCTCTTCCAGGTTTCTTATCGCCTCCATGTCCTTCTCAAGCACGGGCCCAGCTGCACTTTCCATTACCTGTGGAAAGCCGGTTATAGAGGCATGGTTTCTATGACATACGGAAAAGGCGTCGTTGACGTACAGGTCACACCAGCTCGACAGCTTCTGTACAAGCTCCGATACCGCATGCTCCTCGGGACTTCTCTCCGCGAGCTCGTCGTCGTGCATCCTCACGTTGTCGAGGAGTAGTACGTCTTCCTCCTGAAGCTCTCCTACTGCTTTTTCAGCTAGCTCGCCGGCTATGTCTTCGATGAATATTACTCTTCTGTCGAGGAGGTGGTTCAGGTGCTCCGCGTGCTGTTCCAGATGTAAAAAGTCGTCCCTGCCAGGTCTTCCCTGATGCGCCAGGACAACCACTGCTGCACTTCTTTCACAGAGCTCCTCTATGGTTTTTGCGTGCGCCTTCATCCGCGGAGTCAGCTTGACCCTTCCCTGCTTGACCGTAGAATTGAGGTCGACCCTCAGGAGTACTTTCTTCCCCTCTACGTCCACGTTTTCCATGGACTTCATCTCATAGCAGCTCCTTCATAACATCTATCATTCTGCAGGAGAAGCCCCACTCGTTGTCGTACCATCCGAGGACCTTGACCTGCTGTCCTATCTGCATGGTCTTCTTCCCGTCGACGACCACGGAGTGTGGGTCCTGAATTATGTCCCTGGAGACGATTTCTTCTTCGGTGTATCCCAGGACGCCCTCGAGCTCTCCCCTGGCAGCTTCTTTGAAGGCTCCGTTGATCTCTTCTTCGGACGCCTCTTCCTCCAGGTTGACCACGAAGTCGGTCACCGAACCGTCGGGGACGGGAACTCTCATGGCTATACCATCCAGTTTTCCTTTCAGCTCCGGTATAACTTCCGTTACCGCCTGCGCTGCTCCCGTGGTCGTAGGTATTATATTCTCTGCCGCGGCCCTTCTCCTCCTGGGCTTGGGATTGGGTCCGTCGACAAGGTTCTGTGTGCTCGTGTAGGCGTGGACTGTCGTTATCACACCTTCCTTTATCCCGAACTCATCGTGGAGAACCTTCACCATGGGCGCCATGGAGTTGGTCGTGCAGGATGCGTTGTCCACTATGTTGTGTTCCCGTGGATCGTATTCGTCTTCGTTTACTCCGTAAACAATTGATGGGACTTCGCCTTCCCCTTTGGAGGGCGCGGAAATAACTACCTTCTTGGCACCTGCTTCCAGGTGCTTGGCTGCGTCCTCCTTCTTTCTGAAAATTCCTGTCGACTCACAGGCGACGTCAACGTCCATCTCGTCCCAAGGAAGCTCTTCTGGGCTCTTTTCCTGCAGCAGTTTTATCTCCTCTCCGTCGACTGTCAGCTCTCCGTCCCTTACTTTTACGTCCTTCTCGTACCTCCCGTAGACGGAGTCGTGCTTAAGAAGGTAGACAAGTTCTTCGGGCTCCAGTAGGTCATTTATCGCGACAAAGTTTATCTCGGGGTCTTCGAGGCCGGCCTTGAAAACAGCCCTCCCTATTCTTCCAAATCCGTTTATGGCAACCTTCATCTATCTCACCCTTTATACTCTTTCCGGTGTTTCCTATAAAAAAGTAAACCCGAGTGGAAAGTAGAATTACGACCTTTCGGTTCTCACGAAATTTTTAAATATTTCCAGAACTAATATCAGCTTCCCTGGTGTGGACGAGGGAGTCTATCGAAACACCTGCAGGGCGACCTGCAAGGCCAAGTAAGGAAGGGTTCGGCAACGAACCTGGACCGAAAAGTCTGTGGGGTGTGGATGGACAGAATATAAGGGAGGACCAAAACTTCCTTGACCTCCAAGCACCAGGGACTAGTTTTCTCTCGACTCAATACTTCCGACAGGTACAGTTAAGGAAGGTATTTCCCCCACTCACACTTTCGTTCGTCTCCAGTTCTGTTATTTCACTGTCAGGCCTTACTCTAAAGCCGTCTTCGCCTTCGTCCGCTTATGTGCTATCGAGACATAAAAACTTTGTTTTTTGGGCGCTCGTGCCCTTCCAAAAAATTATAAACAGTGAAACCACTTAACAGTTCATGGGCGAGAAAAAGAGACTTTACAGGACCGAAGGCAAAGACAGGATGCTCGGCGGGGTATGTGGAGGCATAGCCGAGTATTTCGACGTAGATCCTACACTTGTAAGGCTTCTCTGGGTATTCTTCACACTCGGTTTCGGCGGGGGCCTTCTCGCCTACATAATAGCCCTGATAATCGTTCCCAATAAGTCAGAGGTAAAGAAATAACATAACCTGAAGATTCTGTTCATCAGCTGTCCTTCTTTATGATCTCTAGGTGCGGGAACGGGATCTCGATTCCTTCCTCGCGGAATTTCTCAAGGAGTCTCTTTCTAATGCTGCTCCTCATTCCGGGCAGGCTCATGTTTCTGTCCTTGAGGTCTTTTCTGTCGACCCAGAACCTCACGAGGAGGTTTATCGAGGAGTCCGCGAACTCGTCTATAACTATGGAAGGCTCCGGTTCTTCGAGAACGTCCTCCTCGTCGCCGAGAACTTCCCTGGAAGCCTTCAGAGCTTTGTTCATGTCCGTGTCGTAGTCCACACCTATCTCTATGTCTATCCGCGAGTTAGGCTCTGCCGTCTTGTTTATCACGGTGCTGTTTGTTATCTTCGAGTTAGGTACAGTTACGAGTTCGCCGGAGAAGTTTCTTATCCTTGTTGTCTGAAGAGAGAGGTCCTGAACTATTCCCTGTTCGTCCCCGACCTCAATCCAGTCGCCTATCTTGAAGGGCCTGTCGATGTAGAGGACCATGCCGGCGATTACGCCGGAAAGGACATCCTTGGTCGCCATGCCTACCACGATTCCGAGGAATCCCGCCCCGGCCAGCAGGCTTGTGAGCGAGCTTTTGAGGCCGAATACTGAAAGTATGATTAAGATGGCGGCAACGTAAACTATCGTGGAGGCCACCTTCCTGAAGGGCTTGGTATAGTGCTCCTCTATGTTTGCCCTCTCCGCGAATTTGCGTATAATCCTCTGGAAAACCAGCCTGTTGGCTAAGTAAGCGACTACTATAGTTATCAATGAGTAGACTATTTCCATCAGGTAAGGGACGTTGTTTTGGAGAAAGGCCACTATTTCCATAGGTCTGTTTTAAATTTCCAGGCATAAAAAACTAACAGGAAAATACTGGTAATAACATGAAACTTGCAGCACTCGTCTCCGGTGGGAAGGACTCATTGTACGCGCTCTGGAAGGAGAAAAAACAGAACGAGATAGACTACCTGATCTGCGTGAAACCGAAGCCCGATTCAAAGTTTTTGCACGCGGAGAACCTGGAGGTCGTAAAGCTTCAGTCCGAGTCCATGGGAATACCCTTGATTTGGAGGGAAGGGTCCGGTGAAGGAGTGAAACCCCTGGAGGATGCCGTAGAAGCAGTGAGTGGAGAAGTGGACGGCGTGGTTTCGGGAGCTCTGGCTTCCAACTACCAGAAGGAGCGCGTGAAAAAGATCTGCGAGAAGTTCAGCTTGGAGAGTTTGACACCCCTCTGGCACGGAGACGAAGAGGAGCTCATGGAAGGAGTTCTACAGGAAGGCTTCGAGGTGGTAGTCACGAAGGTGGCGGCACAGGGCCTCGGGAAGGAGTGGCTCGGCAGGAAGCTGGATCAGGAGGCTATGAAAGAACTGAAAGAACTGAAGGAGAAATACGGCATACATATGTCCGGAGAAGGCGGAGAGCTTGAAACTTTGGTTGTTGACTGTCCGCTGTTCCAGAAAAAGATAACCTTGGAAAAAATCAGGAAAGGGTGGGATGGTAGGACGAAGACTGGGTACCTAGAAGTGCTGGAGGCGTCACTGTAAGGACGAGACCGGAAAACCTTATAAATCATCGCTAGAAAACAAAGGATGATAGCATGGACCTTGGACCGAAGGAAGCCATAAGAATGATACAGATCCACCCCACCTCCGTAGTCACTACTATAAACGAGGAAGGGAGTTTTGATGCCGCGGCTTTTTCCTTTCTTTCACCCGTCTCTTTCGACCCTCCGATGGTTGCTGTAATGGTTTCACCTGACAGATATACCTACGAGAACCTGAAGAACGGTGGAGAGTTCGTTGTAAACGTTTTAACCAAACACTACCTGGAAGAGATAATGTACGTCGGGAAGGTGAGTTTTGAGGACAATCCGAACAAGCTCGAGGAAAGCGAGCTTAACTTGAAGGATGCGGAGGAGGTCGAGCCCTCTAGGATTGAAGAAGCTGTTGGGTGGCTGGAGTGCGAGGTCGAAGATATACACAGGGCTGGAGACCACTATATAGTTGTCGGAAAGATAATCTGTGCCAGCGTCGTGGACGAGTTCTGGGACGATGGAAGGTTCCTTGCCGAGGAGGCGGAGACACTGCATCACCTCGGCGGAAACAAGTTTCTGGTCGGTGGGAACGTGGTGGAGTGGGAGGAAGAATAACTTGGAACGTGTAAAATTTAAGGGTGGCGGAGAAATTATAGAGTAGGTATCATGGTAAAGATAGAGAAACTGGAGATGCAAGGTTTCAAGAGCTTTGCCACCCAGACCGAAATTCCCGTTCCTTCCGGCTTCAACTGTATATGCGGCCCGAACGGCAGCGGGAAATCGAATATTATAGATGCTATAACTTTCGTCCTCGGGACCCTTTCTACCAAGCAGATACGTGCCGGGAAGCTGGAGGAGCTGATTTTCTCAGGGGGTGACGGCAGAGAGGCCAGGGACGAGGCCAAGGTTTCTATAGTCTTCAATAACGAGGACGGAGATATCCCCGTGGATGAGGACAGGGTGGAGGTTACGAGGAAGATAAACAAGCGCGGAAACAGCATCTACAGGATGAACGGCGAGACCGTTACTCGCAGAAAGATAATAGACACGCTTTCCTCCGCGAAGATACATCCCGACGGCCACAACATCATAATGCAGGGCGCGATAACGAACTTCATAGAGATGAGCCCGACAGAGAGGAGGGAGATAATTGACGAGGCTTCGGGCATCCAGGAGTTCGATAGGAAGAAGGAGGATTCTCAGAGGGAGCTGGAGAAGGTAGAGAACAAGCTCAACGAGGCGCGACTGGTCCTCGGAGAGAAGAAGAAGGCGCTGGACAAGCTTGAGAAGGAAAAGAAGCTTGTCGAGAAGAGGGAGGAAATTGAGAACAGGCTGGAGGGGGTGAGAAAGAAGATAGCCAGGCTAACCTACGAGAAGCACAAGGAGGAGAAGGAGGAGCTGGAGGAGAAGATGGAGACAGTTAAAGAAGATCTGGAGGAAGCGAAGGGTAAACAGGAGGAGCTGGAGGACAGTATCGAGGAGAAGGAGGAGGATCTGGAGGAAGTCAGGGAGAAGATGCGGGAGGAAAAACAGGATAGGGAGCTGATAAAAAGTATAGAGTCCGTCAAGTCGAAGATAGAAAGTAAGAAGAGCAAGATAGAGGACAAAAGAGGGGAGATGGAGAGGCTGGACGAGTCCATAGAGAAGCTGGAGGAGATGGAGAAGAGGCAGCAGAGGATTTCCGGGAAGGGTCCTGCTAAAGAGATACTGAGACTGGACAAGGAGGACGTCCATGGAACTATACAGTCCCTGGGTAATGTGAAAGAAAAATATCAGAAGGCCTTGGAGGTCGCTGCAGGGGGAAACATGAATTCGCTCGTGGTGGAGAGTGGGGACGTGGCGAAGGACTGTATTGAATACCTTAAGGAGAACAAAGTGGGGAGGGCCACCTTTCTACCTCTTGACAAACTTCGACCCTGGGACAAGAGCCGGGAGGCAAAGAAGCTCAAGGACAAGTCGGGGGCGATAGATTTCGCGATAAATCTGATAAACTATGATTCGGACTACGAGCTCGCCTTCCAGTATGTTTTCAAGGACACGCTCGTCGTCGAGAGCCTGGAGTTCGCAAAGAGACACGCCGGAAAGGCGAGAATGGTGACCTTGGACGGGGAAATAGTCTACAAGTCCGGCGCGATGAAAGGGGGCCATTACGAGTCCAAGGACAGCTTCGGTTCCTTTCAGAGCGACAAGAGCTCGGAGATCGGCGACTTGGAGAAGGAGAAGGAGGAAATTGAGGAGGAGATAGAAGCTCTTCGAGAGGAGATTGCTGATCACTCTCAGGAGTTAGAGGAGCTGCGTGAGGAAGAGGAGACAGGTGAAGACGAGCTCACGGAGCTGGAAGAGCGTGAGGAAGAGATAAAGAGCAAGATAAGCGAGCTTAAAGGTGAAAGAAAAAATTACTACGAGAGGAAAGTCCAGAAAAAGGAGAAGTTCAACCAGCTTAAGGTGAAGAAGGCGAAGGTCGACACGAAGTTTGAGAATGCTGAAGAGGATCTGGAGGAATACGATGACGCGGAAGATCTGGACATAGAGGAGGACTCCGTTAAAGTTCTTAAGGAGGAGAAGAAGGACCTTCTGAGGGATCTGGAGGAAATAGGGCCTGTCAATTTCAAGGCTAAGGAGGAGTACAGAAACGCGAAGCAGGTCTACGAGGACCTCAAGGAGAGGATAGACAGGATACAGGAGGAGAAGGAGGCGATCGAAGAGACTATAGAGTCCATAAAGCAGAGAAGACGAGATACCTTCATGGAGGCGTTCAACGAAATAAACGAGCATTTCCAGGAGATATTTGAGGATTTACATGGCCACGAAGGCAGGATAAAGCTGGAGGACGAGGACTATATCAAGTCAGGTCTCCTTATAGAGGCCAAGGCCTCGGGGGGACAGAAGCTTTCACTCGACTCTATGTCTGGTGGTGAGAAGACGCTCACAGCAATAGCCTTCCTCTTTGCTGTCCAGCTTTACGAGCCTGCACCCTTCTACATCCTGGACGAAATAGATGCGGCCCTGGACCAGAAGAACTCTAAGAAGGTGGCGGAGATGCTTGAGAGACAGTCAGAGGACGCACAGTTCATCGTGATAACCCACAACGACCAGACCCTGCAGATGGCGGACTACGTTTACGGCGTCTCGATGGACGACGGCGTCTCGGAAGTGATGGCGCTGGAGATGCCCGAGGAATAGTTTTGAAAAGTTTTAAGGTTTGAAAGCCAATTCTACCTGTATGAAAGAGGAAGAGATCCTGGACTTCGCGAGGACTGAGCCCAACTGGGAGGAAACCCTGGACTGGATTATTTCTAAGGAAGGGATAGACCCGTGGGATGTTGACCTGGTTGAACTGGCAAATGCGTTCTCTGACCTGATAGGGAAATGGCAGAAAATCAACTTCACGATCCCCGCGAGGATCATAATCGTCATGGCGATCCTGCTGCGCATAAAGGTGGAGCTGCTCATGTGGGAAGAGGAAGAAAAGGAGGTGGAGGAGGTCGATATAGAGGAGCTGGATATAGATGTCTCGGATATACCACAGCTCGAGGCGCCCAAGAAGAGGAAGCCTGTCAGGAAAGCCACGGCCGAGGAACTGATCCAGGCCTTCAGGAAGGCCTTCAAGACCAAGGAGAGGCGAGAAGAGAGAAAGAGCCAGAGGGAAAGGCGGGTCCGGGAGGCGATGCCTATTGACGGGCAACGGGAAGATATAGAGGAGAGGATAGACAAGCTTTACAAACGGATAGACAACATACTTGAAAATATGAAAAGGGGCGAGACTACCTTTTCGGATCTGCTTCCTGAATGGTCGAGAGAGGAAATCGTCAGGAATTTCTCTCCTCTCCTCCAGCTCAACCACGATGGAAAGGTTAAGGCGGAGCAGGAGGAATATTTCGATGAAATATTTGTCAAGATGGGTGGTAGGGATGAGTGAGGAGACTGAAGCGACGGTAGAGGCGGCACTTTTTATATCTTCAGGGCCGTTGACCCTTCAGGAGCTGAAGAAGGTCTCCGATGCAAGTAAAAAGGAGGTCAGAGAGGCCCTGGAAGGCCTCAGAGAGGCATTCTCCGATGATAGCCACGGCGTGGAGCTGTTCAAGTCTCTAGGGGGTTATGAACTGAGGGTAAAACCGGAGTATCTGGGCAAGGTTTCCCACCTCACGCCCTACTCGGACCTCTCCCGCGGTCAGTTGAAGGTCCTCGCCCTCGTGGCGTTCAAGGGTCCTATAAAGCAGTCGAACATAGCAAAGATTATAGGGAACCGCGCTTACTCCTACATAAAGGATCTCGAGAGGAAAAACCTCATCCGTTCGGAGAAACATAAGCGCACGAAAAAACTGGAGATCACGGACGAGTTCAAGAGCTACTTCGGGATTGAAGAAAAAGAAGAACTGGAGGAAAAGCTGGAGGAAGCTCTCGGAAAGGAAGAAGCAGAGGACCTGAAGGAGGAACAGTAGAGGTTTTGGAACCTTTTCAAACCAGGGTCAAATCTCGAGCGACCAAAGCTAATAAATTTTTGGGAAGAATAAACAAAGGGAAGTGAAACAATGGTATTTAGCATGGCCGAAAAAGAATTAATGAGTTTAGTAAAAGAACTGGGGATCGAGGAGGACAACCCTGAGGAAGCTTTCAGGAAGTATATTAGAAGTGCTGAGAAATCCGACTTTCTCGGGAAAACTGCAGACTATCTTGAGGCAGCAGGTAGCATAGCTTCACTGCTAGGAGATGAAGAGAGCTACAACGAGATGTTCTTGGATGAGATAAACTATACTGAATACGTGTAGTTATCTCACTTGTTTCTGAGAAGATTTTTATTTGGTGGGTTTAAACTTAATTAGTGGGATTTATGGAGGAGATGAACTCCCTGGATATCTACTACGCACTGAAGGAGTTGAGGAGCCTCCAGGGTGGGAGGATACAGAAGATATACCAGAGGGATAAGAGGCTGCGGATCCAGATTTACGCGGGGGGTGAAAGCTATGATTTGCTTCTGGAGCCCGGAAAGATATACGTGTCGGAATACGACAGAAAGGGGCCTGCAAAACCTCCGAACTTCTGCATGTTTCTCAGGAAGTATTTGAGAAACAAGACGTTGAGGGAGATTAGACAGCACAAATTCGATCGTATCGTCGAGTTGCACACCGAGGAATATATATTGGTCTGTGAACTTTTCGGAAGGGGAAACTTTGTTCTTGTGGATAGGGATGGGGAGATAGTCCAGCCCCTTGAAGTTCAAAAATGGAGCGAGAGAAAGGTCTCGCCAGGCAAGAAGTATAAATATCCGCCTGCAGGGAAGGATCCAAGAAAACTTGGCAGTCGCGAGTTCGGAAGGCTCGTAAAGACGGAGGATGAAACCGTAAGGAAGATAGCACGGGATTTGAACCTGGGAGGGAGGTGGGCGGAGGAGGCCTGCCTCCGTGCGGGCGTGGAAAAATCAAAGCCTGGTGAGGATCTGGGCGATGCGGAGGTAACCAGGTTGAGAAAGTCCATGGTTTCACTGTTTAAGGAGGAGTTGAACCCTGGCATCTTCTACGAGGACGAGATGAAAAAGGCTGCAGTTCCTTTCCCATTGAAGAAGTTTGGTGAAATGAGACTTGAAAGGTATGACAGCTTCAACCGTGCACTGGACGACTTTTTCTCGGGGAAAGAAAGGAAGGAGGTGGAAGAGGAGGCCGAGGAAACCAAGGAGGAAGAGCTTTCCAGGGTTCAGAGGATAAGAGAGGAGCAGGAGGAAGCGGAAGAAAAATGGGGCGAGAAGCAGGAGAAGTCGGAGAAGAAGGCCGAACTTATATACCAGAATTACACGCTCGTGGAGGATGTGCTTAACGGTATTCAGAAGGCGATGAACTCGGACATCTCCTGGAGCGAAATCAAGGACAGGATAGACGAAGAAGATACACCACAGGCCAGAGCGGTGAAGGAAGTAAGGGAGAATCAGGGCACGGTCCTCGTGGAGATAGAGGACGAGGAGGTAGAACTGGATTTCAGGAAGTCGGTCGAGGAGAACGCCGAGTCCTTTTACGAGACCAAGAAGAAGTCGAAGGACAAAATAGAGAAGATAAAAGAGAAGAAGAAAGAAATAATCCAGAAAGAGAAATCCGTAGAGCAGAAAGATAAGGAAGAATTTACAGAGGAGGGGAAGGAGAGAGCAAAGCCTGAGAAAGAGATAGAAGTAAAGGAAGAAGGAGAGGGCTGGTACAAAAAATATCGCTGGTTCAAGACCTCTGAAGGCTTCCTGGTGGTTGCAGGTAAGAATGCAGACCAAAATGAAGAGCTCGTGAAGAAAAAGGCCCAGAAGGACGATGTTATACTTCACGCGGAGATAGAAGGCTCACCCTTTACGGTGATAAAGACGGAGGACAGGGAGGTTACACCTTTGGCGATAAGAGAGGCATCCGAGTTCTGTGCCTCCTTCTCCAAGGCCTGGAAAAGAGGTCTGGGGAGCGTGGACGTGTACTGGGTCCGCCCCGAGCAGGTAAGCAAGGACGCGCCTTCCGGAGAATACATAGGAAAAGGCTCCTTCATGATAAAGGGCGATAAAAACTACCTTAAGAAGACAGGGCTCAAGATTTCGATAGGCGTGAAGTTGGACAGGGAGGAGAACAAAATAAGGGTTTTCAACGGTTCCACTCAGTCCGTGAGGAACAGAGCCGACTATTTTGTGTCTCTGAATCCAGGGAACACGGAGAAGAGCAATCTGGCCAAGCAGGTCGTCGACAAGCTCGCGGAGAAAGCGGTGCCCGAGGACAGAAAGTTCGTAAAGAAGATAGACAAGGAACGGGTCAAACCCCTGATGCCTCCCGGCGGGGGCATACTTGTGGGGTGATTCTATGGAATACCTTATAGCTTTCCTGGGGTTCGCCGTCCTCGTTCTGCTAGTCTATGTCACCTACCTTAAGAAAAGGATGAGCTACGAGGTGGATAAGAGGGTAGATGAAAGGGAGGAGGAAATAAGAGGTGACGCGCTGGAGAGAAGCAGGGCAACTCTGAAAGGTAAGATCTCGGAACACCTGGCACCTTTCCTCGATGAGTTCGGCTACAAGGCCTCGGACGCGAGGTTCCTGGGTTCACCCGTCGACTACGTGATTTTCGACGGGTACAGCGACAGTGCGGAAGATATAAAAGTGATCCTTGCGGATGTAAAGACCGGAGAAGGATCAGATTTAAATCATGACCAGAGAAAGATAAAGGAGGCCGTGGAGGAGGGGCTGGTGGAGTGGGAAACGATCCGACTGGAGTGATATTATGGACAAAACAGCTGTCAGTAAGCAGATTTCCTACTGGTTGAGGCACGACCCCGAAGGTCTTGAGATGGACGAAGAGGGCTACGTGGACCTCGACGAGCTGCTGGAGAAGCTTAGAGAGAGGTTCCCGGAAGTTGACAGAGAGCTTGTAGAAGAGATCAATGGGGAAGGAAAGCGACGATATGAGATAAAGGACGGAAGGATGAGGGCCATTTACGGCCATTCCATAGAAGTTGACCTCGGTCTTCCCGAGGACGAAGAAGTGGAAGAGGTCTACCATGGGACGACTAGCGATGCCGCCTATCGGATCCTTCGGAACGGCCTCAAACCGAAGGATAGGAACATGGTACATCTTTCCGCCACCAAGGACATAGCTGAAGAAGTCGGGAAAAGAAGGACGGAGGACCCGGTTATACTGAGGATAGGTGTCGAGTCTGCAAGGGAGGATGGGTTGAAGTTCTACAGGGCGACTGACGAAATTTACCTCTCTGAAGAGATACCTCCGAAATTCATAGAAAAAATCGATCAAAGGTAGTTTTCATCCAGTTCTCTAGCAATTTCCCTTATCTCCCACTGGGCCGCCTCGTTGTTCCTGTCCTCCATAAAGCCTTTCGTCAGATTGAATCCATCCAAACTGAAGGCCACTCCAATGTTCATACCATGTGGCAGGACCTCCAAAGCCTCGTCTTTACCATATCTCCTTGACAGGCCTTCGTAGATTTTGAGGGACTCGCCACATAGATCCAGATAATCCTCGGTATAGTTGGATTCTTCTATACTTTCCGGGATGACTATCTCGCTTCTCTCTGCCGCATCGTATATTGATTCCACAGACTGCTTGACGGTATCGTTTCTCATAAACTGGTGCCAGGCCGAAAGAGACATCTTTGAAACGTAACCCTCTACCTCTTCGGTGTTGTTTGACAGGTTTAGAAAGGTGGTCGCCTGGTCATCAAGCTTTTTCGCTCTTCTGAAAAGATTTAGATCCACGTCCTTTTCGAAAGGCCTAACTTCTTCGAAACCGTCCAGAAAGTTAAGGGTTTCATCGACCCATTCGTTTCCCTCGGAGAACATGTTGGCTACAGGATATCCATTTCCCGTTTCGTTGTATATATCTATCAGTTTTCTGTCAAAAAGAATAGGTTCCCTGTCTTTCAATTTTTCCAGTGTGTCATCCATGACTCCGGAAGATACACTGGGTACCTTGGACTCTTCGGATTCCAAGACCCTGAAGACGTTAGCCAGGCCGACAAAGTTGGTGTTCTGATGTATATGTTTGGCTGATGTAGCGAGAGGTAGCACGTATCTGGCGTCCTCCTTCTCGATGCCGCCATCTACCATCTGCTTGTAAAAGTCCATCTGATTCTCAAAGAGTTCCTTTCCTCGGTCATATTTTGTGGTGAAGTCATCCGCCTCTGTGTACCTCTGGGACTGCTGCAAGTATTTTGGATGATCGAACTGGCAAAGGAACATGGTGGTATGCCTGGGAATCTCATAGTTTAAACCGACATTGGCCTGATAAAAACAGGACGTGTGTCCCATCCCGGCAAGCCTTTCCAGAAAACCTCTCTGTTCTTGCTCCAGCTTCTTCGGGTCCATATCTTCCTTTTCCACCTCCCAGATATCCTTCGCCGAGCGCCCCTCCTGGTCGTGGGAAATCTTGGCGGGATAAACCGATGCCTCTGTTGCACCCCATTCAGGGTTTTCCGGGTCCTGAGGTATTTCCGAAACCTCTACCTTGGGATCGCTTAAAGTTATTTCGGACATATTATACTGTAATTTTGTCTAAAACTTTTATTCTTCAAATATTTCCCCGCGGATTATCTCTCTGAAGTCTGAATGAACCTCCTCTATACTCCGTTTCCCATCCACGATGTATATGTTTTCGTCCAGAATTTCCTCCAGTTCTATGTACCTCTCCCGTATTTCCTTCTGAAATTCCAAATTCTCAAATATAACTGAGCTTTCTCCCCCGTCCCGGTCCCTTTGTCTCTTTATGGACTCCTTCGCGGGGACGTCCAGGATTATTGTGAGATCGGGCTTCCTCGCATACTTGTTTATCTCCCTTACCCACTCCAAATCGGCGCCGTGCTCCGGCTGGTATACCATGGAGGAATGGTAGTAGCGGTCGGAAACAACTATCTTTCCCTCTTCTACCGCAGGACTGATCTCGTCTTCAAGGTGGACCAGCCTGTCGGCCGCGAAGGCCAGAGCTATGGATTCTGGAGAATGATCTTCGTCCCCCTGGACCAGATGCTCCTTGATTATTTTCCCTATCTGATTCTCCCTCTTGAAGGGTTCCTCGGTGAGAAGAAATTCTTTTCCCTCCTCCTCGAGCCACTTGCCCAGAAGCTCACACTGTGTCGTCGTGCCGGCGCCGTCGATCCCTTCTATCACTACAAACTTTCCGGGCATATCTATTTTTTCGCGACGCCAATTAAAAACTTTAAGCGAGGATTTAGGCACTACATATTTCGAGATATAAGTAGCTTGTGCCGAAACCCTTAAACTGTAATGCCTATCGACTGGCCCGGCCTGAACGAGAAGGACCATTCGGAGAAGATAAGAGCCATTGAGGACGAGCACAGGGACGAAGGAATATGGCCTCCGCACGGCGAGTATCCACACAGGTACGGAAGAATCGCGGATGAGTTAATCCGCGAGGTTGAAGGCATGGACTTTGGAAGAATGGATATACTGGATGTCGGGGCCTCGAAGGGCGAAGGTATAAGGTGTCTGAAGGAAAAAATAGACGAAGAGACTGATATCGATGAAATTTATGCGACGTCCCTGGATCCTAATCCAAATCTTCTCGAGGAAAATAAAAGGCAGGGAAACTCGGACAGTTACGTCGTAGCCACGGGTCAAAACCTACCCTTCGAGGACGGTTCGTTTGAAATAACCACCTGTGTAGAGGTCGTGTCCTACCTTCCTAACGGCCATAGGAAAAAGATAACCTCGGAGGTCGAGAGAGTCGCGAAGAATTTCGTCGGGATAGGTATGAACCATGGTTTTGACGTGTATACGGTTCAGTGAGGGGCGGATACTTTCCCAAAAGTTAATGTTCTCATGGATCCTACGATCGATAAGTTTAGGGCTTTTAAGAATTGATCTCCATACATACATGGTATGAAAATCGAGGAGCTGGAGATACCGGAAAAATCAAAACAAAAGTTTCTGGACCGTGGCATCGAAAAGCTAAACCCGCCGCAGGAGCAGGCCGTGGAAAAGGGCGCCCTGGAAGGAGAGTCCATGGTGGTCGCGTCTCCCACGGCGTCGGGCAAGACCGCTATAGTGGAGTTCGCGTTTCTGAAGAAAATTCTCGAGGAAGGGAAAAAATGCGCCTACATAGTCCCTTTACGTGCCCTGGCCCAGGAGAAGTACAACGACTTCAAGGAGTACGAGGATCTTGGAATAAAGGTCGCGGTTTCGGTCGGTGATTACGACTCCTCCGCCTCAAGTCTCGGCGACTACGACCTGATCATAACGACGTCGGAGAAGATGGATTCCATCCTCAGACACGACCCGGCCTGGGCGCAGGATATAGGCCTCGTGGTCTCGGACGAGATACATCTTCTTAACGACGAGTCCCGGGGACCGACCCTTGAAGTCACTCTCACGAGGCTTAGGCAGCTAACTGACGCACAGATCCTCGGACTCTCCGCCACCATATCCAACGCGGACGAACTTGCAGGGTGGCTCGGCGCGGAACTTGTATCCTCGGACTACAGACCCGTGGAACTGTATGAGGGTGTCTACGACGGCAACGAGGTGGAATTTCAAAATCAGGATAACCTTAATTTTGATAAAGGCGGTAGGGGAGAACACGTTATTTCGGACCATACTTTGAAAAAGGATAAACAGGCTTTGATTTTTGCTTCCTCCAGAAGGAACGCGGAGTCGATAGCCGAGAAGACCGGTGAGGAGATATCACATCATTTATCCGAAGAGGGAAAGAAGAAACTGGATGAGCTGGCCGAGGAAATATTGAATGTTCCATCCCAGCCCACGGAGCAGTGCAAAAGGCTTGCGAAATGTGTGAGGACAGGCACGGCTTTCCATCACGCAGGTCTCGCCAACGGTCAGAGACATCTCCTGGAGGACGCCTTCAGGGACAGGTTGATCAGAATAA
Source organism: Candidatus Aenigmatarchaeota archaeon (assembly GCA_046539305.1). Taxonomy (GTDB): domain Archaea; phylum Aenigmatarchaeota; class Aenigmatarchaeia; order PWEA01; family PWEA01; genus PWEA01. Next base: position 55,813 of record JBKHHE010000004.1, read on the forward strand.
TTTCCGCTACACCTACTCTTGCAGCAGGAGTTAACCTTCCCGCATTCCGTGTATTGATACGCGATGCAAAGAGGTATCACCCGGACAAAGGCATGGCATTTATACCTGTTCTTGAGTACGAGCAGATGAGCGGCCGCGCAGGAAGGCCTGACTACGATGACTACGGCGAGGCGATCCTCGTAGGCAAGAACGAGAATCAGGCGGAGGAACTGAAGGAGAAGTTCATCGAGGGAGAGGCTGAAGAAATCTACTCCAAGCTCGCCGTGGAGCCCGTGCTGCGTACCCACATCTTGTCACTCGTCGCAACTAGAGTAACGCGCGATAGAGACTCTCTGGATGACTTCCTCTCCAAGACATTCTTCTACCACCAGTATCAGGATATGAAGCGAATAGAGGCAAAAGTTGACAGGATCCTCAGGAAACTGGAGGACTGGAGGTTTATAACCAGGGAGGAAGGCAGCTTGAAGCCCACGAGGGTCGGGAAGAGGGTCGCGGAGCTTTACCTGGACCCCGACTCCGCGCACGAACTTCTCGAAGGACTGGAGAGCGAGAAAGAGTATACGGCCTTCGGTCTTCTGACGCTGATCTCGAATACCAGCGAGATGAGGACCTTGCGGATGAAAGACAGCGAGTTCGACCGTATACAGGAGGAACTGGCCAAACATGAGAATGAGTTGCTTAAGCCTGTGCCGTCGCCGTGGGATCTGGGTTATGAATCCTTCCTCTCTGCCGTGAAAACCGCGCTTATGCTACAGGACTGGATAAAGGAAAGGGGTGAAGATGAACTTATGGAGGAGTACGGTGAAACGCCCGGAGGTCTCAGGAGCAGACAGGAACTGGCTGACTGGCTTCTGTACTCGATGCAGGAGCTGGCACGACTTCTGAACAAGAAAGATAAGCTCAGGCCTATCAGAAAGCTGAGAACCCGCTTGAAACACGGCGTGAAGGAGGAACTGGTGCCTTTGGTTAGGCTGAGGGGTATAGGGAGAGTGAGAGCCAGGAAGTTGTGGAAGGCAGGGTTCAGGGGCCTTTCCGACCTGAGGTCCGCACCGACGAAAAGACTGAAGGATGTCCTGGGAGCAAAGACAGGAGAGAAGGTCAAGGAGCAACTGGATACCAAGGACGACCAGGAAATACTTGGAGATTAGTCTTCTTTTTCCTGTTCTATTTTAAGCTCATCTACTAGAATTATGGCCAGGGAAAGCAAGATGGGACCTATTATTATTCCTCCTGGACCGAATGCGTGGATTCCTCCTACAAAACCCAGGAGGATTATAAAGGAGTGTATCTTTGCTTTATTTCCCATTACACGGGGTCTGAGGAAGTAGTCCGCTACGGCCATAACAAAGGCGCCGGAGATCATGTATGCGGCACCTAAGAGATAGTTCTGCTTCAGCACCTCGTATATACCAACAGGAAAGTAGACTAGGGAAGGGCCAAGGAGCGGAATGAGCGAAAGTATGCCTATAATTATTCCGAAGAAGACCGGATACGGATGTCCAAGCAGGTAGAATATAATTCCACCGATAAGACCCTCGATGACTGCTACCAAAATCTGGGCCCGGATGAAGCCATCGACGTTCAGCTTAACCTTGTTCAGTACTCTCTCTTTGTTGTCCTCGTGGAGCGGAAGGTTCTTCCTGATGTATTTATACAGTTTTTCTCCTTGTGTCAGAAAATAGAAGAAACCTATGAAGAATATTACGAGTGAGAAGGTGATGTGGGGTATTCTCGTTCCCAGACCCGTAAGGTAGTTCAGTAATCGGGTCATTGCTGTGTCCGAAGCCTCCTGTACAACTCTATAACCCATGAACTCTATTTCCTGGAGGTTTCCGAAGTTCGCCAGTAGCTCCGGTAGCTTTCTGTAAAGCCTTTGAGCTTCTCTTATGAGGACTCTGGTACCCTCTCTGACCATGAGTATAGTTATAACCGCCACAAGCGCCGTGAGACTTGCACCTGCCGCAAAATCCGTGGTTTTTTTCCGGAGCCAGTTGTAGGCGGGATAGCTGAAGTAGGCCAGCATCATCGCGAAGAGGAGTACGGATACGTAGGGCCACAGTATGTACAGCGAAAGGATTAGGAGCAGTATTACAGAGATCTTGACAACTAACTCGTTGTCGCCCATAAGGTTTTATGTTATTCCTTTGTTTTTAAAATTGAACGCTGACAAAGGAGGAATTCCTGCCGTTTTATTCTAGGATGTTTGCCGCTCGCCGAACAAAAACCAAAGCATTATTAAAACACCTGATCCAATTTTATGTATGAAAGAACTGGAAGACATTGGTAGCTGGGTCAGAGAGAACAAGGCGGCGACAGCAGTAATCGTGGTAGTAGTTTTGCTAATTACAGGGGGAATCTATTCTATTTTTCAGGCTTCATTCAGCTACATGGGAGCAGCGCCCGACATGGCTCAAGAGAGTTTCGAAGGAGGAAGAGCTCCTGAAGGTGATACAGGCACAAGCGGTTCCGGTGAATACGTAGAGGTGAAGGAAGCGGACGTGGATATAGAGTCTGAGAACGTGGAGCAGGACTCCGAAAGTATAACTGAGAGTGCGGACCTACACGGAGGGTACGTCGAGGAGAGCAGGAAAGAAACAACCAGCCTCTACAGGAGGATACACCTCACTGTCCGCGTTCCACGGGACAACTTCACCGACTACGTTGATCGACTGAAGGAAAACTACGACCTCAATTCGTACAACGTCAGGAACTACAGGATCGGCATTCAAAGGGAACTGGACGAGCTACAGATTCTCAACAAAACGTTTCATGAGTACGAGGAGTACAGAGAGGAGGCTAAAGAAAAGGAACTGAGCGAGGAGAAGCTCGATCTACTAATGGAAATAACGGAGAAGGAACTCCGAGTAAGAGAAAGAATGAAAAGTTACGAGAGGCAGCTCGGAGAGAAGCAAAAGATGGCGGAGTACTCGACAGTGAGAGTAACTCTGGAGGAGAGGAGAGTAGTCGACATAACACCCGGGAACATAGGGAACCGCTTCAAGCAGCAGGTCAAGGAGATGCTGGACAACGTGGTGGCGACGTTGATAGGCACTGTAACAGGCGCTGTAGAACTCTTCTTCGGAGTGATAAAGCTCATTGTCTACCTGATTGTTATCGCGGTGCCGCTGGCCCTTGCGTACAAGCTAGGGAAGAGAGTTTACGAGAAGTTCCAGTAGAACAAAACCCCTTCCTTGTTTCTTTTTATTTTCCAATTTGGAAAGCACTACTCCCTTTCTTTGATTTTTAATATCCGCGTCAAAATAATTTTTTCTATGTCCGAATATCTGACTCCTTCTTTTTCAGCCATAGGAGTAGAGAATAGCTTCGATAGATAAAATCTTGATTTTCTTCAGAGTCTAGAACAGGAAGTTGAAGACGAAGCCCAGGATGAGGATTCCCAGGGAAACGACGGCCGCGTAGGCTGCAATAAGCTTCTTCTCCATCACTTTTTTCAGTATCACGAACTGCGGAAGGCTCAAGGCGGCTACGGACATCATGAAGGCGATGGATGTTCCGATGGGCAGTCCCTTAGCGACCAGACTTTCCACGACCGGGATGACGCCCATTATATTGGTGTAGATCGGGACGCCGACCAGCACGGCCGCCGGGACTGCCAGAGTCCCGGTAAGGTATTTTCCTATAAGTTCTTGTGGTACGAAGCCGTGAACCGCCGCACCGATTCCGACACCTATGATAACGTAGGGTAAAATTTCCCTGACGATGGACTTGGTCTCCTCCAGCGCAAGATCAAACCTCTCCTTTCTTGAGATGTCCTCTTTGCCGTGGTTCCCTGCTGCGCCGTCAAACTGCCTGAGGTACTTTTCAAACCCCAGCTTCTTCAGGAGGTAACCCCCGGAGACACCGACAGCAACACCACCGAGCACGTAGGCCAGAGTCACCTTCCACCCGAGGGTCCCAAGAAGAACGACGACCGCGGCCTCGTTGACCATCGGCGAGACAAAGAGGAAGGTGATTATCATGCCGAAGGGGATACCCGCGGCCACGAAGCCAAGGAAGATGGGTATCGTGGAGCAGGAGCAGAAGGGAGAGACTATGCCGAGGAGTGCGGCGCCTAGATAACCGAAGACACTATGTTTCCCCTTCAGGTAGTCACGGATCTTCTCCGGCTTTATGTAGGTCCTCAGGTAACCGATACCCAGGATTACAGCGAACAGTATAAACAGTATCTTCAGCGTGTCGTAGATCCAGAACTGGACCGTGTCTGCAAGCCTTCCGGTCAAGCCCAGACTGTTTACCACGAAGGAGGCTATCGCTTCGAAGACCATCAGCTGATCAGCTCCTCTATCTCTTCTTCGTCAAGCATTTTACCCTTGGCTTCGACGTCGTCATCGATTACGACAGCAGGCGTGGTCATGATCCCCATCTCCGCCATCCTTTCCAGGTCGGTGACCTTCTCCACCTCCACGCCCTTTCCGGTCCTCTCAACTACACTTTCGAACCTTTCCTTCAGACTGCTACATTTTTTGCATCCTTCGGCGCCGAAGATTTCAACTTTCATCTGGAGACACCCCCTCAGCGATTTCCAGCAGTTTTTTTACCTTTTCTGGATTTTTGACCCGGCCCTCGAGCTTTTTACCTTTCTTCCTCGTCTCGATGACATCCGCCTCCTCCAGCTTCTTGAAGTGGCGGTAGATGACGGACGTGTCCTTGTCCACGATGTCGTCCATCTCGCAGTAACACTTGAATTTGTCCGCTTCCAGCAGATTTTCGACTATCCTGAGCCTCTGCTCGGAGGACAGGGCCTTGAGTATCTTTGAAACATTTTTCAAACTTTGCATCTATGCACAATTATGCATAAGTCTTTATAAAATTAATCCATTCTTACCTCAAGTGGAGCACATATTCCAGCGCTTCTTTTCCCTTATCAACTGATAGAGAAAAAGCTCATTTCTGAGTTTTTAATAGCTCCCTTCCGTGGCTTCACAGGTTGTCTGGAATGACGTCCTCGCCTATTTCTCCCCCGAAATTTTCCATGTACTTTATCACTTCCACGGAAACCAGCGTAGAGTGTGCCTTTTCTCCAGGCATACATTCGACGTACCTTTCTGCCAGCTTACTGTCCGCCTTTTCCATGGGGTCCCCGTCCATAGGTATCTCCTTTGACCACCCAAGGTCCGTAACTACCCTCACGGATCCTGGATCCCGTTCATCGATTTCTCTCTCGATTCCCTGTCTAATTACAGAAAGATTTCCAACAGACATCTCGTACCCACCGAACATTTTGCGCATCGAACTCACTGTCCCGGACTTTTCATCGATTTCATATATCAATTTATTCTTTTCCTCATCGTAGTGCATATCCTGCCTTATGTTTTCTTTGGCTATTTCTGTATACGGCTCTGCTATTGCGTCCAATATTTCGTCAAAAACCATATCAATCACGTATAATTGTTACCACTATATGATAGTAACTACTACTATTTAAAGCTTGTCCTCTTGCAACTCCCCGATTAGGAAAATCAGGATCTGACGGACCTTTTTGGCTTTTAAATAGACTGCGATCTGGAAGATTATTTGGTTGATTCAGAGCAAAGTTTGAAATGCCTGGCTATACATGGCAGCTTTAGTGGTAAAGTGAAGTTTCAGGATAAGGAGATGTCGGTTGACCTGGAAAAGGAAGTTTTCAAGGATCCGGGAAAGGGCTTTGATAACGATGGCTGGCTCTGGTGGTTCTGGCTTTTCTTCATAGACGATCCCTCTGAAGCGGAGAAGCCAAGACAGATGGCGGTTCTCTGGTCCAGAAAGGACGAAAACTCCATAACTTGCAACGGCAGGAAATTTGGGTTTGGGGGGAATAAAAATGAGGAGGGAATTGTCGCCTCCTGGTATTTTGATGGCGAAGAGATGCACCATAACTACCTTCTTGAGAAGTCCGAGATGGAGATAGACTCCCGCTCGTTGAAGATGGGGGGCGAAACACCTACAGTTTTCCGGGTTGATGGAGAAACCTGCGAAGTAACTGTTGGAGATAGCTTTCACTTCACGGCCAGACCAAGAGAGGACTATGATTTTGCCAATAGTTCGAAGTCCTCCGGAGAATATCCCCTTGGTCTAAGTCAGTCAGTTTTGAGATGCACACGTCTCGGCCTTGAAAGCGAGGTGGGGAGAGAGGTTGCTAAGGGCAGTGCCTACTTCCAGCGAGTAAACATAAATGCTCCGACGCCAAGCTGGTACTGGGGTATATTCCATTTCGAAAACGATGCTTTCCTCGATTACCATAAGTCTTGGCTGTTTGGGAAAACCTTGAAAGAGGAGCTGGCCTTTTACGACGGTGATGAAGCCTATACTTTCGACAAATTTTCAGTAGAGATGAACGAGGAGAGCGATCTCCCCTCTTTCCATATATCCGCAGAAGCAGAAAACGGACGGAAGGAGTTAAACTTCACGGTCAAACCTTACTCGAAGGCCTCCTGGAAGTTCAGGAAGAAAGTTGCGAAGGTTATATCCAACAAACTTACGTACAGGGAGTATCCGGCCAAGATCTCCCAGCTCGAGTTCGTAGACAGGAAGAAAGAAAAGAAACGGACCCTGGAAGATTTAGGAAGTTCAGTCGGAAATACCGAGTACACCACGGGATTCCTGCTTTGAAGTAGCTCCTCCAAAATATCTTGGTTCTTGGTCTTCAGGTCTGCCCAAGAAGACCACACATTGACGATCGTCAACTGTTTTAAATGAGAAATCTCTACAATACATATGACCTATCAAGTAGAAATCAAGGAGCCAGCAGAAAAGAAGTTAAAGAAACTGGACAAATCGAAGTCAGAGGAAATTCTAAATCAGATAGACAAACTCAAGAAGTATCCTCAGAAATATGGAAAACCGCTCGGAGGCCGGTTGAGTGGATTCTGGCAACTCAGGTCGGGAAAATATCGAATATGGTACACGATTGAGAATAAGGTCGTATACGTCAGGGCAGTAAAGCACAAAGAAGAGGCAGAAGAATACTACTGACCCTCGATTTCTTCTCGGACTTCTTCAAGACTCTTAGAAGGAGCTCCTTCGCTCTCTCTAATCTGTCTCATAACCTCTTCGTCCTCGAGAGTTTCGATTGTGGCCTTCATCTCTTTCAGCTGTCTCTTGGGAATTTCTATCGTTTCGGGCATAATTATCCTCCTCATTCAAGTCTTGGTCAGAATACTTTAAATATCTTTCTTCTGGTGTAGAACTGGAAAGGGTTCGATGCCGGCGGAGTGTACACAGACAAACTGTTCGATTTGTCCGGGTTAGATTTTCTGTATAATACTTGGGTATGGTAGTTTATATATTCTCAAGAGGCAGTCCTTCATCTTTTTATTATCCTTTTCTTCTCTTAAACGCCTTCAAAGTTTCAAACCCGAACAGGAAAATCCCCGAGGCGCCCCAGACATAGATCCAGTCGGTCAAGGTGGGAGGTCCGAACATCAATATGTCACTCAGGAACGGACCATAAACTCCAAAGAAGACCATCCCTATTGAAAAAACGACCGACCATAACAAAATTTTGTTTGTGAGTGACTTTCTACTGAAGATCGATGTCAACTCATGCCTCCTAGATAGGATGTTCACGAACTGACAGTAGGCGATGGTCAGGTAGGCTGAAGTGGTGGCTCTAGAATAAAGCAATGATTTGACTTTATCTCCAAGGAAAAATACTCCTTCCCGGAACATAAAAAACACGTAATTACCAAAGGCTAGAAGCCCGATAAGGAAACCAAAGAATAGGACTTCTATGGCGTCGAACTTATTGATTAAATGCTCGCTTTCTTTTCGGGGCGGAGAGCTCATAATTTCTTTGGAGGGCGGATCAAACGTCAAAAATGTTAGAGGTAGTAATTCAGCTAGTAAATCTATAGCAAGTATTTGAATGACAAGGATCGGTATAGCCCATCCAAATAAGGCAACGCCAAGTAGGCCAAGTAGGACAGTAGCAAGTTCTGCCCCGTTGGTTGTCATTGAAGATAGAACTATTTTCTTAATATTATTATATATTGTACGTCCTTCTCTGACTGCATCAACTAACGTTGAAAAGTTATCATCAAGTAAAACTAGTTGTGAAGATTCTTTAGCTACGTCAGTCCCAGTTTGGCCCATAGATACACCTATATGAGCTTTCTTTAGAGCAGGTGCATCGTTAATACCATCTCCTGTAACAGCAACAACCTCATCGTTTTCTTCAAGAAGCTTGACTATCCTGAGTTTCTGTTTGGGATCAACCCTGGAGAAGATAATTGACTCTTTTTCCCCCATAAACTTGGTCAGTTCCTGATCATCCATTTTATAGAGATCTTTTCCAGTTAGAATAGGAGGATCATCCGATTCAGAGATTCCTATTTCTTCTCCCACTGCTCTGGCAGTGGTTGCATGATCTCCCGTAACCATAAATGTTTTTATATGTGCTTTGTGTGCGGCCTGGATAGCTTCCTCAACACCCTCTTTTGGAGGATCCCTCATCCCCATAAGGCTCAAAAATATAGCATCCCTTTCCATTTCCTCAATATCTCCATCACGCATATCTGAATCAAGAGGTCTGTGGGCTATAGCAAGCACTCGCAAAGCTTCCTTTGAAAATTTTTCATTCACTTCTCTGATTCTTTCCTTGTCTTTTTCGGTGATCTCACGGACTTCACCGTTCTTGTAAATGTATTTGCTTATGGAAAGGATGCTTTCCACAGCACCTTTTATAGTTACAACATCCCGATCCTGGAACTCTCTTAATGAGCTCATTCTCTTTCTTTCCGAATCAAAGGGGAATTGTTTAAGTTCTGGAACTTTCTCATCTTCTTCCGGGGAGTGGACACCCATTTTCTCAGAAAGTGTAACGAGTGCGGCTTCTGTGGGGTCTCCCATCGGGTACCAATTCGGGTTATTTTCGTCTGGTGGATGGATATCACCTTCAGAAGCCATTGTCGCGGCTCTGAACATAAAATCCATCCGTTGGATATCTTCCTCTTCAACAGGCTCTCCGTTGTCTCGGATCATTTCACCCTCGGGCTCGTAACCCAGACCCGTAACCTCGAAAAACTCTTCATCGAACCAGACTGATTTGACGGTCATCTCGTTTTTGGTTAACGTTCCCGTTTTGTCAGTACAGATTACAGTGGTTGAGCCCAAAGTTTCCACAGAAGGAAGGTTTTTTATGACTCCCTTCTTATCTGCAAGTCTTTTACTTCCTGTTGAAAGAGCCACAGTAACTTGTGCAGGTAGAGCCTGAGGTACAGAGGATACAGCAATTCCTAAAGCTATCACAAGGCCTGTATGGGAATTTAAACCTTGGTATTGGGTTATGAAAAATAGCATTATGCTTATTACTATAACAATTCCGGTAAGCTTTTTTGCCAAGACATCAAGTTCTTCCTTCATGGGGGACTTGATCTTTCCGGTTTCTTCAGTCATTCCCGAGATCTTGCCCATCTCTGTATCCATTCCTGTAGCTACTACCAATCCCTTTGCGCTCCCTGAAGCGACAGTAGTCCCAAGGAAAGCCATGTTTTCCCTGTCAGAGATCCCTGCTTTTTCATCGATGGCTTTGTTATGTTTTCCCTGAGGCATCGATTCTCCTGTCAGGGAGAAGTCGTTTGTCCTGAAGTTCTTCTCTTCTATTATACGTATGTCAGCAGGAATTTTGTCCCCTTCCTCCACTTTGATGATATCTCCCGGAACGAGTTCTTCTTGAGGAATTTTTCCAATCTCACCCTCCCTTATAACCTTTGCTGGGGACTTGATCAAGTTTTTAAGCTTATCCACAACCTTTTCTGCTTTATGCTCTTGAACAAAACCTATGATTGCATTGATTACAACTATGGCAAGCATCGCTCCGGCATTTCGATAGCTTCCAATAAGAAATGAGAGAACTCCCGCTACAAGAAGCACCATTACAAGCAACTTTTTGAACTGGGAGAGAAACATCCACCACCTTGAAATGCTTTTTCCTGACTCTAGCTCATTTTTTCCGTATTCTTCCAGGCGACCTTTGGCTTCTTCTCTTTTCAGGCCTTCCTGGGACGAATTCAATTTAGAAAGGGCGCCTTTAACTGACTCTTTGTAGAATTCTTTTCCCTCAACCATAGAGAGGCCTCTTTATTTTTGAATATTTTTGAATATAATACTTTGTTTTTGAATATAATAAACACTGTGATTATAAATTTAACTAAAGGCAGGTAAATCTTACTATCAATTTTTCGTTGATGTTTTCTGGTGGTTACAAGGGTAAAATGGTTTGTAAAAGTCC
>JBKHHE010000005.1:0-52818 GCA_046539305.1 Candidatus Aenigmatarchaeota archaeon
CGCTTCCGTTCTTTGGGTTGCGAGCCCTGTACTACGCCCGTGGAGTCGGACATAACCTCTGTGGACGGTATGATAGAGGAGATAAAACAAACGGAGGAGGGCGAGAGGAGTGGAAGGAGCCAGGACAAAGAGAAAATCATGCAAAAACTCAGAGCGCTCGGGTATATGTGATACCATGCAGGAAAAGGAAAACCTCAAGATGGTGCTTGTGGGGCACATAGACCATGGGAAGTCCACGCTTATCGGACGGCTGTTCTACGACACGGAGTCGCTGTCCGCGGACAAGCTCATGGACGTGAAGGACGAGGAGGGAGACATAAAGTTCGCGCACGTGATGGACCATCTGAAGGAGGAGAGGGATCAGGGGATCACTATAGATACGGCGCAGACCTACTTCTCGACGGACGACAGGAACTACACCATCATCGACGCGCCCGGACACAAGGAGTTCATCAAAAACATGATAACCGGGGCTTCACAGGCCGAGGCCGGAGTTCTGGTTATAGACGCGGATGAAGGCGTCATGCCACAGACAAAGAGACACGCGTATATTTTGTCTCTTCTTGGTATAGATCAGGTGGTCGTGGCTATGAACAAGATGGACCTCGTGGGAAGGAGGGAGGAGAGATATGAAGAAGTGAAGGGAGATCTGGAAGGATTCCTGGACGGGATAGGTATAGATCCCAACTACGTTATCCCTATATCCGCGGAAGAGGGCGACAACGTGGCGGAAAAAGGAAAAATGGACTGGTACGACGGGCCCACGGTTCTTGAGGCGCTGGAGAGCTTTGACACGAAACCCGAGCCCACGGAGAAGCCGCTGCGCTTCCCCGTGCAGGACGTGTACGATGTTGATGGTGAGGAGGTGGTTGTGGGGAAGGTGGAGTCAGGAACTGTGAAGGAAGGTGATACTGTAAAAGTACTGCCACGTGGTGTTGAGACGGAGGTGGAGGAAGTGAAGGAGTTCGGGAAGGAAACGAAAAGGGCGGAAGCAGGAGAATCCAAGGGCCTTGTTCTGAGTATTGATGGAGCAGAGAGGGGTGATATGGTATCAGACGCCGTGAAAACTCCGAAAGTGACGGAGGAGGTAGAAGCGAACATTTTCTGGATAAACCCGGACGAAATAGAAAAAAAGGAAGAAATAACCTTCAAATGCACTACGCAGGAATCTGAGGGGGTTATAAGCGAAATAAAGAAGAGGCTGGACTCCTCTACACTTGAAGCTGTGGAGGAGGACGCGGATAGGCTGGGGCAACACGAGGTCGGGGAGGTTGTAATTAGTTTGGAGGAGTCGGTGGTTGTGGATGAATTTAACAAAATAATGGAGACGGGCCGGTTCGTTATCGACAGGAACAGAAGGATAAACGGTGGGGGAATCGTGGTGATGTAACGTGACGTTTTTAGTTCTTGGTGTGGATGCGGCCACCTGGAAGATGATAAAACCGAACCTGGACGAGCTTCCCAACTGGAAGAGGCTCATGGAGAAGTGTGAACCCGGGACCGTGGAGCTGGACCAGGACCCGCTCTCGCCCCTGATATGGACAGGTATGTTCTCCGGAACCTACTACGAGGATCACGGGCACAAGGAGTACATGGAAGACGGAGATATTGTAAGCAGAGAAGACTTGGGTGTTGACTTCCTGTGGGACGAGCTGAACCAAACAAAGGACGTGAGGGCTCTGAACGTTCCGTTTGTGGTCCCGCCCTACAGCTACAACGTGGACTTCGAGCCCGTTGGTTATGGGCTTCCAACGGAGAAGGAAGAGTGGGAGGAGGAACTGAAGAGAGTTACGGAAAAGACGAAGAAGCAGCTGGAAGAAAATCCTGATGTGCTTGTGTCCGTGTTCACTACATTGGACAGGGTGCAGCACTTCCACTGGGGTGAGGACATGGTCCTGGACTGGTACAAGGAGGTGGACAAGAGGCTTGGAGAGATACTGTTTGATACGGGGTTTCTGGAGGACGAGGACAACAGGCTTATTCTTATCTCCGACCATGGCTTCTGTTCGTTCGGCGAGGCGGAGGTCCAGACGCTGCCGAAGGAAACGGAACATGGTGAGTTGAAGGGTGACCATCACGAGGAGGCTGTGGTCATCAAGAAGAACGTGGACAGGGAAATAAAAGAGCCGCAGGACGTTTACCGTGCGGTTATGGATGTATTTGGTTTTTAGGCACTACATAATTTATCTCTCTACCAAAAAGACTCTGGTACTTTCGATTTTATATAGAGTTTACTTATAAATCTTTCTGTTTTATAGAAAGATATTTAAATGATTATGGGCAATAATGGAAACATGAAAAAGACTGTGATGGTCTGTCTGGAGCTAATGAAGATAGAAGGGAAGACGACACAGTCCGAGATATCTCAAAAACTGTCTGTGTCTCTGAGCACAGTCAACAGGACCGTGAAGAAGTTGGAGGGGATGGGTGCCGTGGACGTGAGGCAGAGGAGTTTGGGGGTTCTCGACAAGGAAAAGATACTTATGTACCTGGCATCTCTGAGGAATCCCTCAAAAGACATGGTTTACGAAACGAGGGTCGAAGGTGGCGTCGAGGAGATTGAAAAAAATATGCCAGGTGGAACGGATTTCACTGCCTATTCGGCCTACAAGTTCAGTTATGGAGACATGCCTGCGGACTACTCCGAGGTGTATGTCTACGCGGAGGAGGATGCTGTCGATGAGATAAAGGAGAGGTTTCCAAGAAAAGACGGTCCTGCAAACCTCTTTGTCTTAAGAAAGGAAGTGGATGTAACCCCTTCCTTGATATTCGCAGACCTCTGGAATCTGAGGGAATGGTACTCGAAAGAGTTTGTTGGTGATTTACGTGACAGAATACTGGAATGAAAACCTTACAAAGGCAAGTTGGAAGAAGCTGCAGGAGCTTTCACAGGAGTACGACTTCATTTTAATAGGTGGTTGGGCGGCCTATCTCTGGACAGGAAAGAACAAGTCAAAGGATATAGGCATAATAGTGGACTTTGATACACTGGAGAGGTTTAAACAGGACTTCGACTTGAAAAAGAACGACAAACTTAAGAAGTACGAAGTAAGGATGGAAGGGTTTGATATAGATATATACGTTCCCTACTACTCCGACCTTATCCTAGATCTTGATGATGTGAAGACCACGAGGATTGAGGGGATAAAGACGCTCGCCCTGGAGGAGCTTCTTATCCTCAAGCAGGACGCCGAGATAGACAGGAGGGGTAGCGTTAAGGGTAAGAAGGACAGGATAGACATCCTCACTATCCTGATTTACGGGGACGTGGACATGAAGAGATACAGGAAACTTATAGAGGATAATGGAATAGAAGAATTTAAAAGGGAATTGGAGACTGTGGTCAGGGAGTTCAAAGACAAAGACACAAAGTACCTAGATATGAACTTCAAGGAGTTCAAAGACTGGAAAAGGGACTTCCTTGAAGATCTTTGATTTTAGGCACTACATCTCATAGCCAAGACTCCTCCGGCTTGATGAAGACCTTCACGTCCAGGAGGTCGCCGTTCCTGAGGCCGAGTGCTCTGCGGAGGTGGACGTTAGAAACGAGCTCCATTATCCTGTGCGTTTTCCTCTCCTCGGGAATAACTACCGCACAGTCCGTTTTTCCCAGTTTCGCAGGATAGGCCTCCGCGGCGCCGTGGTGCTCTCCGTCCTTCTCAAAGCCCTCAATACGAATGCCTTCGTGCCAGCTGATGTCCCTGTGCTTCTTCGTGTTCTCGTCGTCCAGTTTTAAGTTCAGGGTCCCGTGGTGGGGATCTATCTTTAGCTTTTCGCGGAACTGGTCACGGTAGCCATTTTTTCTGAGGTAGGAAGCAGCTTCGCGTCTCCCCGAAACCACTTCTCCACGCACATAGATGTAGGGAAGGCTGTAAGGCATTCTACCCGTTTTAGTTTTATACTCCAGGGTTTAATTTGTTACCTCGGAAATGTTTTATTTATCCGGTGAAAAGGAATAACCATGGATTTGAAGGAGAGAGTGTTGTTGTTCCTCAAGGGCCTGTTGATGGGTGTTGCGCAGATCATTCCTGGAGTTTCAGCAGGGACGATGGCCCTTGTAACCGATATATACGAGAGGTTTATCCGGACTGTTGACTCGATCAACCCCCTCACCGACGAGAAAACTGACCTCGAGTTTCTGGTGGTGGTTGGTCTGGGGATGGGTGTATCTTTTCTCCTCCTATCAAGGATAATACTTCGGATCATCGAAAGCTACGAAAGCACTGTTTTCGCCTTCTTTTTTGGACTGATAGCTTCCGCGGCCTTTACCACCTACAGAAAGACGGAAAGGGTTGATAGGAGGACCGTTGGTCTGGGAGCAGTGGGGTTCGTAATATCATTCCTGGTCTCTGGCCTGGAACCCCTTGGTTCGTACCACGCGCTTCCCCTGCTCTTTGTCTCGGGCTTCCTTGCCATCTGCGCGATGCTTCTGCCAGGCGTCTCCGGTTCGTTTGTTATGCTACTTCTTGGCCAGTACAAGTACATGTTAAACGCGCTCAAGGAATTCTGGAATTTCTGGATGGAAATAGGAGCGGTTGTTGGGGGAATGGTTCTTGCGTTTTTGACGTTCCCAAAGGCGGTGGACAGGCTTTTTGAATGGGATAGATGTGCGACCCTCTCATTCCTCGTGGGATTGATGGTCGGCGCCCTGAGAATTCCGTTCCAGAGAATAACGCCAGCGGGAACGGTCCTTGGAAACTTGCCTGTGCTGGTGGGTGGTGGAGTAGGATTTCTGGCAGTGCTCCACCTCGAGCTGTCAATGAAATCCTGAAAAAGCTATGGAGTGGAACCCGTGACAAACCACGGCTCCATTATATTTCAACTCCCAGATCTCTGAGCCGGTCCACGAGGTGCCTGAAGCCCTTGTAATGTATCCCGTGGATCCCCAGGCTCCTGGCCCTCTTAATGTATTCGAGAATGTCGTCTATAAAGACAATGTCCAGCCTTTTAGCGCCTGACTTCTCTATCGCGTCCTTGTACCCCGCCCTTTCCCTTTTCAGGGTTCCGACCTCGAAGGAAAGAGTCTCCGCGTCTATGTAAGGATAGACCTCACATTCCTTGACAACTTTTCTGTAGTGGATGGGATTGATGTCGGAGAAAAGCTGTATCCTGTAGTCCTCACTGAGTTCCTCTATGAGGCCTATAACCCTGTTGTTGGGCTCAAACATACTACAGTAGATCTCATCGAATTCGTCCTTGGTGAGGTCAGCCTGGAACTTCTCCTTGACTCTGTGGAAGAACTCGTCCTCCGAAATTTCTCCTGTAGAGACCCTGTCCTCCAGACCCTCATAGTAGAAAAGCGCCCTGGCCTTGCTCTCCCTTATATTAGACACTTCAAGAAGCTTCTTGAAGAAAATCTCCTTATCGTAGGAGTAGATCACGTTGCCGAAGTCGAAGACAAGGGCTTGCATAACTCTTCATTGTTGGATAGAATTTAAAAAGGTGGTGACTACTCCTTGAGCTTCATCACGGCCATCGCGAGGTCTTCCTCTTCCTCCAGGGCTTCCCTGGCCTCTTCCTTGGATGCGCCCGTTTGCTGCACAACGGTCTCCACGTCCTCCTCGCTGAACTCTACTTCAGTTTTCTCCCTTTCTTCCCCAGAAGTCTCCACGAACTCGCCTTCCACCTGGAGCATTTCCTTGCCTTTGAGGTTTACCTTCATCACCGAAGGCTCCTTCACGAGAAGCTTCCCGTCTTTGGTCTTTATCTCTACTTCCAAAGCATCGATCTCCTCGGTATCCATGCCCATCTGCTTCATCATCTTCTGAATTTTTGAGGGATCAAGGTTCGGCATCATGGCAAGGAAAGATTTTGTGAGGAGGTATAAAAAGGTCATGTAGTGCCTAAAACGGGCCAAGATATAAATTTCTTACTGGAGCTGCTTATCCCATGAGCGGTGAAGAAGGGGTGAGGATCGAGGAGATAAAGGAACAGGGTGAGGAGATGAACCTCGACACCAAGGAGGAATATGGACCCAACGACCCAAGAAGCTGCTGGGGGGTTGAACACCTTTACCATCTCGGACTGTTGAAGATTGGCACGGACCCAAACGGAAAGAACTACATTGAAATTAAGGAGTAGTTCTTCTGGTCCTGATAAATATTTAAACGAGGACAGACAATAGTTTAACAGTGGGGTGAGTCAGATTCCCAGCCTCGGGGATTTAGAGGACTATCAATCCCCCGCCGACGCGTACTTCTCTGAAAACGAGCCCGAGAGGATGCTTCTCCTGGCCGACACACATTACAAAGAGGATAAATTCTTCGAAGATAAACCCCTCAAGAGCGACCTAAACAAACTGGAGGAAATCGGTGATATCTTCGAAATAGATGAAATAGTGTGGGCGGGAGACTGTACATATAGCCCCGGTGACATAATCGACTTTAAAAACTCAGACTTTTCAAAGAAGAGGGTGGTTATGGGAAACCATGATAGGGAGGATGATGCCTGGTCCTTTGAAGAAGTGTTTGGTGAAACTTTGCCCGAACTGGATGACATAGACTACGAAAAATACGAAACTGTGTGGTCGATTGGAAAGGACAGGAAATACGATGTGTGTATGAGACATGAATCCCAGGGGATGGGACTAAGTCCCACGGGGAGGGGTTCCCCCTACCAAAAATACAATGAATTTGATATACTAATCCACGGCCATCGACACATTCCCTACTACAGAGTTCTCGACAACAGGAAGATGGGGGTGGGCCTTGGGAGTCTCTTCTCAAACTACACCGAGGACCGAACCATTCCAAGGAGAAGCATCCAGATCATGGAGGTGGATGGTGTAATCGACGTAAAACATATAGACTTTGATGAGATGAGCGTCGTAGAGGAAATCGTGTTTGGTGAGGAGAATGGGGTATTTGGTATGTTGGAAAAATGGGGAAGGGGAGCGCAGGAGATATTCAGCTAGAGGTCTCTAGCTCTCGTTATTTAGAAGTCTGTTAATCTCGGTTTGGGAAACCTTGTCCCTGGGACCAAGATATTTCAAAACCTTCTGCCTGACGTTATCACCTTCCCGTATACTCTCCACAAGGTAGAGATAGGTGTTGCCTGCGATTTGCTTCTCTCTGACAAAGGCCATGTTCTCTTTTAGGCACTACAGATTTTTAAGTATTCAATAAAGTTTAGGCACTACATAATTTCCGAAGTCCCCAACACCCCCATTTCAAGTAGAAACT
This sequence comes from Candidatus Aenigmatarchaeota archaeon, assembly GCA_046539305.1. Classification (GTDB taxonomy): domain Archaea; phylum Aenigmatarchaeota; class Aenigmatarchaeia; order PWEA01; family PWEA01; genus PWEA01. Next base: position 7,182 of record JBKHHE010000005.1, read on the forward strand.
AAATTCGGGGGTGGGACCATCACCAGTTTCTATATAACATTGTTATCTTCTTTTATACATACATACAAACACCCCTTTCCACATGAAACAATGGTGTCTGAGGGTTGAAACATCTTCATAATATTCATTTTCGGCTCCACGTGAAACAATGGGGTGTAATTTCTCCCACGTTAAGGAAAGTTACGATCCTTTAAAAACCAGAGCACCTCCACCTGAAACAGGGGGGTGTTTTGTTTTCATGTTAAACACCCCTTCATTTCACGTGCAAATAGATTTTTATAGAAACCATATCTATTTTTACCACAGACAATCGCTCCGTCCTCAACGGATGTGGGGTGTATTGGGGGTATTTCCATGAAACAGCAATCACTTGAGGCTATGTTCGACGAGTATATAGAAAGCGAGGGCGTGTTCAAAGAAAAGCAAACCCTTTCTACAAACTACAAACCCCTGAAACTTCCCCACAGGGAAGAAGAGATCCAGTCCGTGGCGTCTTTGCTCGCTCCCTCCCTTAAAGGGAACAAACCTTCAAACCTCTTTATTTATGGCAAGACGGGAACAGGAAAGAGCGCGGTTATAAAGTACGTCACTAAAAAGCTCAGGGAAAAGGGAGAGGAGAACGGAACCGAAGTCAAAATAATATACCTCAACTGCAAGCTCAGAAAGGTTGCGGACACCGAGTACAGGCTTATGGCTGAGCTGGCGAGGAGGTTTGGTGAGGACGTGCCTTCGACGGGGTTACCCACTGACGAGGTTTACGAGAGATTTTTCGACGCCCTCGATACCAAGGAAAGGATAGTTATACTCATACTTGATGAAATAGACTCCCTTGTTGAAAAAACAGGCGACGAGTTTCTGTACAACCTCACGAGGGTGAACGAGGAATTGAAAAATTCACGTTTGGGTTTGGTAGGCATTTCCAACGACCTTTCCTTTACGGACGATCTGGACCCCAGAGTGAAGTCCAGCCTTTCCGAAGAGGAAATACTTTTCAGTCCCTACAACGCCTCTCAACTCAAGGACATACTTGAGACAAGGGCAGGGAAAGCTTTCCATGAGGACTCCGTTGACCAGGGCGTAGTTCAGAAGTGCGCGGCTCTGGCTGCACAGGAACATGGGGATGCCAGAAGGGCCATAGACCTCATGAGGGTTGCGGGCGAGCTTGCCGAGCGCGGGGGGCAGAGCAAGGTAAAACGCGAACACGTGGACAGGGCGGAAAACGAGATAGACAGAAACAAGGTTCTGGAGGTAGTTGAAAGCCAGCCGAGACAGTCCCAGGCAGTGCTCTGGTCCATAATAAAACTTTACGAGAAGAGGGAGGAAATGGTTCAGACGGGGGACGTCCATTCTCTCTACGAGAAGGTCTGTGAATCCTCGGGGTTGGATCCCCTGACCCAGAGGCGCGTTTCGGATCTGATTTCCGAGCTGGATATGCTGGGAATAATAAAGGCCGAAGTTACATCTCAGGGCAGATACGGCAGAACGCGCCTCATAAGACCCGCGATGTCTCAGAACGTGAAAAACCAGGTCAAAGATTTACTCAAAAGCAAATACTTTTTCGGTTGATTATGAAGAAGATAGTTTTGAAAGAATGGGAGGACAGAGGTACTTCAAAGGTCAAGATATCCTTTCAGAACGAAGAAAGGGGGATGAAAGAGGCCATACTCCCAAGGGAAAAGGTAAGCGAATTTCTGGAAGAAAGTGGATGGTTCTAATGAGTGTGGTCGAAGAATTTCTTGAGAAAGGCAAGCTCATCTCTCCCGGAGCAGAGGAAGAAGTCCGAAACCTCGAAGAGAAGGAAGTCCAGGACCTCCTAAGTTCTTCTTCTTTGGTCGTAGGCCAGGAGGATATTAAGAGGATGGAGACACCACAACCTGTTATCGAAAGTGAAGAGGTGGTGAAGAAGGATGAGATACACGTTTCCAATTTCACGGAGTTTTACCTTGAGAGGTTCAAGTTCCTTAAGGAGGAAATCAAGCAAAGAATGAAAGACAAGGATGTTTCGTCTATAAAGAACGTCTCCGGCGGAGAGGCCTCTATAATAGGGATGGTCAGAAGTCAGGAAGATGGGAAAGCGGTTGTGGAAGACAACACAGGCAAAATAACCCTCAGGACACCGGAGAACTTTCTGGAGGACGAAGTTATAGGGGCCACGGGCAAAGTCATAGAAAACGAAGAGGTGGTGATGAGCCCTGAAAAGATTTTCTACCCCGACGTTCCCCTCGACAAAGACGTGAAGAGCCTTGAACGGGACCTGAGGGCGCTCTTTGTTTCCGAGATTGACAAAAATTCGGAGGAGAAGATAAAGGAGCTCAACCCCGACTATGTATTCTCCACGGGTGAGGTGGAGGACTCCGGTCGGATAGGCAGTTACGTGGTTTTTGTATCAGAAACCCCCAACGAATATTCTGGAACGGATCCCGTGCGCTGCGATATAGAGGACCTGAGGATACTTATCCATGAGGGAAGCGCAGCTAACAAGGCACAGGAAGAGCTAGGGTATGACAGGAGAAAGACAGTTATATCCCTACTCAAGAAGAGGCACCTCAACCCCATAGAGATGCACTCTCTCAGGGACAAATATCTCCTCAAGGAGGTCCCTGATATAATCCATACTTCCGATGGCGAAGATGCCGCGGTGAACTACAAGGGCGTGACCCTCCTCTCGACCACAGAAGAAACAGGCTTTCTAGTTAATCTAGGAACCAGAGAGATAGAAGAAGTAGAACTTTAGCTCACCGACGATCAACTATTGACTGTTGTATATTCTTTCAAGTCAAGAAATGCATTTTATTAATGAAAACAAAGGTTGTGTTATGAAAGTCCAGGTTCTAGACGCGGACTACAGGATGATAAACAACCACCCCGTCACGAGGCTGTTTGGGAAGACGGAAGACGGGGAAACGGTCTGTGTCCTGGACGAAGACTTCAGACCTTATTTCTACTGCTTGCCAAGAAACAACAACGGTGCCAGAGAGGACATCCTTGAGCTCCTTGAGGAAGAGTTCCCTGGAGAGGTGGAGAAGATTGAAGAAGTGGAGAGATACCTCCCGATTGGTTTCAACCCCGACAAGGAAAAGATTCTGAAGATAGTTCTTCGGAATCCCTCCAAGGTCCCCGAGCTGAGAAAATACCTCGGTAGGAACAACGCCGTCGAAGAGCTGTACGAGACGGACATACTCTTCAAGTACAGATATCTGTTGGACCATTCAACCGGTGGGATGCGCTGGGTAGAGGTGGACGGGAGCTACGTGGACACCGACACCGTAGATTGCAAAGCTATCCAGGCCGAAGATATAGAGCCATTGGATCTCACGGAGAACCAGGACCTCACCTATCTTTCCTTTGACATAGAATGTATACCGGAAGAGGAGGGAAGGATGGTGGATGCCGAGAAGGATCCAATAGTCCTCATCTCCTGCTCCTTTGAGCCCGAGTTCAGGGGAGATAAAAACATGGTGCTTGTGGCGAAGGGCGGTAACACCTCGGGAACACATTTCCGGAACGAGGAGGCAATGCTGGAGGAGTTCCTGAAGATAATAGAGGATTACGATCCCGATGTCATAACCGGATACAACGTCGAGGACTTCGATCTCCCCTATCTGCTCACAAGGCTGAAGAAATACGACTTGGACAGAGACTTTGGGAGGTGTGGGAAAAATGTCTATGCTAGAAACTACGGCAGTGGAACCGACGTCAATATAACGGGCAGGGTAGTGGTCGATCCCTATATAATTCTTAAAAACGACGTCTATCGAAGGATGATGAGATACGACCTTGACACGGTATCAAAGGAGCTCCTCGGTGAAGGTAAGGAGGATGTGGAGTACGAGGAGATGAAGGAACTCTGGAACTCTGGAGGCGAGGACCTCCAGCGCTTCGTGAAATACTGTGAGAAGGACGCCAGCCTCGCTCTCCGACTTCTCACGGAAAAAAGCCTCTTGGACAAGTTCTTTGAACTGGCGAAGACCTCCCGGCTCCTTCTAGGTGACTGTTTTGGCGGGCAGACGCAACGGGTCAGCAACATGCTCCTTTACGAGTTCATGAAGAGAGATTTTGTGTTCCCACAGAAACCTTCGGATGAGGAGGTGGGAAAACGGAAGGACAGGAGGGAGGAAGAAGCACTAAAAGGCGGCCTAGTCCTCGAGCCGGAGAAAGGTCTCCATACCGATTCATGTATATCCGTCCTGGACTTCAAATCCCTGTATCCCTCCATAATGGGCACCTACAACATATGTCCTTCAACCCTTCTGGGGGGAAGCCCGGAGGAACATGGCCTCGACGAGGAAGATGTTCACGAGTCCCCATCTGGGGGTAGGTTCGTGAAAAGGGACACAAGGAAAGGAATACTTGCGAAGACCGTCGAGGACCTTATAGATGCAAGGACTGAAGTGAAGAAAAAAAGAAAAGAGGCGAAGCAGGAGGGCAACGAGGAAAAGTATGACAGGCTGGACGCCAAACAACACGCGTTAAAGATAATGACAAACAGCTTCTACGGCTACACAGGCTACTACAGGACAAGGCTTTACAGGCTCGAGATAGCAAACGCCATAACTTCCTATGGGAGGAGAACCATAGAGAAGACGAGGGACATGGTCCAGGAGAAATTTGGAATAAAAACAGTCTACGGCGACACTGATTCAATCATGGTTAACGCCAAAACCAAAAACCTTGACGAGGCCCAGGACCTTTCACAGAAGATATCCAAGTTCGTTACCGACGAACTTCCGGGGCGGCTGATACTGGAACCGGAAAAAATCTACAGAAGTTTCCTCATACTGACCAAGAAAAGGTATGCGGGATGGGCTTTCGAAAAAACAAACGGGGATTGGGAGGAAGATATAGACATGAAGGGTATAGAGACCGTTAGGAGGGACTGGCCTCCCATAGTTTCCGAAACCATGGAGGATGTTATAGACATAATTCTGAAGGAGGGAGATATAAACAAAGCCATAGAACACGTCCAGGAGAAAATAGAAAAACTATCCAGGGGCGAGGTCCCTCTCGAGCAGCTTGCGGTCGTGAAATCCATAACAAAGAAACTCGAAAACTACGACGGAGTCTTACCTCATATAGAGCTGGCGAAAAAAATAAAGGATAGAAACCCCTCCAACCCTCCCACACCAGGGCAGAGAATTCCCTACGTGATAATCAAGGGAAATCAGATGTTGTCAAAGCGCGTGGAACACCCGGACTACATAAAGGAGAACGATTTGAAAGTGGACTCTGGCTACTACATAAACTCCCAGCTTTTACCCCCACTTGAACGAATATTCAACGTTATAGGTGTAGACAAACAGGAGTTGCTGGGGGATGGAAGACAGGCGACGATGGACGAGATAGTCAACGGCGGCTCGGTTGACAGGGACAGGGATGTTTCAGTGAACAAGGATCCAAGAGAAACCACGGTGGAAGAACTCAACGGGTTCGAATGCAAGGAATGTGGGAAGAAGTTCAGACGTGTTCCGCTTAAAGGCAAATGCGGGTGTGGTGGCGAGATTTACTTCGTTGGAAACGGGTCAATAGGAAAGAAGGTGGCCGCAAACGCCTGAGAAATCTTTCGGTTCCGGATATTACACCAGGAAAAACAAAATTACAGGGAACAGTATAGATCCCATAAGATAACTCCTTCTACATCCCGATAGAATGGCTCCAAGCCCCAGAAACGACCCGATAACAGTGACGGATAGGCCTCTTATACCCGTAAGGACCAGCGACACCAAGAGAATAAAAATTATAATCCCAACACAGAGGGCCCGGTAGTTTACCTTTCGGAAGATTCCAAGGCTTCGTTTACCTAGATATATGGTCGTGTATGCAGCCAGACCCGCCGAAATCAGACCCACAAGGACGAACATTACCGCGTTGTTGAGGGTCATAGCTTCCATGAGGTTTTTGACCGCCACCGCGATACCGCTCCTTCCCTTACCTATAAGGTAAACTGCCAGAAGGGAGAGTATTATATTAGAGGTATTGACGCCCCCAATAGCGAGCATGAACCCTCTCTCATCTTCCTCACCCGTTAGTTCTCTGGCGACGTATGTGGCCTGTGCGGACCCTATGCCAGGGAGAAGACCCACGACCATGCCAGCTATTGAGCCTATCGTCCCTTCCTTCAGGGCCTTTCTCCCTCCTATATAGCTTATGGACTTGTTTTGGGGTGGTATTTCTGGGTCTCTTCTCACTGAGTTCAGGAGTATCGACACGCCGAACAGCCCGCTCAGAAGTGGAAACAGGTCGTGCTGCGTTCCAATGAAGTTATACTCCAGCACGACGTACCCAAGAAGCCCAGACAGGAGAAAGAAAACCACCGAATCAAACCTCCTGTCTTTGTATACCATGAACCCTATTATGAGCAGAAGCGCTACGTGTATATATCCCTCAATAAAACCGTAAATACTGTCTATAGTCATTACGAAGAGGGGAAAGGAAATCGCCACCAGGACTGCGGAGACAATCCCTCCAACCGCAGTCAGACGTATAGCCTCCAACCCCCTTCCTTTGAGCAGGAGCTCGTGCCCCGGGAGAACGGACAGGGCCGTGGAGGCGGAGGGGGCGCCCAGATATACGGCGGGGATAAAGCTTACAAACGTGTTGGTGACCCCGGCTGCTACGAGCATTACTGACGATTCCATGGGAGGAAAAAACAGGTAGCTGAGCGCGAGTGTGGCCAGAAGATTGGGATGGACCCCCGGTATTAATCCAGTTATTACCCCCAGCAGAAAACCAAGGAGTATGTATAGGAGGAGGTTTAACATCTATTCCACACCCAATTTCCTACAGATAGGGAAAATTTAAATAGCTTCTCCTTAAAAATTAACAGGAGAGGGATGTCATCCGAGAATTCTCCGTCCTTTAACAAACCCAGCAAAGACATGCTGAAGAAACGGCTAAAGAAAAAGATTTCAGGCGAGATAGTCCTTTCAGATAATCCTGGGAAGACTATAAAGAAATGGAGAGAGATTTTCGAGATATCCCAGAGGACCCTCGCCGACAAAATAAACGTCATGCCTTCGGTGATATCCGACTACGAGCTGGGCAGGAGGGAAAGTCCAGGGATAAAGATGATAGAAAAGATAGTCACTGGACTGGTTGAGGTCGACGAGGGGAGGGGTGGGGAAGTCCTAAAAGAATTTTCGGGCTTCAGGCCCGAAGACATGGTCACTGACGCAATTCTTGATATAAAGGAGTTCTCAAAAGGAGTCACGGTAGGAGATTTCACTGACGTATGTAACGCGGAGCTTACCACCAACGAAGACCAGAAGAACAAAGAGATATATGGATACTCGATAATAGACTCACTCAAAGCTATAGTTGACCTTTCACCATCAGAGCTCGTAAAACTTTACGGCCTTACATCCGAGAGGGCTCTCATTTTCACGAAGGTTACAACCGGGAGAAGTCCTATGGTCGCTATAAAGGTCACAAACCTCAAACCCGGGCTCGTGGTCCTACATGGAGATATCGACGAGGCCGATGAGCTTGCCGCGAGGGTTGCAGAGGTGGAGAACGTTCCTCTCGCAGTTTCAAGGGCCTCCGACCTTGAAGAGCTCAAGGAAAACCTTACAAGCAAGTTCGGTTAACGTGATAAGATGTTTGAAAAATGGATAGTTTTTAGTGTTCATTTTCTCCTCATGGGCCTGAACATCTTTTTTCTTCTGAAGAACCCTCTTGGGTACTTAATCCTGGGGATAGCGGCATTGATATCCATAATTTTATTCGCGTCTGGGTTGATCAAGGACAGGAAAAAGAAAATAAATATAAGGTCCTGGGAACACTCATGGGACTGAGCCGTAGTTGTCCAGGAACCCCTCCAGTTTAACACCCTCCTCCAGTCTTATATTCTTACCTTCCCTTCCGAGGAGCTCGGAGGGAGTTTCGACGTATATAGGGCTCCTGTAGAAACCGTAGGTTATAAGAGGCTGTGCCCCGATCTTCTCTGCTTCATTCTTTATTTTTTCCACCGTTTCTCGTCCGACGTAGATGTAGTCCCTGTCCTTCTGCCCAGTTTTTTTCGCGTCCACTATGAAGACTACCCTTCCGTCTTTCATCACAAATATGTCATAGGGAGCAGAGGCCGCCTTTCTCTCCGCCTCGAAGCCACTGTCCCTGAACGTGTCTCTAACCCTTATTTCGAAGTTGTAGCCTCTCTTGTAGTTCTGCATACTAAATACTACCCGGGTGAGTTTTTTATAGTTTTAACCCTCATTTAAAACTGATAGCATGGCAAAGGTGCTGAGGATAGACGACTTTTCCGATGTCGAACTTTCTATAAAGTCGTCGGGCATCCCAAATCCGCAGGGAATTTACACAGAAGTGGTTGATATCCTCAGGATGGAATGTAACATAAACGAGAACGACATCAATGAGAAAAAATACTCTCATGAGAAACAGAGGGATACGGAGGTAGTATCTTCCGAAATCCGTGCCTATAAAGGTCTGGACAAGTTCAGCAAACTCTACTTCAAGATAAAGATATTTATAGAGATGAAACCAGCCAAGGCGGAAGAGTATGATTACGTGGGAGATGTGGAGATCAGGGGAACCGGAAGGGTAAGGACCGAATACCCCCAGGAGAATTGGCTTCAGCAGTCCATTCTCTGGCACGCCTTCCGAGTTTTTTACGAAAAACTTATCTACGGAGACGTCAAAGAGGTCTACATCCAGAAGTGCAACAAGTATATGAGAATATTGAGGGATGACGTCAAAAGCTACTTTGATATGCTACCCACAGTCAGGTAAGTTTTAATATCTTTCTAACCAAGGTCCCTTTGGGCCCACCTCGATCAGTCCTGTGGAACTTTCCAAACGGAAAAAATGTATCAGGATGTTATGGGTGGGCCAAATTATTTTTCCCAGGTGGCAAGTATGGAAAATTTGCAGAAAATTTTTGACAAGTTGGACTGCCCTGTGATAGTTGAAGGGAAATCGGATGTTGCTGTTATGGAGGACTTCCAAATGGATGAGATCGTTTCCCTCAACGGCAGACCTCTCTACCGTGTGGCCTCTTCCGTATCAAGGACAGCAGACGAGGCTCTTGTACTCACGGACTTCGACAGCGAAGGGGAAAAGATTGCAAAGAAGCTGAACGTGTTTCTTGAACGTTTTGGTGTAGTGCCTAAAAACTCCATCAGAGGAAAGATAAAGGAGATAGTAACAAAGGAAGGGGTTTCACAGATTGAAAACATAAAGAGCTAGGCCCTATTGGCCCAAAAACATATCACACCGTTTCCATTTCCGTATCCATAGAGGTCAGCACTTTGTGACCACCTCCTTGGACCACCACCACGTCTTCTATCCTTACACCCCCTACATCTGGGTGATATAGACCAGGTTCGATAGCTATTACGTTTCCTCTTTCCAGCTCCGACTCGCTGCCATCACTTATATGAGGTCTTTCGTGCACTTCCAGCCCGACTCCGTGGCCGGTGGAGTGGGGGAATGCGGGCTCCCCTTCATCTTTCCGGTGCGTTGAAAACCCATATTTTTCGAAGACCTCGCACACCACGTCATCAACTTCCGAGGCCTTGGTACCGGGTTTTATTTTTGCCAGACCCGTTTCCCTGGCTTCGAGGACCGCGCGATACATTTCCTTCAGGGCTCCAGAAACCTCTCCCTTCACAAAGGTTCTCGTCATGTCACCGTGGTATCTGCTTGATGTCCTAACCGGGAACACATCGACTATTATAGGCTTACCAGCCTCCAGTTCCTTCTCATCTTCGCGTCTAGGGTGTGGGATACTGCTTCTACTCCCCGAGGCAACTATAATATCCTCGGCGGTACATCCCCACTCCACAAGTTCGTGTAGAATCGCCTTCTTGAGGTCACCTTCGGTAAGGGCTTCACCCTTGAATACTAGGGCGCCTTCTTTGGTTTTCGCCCCCGAAAGAATTTCCTTTACCTTTCTTATAGAGCTTGCCGCAGCCTCCTGTGCTCTTTTGACCTCCTGGACCTCTTCCCCATCTTTCCGTTCTCTAAGCTCCTTTACTTTGTTCTCGACCACCCTTACTTCGTAGTCTTTGTCCAGCTCTTTATAGAGATCCACAGGAAACCTGCCCGTGATCCCAATCTTTCCCGAGTTAACCCCCTTACTTTCAAGGAGCTGGGCTATCATTAACGACTTTTTCTTGTACCTGGCCTCATCCTTACCTTCCTTCTCCGGTTTCAGGTCTTCAGGTGCAAGGACTTCCTCAACCCTGGTCTTCTCCCCGGCCCTTTCCTTCTCCAGCTTGTTTACAAGAAGAACCTCCTCTCCTCCAACGTTGATGTATATAAATCCATCGGAAGTTAAGAGCCCGCTCATGTAGTGAATGTTTGGATTGGCGTAGCTGTTTCCTTCGAGAATTAGCGCGTCAATACCTTCAAGCCTTTCCCATAGATCCTTTCCCAATCCCATGGATAGAAATAAACCTTCAACTAATAAAAATTAACTCGGAACTTCGGATCTTAAACTTTAAAAGATTCACCCTCCAATTATTATTATGGCTGAGAAAACAGTCGAGGAAGCTGAGGACCTGGACACGGGCATTGTTAGAAAGATAGTTGAAACTGTTGACGTGAAAAGCGATAGGCTGGAAGAAATTCATTCAAAGCTGGACAGCCTCGACAAAAGGGCAGACAGGATAGAAGGAAAACTGGACAAACTTATAACCAACGGCACGGAGAAATCAGACCTCAAGGACGTCCACAGAAGGATAATAGACTTGCTTCAAAGCTGGATGTCAACCAAAAACTTGGCCAGGATATTGAACTACAGACAGGAATACGTCAGCCGAAAGGTCTCCGAACTCAAGAACATGGACCTCGTAGAGGAAAAAAGAGAGGGAAAGTCCATACTTTACAGGAGGAAGGACGGTGTGAAGGAGGCAATGGAAGAAGAGGAAGATTGACGCCATATTATTTTAGAACCTTTACTTCGACCGGTATGACCTGCAGTTCACCTTCATAAAGCTCTACATCTCCTTCCACCTCTAACCTTCTGGTATTTTTCAGAACTGTGGGGTCCAAATCCATACTTTCAAGGTCGTCATTGAAGAGCACCACATTAATTTCCCCTGTTCCATCCTTCACGTGAAAGAACAAATGTCCATCATCATGTAAATAGGGGTTCTCCATGGTTCCTTCTACTTTGATTCGCCTACCCACATCATCTTCTCCCAATGACCCTATTTCGACTTTTTTGGGTTCACTGATCCTAACAAACACGAAGAGCGATACAATTCCAATTACTGAAACTAATATGCAGAGACGACGTAGTTTTTCATCCTTCATAGGCGGTAGTCTTTGATTTTTTTGTATACCGGACCTTCTGACTTCAGCTCACTTTCAAACAGCGTGACCTCCTCTACCATCATTTTCCCGAACTCCTTCCCCTCCCATTTTCTTATTTTTGACTGGATCCGGCCTTTGTTCCTCCCGCTTTTAACCCTTCCTACGGTTATATGTGGAACAGGTTTATTTTTCTCCTCTTCAAACCCCTCTTCGCCAAGCCTCCCATCAGTTCTTTTCATCAGCTGTCTGAACTTTTTCTTCCCTTGACCGGCGCCGATCCACAGCACCTTTATATAGTCCTTTGAGGGAAAGGCTCCGACACCTTTCAATTCTACCTTAAATGGTTGAAATTCCTCAAGAACCTCCTTCATAACGTCTATGTCTTTTATTCTACCTTGTTTGATTTCTCCAAGGAATTTTACCGTAAAATGGAGGTTTTCGTCCAACACAGGCTTTATATCTGCATTGATTTTGGTGAACCCATCCTTCACTCTGGATACTTCAGGAATTAAAGACCCATCTAGTTTTGTTCCCAGAAAACACCTCATATTCCATCAATTTAAATTTTCCAGGGATATTTTATAAAACCACTGTAATAATATTATATAACTTCAGAAAATCCAGACCTTTGTTGAACGCTGTTCAGGGATGAACTATGCCAAAAGAAGGCTCAGAAGATGGACCAGATTTAGAGAAATTAGAATCACTTATTAAGACATTGAGGAAATATCCTGACGGTATTTGGCTTAGAAAGCTTTCTAGGGAGTCCTCTATAGCTCCGTCGACAGTACATTACTATTTAGAAGAAGTTGTAGATTCATTTGTCGAATCTAAGGGTGCGAAGGATGGAGAGGGCAAATACTTTGGAATAAGGCTCATAAAGTTGAAAGAAGGCATCAGAAATCAACTTGAATCAGGGAAACCAGTAGAATATCTCCTCAAAACTAGAGATATTCTCACAGATAGTTGAGAGACAATCACCCTAAATTAACCCTCACATTATACACTATATCACACACTTTATCTCCGATAAGGGTCATATATCCCTCACATTTAACGGAATATACGCCGTTTTTACCCCTTACTTCAGTTAACCTCCCTCAAATTCTCACATTTATTCCGGAAAACCGATGATCTCTGGTTCTGGAACACTCACATTTCCCAATAATATCGAAAAATTTACTCAAAATAGGGCTTACTTCAGGTTTTAGTCTGCTCTCAACCCCCATAGAAAGACGGTTATCTTCATATTTGCCCATATGAATGGATATTTACTTAATGTGAAGAGAATGTGTGCCTGACGTGAATGTAATTTATGGTTAACGTTAAATTAATCAAACATTCACAAACCCTTAACGTCATTAATATAGGTTAAATATTTGTAACGTTACATTCACATGAATTAAATTTTTAAACGTGAAGTAATTTAAAGTGAAAGTGAAACATCTATTAAACTTAACGTTTAAATATTAAACACACAAAGGTTTAATATCAAATTCACGTAATATTCACAAGAAATCAAAGATTCCATGAAGGAGTCGTGAATATTTTGTTAAACAATTATGAAGTAAAGATAAACGACTGGTTTGAAGAAGCGGACCTTGAGGGAAATCCTTTCACTTTAAATATAGACCCCTCGCTTTTTGTGGGTTACGAGGAAGCTCTCAAGAAACTGAGCTTACATATCCAGGAGGGCCGAAAGTTTGCCCTTGTTTCCGGGGCCACAGGATCCGGTAAAACCACGCTCTTAAAGCTTCTTGAAAAGGAATTCTCCGGAAGCCACGAGATTCTCTACCTTTCCAAACCTCCCGAATACGATGAAATGGTCGACGTCTTTACGGAAAAGGTTAGGCCGTCGTTTTTTCAAAGACTGTTTGGTTTTAATGTGAGTGTTCACGAGCTTTCAGGTTATCTAAATGAAAAGTTAAAGGAAACCCTCCTCCTTCTCGTGGATGAAGTGCATGAAGCCGACGTGAAGGTGTTACAGTGGCTGAGAACGATAACGGACCAGGTCGATGAAATACAGCTGATACTTGCCGGTTTGCCCTCCATCGAGGATAAACTGAAAGGGAATGTCGAGACCTTGCAGAGCAGGATAACAACCAAAGTAGAGCTGACTACCCTTACCGAGGAAGAAACCCGTGATCTGATAGAGAGGAGGATAGAAAGATGGGGCGGCGAGGATCTGGGCCCCTTCACGGAAGGCTGCGTAAAGCAAATTTACGATAGGACGGGGGGGTTCCCAAGGGAGGTCCTCAAGGTCTGTGATAAACTGATAAACCGGGCAATTGAAAAAGACGAAAAGAAGATAGATGAGGTCGGTGGCCTGGAAGGTGAGGACAAAGGCGAGAGGGACAAAAGAAGGGGAAAGGACCTTTTGAAGGAGCTTCCATACAAGCAGAGGGAGATAGTAAAGATACTTTCGGAGGAAGACGAACTCTTCCCCTCAGAAATAGCCGAGAAGCTGGGTACGGATAGCTACAAGACCAAACAACACGCCGTAAGGTCCGTGAACAATATTCTAAGGAGACTTCTCAAGGAAGATATACTCAAGAGAGAGAAGAAGGGAAAGGGATACATCTACTCCTTGGACATTAAGACAAAAAATTTATTAGTGGACACGTAGTATATTCTACCTGATGATTCTTTTAGAAGCTCTATTGGGATGTTCTATAGTTGCGTTGATTTCCTGGAAGGTAGATATTCTTTCGGCTCCTGCCAGCATTATAGCTTTTCTTATGGGCGCGGGAATATGGACCCTTAACGGGTCTCAGGGGCTGTTCTGGGTGCTGCTCCTCTTGATCTTTATGGGCATTGGTTACCTAGGGACCAAGTGGAAAATTGGTCTGAAAAAAGATATGAATGTGGAGGAGTCCAATACCGGCAGAAGGGACCTTAAAAACATACTTGGGAACGGAGTTTCACCCACCTTTTTCGCAGTACTATCTAACCCCTTGGCATTTTCTGGTGCCGTATCCACTGCGATGGCTGATACCTTGGCATCTGAGATAGGGGTAACTTCGGATAAAGCCTGGCTCATAACAACCCGGGAAAGAGTTGTTCCAGGGACCGAAGGGGCGATATCACTCCTTGGAACCCTCTCTTCTCTTCTGGGTTCGGGAACCATAGCTATCCTCTCCTATTTTATATTCGGGGTAAATCCTCTGGCAACTTTCCTGGCCGGTTTCCTTGGCTGTCAGATAGATTCCATTCTTGGCGCTCTCTTTGAAAGGGACGGTAGCCTGACCAAGTCCCAGGTAAACCTCATAGCGACCTTTTCCGGAGGGCTTTTGGCTATGTTAATAGTCTTCTTGTGAAGCCTTACTCTAAATTTTAAATAAGGCGGGAAATAATATTAAATGGTGATAACATGGCAGACATTAGAGGAAAAAAGCTTATGGGCAAGGTAGTGGTTTCTGAAGAAGCCGGCAAAAAGTTTGGATCGGTCGGCGACGTTTCTTTCATAACCGAGTCGGGTGAACTTATGAATATCGTCCTGACGGACCCGACGAAACATGTCTCTGAACTTCAAGTAGAAATGGACGACCGGGGCAGGCATCTAATTCCTTTCTCGGCAATAAATTCAGTTGGAGACTTCGTCATAGTGTCCGAGAAAGATATAATTTAGAGATCGTGTCCACTACTTGTCAACTATGCCCCTTTCGGTTATCTTGAAGGGCGCTTCACCTTCGGGCTTGTAGGGACTGTCAACAAGCTTGCAAATCCTGGTTTCTCCCTTCCCCTTCCTAAGGTATAGTCTGAAAGAGGCGGCATGGTGGAGTATATGTCCACCAATAGCCTTGGTGGGGTCTCCGAAAAGGACATCGGGTTTAGACATTACCTGATTGGAAACGAAGATAGCGACGTTGTGAACCTCGGCCAGTCTCTGAAGGTCGTGAAGATGTCTATTCAGCTTCTGCTGCCTTTCCGCAAGATCTCCTCTACCGGTGTAATCGGCCCTGAACTGTCCTGTAAGGGAATCCACCACTACAAGCCCGATATCGTTCTCTTCAAGTATTTCATCTGCCTCGTTCGTGAGCACCATCTGATGATCGGAGTTATAGGCCCTTGCGACGTATATATTATCCAGAACCTCCTCGGGATCCATGTCCCGGGTTTCGGCTATTTCCTTGATCCTTTCAGGCCTGAAGGTATTTTCGGTATCTATAAAAACACAACCACCATCAAGACCACCATCTTCCCCACTCATTTGCACATTAACAGCTAACTGAAATGCAAGCTGGGTTTTACCGGAGCCGTAGCTTCCATAAGCCTCGGTGAGAGTCTGTGTTTCCACGCCACCACCTATCAGCTCGTCTATCTCCTCTGAGCCGGTAGTGATCTTCCTGGCCTCGTCCCTTTTCTCCCAGACCTCCGTCGCTGTATCAAAGCCCATATCCAGTTCCTTCCTCGCCGCGCCTATTATTTTCTCTGCGGTTGATTCCCCAATAGAAGTTTTCCCCGATATCTCTCCAGAGGAAGCTGCGGCTATGGACATCAGGTCCTTGTAGCCCTCTTCTTCAAGCTTTTCTGCAGTTTTCTTACCCACACCGGGCAAGCCTTTGAGTTCAGTTTCTTCCGGCATTTGACCAACAAAGAACTTTCCGTTTCCAATTTTAAATACTTTATATAGCTTCAAGAACTTTCTCCGTCTCCTCCTTTAAGTCCACCTCCTCTATTGAATTGGCTATGAACTCCGGCCGCCCAAAAAAATCATTCATCTTCACGCGCCCCTGAAGCAGGACCTCGTCGCCCATCCTTTCCTTGCATTTTTCTGTGAATTCCTCCATAGAACTTCCCTCATCGGTCATTTCCCAGGCATCTTCCGTGTCGACGTCCACAAGCTCTTCCACCTCTTCACCAAAGAATACCGTCCGTATGGATTCCGTTCCATCGTCGACCACGGCCGAAAGGGCCATATTTACCTCGAAGTCTCCGTGTTCTTCACACTCTTCCTCCACCCTCTTATCACATTCCGGACATGTCTTGAAGAACGGACTGTCAGCAAAGACGTTAACGATTGTTCCCCTTATTTCGCATCTGGCCCCTGGGGAAAGGTCTTCAATTTTCATCCTCCCCTGACCTTTGTTGGCAGCTCCTGTGGTCTTGACTTCCACATCGATCTTCTCATCCGATTCTTTTACCTTTCCTGATCTTCCAAGCCTGAGTTCAGGCTCGTCTCTGTTGTCTTCAGTCACGTATCCGTTTTCCACCTTTATCGTGTCACCGACCTCTACCTTCTCCTCCTCTATCAACCTTTCTACTTCCTCGTTCCACAGTGAGAACCGGACGCTTCCTGTTTCATCTCTAAGTATCAGGTTCGCAACTTTGCCCTTGCCGTCCTCCGTTTCAAACTCCCTGGGTTCAAATATCCTCTCGACCTTTCCTGTGACGGTAGCGCTGTTCATCCCGGGGACGATATTCTCTATGTCAAGCGAGCCCCCCTCCCTGTCTGTAAGTTCTATACCCGCCTCCTTTGCCACTATATGGGCGGCACCTTCTTTAGAAATAAGGCCGCTGTATTCCTCCTCCTTTGCCTCCACCATTTCCATTACTTCATCTAACTCCAGGTCCTCCTTCTCTCCTATCTTCTCAGCTAACTCCTTGACTTCTTCCTTCATAAAACCACGGCTAAAAAGAATCTAGAAGCCTTTCCTACTCGCGAGCCTGACGTCTTCTCCCTTCACAGTCTTCCTGCCCGCATGTTCGGCCAGGGCGGCCGATTCTGCAGCCAAGTCACCAGCAATCTCCTCTATAACTTCGGAAAACTCCTTCACGGCTTCCTCAGAAACTCTTTTCGCTCCCTGACTTCTAATAATCCTATCAACCGGAGCTAAAGGTATTTCCCCCATTTTAAACACCACAGAGAAAAGAGGATCTCACGTATTTAAAATTTATCCAAGAATAGAGCGTTAACGCTTTTATTTTTATTTCACCCATTACTATCTATGTCGGAAAAATTGCTTGTTCTCTGCGTGGACAGAGACGACGACGTTGGCAGAAAGACGGATATGGAAGGCCCCGTGGTAGGCAGAGAGAAAAATCTGGAACTTGCAGAAAGCCTGGCCCTTTCCGATCCCGAGGACTCCGACCCCAATGCAATCTTTGAGTCCATCAAGATATATGATAGCAAGGAAAATGCGGAGATAGCTACTATAACAGGCGATTCTCATGTGGGGGTAGAGAGCGATGAGAGGCTTGCAGAGCAACTTGAGAAAGTTCTCGAGGAGACGGGCACCGATAAGGTAATACTTGTTGTGGATGGCACGGAAGACGAGCAGATACTCCCGATAGTTCAAAGCCACGCGGATATAGTTTCCATAAGGAGAGTTATAATGAAACAGAGCGAAAGGCTCGAGGGCATGTACTACCAGATAAATGAGTTTTTCAAGGAAATTGTCTCGGATCCCAAGATGGGCAAAATAATTTTGGGTATACCTGCCATTTTCCTTATATTTTACGCCCTTCTTGGAACTAGGGGATGGAGGATAACTTTAGGTGTACTGGGGACGTATCTCTTGGTCAAGGGTTTCCACCTCGAGGATCCTATAAGGTCTGCCTACGAGGAGGTTCAGACATCCTTCACCGCCAGAAGAGTCACATTCTTCTTTTACGTTGTCTCTCTGGCAATCGCAGCTATAGCTATTAACAACGGATATACCGCTATGCAGATGGAGCCAACCCCGGATTTAATCGAGTCCAGTGCAGCGTTTTTAAGAGGATCCATTTATCTTTTCTTCCTCTCCTTCCTCGTTTCAATAGTAGGAAGGTCTGTGCACATCCTTCCCGACAAAAACAAAATACTTAGACATTGCACCTACACCGCCTTCTTCCTGGGGTTTACGGTTGTGGCTTCCGAGGCCAGTAGAGTAATCCTCAGCCCGGAGGCTGGAATGGGGCGCTTCGCGGCATCTATCGTGTTTGGCCTGGTCATCGTCTCCATAACTCTCACATTAGAAAAAACTTCTTAGTCGTATAAAAAATATTTTATAGAATATATTTATTTATATATATTTTATAAAAGATATTTTATATCAAATTTATAATAAAATATATAAAATAAAACATTTTAAGTATAATATATGTTCTAAAAAATTGGATTAGATATTTAAATACTCCGAAAATTAATAGTGTACAGGTGTGGGAAGTGACTTCTAAGGACATGTTCAAGAAACTGTTCTTGCAGGAGAAGCCGGCAGAGATGCTTGTTTTTCTAAAGCAAGGGGACGACCCCAACTACGCGACCGAGGTAAGCAAGGGGATCGACTGCACATATTCACACACAATCAAAGTTTTAGACCAGTTTGAGGAGCTTGACCTCGTGGAATTCACCAAGGAAGGGAGGGTAAAGCTTATAGAGCTGACCGATGATGGGGAGGAAATAGCGCACGATCTTGAAGGTCTGGTTAGAAAGTTTGAGAGAAAGATCGAAGAGGAAGAGGAAGAAGATGAGCCTGAAGAAGAGTCCGAAGAAGAAGAGGAAGAGTGATTTCCTTTGCACAACGGTTTGATAAACTAGACCATCGAGAGTCCGGTTTTAGGGTATATTTTCGTCGGTTCCCTTGGGGGCTCAATCCATATTTCTTTTCTCAATAACGATATGTTGTAAACTTTTATTTACTAGGGAGTTAATATTTATAACGAAACGTTGTGCAAAAGAAAATCTAAAAAAGCAAGGTGATTTCATGTCCAAAGGAAACGAAAAGCCTGTTCCTGTCAAGGGTGAAACTCTGAAGAGCAAGGAGAGTCTGTATTTCCCCTCAGTCCAGAGCGATAAATGGCCGGCCATAGACGAGGACATACGATGGGACCTTGAGGACGTAATAAACCACATCTTCCCAAAGGAGTACCAGGAAAGGAGCAACGAATACGCCACGGAACTTGTCGATTTTATTCTCTCAAACCCAGATGGTGTGGACAAGGATATGCTCTCCGATTTCCTTGAAAAGAAGGGAATTCCCACATCCACGGCGTACAATGTGGTCATACCAAAACTAGTAAAATTCGGGGTCCTGCAGAGGGAAAGAGAGGCCGTGGAATCGGATCCTGGGAGGGGGTGGTTCATGGTCCTCAAGCCTTCGAAGTCCCTTTCCTCGCACCTAGAGAAGCTGGCAAAGGAGTGGAACAGCATATATAAAACTGCACTGAAAAACAAGTAATTTAATAAATATTTTGGAAGAAATTTCCAGGAAAAGACATTTTATAAAGTATATAATGTTAAGTATATTTAAAAAGAAATTTTATATAAAAAATATATTTAAAAATATGTTATATAGTAAATACTTACAAAACTCACGAAAATGTGAGAGTTAGTGGTAATTCTCACGGCATTTTGAATGGCTTAAACTGGGAATAAAGCTCTAAAAAGGAATAAAACAGTATAATATAAGTTTAAATAGATTTAAATTAAAAATAAAAGATTTAGAGAGGTTTAACCTATGTATCGAGCACTATCAGACTTTTTCTTCGCTTTTGGGAACCTTATCGGCGGGGGAATCTGAAGAGACTCTGATATATCCACTGCTTTAGTCAGGGACTTTCTCATTATACTGTTTATTGTAGGAATTACTATTTCATCGGGGAGCTCCTTGTTTTCCTCCCAGTTTTCAAGTATTTCCTGGGGGTCATCCGTCAGAAAAAGCACTTCACCGCCTATGTTTACCTCTGCAACAGCTTTGTCTTCATCTTCCTTTCCGTACTCGCAGGAGTACTCGAAGTCTATAGAAAGGGCTTCCTTTCCCAAGCTGCCTACGGTCTTCACTTCAACGTCCTTGATTTTCGGAGTGTTGTTGACTTTCAGATTTCCGCTGACTTTCTCTTCCCTTTCCGCGCTGATCGTCCTAAGGTTGACACCTACTACCGGCATATTAACACCTCCTTGAAACAAAAAACCTTTTTACCTTGAAGTTTATAAAAGTGAGTTTCAACTAAACATAGGCAGAAAGAAACAGAGCCCCGTAGTCTAGCGGTCAAATTATGAGGCCAAGGATGTGAGGTTCTGGACCTCATGGCCCAGGTTCGAATCCTGGCGGGGCTACCATTCAACGTGATTTTATGAGGGTCGAAGTAACTAAGCAGCAGTTGGGAGCTATCCTAGTAGCTCTTCTTTTCGGGGGCTCGGGAGTGGCATATGCAATAACCGCCGCCCTTCCCGGGGACAGTGGAGGCGAAAATCCTTTGGCCCAAGCCCGTCTGGAGGTAGAGATATGTGGAGACCCGCAGGAACTTCCTGAGGTGGAGACTGAGCTGTCCCAAGGCCAGCTGACTTTTGATGGAGAAAGCTTGATAGAGTTCCCGGGGGATAGTGGTGTAACTCTTGGTCACGTCTTCGATGCAATGAACAGGACCTTCACAGAAACGGAGCTAATGGGCTACAAGAACGACAATATGTGCAACACCTCCTACAGCAATGAGGTCAGCGTATCTAGGGGAAGGTTCCTGGAAGGAAGAGAAGAAGAACCGGTCAGGTCAATAGATCAGTACGAAAACTACCAACTAAGACATGGAGACTACATAATAATTAGGTACGACTGATTATTTGAGGTCGAACCCCTTAACAAGCCCGTCCTCCTCCTTCACAACCTTCGCTTCTTTCTTCACTTCTTCCACCAGGTCTCGTTCTGAGTTGCTTCCCTTGCCGGCCACAACAGCATTTCCTCCACGCAAAAGAACGGCCTTCTCATCAGAGTTTTCAGCTATCCTCTTCACAGCTCTGATAAGTGCCCCAGCGTTTTCGACGGGGATTTCCTTTCTGACAAATCTTTTCTGGGAGCCAAGGGCCTCATCTACAAAATCTTCACATACCTCCCTTTCCAGATCCTTTATTTCCTTCCTCATATTCTTCCACTCCTCGAAAAGCTTCTCCGGGTCCCTTGGCCTTACCTCATATTTCTTGATTTCCTCACCCAAGAAACCCCCCAGCTCTTCTAGACGTTCTTTCCTCCCTTCCCATTCCTGGGAGAACCTCTCTACCACGGATTCCAGCTCTTCAATGGGCACATCGAAAAACCCCCCTATCTTCTCAAGCGTGTAACTTTCCGTATCAATCCATTCCCCCAACCTCCCCTTGATTCTATCCCTGAAATCTCTGTACTCTCTTGCGGCCTCTCCTGCTTTGAACTCAAGACGTACTACCCCGTCCTGGACCTTCGTACTCCTTACCAGGGCTATATCATCCACCTCTGAGGTGTTGTCCAGGTGAGTGCCTCCACAGGCCTCCACATCTCTTCCGCCGCCTATATTAACTATACGGAGCTCGTTTCCAGGGGGGACTCCGCCCTGATATATCTTAAAACCATACTTTTTTTCGGCCTCGGACTTTTCCATGACCGTTTTCTTCACCTCAAGCCCTTCCTCAACCCAGTCCCTTGCCGCCCTTTCTATTTTATCTATCTCCTCTCTGTCAAGGTTTTTGTAATGTGTGATGTCCAACCTTGCCTTCTCCTCCGTCTTCTTGGCGCCAGCCTGGGATATGTGATCACCGAGGACTTCCGTAGTGGCCCCGTTTATAACATGGGTTGCGGTGTGATGTTGCATTAGCTGTTTCCTCCTGTTGCTGTCTATCTCTCCTTGCACAGTTTCCCCCTCCTTGAAGTCAACGTCTTTCATTATATGAAGGACTGTGCCGCCTTCGTTAACAGCTTCCAAGACCTCTGAGCCGTTTATAGTTCCGAGGTCACTTATCTGTCCTCCCTGGCTAGGGTAAAAGCATGTCCGGTCCAAAGCCACGTACTTTTTACCTTCTTCTTCCAGTATTTTCAGAACCCTGGCCTCGAATTCCACTTTCTTCTCGTCCTGTAGGTACAGCTTTTCGGTTTCGGGCAGTCCGGACAGATCCAGTTCTACGTCCTCCTCATCTTCTACCTCCTCCCCCCCTTCCCCCGACACCCTCGAGTAAAAGTTCTTCGGCATTTCGAAGTCCACGTCAAACCTCCTTAGCAGCTCCGGTGAAATTCCGTGGGTCTCGTAAAGCTCCAGAAGTTTAGATTCATCTACTTTCTTACCCTTTAGTCCCTTTATAATTTCCCTGGCCTTCTCCTTGGTTTCCTCATATTTCTCCCTCTCGTGCCTTATTATCTTTTTGGCCTGGTCCAGGTTCTCCTTTAGTTCTGGAAACATTTCCTTGAGCTCTTCTGCGTGCCACTCCATTACTTCTTCGAGGCTGATATCCCACTTGTACCTGTCTATAAAGTCAAAGGCGCGCCTTGCCACGACCCGAAGTGAGTGTTTCTCGCCCGTGTTGGATGGCAGTGCGCCGTCTACGAAAGCGAATAGCAGTGCCCTTGTATGGTCTGCTATAGAATAAAGCGCGGCCGTTGGTTTTATCTCTTCTCTGAGCTCCTCCTCCGTAACTCCAATTTTCTCCGCCACTTCTCTCCACGCAGTTTTCACGTCCTCTACCTCGTCCACGTTTAGCTCTCCTGAATGGGTTGTGAACTTCCTCCACAGGGATCTGTCTTTCTCCGTTCCCGTCCTTTCCACAAGCTTTTCTATAACTTGGGGCATAGAAGCCTGGTAAGAGGTTTCAGTTCCTTGGACTATCCACGCTATCCTTTCATGGCCCATACCCATGTCAAGGACTTTTATATCAAGTTCCGAGTAGCCCCTTTCCGAGTCGTCGATCTCGTAGGACATGTAGACCTGGTTTAGAAGCTCCAGGCCGCCGACGAAGAACTCTATAGAGACGCCTAGATTTCCTCCGCCTCCCCACGCGTCTTCGTGTAAAACCACTTCTTCCTCGGGAATTTTAAGCCCCTCGACAATCCAGTCCAGCATGTCTTCAAAGTACTTTTCCTGATCGTAGTTTCCCGGCTCCTGGAACGTATGCTGGCCAATATGGTCATGGAGTACGTAGTGTGCGCCCGTTATTCCAACGTTCTCTATGTCGTTGAACCTCAGGGATGGCTGTGCTATAACCAGGGGGTTCGCGGGAGGATCTACCTCACCCGAAACCACGTAGGGCTGAAAGTCGTAGATCGAGGCGCGCACGAACTCCGTGTCGTCTCGCCACCTTGCGAGGACAGGATATCTATTCACGGGCGTATAGCCCCTTTTCTCCATAAAATCCCGAAATTCGGTCCACACAGATGTGTAGCTCAGCTCCCGTTCCGCGGGTGAGTTACCTATGAAAGTATATCCACTGGAGCATTCCGCCTCTCCACATACCTCCCTGTTTTTGTCCTTGGACCAGAAGTACTTCCCACAGTTTTTACATTTACCTCTCTGGAACCCCCTCTCCCTGAGCTTGCTTACAGGGAAGAACTTTTCAGGATTCTCTGACGCTTCCCCGAGTATCTGCGTCTTCAATTCCTCTAACTTTCCCATAGCGACCAACTATAATTACAAATAAGAGAAAAATAAACGTTCTGGTTTTTACTCTTCAAACAGGCTACCGAGTCCTTCGGCAGCTTCCTCTTCGCCTGCTCCTTCTTCCTCCTCTTCTTCATCACTCTCTTCCTCCTCCGCGCCCTTCTCTTCGCTTTCTTCTTCCTCATCTGTAGATGCTGGTGCGGCGCCCCCTGCAGGTACTGCAGTGCTCTCTATTGCTTCGTCTATGTCGACGTCTTCCAGCGCAGCGACAAGGGACTTGACCCTGGCTTCGTCCACGTCCACGCCTGCGGCTTCCAGCACTGCAGTGATGTTCTCCTCGTTGATTTCCTTGTCAGCGGAGTGAAGGAGCATGGCTGACTGTACGTACTCCATCTTACGACACCTCCTCGTCTACTTTCAATTTAAGGGATTTTACCTTTGAACTGTTTATTCTTAATAACCCCTCCGCCGTTTCCTCTGTAACGAACTCGCTCTCCAGTGCCACCGAACTTGCCTCTCCCCGGGCCTTCCTGAGCAGAGACCTCACGTTCTCCCGGGTCATGTATCCCGCGTTTATAGACAGGTTCATCGCTTTCTGATATGCGCCCTTGACCCTTTCCTCGTATTCTTCCACGTCTATGTCCAGGTCGTCCGGCTTGAAGACGTTCCCGTCCTCCCATACAGCTTTTAGACTCAGACCTATCTCCATGGGCTCTAGGTCAAGCATCTTCAAAGCTTCCGCGACCTCGTGTGTTACCTCCTCTCCATCCTCCACAATCTTGCTCTCTTCGGCCACCTGTATCTCCCCCTCATCGATGGAGGTCTTTATACCCGCGTTCTGAAGCTTGCCTATGGCGGGTCCAGGGTCTATTCCCGTTCCACCCTCCGGAATCGTGATGTCGTTGGGTGCGATGTCTCCTGCCTGTGCGGGCGCGGAACTCTTGTTCTCCTGAAGGTAGGAGTATAGCTTGAAGGGGTTCATCTCGGTGAATATGAAGGCGGCCTCGC
The DNA here is from genome assembly GCA_046539305.1 of Candidatus Aenigmatarchaeota archaeon. Lineage (GTDB taxonomy): Archaea > Aenigmatarchaeota > Aenigmatarchaeia > PWEA01 > PWEA01 > PWEA01. Next base: position 31,770 of record JBKHHE010000005.1, read on the forward strand.
CCTTCAGATGGTCCTTCAACTTGTCTCCGCCTTCTACATCCGCCTCGTCCAGAGCTATCTTCATAAGCGTTTTCCTCGACATCTTTATCTTTGCCTTGCCGTGCAGGTCCTTCCTCATCTCCTGGAGCTGTGCCGCAGGAATTTTGTACATGCTTGTGACTCCGACAACGGGGTGGTCCTCCAGCAACTGCTTCAGCTCTTCGACCTCCTTCTTTTTCCATTCCCTGGTCATTATATCAGCCTCACAGGACTCGACATCGTAAGTTTTATGTAGGCGGAGTATATTTGCTTCGGACCTTTGGGAAGATTTGCTTCTATCTCGTCCAGAACAGCATTCACGTTCTCTGATATCATATCCGCGTCCATGTTTTCCGTTCCCACAGGGAAATGTAGTGTCGGGCCTTCGCCAACTTTAACGGTGAGCGCGTTCTCCCTCTTCTTCAAAACGTCCTCCAGGTCAGCATCGGGGGGGAAGGGATTGGGCATCTTTCCCCTCGGTCCCAGCACTGGCCCAAGCACTTCACCAATTTTAGGCATCAGCGGAGCTTCGGCCAGAAAGTAGTCGTTTTGTTCGGCTATATTCTTTATCTCGTCTGTTTCTCCTTCCAGCTCCTCCAGGTCATCCTTCGTAATAAGGTTCACGTCAAGGTTCTTGGCCTCACCTATCTTTGAGTCGGCTATAACACATACCTCCCTCTCCTTGCCCCTTCCATGGGGAAGTATAATGTCCGTAGAAAACCTGTTCCCGGGGTCAGTGAGGTCTATATCTCCCAGATTAACCACTAGGTCCACTGTCTGAAGGAAGTTCCTCTCGTCCGATCCTTCCTCCAGCTCTTTCACTTTCTCTACTAGATCCTCGCTGTCCATAATCTCACCTCCTACCGTCAGAACCGACGGTAGTGAACGGATGGAAACCTAATACACCTGAACTTATTTAAATCTAAGCTTCTCCCCCTTCCTCGCCGGCCTCTTCCTCACCTTCTCCCCCACCCTCCTCTTCTTCCTCCTCCTCAGGCAGGTACTCGACAATTATTTCGTAAGGTATATCCTCCCCCTCCAGTTTCCTGACCTTTTCGTCCCTCGAAAACTCGACTTCCTCTTCCTCTTCCTCCGTCTCCATCTGGCTGAGCAGCTCCTCTGCCTTTTCTCTGAACTCCTCTTCCTTTTCCTTCCTCTTCTCCTTTAGCTTTTCTCTTTTCTCCCTGAGCTTCTCCTTCTCCTCCTCGGTTAGCTCCGTTTTCTCCTGCTCAATCTTCTCGTCGTGTTTGCCTTCGTCTATATCCTCCAGTACCTCCTTTGGATCCTTTCCCTCCACCATTACACCCGAGGATACGCATGAACCCACCACCTGTTTCACCGCGGCCTTCATATTCGAACAGTTGAGGTCGGGAAGCTTGGACTTCGCAATCTTTATGCACTGTTCGATAAACATATCCGCTACTTTGTCCTCCTTGGGGTGTGACGACAAGGCCTCAAGCTCCGTTTCCTTCTTTATCATCGCTGCTGTGGGAGGGGTCCCTACCTCCACCTCGAACTCGTTTGTCTCCTCATCAACAGTGACAGTTACAGGAATTTCCATTCCCTCAAAGTCCTTGGTCTTCTTGTTTATCTCCGATACAACCTCTCCTATATCAACCCCCAGCGGACCCAGCTGTGGGCCTAAAGGAGGGCCTGCGGATGCATTCCCTGCCTCGACAAGTGCGTTTATATCAGCCATTTTATTCACTCTCACCTGAACTTTCTACTATCTTTACAGATCCTACTCCGACTGTGACCGGTATAGGAACTGTGGCCTCCAGTAGCTCGAGTGTGACCTCGGAGTTCGCTTCGTCCACTCTCGTGATCTTTCCCTTCTCACCCTTGAACGGGCCCCCAATCACCTCAACTATATCGTCTCTCTCCACTTCTATCTCTATTTCCTTCGACTCAAGGAACTGGTTTATTTCGTCTATACCAACGTCCTCGGATATTATACCTTTTGCATGCCTTACGTCTCTTACGACCTTCCTTATGTCTGTGGCATCCCCCTCTAATATCACGTATCCATCCAGCTCTTCGGGATGCACCATGGCTTTTATATCGTGGCCCGAGGAGTGCACCCTTTCATTTATGTCTTTCATCACTGTGGACTCCCTGCCTATCGTCGTCTTCAAAGTCAGTATAGTCATCTCACATCCCCAGAGTGCTTGGAAGCTGGAAGATAAGGAACACAGCAAACCCAATGGCCCCTATAAGGCCTATACCAATGGCTGTCACCTTCGCGGTCTGAAAAAATTCTTCCCTTGAAGGTTTGGTTGCTACCTTCAAAACCCTTTTACAACTTTTGAAAAAAGACGATATCGACATGTTATCTGTTACGACAAATTTTAATAGGACCCAACCTTTAAAAAACTGTTTCATTCTGTCGAGACGTATAAATAAAAAAGAAAGGGTTCGCCTCCCAGGCACCCCCACAGCCGGAAGGCTCACTCCACGAACTCTATTCCAAGAATTTCCTCGATTTCTCTCTGTTTTTCCTCACTGTATTTCTTTCTAGGTCCGTAGATTTGCGAGGACTTCACGCCCGTCACTATGAGCATGGTCCTGATCGACTCACCGAGCTCTTCGACGATCTGCGAACCCCAGATGACCTTCGCATCATCATGTAGCTTCTCTGATACTGCTTCCACGATTTCCTGTGCTTCGCTGATGGTGCTGTCCGGGCCACCCGTGACGTTTATCAGGGCTCCATCTGCACCTTCTATGTCCACGTCGAGCAGCGGGTTTGTCAGCGCCTTTTCAACTGCTTCCAGAGACCTGTTCTCCGTGTCTGACTCGCCCATTCCAATCATAGCGAGTCCACCGCTTTTCATCACTGCCTTGATGTCGGCAAAGTCCAGGTTCACCAGACCTGGTTTTGTAACAAGCTCTGCAATTCCTTTGACCGCGTTTACCAGAATCTCATCCGCGACCTTGAACGCCGTGGTCACGGAGACATCTGGTACAATCTCCAGAAGTTTGTCGTTGGGAATCACGATAAGGGTGTCCACTTCGTTTTCCAGTTTCTCTAGACCTCTTCTCGCGTTTGCCCTTCTCTGTTTGCCCTCCATGGTGAAAGGAAGCGTCACGATCCCCACAGTCAGCGCGTCCAGTTTCTGCGCTGTCTGTGCAACAATCGGTGCGCCGCCTGTTCCCGTCCCACCGCCCAGACCACAGGTTATGAAGACCATGTCACTTCCCTCGAGCTTTTCCTTGATGTCCTGTTTGGATTCTTTTGCGGCCTCTTCGCCAATTTCCGGGTCGGCTCCTGCGCCAAGTCCCTGGGTGATCTCCTTTCCTATCAGAAGCTTTCTATCGGCGTCCGTGTAGAGAAGGTCCTGTGCGTCCGTGTTTATCGCCACGGACTCCGCGCCGACAATGCCTACCTGTGTCATCCTGGAGATGGTGTTTCCTCCTGCACCACCTACACCCACAACCCTTATCTCCGCTTTCCTCTCTTCCAAAATATCCTTGAGGTTCTCGTCTATTTCATGATCAAGCTCGGGTTCGGGCGATTCAATCCCTTCGTCGTTTCTAGGCCCTTCTTCTCTTTGAATTTCCTTCGTTTCAGGCAAGATTTCACCTCCACGTTATTTGTTTTTAAACACTAATTTGGCTTAAAAATGACACGTTTGATGTCAAATGAGTCAAATAAAGCTTCACAGAGCCCCTTTACAATTTTAAAGACCCTGTGAGACTTTATAAACAAAATAACTGATTCAAAGGTATTTAAAGGTTTTGCCAGGAGAGCCTTGATGAATTAGAGGTCGGTTATATTGTAGGTAACACATCCACAGGCTTCCTTGGGACCGTCAAAGTTAGTGTCTTCCACCAGATTGTAAAGCCTCTGACCCACTTCCATTTCCCTTATCTCTTCCTCCGTCAGGTGGCATCCGTTCCTCCTTGTGAACTCGGCGCAGTTCTTCTCCAGCTCGGTCCTTGGAAACCTTGCAGAATGAAATGCAAGAACTACAAATAGAACTATCCAGAAAACAACTATTACCTTCTCTCTCCTACTCAGACTCTTCAGTCTTTCCTTCGGGTTCATCTTCCTCTACCTTCTTGAAGTCGATTTCCTCTATATCCAGGTGCTCCTTCACTATGTCTTCGAACTTTTCGAGTGCCTCGTCTTTGAGCTTTTCGGGTACCTCCACCGTTGCTTTTTTCCCTTCCACCTCTACGTCCGGATCCTCGCCCAGGTAGTAGCCTATAACTGCGGCGACCTGCTCCTCCGTACCTTCTATTTTTTTATTTATCTCCACTTCGTAGTTAAGGGTTCTTCCGGCAAGGGGATGGTTCAGGTCGACCCTGACTCTTCCGGAGTTAACGGAAAGGATTCTGCCCATCTTACCATCGAGGTTCACGCGCATACCAGGGTAAGGATTCATCTCCTCGTCTTTGAACTTCTTCTCGGAGAATGTCTTTATCAGGTCGCCCTCCCTGCTTCCGAACCCCTTCTCGGGTGGAACCTCTACCTCTCCCCCTCCACCGACCTCCATGTCCAGTAGCGCCTCGTCAAGCCCCTCCACCAACATTTCCGCACCCACTACGACCTTCACAGGCTCGTATTTCGCCCTCTCATTAACCGCGTTCTCCTCTTCTGCAATCCCCCTCTTCGTCGTGTCAAATAGCTCCCCGGACTCCTTGACTCTTCCCACGTAGTCTATCTCGACGACGTCGCCTTCTTCCATAATACCCCAAGAATAACAGGCCCTGAATTTATAAAAACTTGTCCTTCATTCTTTGAGAACTATCGCGGGCTTCCCAGGCCTCGCCTTCCCCGCCTTCTCCTCACCACTCTCCCCCTCCTTCTCAACGGTCAGTTTGACGTTGAGCTCCTCCTCCAACGTTTCTTTCATTTCCTCCAATACCTCCACTTCTCCTCCGCTGTCTAATATTAATTCCTCCAGCTCGTGCTCTTTGTTCAGCTCCTGGAAGTAGCTTGCGGCTTCGTCGCCCCGGCTCCTTATATCTTCGTTTTCCATTATCTCCGAAAGCTCCTTTCCATCGAGGACCTTTTCGTAGAGCTCGTATTTCCACGGATCGGCCACTATTATCTTCGCCTCGTCTGGATCCTCTATGCCTGTTATCCTCTTTATCTCCCTTACGTCATCTTCCAGCGTATCGACCATCTCCATGGCCGATTCCGCTTCCCCATCCATTTTCTCCTCTTCCACCTCCGGCCACTTTGCCTCCGCCACGAAACCTTCTTTTCCCATCCTGTCCCAGAGTTCTTCACAGATGTGCGGCGCGAAAGGCGCGAAAACAAGTACTAGCTTTTCTATATATTCCTTCAGTATTCCATTTTTCGCGCTTGTCCCAGAACCTTCTCTGAGGTATTTTATCGCGTTTCCCAGGATCCTGTCTATGATATCCGTCGCGTAGTGGTAGTTCATCTCCTCCATCTCCTCCGTGAGTTCCTTCAGGGACCCGTGGAGCAACGAGAGGTAGTATCTCTCCTCCAGCGTTTTGGCCTCCGTTCCACCATTTCCTTCCATCCTTCCTTCGACGTCTTCGTAGAACTCGTAAAATCTTTCGATGGTTTTCTTCGCGGACCTCACGCCCTCGTCGGTCCAGTTTATCTCCTTTTCCGGAGAGCTTTTGGAGAGTATGAAAAGCCTGCCCACATCGGCGCCATAGTCCTGTATTATCTCCTCCGGTTTTATCACATTACCCTTCGACTTCGACATCTTCTCTCCGTCGAGAAGGACCATACCCTGGTTCAACAGCCTTTTGAAGGGTTCCCTGAACTCCAGAAGGCCGAGGTCTGAGAGCGCCTTGGTGAAGAACCTTGCGTAGAGGAGATGAAGAACCGCGTGTTCTATTCCTCCCGTGTACTGGTCCACCGGCATCCATGAGTGGACCTCTTCCTCGTCAAATGGACCTTCCTCGTAACCCGGAGAACAGAACCTCAGGAAATACCAGGCCGAGTCGACGAAAGTATCGAAGGTGTCGGTCTCCCTCCTTGCCTCCCCGCCACATTCAGGACATTCGGTATTTACAAACTCCTCGACATGCTCCAGAGGGCTTCCTTCCACGTCTATTTCTATATCTTTCTTCGGCAGCTCCACAGGAAGATCCTCCTCAGGAACCGGTACTTCACCACACTCCTCGCAGTAAATTATAGGTATGGGGCAACCCCAGTAGCGCTGTCTCGACACGTTCCAGTCCTCGAGCTTGTAGTTGACTGTCTCTTCGATTTTGTCCCCTTCCTTTAGATATTCGGTTATTTCCTTTCTGGCCTTTTCCGAAGACAGCCCGTTGAACTCCTGAGAATTTACAAGCTTCCCTTCTCCGGTGTAGGCCCGTTCCAGCTCCCCGAGCCCCTCCTCCGGCTCAATGACCTTGACTATATCTATGTCATGCTTCTCCGCAAACTCGAAGTCCCTCTGGTCGTGTGCCGGGACTGCCATTATGGCGCCGGTGCCGTATTCCATCAGTACGAACTCGGCTATGTATATCGGTATTTCCTCTCCGTTCACGGGGTTCACAGCCTTTAGCCCGGTGTCTATGCCCCTTTTACCTTTCCTCTCCCTGTCCTCCAGCTTCTTTATCTCGTCCACGAACTCCCTTATCTCTTCGTTTTCCCTGGCCAGTTCCTCCGACAGGGGGTGTTCGGGCGCGAGCGCCATGAATGTACAGCCGTGGAGCGTGTCAGGCCTGGTGGTGAAGACATTCAGCGATCCACCCCTGTTTACGAGGTCGAAGGTTATCTCCACCCCCTCGCTCCTTCCTATCCAGTCCTCCTGCATCTTCTTTACCTTGCTGGGCCACTCGATTCCTTCAAGGCCTTCCAGTAGCTCGTCCGCGTAATCTGTAATCTTGAAGAACCACTGCTCCTTCTTTTTCTCCTTGATTTCTGTTCCACACCTCTCGCACCTGTTGCCAACCACCTGCTCATTCGCGAGCACGGTCTTACAACTGGGGCACCAGTTCACTCCTTCTTTATCCTTGTAGACCAGCCCTTCTTTGTACAGCTGCAGGAATATCCACTGATCCCATCTGTAGTAACTTTCCCGGTGTGAAGCCACTTCCCTGGACCAGTCGAAGGAGAAGCCGAGGCGCTTCATCTCTTTTTTTATGCTCTGGATGTTCGATTCCGTCCAGTCTTTGGGGTTCTTACCTCTTTCGATGGCCGCGTTCTCCGCAGGAAGTCCAAAGGAGTCGAAGCCCATTGGGTAAAGTACGTTGTATCCCTGCATTCTTTTGAAGCGGGCGTTTGCATCTCCAAGGGCGTAGTTCCTCACGTGTCCCATGTGCATAGATCCGGACGGATAGGGGTACATGTCCAGCGCGTAGAACCTTTCTTTGTCTGTACTGGCCTCAAAAATACCCGCCTCTCTCCACCTCTCCTGCCACTTCCTTTCTATCTCTTTCAGCTCTTCTGTGTTCATCCTACCACAGTTCTTGTTGCATCCTCACGTTAAAATATCTTTCCTACCGTCCGTTTTCGTCTAAGTCATAAGGTGTGGAAACCCTGAGGATCTCAATAATCTCTTCCCGCTTCCTGATTCCATACATATTTTTCAGCCTTTCCTCCACCCCCTCCCCATTTCTTCGTAGATTTTCTTCGCCTCGGATCTATTTCGCAGTCTCATCACCTCGCAGTTAAAGTTTGAAAGGATTTAATGAGGTGAAGAGCGCCGTTGCTCTTCAAACCAGTAGTACAAGCAGGAGTAGGGCTACACCCGAGGAAAGACAGATCGCTTCCTTCTTGCCGAACTCCTTCTTCCTCTTCACGATACCACTGTCCATACCTATTGCAGGAGGGTTTATAAATCTTAACCGCGGAATGGCCACCGATGAACAAAAGATATAAGTTTCCGTTATCAATTTTACAGTCATGGGCGCGTAGCTCAGCTTGGACAGAGCACTGGCCTTCTAACCACCCTTTACTCGCTTACGCTCGCAAAACGTGGGCGAAAAGGGAAGAGGAAAGCCAGGGGTCGTGGGTTCAAATCCCACCGCGTCCGCCACTTTAAGAGGATGCCCTTCCACTTGAAGTTCATTCAGGTTCCATCTTCACTCCGTTCAGATCCTGTCTTTTGATGGGCATTTTTCTAAAAGGTCCTTCCGAAATCCCACCGCGTCCGCCACTTTATATTGAAGCCCTCCAATCTAAAGTTTACTCGGGTTCCACTTTCACTTCGTTCAAGTCCAAGAACAGCCCATCGTTTGGATGAAACCTTTCCAAAGGCAGCCGCTCTCCCCTACTCTTGTATAAGAGGATGTCGCCTCTTTCCAGCAGCTCGAACTTTCCCATGTGACTCACAGTTAAATTATCTCCTCTCTTTGTTATAATTTTTTCCTTGGAATCCGTGCGCAGCAGTTTCCAAATATTTAAGCTTTTAAATCTTAAGGTAGATTGATATGGTAGAATGTCAAAGGTTTTGTCCGTAGCTTCAGGTAAGGGAGGAGTAGGAAAAACAACAGTGGTTTCCAACCTAGGTGCACTTCTGACGGAGCTGGGCAAGGACGTTGTGCTCGTGGATGGGAACCTGAGCACGGCAAACCTTTCCTTGCACCTCGGAATACCCCTATACCCCGTTACCTTGCATGATGTTCTCAAAGGAGACGCCATGATGCCGGAGGCGATGTACGTCCATCCCTCGGGGATGAAGGTCGTCCCATCGGGAATAGGCATAGATGATTTAGAGGGGACGGATTCAAGGGATCTGCCCATAGTGGTAGATGAACTGGTCGGGGAAAGTGATATGGTTCTACTCGACACGGCAGCCGGACTGGGCCAGGAGACGATATCTACACTTGAAGCCTCGGACGAGCTCCTTCTTGTGACACATCCGAACCTTCCCTCCCTGACCGATGTCCTCAAGACCAAAAACCTGGCCGAAGGACTAGGTGTTAAGGTAAAGGGAGTTGTAATAAATGCCCATACAGGCTCAGGAGAAGAACTTAGCAGTGAGGAAGTCAGGGACATGCTTGACGGACTTCCGGTTCTGGCTAAGATACCCCACGACGAGAAGGTAAGGGAGGCGGTCGCTATGAAGAAGCCCGTCGTCCACCACGACCCGTACTCCCCAGCGAGCAAGGCCTTTGAAGGGCTCGTGTCCGAAATAGTTCCTCATAAAGTGGATTTCGGGCGCAAGCAGGGAAGCATATTTGAAAGGGTTGCAAATTTCTTCAATTTTTAGGAAGAACTACCTTATCTTATCCAGATCCAGCTCAAAACCCGCGACCGGCTTCTCCAGTTCCCAGTTCTCAAGGACCTGTGGATGCACCTCTCCCACTTCACCTATCACTTCCCCATTGACTAATATCTTTGCCCCTCTGCTTTCCATGAAGAGAGGACCATCCGATTCTTCTAGCTCGTACTCGGCGCCAACCATTTCCATGAGCGAGTCCACCACGGAGGCTAGGTCGGTGTAGTTCACTTGCTTGGCGGAAACCGCAGCCGACAATCTCCTTCTGTTTTCACCACCAGTTTCACCTTCTCCTGGCACAACGACGTCCCCCGCTTCGAATATTTCCTGTGGATACGACCGGTGTTTATTCTCCTTCAGGACCCCAAGAAGCCCGGGAAGTAACCCTCTCCTGCAGACGCTGTACTTCTCCGAGAGGGGATTTTCCGCCTCAACGACCTCCATTTCCTCCCTTTCCATCCTCGTGAACTGTTTGTCCCGGTTGGTGAGAACTGGGGTCATCACCTCCTGGAAGCCAAAACCGATCATAAGATCCCTTACCTCGTCCGTGAATTCTTCAAAGGCGTCGGGCCTTCCCACGCCGCCAACGTCGGGTATATCCGGCTCAAAGTTCTCGTATCCGTAGCTTATCGCCAGGTCTTCGACTATGTCCATGGGATGCATTATGTCGACGCGATAGCAAGGGACAAGGGCCTCTCCGTCGTCGTATCCGAAGCCCATACCGGCCAGCAAGCCTTCCAGTTCATCTTCCGATAGTTCGAGGTTAAGCAGCCGGTTTGCGTAATCGAGGTCCACATCAATTTTCTCCGGACTGAGGTCCGGTTCTCCCTCGCCGTCCACAGAGACGCTCTCTATATCTCCACCCCTCTCGGCAAGCTCCGTGGCTATCAAGTTCAGCGCCTGGTCGACAGCCTGTTGATCGGTCCCAGTCACGTCTATAAAGATGTCCTCCGTGTCCTCCGTGAGTTTAGTAACCGTCCCGTTGATGACCGGAGGGAAGCTCAGGACCTGTCCGTTCCTGTCAACTATTATCGGCCACCTGTCGTTCCCCTCCAAGATAGTTGCGTATTCACCTTTCGGGTGTTTCTCCTTTATCTCAAGCAGGTTCATTTTCTCCTCACAGTGGAGGGGGATGAACTCTACGCTCTCAGGCCCGACGGCCTTGTAGGTGAATGGGCCCTCGACGTTTTCCATGTCGTGGATACCTATAGCGACCTTTCTTCTGCCCCTCCCAAAGGTCGCATGTATCTTCTCCTGCACCTGCATCAACGACCTCAAAACGCCCTCGGTCAAATCCACGTTTCTGACCACACCCGCCGAAACACAGGGTCTGACCTCCTCTACGGAGCTATCCACGTCAAGCTTCAGGTCACCTTCCCCCACCTCGTAGTTAACTAGCCCCTGCGAAACGCCCAGAAACTGTCTGAAGCTTCTGGCGAACCCCTCTACCGAGAGGAGATCGGGCCTGTTCGGGAATATCTCTATCTCTACGGAGCCTTCATTTACCTCCTCGACGTCACATCCCATCATAGGAGCCTTGCTATCTAGAACTTCATCTGAAAGCCTCTTGCCCACGAGAGCGTCGAGCTCTTCTCTGTCAAAACTCACAATTGCCATACTCACACCTTTGTCCTTTTCAAAAAGTCGAGGTCGTTTTCGAAGTAGAATTTCCTTATGTCGTCTACGCCCAGGTTCAGCATCACGGGCCTCTCAAGGCTGAGTCCCCACGCGAGCACGGGGACGTCTATACCCAGCGGTTTGGTGACTTCGGGCCTGAATATTCCGGACCCACCCATCTCCAGCCACTCGTCCCTTTCCTCGAAGTAAACCTCGGGCTCCACGGACATCTCCGTGTAAGGGAAGTATCCGGGTCTGAACCTCACCCTGTCGAAGCCAAGTTTTCTGTAGAATTCCTTGAGGTATCCAAGCAGGTTGTCGAAGCTCACAGATTCGCCCGCTGCTATCCCCTCCACCTGTATAAACTCCGGCAGGTGGGAATAGTCGACTGTCTCGTTCCTGAAGACCTTGTCCACAGTGAAGACCTTCGTCGGGGGCGATAGCTCCGCCAGGTTCCTTACACTAACGGCCGTGGTATGGGTGCGCAGGACCGGATTCTCCGCAACCTCCTCGTCCCAGTTGTAGCCCCAACCCTTTGATTTATCTGTACCTTTTTCGTGCGCTTCCTTTACTTTCTCCACAAGCTCCTTTTCGGGAAGTTCCGTGCTCTTAGGGTTTTTCAGGTAGAAGGTATCTGCTAGCTCTCTAGCGGGATGGTCCTGCGGCTGGAACAGCGCGTCGAAGTTCCAGAAGCTGGATTCCACGTACGGACCCCTCCTCTCCTCGAATCCCATCTCCAGAAATATCCTCCTGATTTTTCTTATAAAATGCGTGAGTACGTGCCTCCTGCCAGGATACTTTTCCTTTCCAGTCTTCTTGACGTCGTATTCCTTAAAGTCCGCCTCCCTCCAGAGCCCGGTTTTTATCAGTTCCGGTGTCAGGCCCGCTATTTTTCCTTCCTTCAACTGTTCTTTGGCCCTCTTCACCACGTCCTCCCTGACCTCTTCTATCAGGTTCCTGTCTTCAAGGATCTCCACCATCTCCCCGGAAACATCCTCCTCCGAATCCACGTTCTTCAACGCTTCCTGAACCCCGAAGCTACCTGGACTTTCCTTTAGCTCCACGACGCCTTCGCTAACCTCGACCCAGCCGTTCTTCAGGGCCCAGTTTATGGCTATAGAGGAGTTTTCTATTTTCCTTCCAATTGACTCCATCTTGGCCTCCCCCTCCTCCTCCAAAAGCTCAAGGAGTTTCCTCTCGGGGAGCCCTTCTTCCAGATACTTCTTCCCCTCTTCCGTTAGCCTGTACATGATCGACATCTAAAGTTTTACCCTTGCTTATTAAATATCTTTACCTTCTGCCACACCCGGTCGAGCGAGTAGTACCAGACGCTGCTTGCCACCTCTATCGTGAGAACAACGGAAACGCTTCCAACTAGCCGCCCAGTGTAAAGGTAGGTGACGCAGGTAGCTATAAGGAATGTAACGATTCTGTAGGCGCCCGTCTTCAGCAGAGAGGATTTTCTACTGCAAATTCCAAATTACCACCTCTTGGGGATGCTTTTTCGGAGAAGATTTGCAAATAGGAGAGCTTCTTGTCACTTCATTTACGGCGCAAATTGGCAGGGCATCACTATCTCCTTGTACCACATCTTTCCTCCGGAGGTATATAAGCTTTCTCCTTCACCCCTTCTTTCCGGGGTATACATCCTCATCAAGAAACGAGAGCTCTTTGCTCTCAAGGAAATCCACGCCGTAGTATACCCCGAGGGAACCGCCGACAGCCAGGATGCCCCAGAACCAGACAAGCCTGTCCAGGAATACCATGGTGGCAGATATGCCCGCGGGCACCCCAAGGAGAACGAAGACGGACACCATGCCACCCTCGAATACTCCTAGACTGCCGGGCGTGGCCGGTACCATCATCAACATGTATCCTATGCCTATAAAAATCAATATAACGACAGGGCTTATTTCATATCCGAGGGCCACGAAGAGGATGTAGTATTTCGAGAGGATGATTACCTTCCTGAATACAGTCAATAATAGACCTTTGACGAAGAGCTTCCTGTCACTCATTATCCCCCTGAAGTTCTCCCTGAAGGTTTCGTATGCGTCCTTTATTTTTTTCTCGTAGCCCTCCAATCTTTTTACGCGTCCACACACCCACTCTATGAGCTTGTAAAAGATCTTTCTTCCCGTATAGATTCCCACCAACCCGAAGACTATCACCGAGGACATGAGTATGAATATCGCTAGGACTCCGTAGATCCAGAGGGGTGGGCTGAAGAATATCAAGAAGAATATCATTGCGAGCAGTACGAGGATCCCATCGATTATAAATTCCATCGTCAGGTCGGAGGTAACGGTTGCCAGGCCCTCTCTTCCTCTGACGTTGTTTTTCTTCTTGAGCAGGTATATCCTTGCCGGCTCCCCCCCAGCCTTGAATACGGGCGTGAGATAGTTCATCGCCATCCCAACAAGCAGGTTTTTTACAAGGTCAAGATGGGACACATGAGGATGATCTTTCCTCACGAAGATTCCCCATTTAGAGGACCAGACAAAAATATCCAGGACTGACAGACCTATAAAGGCGATATATAGAGGAATGTAAAGCTGCGAGATCGCGCTGATTATCTTTTCCCAACCCACAAAACTAAAGACCGCAAGGAATATCGCTGAACCCACAATGAAAAGACCGGCAAGTTTTATCACGTTATTTTTCATCTTTCCACCTCAGCGCCTGAATTTGTTTATAGTGCTAATCATATGGTACAGGGGATTGCTCAGGGATCCTTTTATAGCAGTTTTGCCCTCCTCCAGCTTCTCCTTGAACTCTTCAAGGTTCTCTGCCTCTGCTTCAACGTAGGCGTTTCCAACTTCCCAAGTAGTATGGGCGTCGCTTCCTGCGGTCTTTATGAAGCCGTTTTCCTCTGCGAACTTTCTCGCCCTTCTGTTTTTCATCCCAAGGAGATTCCTGCTGTTAAAGACCTCCACACCGTCCAACCTCTTAAGCTTTTCTATCCCGTCCAGTCCTCCGAAGGTCCTGAAGGGATGTGGAACTACAGCAAGTCCTCCGGCTGATTTTATTTTATCTACCACCTCCTGGGGTCGTTTTCCCCCTATCTCTTCGTCTACGAAAAGTCCAAGAATTTCACCCCTTTCCGTCGAGACTTCTATTCCCGGAACGATAATCATTCCATCGTTCGCCTTTTTTACTTCTTCCAGCCCTTCCGTTGTGCCGTGATCCGTGACCGCGAACCCGTCCAACCCCTTCTTTCTCGCCACCTCCGGTAGCTTTCCTGGTCGTATCATCGAGTCCTTGGAATAATTTGTGTGTACGTGGAGGTCTATTTTCATGCTGTATGACCTTTGTGAACTTTTAAATTTAAGTTTGAAATATTATAAGGAGGTTGTGGAAATATGGATATACAGAAGATAGCGTCTTTTTGTAAAAAGACAGGAATAATTTTTCCGAACTCAGAGATATACGGAGGGTGCGCCGGGTTCTGGGACTACGGACCTGTAGGTATCCAGATAAAGAGGAACATGAAGGAGCTATGGTGGAACGAGTTCGTGGAGCAGAGGGATGACGTGGTGGGTATAGATGGTGCCGTAATAACCAGTCCTGAGGTTTGGAAAGCATCGGGACACGTTGATTCCTTCTCCGATCCGCTGGTGGACTGCAAGCGCTGCAAGAACAGGTTCAGAGCCGACCATCTAATAGAGGACGAGGTCGGCGAAACTGTAGAGGGAATGGACCCAGAGGAGCTGGACGGTCTCATAGAGGAGAATGGGATAAAATGTCCGAGGTGTGGTGGCGAGCTGACGGATACAAAGGAGTTCAACCTCATGTTTAAGACCAACCTTGGACCTGTGGAGTCCGAGGAGAACAGGGCCTATCTCCGACCAGAGACAGCACAGCTGATTTTCACCAATTTCAAGCTCGCCAAGGAGACAACGCGCCAGAAACTACCTTTCGGGATAGCACAGATGGGCAAGGCCTTCAGAAACGAGGTCTCGCCGCGCAACTTCGTCTTCCGAACGAGAGAGTTCGAGCAGATGGAGATAGAGTACTTCGTGCACCCCGACAGGAGAAACGAATGTCCCTACATGACAGACGAGATAAGGGAATATGAGGTACGGATCCTTCCTAAAGAATACCAGAGAAAGGACAAGAAACATGAAAAAATGACCGTGGGGGAGGCGCTTGACCGTGGTTATCTGAACACGGAATGGCACGCCTACTGGCTGTATCAGCACTACAGGTGGTTCGTCGATCTCGGCGTCGACGAGGAAAATCTTCGCCTGAGAGAGCATACCGAAGACGAAATGGCACATTACGCAAGTTCTTGCTACGATGTAGATTACAAATTTCCTTTCGGCTGGAAGGAGGTCTACGGGAACGCGGACAGAGGTGACTTTGACCTTAAACAGCACATAGAGCATTCCGGTGAAAACCTCAAGGTATACGACCAGGATAAGGAGGAAAACGTGATACCCCACGTCGTCTCCGAACCTTCTCAGGGCACCGACAGGAGCGTTCTCACCTTTATAGTGGATGCATACACAGAGGAGGATAGCAGAACCCTTCTCAAACTCCACCCAAAGCTCGCGCCCATCAAGTGCAGGATATTTCCCCTGATGACCAAGGACGGGCTGGGCGAAAAGGCTGAGAAGATTTACGAGAGGCTAAAGGGCAAGATGAACGTGGAGTATGAGGAAAGAGGATCAATAGGCAAGAGGTATGCGCGCGCGGATGAAATAGGAGTTCCCTACTGCATAACTGTGGACTACGATACGCTGGAGGACGACACCGTTACTATACGAGACAGGGACACCACGGAGCAGATAAGGGTCTCGGTAGACGATCTGACGGAGGTTCTTGAAAAGTTGGTTGAAGAAAAACTCACACTTAAAGAAGCCGGCGAAGCTTACTGATTATTTTTCGAGCGTCTATCCTCCCTCTCTTCTTCTTTCCACCTTCTTCTCGTGATGTTTTGTGAACCTTTTCTCGAGCTTCTCCAGGCATTTGTTTACCGCTTCCGCCGCCTCCCATTCCCAGTCCTGCTTGGCGGTGAAGAGCCCGTCAGAGGTGAAAAGCCTGGCGTGCGTGGAATACTGTGCGTTTTTTCCCTCACGGTTCTGGGACTTCATATGCACGATTAGACTTTGAACATCGTCGAACATTCTCCCTGCTTTCTTTACCTTTCTCTCCGCCATATCTAGCATCTTGTCTCGCGCAAAATTATCAAAATCCTTTACTCCCGCGAGCTGTATATATGCTCCCTTCTCCTCTATTTTTGAAGCAACAAGCTCCATTATATCTTTCGGCGTGACTATGGCCACGGGCTTGTCTTCTTCCACAGCTATTGCATAAAGGCTGTTTTTCTTGCTCATTTTCTTCGCAGCTTCCTTCAGACTGGAACCGCACGACATGGCGAGTGGGGATCGGTTCATTATTCCTGTTACCGGCGAATCCCTCTCTGGAAGTGATTCCCCCTTTCTTTCACCTACCTGCATGGCCTTCTCAGGGTTGAACGTCTTAACAAGGCCGGAAAGATCCACGGATCCAATCAACTTCCCATCCTTGTCAACAACGGGCAGCCTCGCGATCCTATTTTCTCTCATCAGGGCCTTTGCCCTTCCTATAGTTTCACTTTCAGTAATGGTCACGAGTTCCAGAGACATGTCTTCTATTTTTTTGTCGCCAAAACTCTCGTCCTTGGAAACAGCATCTATTATTTCAGCCTGAGTGATTGTTCCAATGAAGTTTCCGTTTTCATAGACCGGGCAGGCTCTGGAACCTGTTTCGAGCATCTTCTCCGCCACCTCCACAAGGTTCATTTCTGCGTCTATCGTCGGGGAATGAATTAGAAGCTTCTTCACCTTCGTCTTTGGGGAGGTGGACCTCTGAAGTATTTTTCTCCAGGTTATGATACCTTTAAGCTCCTCGTCTTCCATCACAGGCACTGCAAAGACATCCTCGTCTCTGATCTTGCTCAGAACTTCTCTGATGTCGTCATCGGAGTCCACTGAAAAGTAGTTTTCGTCTATAATGGACTTTACCTTTACATTTTCAATCTTCATGGCTTTATCCTCCTTATCCTGTAGTATTTTTTAGTTCCATCCACAACTCCTAAGGTTGGCTTGCTCCTTATATTTAAAGCTAATCTGACGAACCGCGAAAGCTCGGGGTAGGACCAGGTGAAGTTCTCAGGAACCGCATGTACAACCCACTTGGTGTGCTCGTCGGGGCTTTTCTGACCACGTTTAAGTTCCACTCCACGGTCGTAGACACGGAAATGTGTCCCGAACTTGAAACCGCATTTTACGAGGAACCCTTTTTCGCGCAGGTCCTCGTAGACTTTGTGTTTGTTCTCAAATTCGATATCCTTTTCCTTGCCCATTTTTCTAAGTTCATCCGTACCTACCTTTTCCCCATCTTTCTCCACCTCAAGTTTTCCCCTTTCCGAGAGGAAAACGGCTTCCACGAGATTCAGTTCCACCCTTCCGTCCCTCTTCTTCCCGAAGTATCGGGGCCCATATATATTTTCCAGGTCCTCCCAGACTACTACGGTCTTGTCCTCCAGAAACCCCCTGACACGCTCCACCTTGTCTAATCCTTCCTTTACCCCTTCGTTTAACCTTCCCTCTTCCTCTACTTCGTAGTAGGTGACGTCACCTTCCTCGTCTACTATGCCCAATGCCAGTTTGCTACGTATGTTTTTGGCCTCTTCTAACTTGTCCGTTTTTTCCTTCAAAGAAAATTCTGAGTCAGTCCTTACGACGTCCAGCAACCATCTCACATGCTTCAACTTTTTCTCGTTTTCGTCGAAGGATACTCCTCTTTCGTATACTCTTAGGTCACAGGGAAATGAGTAACCCGGCCGGACGATAAATCCTCTGTTCCTTAGGTCCTGGTAAACGAGCAGCTTCTCATGGAAGTTCTCCACCAGATTGCAGGCTTCTCTGTAAAACTTTTCCTCACCCAGTTCTTCCTCCTCTTTCACTACTTTCAGTTTATCTCTCTGCATGAGATTCATGGCTTCGGCGGGCTCCAGGAGGAGTTTTTCTTTCTTCATTCTACCGTAGCCCCCGATATTGAACACCTCCTCGGGTTCGTTTTCCACGACTATCTTCCCGTCCTTTAGTTCAGCCTGATACATTTTGGCGCCCCCCGACAGACAAGTTATTTTTAAATAGATGTTTAAACCTTTTCCTCTCCACAAGCAATTAACCTCCACTTTATTTAAACTTCCAAGGACCAAGGTATGTGTGAGGAGATGGGACATGTTCCAGAGACTGAGATCGTGGTATAACAGGGCCTACCGCAAGAACTACTGTCCAAACTGCGAGGAGAAAATAACCCCTAAAGAAGTGTACAGATGGGAAGTTGTTGTTATAGGCGCCCTTGGTGTGCCCCTCGCAATAGGTCTTTATGGGGGCATAGTTGGTATCTTGGTCCTTCTATTGGCGGTCCTCGCGTTCTTCTTGGACAGACTTTACGTCTGGGACAGGATGTGTCCAAACTGCGGTACCCCATACAAGGACTTGGAGAGAAGAGATGTAGAGGAGTAAGAAACGGACTACCCGAGTGGAAGACCTTTGGTTGATATATTCAGTTGACATTCCTCGCAAAAGTTCTCGCCCTTGTCGTCGATACCTTTCACTGAGCCAGAATACTGCATGACACAACCCGGATTT
Organism: Candidatus Aenigmatarchaeota archaeon; assembly: GCA_046539305.1. Classification (GTDB taxonomy): domain Archaea; phylum Aenigmatarchaeota; class Aenigmatarchaeia; order PWEA01; family PWEA01; genus PWEA01. Next base: position 50,212 of record JBKHHE010000005.1, read on the forward strand.
TCACAATGATCCATTCCGAAGCAGTGGCCAAGTTCGTGTATCACTTCTTTTTTCAGCCTCCTGAGAAATATGTCGTTGTCTCCCTCCTCGTCGTAGAACCTGGGATCGAGCCTGTGCATACTGACAATTGCGGGACCTCTGTATTCCGCTTCACCGAAAACGTAGTTGTTGCCCTTGCTGTACACGTCCTCTTTCGTTATAAGAACCTGTATTCCGTCCTCTCGGAACGAGTCCATCACCCTCTCTGCCATATACTGGTCGCGAAAGTCATTGTAACTTTCGTCAGGAAACCTTACTTTTCCTTTGACGTAGAACCTGAGTTTTTTGAAATGACTGTTAAGCATATTTTTTGTTTTCCTGAGGGCATCCTCCGGAACCTTTCCAACACCAAGGAGAGGGATGCGCATGTTATCGTATAGTTATTGGGCGTCTATACTAATAAGCTTTGGAAGGTGGAGAAGTGGTGGGAGGGGTGGGATTTGAACCCACGACAACCAGATCTCCATCAGGATCTTCAGTCTGGCGCTTTCGGGATTTCGTACGGGCGAACCGAAAACCTTGGTTCCGAATTCTCCCGAGCTGAGCTACCCTCCCTCAAACGCGCTTTGAAATAACTCCTCCTAGATATAAAAAACTTTCTTCCAGCCTTCCCCGTACCGTGTGTCTTCTCCGTCCAAGTCTTCTAGTGCAAATCCCCTGGCTTGTCCCTCTTATAGGAGTGGATTATTACCAAGAGGGAGGTAACTATAGCTGCCACCAGGAAAGAAACCCCGAAATTAGGGCCGATACCCAGTTCCGTTGTATAGTGCAATACTCCGAACACCAGTAGTAGAATTGCTACGAATATAGGACCTTCCTCTTCAAGCTGCCATCCATATTTCATGTTTATATAATATAGTCTTAAGTATAAAAGATTGTGGCGACATCCCTGATAAAAAGGTTTATAAACTTTCACCCATCAAACTGGACCGGGTAGTATGGCCAAGAAAAATCAGAGGAAGATGCCTTCAGGATTCGCGGGGCTTACCCGCTACTTCGACGAGTCACCGGAGAAGATCAAGCTCACACCGCACCAGGTTGTAATTTTCTCCGTTTCCATTATAGTGTTGGTCAGCGCACTCAAATATATAATGTGATTTTCTCAAGTGCTAGCATGGAAAGAGACCGACTACTGTTTTTACTTGTACTGATTTTTATCCTGGGAGCCTTCGTTTTTGCGGAGCATGGTGAGAGTTACGAAGTAAGATATGAAAACGTCACCAGAGTTATAGATGGCGACACCTTCGTCGTGGAAGGTAACGAAACAGTACGACCCAAAGGATTTGACACCACAGAAACAGGAGAAGAATGTTCTGAGGAGGCCATGGAGTGGGTGGAGGAAAGGATAGATGGTGAAGAAGTAAAAATGAAGGTCACAGGGGAAGACATCTACGGCCGAACCCTGGCGCACGTATACCACGAAGGCGAGCATCTGGGAAATCAACTGGTGGGGGAGGGCCTTGCCTATACCTACTACTTAGACGAGGACGGGATGTTTGTTGACGATCTGATAGAGAAGGAGAGGAAAGCCATGGAAGACAACAGAGGCTGTCTATGGAGTAGGGATCTCGGAAATCCGGAAGAGGTAATCGATGCGTGTGATGCTGACGGACACGTTTCCGAGGTTTCGGTGGTTGAGGGAGTTGTTGAAGATGTAAGTAGAGCGGAGAATATAACTTTCCTCAACTTCGGGGAGGAGCATCCCGACCACTGTTTTACGGGTGTGGTGTGGGACAGTTACAGGCCCAGGTTTCCGGAAGACTGGAAAACCTACGAAAACAAGACCGTCAGGATTGAAGGCCTGGTAACTGAGTACGATGAAAAGCCTCAGGTAGAGCTGAGAGACTCACTCCAGATAAAAGTCCTCGAGCCGTGACCAATTATAGGAGGGGTTCAATACCCGAGAAAATGGCGCCCGGAGCAGACTACGATATTTAATGTAGAAAGGCGGGGACGCAAAGTCGGTTCGTGTTTCTTTCAGGGCAGTTTTTGGTGTTGAATCTACTTAAAAGTTGTAGTGGCTAAAGGAACTCAGAATCTGAAGGACAGAGGATATAGAAATAAGGAAGTTTAGAAGCCTCAATGAACTTATAATCCTATGCCATCTTGGGTCATTGATTCCCTTCATAATTATACTCACCAATAACCAAGGTAAGTCAATATAAGGAAAATTATTATAAAAAATATTAGGATAGGACTAAGGACAATAGCCCGTGTCCGTGCAGCTTTATACCAGGTTTTTTCAAAATCTTTGAGTTCCTTTCCAGACCTCTTTTTCCTGATAATATAAACAGTATAACTCAAAGAAAGTACAACAAGGACGAGTGCTGTTATTGGTTCTGTATAAGACATTCTTTATTACCTCCCAATGCCTGATATAATTATTACCACTCGTGTTTTTAAATTTCATTATATAGCAAAAATAGGAACCAAGACTTGGGATCTTTCTACCCAAAGTTCCTATAAGTCAAGAAGATGTAGTGCCTAAAAATACGACCTAATCGATACCTTGTGAGGGAATAGCGCCCGGAGCAGGATTCGAACCTGCGACAACCACGTTAACAGCGT
>JBKHHE010000006.1:0-38875 GCA_046539305.1 Candidatus Aenigmatarchaeota archaeon
CAATTCTGAAATACACCCTTCATCAAGTAGATTATCGTCGTCTATGAACAGCAAATATTTACCTTTCGATACCTTTGCTCCGATGTTTCTACATCTAGAAGCCCACTTGCTCTCTTTATTTTTTAGAAATTTGACCGATGGAATTCCCTCTTTAATCTCTTCGTACGGTTCATTAGAGTTGTCGTCTACAACTATAATCTCCATTTTTTTTCTTGGATAATTGCTCCTAAAAATCGATTCAAGGAGGTCTTTCAAACATTCTTTCCTCTCATAAGTAGGAATTATGGCTGAAACTTCAATCTTGTTTTTCAAGGTAAAATCTCCTTTATTTTTCTTTCAAATATTTCAGCGGATTTGTCCCACTGGTATTTTTTTGAATCTCTCAGGGCGTTTTCAGAAATCCTTTTCAACAGTTTCTTATTTCTCAATAGCTTAAGAGCCTTCTTGGAGAGGTCTAGAGGATTCGGGTTTGTCAGAATTCCTGTTCTGCCATGATTTATTGAGTCTCTCAAACCAGGTATATCGTACCCTAATGCCGGTGTAGCCTTGGAATTAGCCTCTGTTACCACGAGACACCAATTTTCCCTTTTACTTGGCACCAAAATTAAGTCGCTTTTTTCAAGAAGTTTTTCTTTTTTCTTTTCGGAAACGTATCCATGAAAATTTATATTTCTTTCTGAAAATTTACTTTTTAATCTTGGCAGCATGGGGCCATCACCGGCTACTTCCATCCTTAGTCTTGATTTTAATTTATTCTCGATTATTTTAAACGCCTCCAAAGCATCGGCTGCACCCTTTCTCTTACTTATTTTTCCCAGAAAAAGTATGACTTTCTCTTCATCATTTTTTATGCTTGCATTTCTTTCAAGATTCGTTCCTAGGGGAACCTTTTCCACGTTTTTGAATCCAAATTTTTTTAGTTTGCTGACAGTAGAGTCAGAGAAAGTTATGGTAGGTATTTCCTTATTTTTATAGAGCCATATTTTTTCTACAAAATTTTTCATAATATAACCGACGGGTTTCGGGAGAAGGAGATCCCACAGCTCTCTGGGTATCATATGAACCAAAAGTACTGTAGGTTCGGTTGTGAACTCTGGGGCATGGAAAGGTCCTGTGGTGTGCCATTCATCGATAATAAGATCAAAATTAAATTTTGATTCCTTGTAGAATTTTTTTGCTTTAAGATACACAGTAAATTTGTTTCCCTTTCGAAAAACTTTTTTACCTTCACTGACCTCTCTTTCTTTTGCCCCGTTGAAGGAAGACGTAAACTGGACTATATTGTGGCCTTTCTTATTCAGTCTTTTCATTATTTCATTATGTGCTAACTCAGCGCCGCCGGCCTTTGGATGTTTTACATCTCTTAACGTAAAGAAGAGTATGTCCATATCGTTTAATTTTTGATTTTCCATTTAAATGAGTTTCTGGAATAATTACTTATTTCAAGTAAAATATAAAGCCTTTCCTTTGTTGTATTTTTCTAAGTATTCAAGTAAGAATACCTACTGAGAGATTACTCAAATTAATACGGTCTAAAAGGAGTTAAGAGGTGAATAAGGCGCGGTAAATTTCCCTAAAAATTGGCCTTTTTAGTGCTTACCTTCTCACTTTCAAAAGAACCTTAAAAATTTCTCTTATTTTTTTGTTTTCAAAAGTAGTCGATATTTTTTCGTAAATCCATTTTGAATTAAGGATATATCCTGCGATTCCGCCCAGAAAACCAAAATTATTTTTTAAGCCATTATTCATATAATTTATTCTCATTTTTCTCGAAACCCCATTTAATTTTCTTAGTAAATATTCCCTTTCTTTAATAGAAATTTTTGGTGTTTCAAAAAATGGACTGCAGCCATAATGGCCTGATGAGTTTAATTTCTCCGCCCAATTTTCGACTAAATAATCCCTTTCTTTGAGATATTTGTGTAATTCAGTACCGGGGAAAGGAATAATATTGTAAAATTGGACACAGTCGACGGGATACTTAAAAGCTATTTTCAAAGAATCTTTGACATCTGAGATATTTTCGGAAGGATGACCTACCATAAAGGTAAGCCCAACATAATAACCCAGTTCGCAGGCGTTCTTAATTGCTTTTTCAATCACTTCTATTTTCTCCGATTTTTTGATTCTCTTTAAAATTTTATTATTACCAGCTTCTACTCCAAAAAATATTTTTTCAAATCCAACATTTTTCATCCTTTGAAGTAATTCTCTACCCGTTTTGTCTGCTCGCACACCATTGGGTAGTTCCAGCCTGATACCCTCCATATTGCTCCTCTCTAAAAGATCGCATATTTTATGGACCCTTTCCTTTTCCAACGTGAAGTTATCGTCCCAGAAGGCAAAGTTCCTATACCCCCTTTCATACCAATATTTTATTTGATATATTACATTCCTTGGATTCCTTGGTCTAAATTTTTTACCCATCGTTACATTGTTTGGGCAAAATATACATTCATACGGACAGCCCCTCGAACTTATTATCGGCATCGATGATAGAAAGATCTCTGGTTCGTCCAAACAAATTTTATCTGGATATTTTTCCAGCTCAAAATTTTTGTAACGTGGAAACGGTAAACCATCAACATCTATGAATTCTCTATCTTCATTCTCTATTACCTCATCATCATTTCTGTAAATGAGTCCTGGGATATTTTCTAACTCCTTCCCTTCGCATAGATCTAAGAGTGTAGGTTCTCCTTCCTGTTTTATTGCAAAATCTGCTTCGCACTCTTCGAGCACTCTTTTCCCGAATGTTGATATGTGAGGTCCCCCAATAACCACTTTACAATCAAAATTGGATTTTATCTTCTCCACAAGTTGGTAGCAGGACCGATACTTAAGACTAAGTATTTTTATTCCTATCAAGTCGGGACGCCATCTTTCTATTTTTTTCAATACATCTTCTACTGAGTATCCAAGTCTTAGATCAATTACATCTGTTTTAAATCCGTTTCTCCGTAAAAATTCCGACAGATATCCTATGGAAGGATCTGGTTCTCTTGGAATGGACGAAAAAGGATTTTCATCGCTGTTACCTACTAATTGAGGAATACAAAAAAGAATTTTATTCAACATCTATGGGTCACCTAACTTAAAAACCGGAATCTATCCCCCTTTATTACTTGAATTTCTTTTGCTGTCCTTTACTTCTAATTAATTATTTGTTATTGTTAAGTTTTCCTTGGAGTATTTTGTAAGTTTGGTTGGTCACAATCCTATAGCCCCGTGCGTTTAGATGATTGTCCCAGAACTTGTATTTTGAGGGATGTTTCCTTGGAATGTCTCCTGAGAGGTCATGGATAGTTATGTTATGATTTTTTCCAAAATGCTGGAGGCGCTCTTTGTCCCATTTTGTCGAATCCCAAGCGATTATTGTTAAGGGAATATTTTCTTCCTTACATTTTTCCACTATTTTTTCTAAATAAGGTCCTGTTCGCTGCTTCCATTCCTCTTTTTTATTGATACTTTTGAGGTAAGTATTAAGTTCTCTAAGCACAAAGAAAAAAGATATAGCCCTTTTCGAAAGGTTTTTTTCTTTTATAATCCTTTCAGTTTCTTCATCAAGATCGTGATGGCCTTGCAAGAACTTTTCGAAATCCTTTTCTGCCCTCTCATTTATTTTTGGTGAAATCCAGTCGTGTGTGTAATACTGTAGAATAATCCTATCCGGATTATATTTCAATGCATGATCCTTTATTATTTTCCATTTTTCTGGAGTAGTGGCCCCCGATCTTCCGAAATTTTGCACTTCAAATTTTCTCTTTTTCTGAGAATTTCTATTAAGTTTTCTTTCCAGGCGTTCCGACCATGTTTCGTTTGCGTTTACATAAGCACCCTGCGTCAGTGAATCACCAACAGCCGCAATTCTATAGACATTCTCTGGATTCTCTTTGGTACATTCATTATCTCTAAATCCATCAGAATTGAGTTTGTAAGGAATATGCATATCAACGACTTTCTTTATTCTGTCTGCTTTTTCAGGAGATAACTTCCCTGAATTTTCTTTATCAAATTTTCCTTCCCTTCTAAGGAAATGAGCAGTAAATCCCGTGTTGTTCATTAGAATTTGTGCGGCTATAAAGGAAGTGAGAAAAGGTATAACCAAAAGGTAAATTAAATATGCTCTTTCCTTATTCATGCTATCTTTTAATAATTCTCCATCTTACTCATAGTTTAAGTTTGGACAGTACTAAATAATTATTATTTCGTTCTAACTTTATATCTATTATGAAAACGATAGTGTAAAAAATCTCACGGTGGATAAAGTGAAAATATTAAAAAAATTAGAGCGTATCCCAACCTTTCGATTTTTGTTTGTTTTGTATGTAGCTCCCCCATTCATGAAGACGATTTTCTTTCTACAGTCCTCAAGATAAATGTTGAAGACCACAAACTCAAGCCCAGAGACCTTTAAGAAGTATTGAAGAAAGATACCTGCAGGCTTGTTTACTGGGGGATCCACAGAAATCTAGATTATGGGTTGAATGAAGGAAGTCGAGAAACCACTGGGAATATTAAGGAGCTCTGGATTTGCTGCAAGGCTTATAAATGTGAGGAATTTTTACCGAAGCAGTGAATTTATTAAAGCAGAAAAAATTGATATTTTTCTCTATCCTCTTCTCTTGCTGATCTTTAGGTCGATATATTAAGGACCTCTTTTGATTGCTGATTTCAACCTCTTTCTTATCCTTTCGTTCAATGGTATATGGGTCGAAACACAGTTTTCACATCCAGAGGGCAGGTCACCTTCCTTTATAAGCTCTCTGAATTCTTGGAACTCAATCCCAAACCATATGTCTTCGAAGCTCTTGCTCTTTATGTTCACATCTAACAGATTGGTCGAACAGGGACCAACTTGTCCGTTCGCCTCTACCTTTGGCCACAACCACGGCTCGTAGCAGGGAAGCTCCAAAAAATCATTTTCAGAAGCCCTTTCTTCCTCCCCGGCCCTGTCAAGTATTTCGTCCTTCAATTCTCCAGTTTTTTCAACCTCTCCCACGTCTATTACAGTATCTATATTCGTAAAGATGCCCTTTTCTTTCCCAATTTCCTTCCACTCCTTCGCCTTATCCACAAATTTTCTTCTCTCCTCTTGTGACAGCTTCAGTTCCTTTACCTTTGGATTGCTGACGAAAAGGGGCTCGAAGGTTATGACCTCTACACCGAGGGCTGAGGCTAGGTCTATTATCTCCGGCACTTTCTTCCAGTTTTTTGTGGTGAGTGCCGTCCCAAACTCCAGTTTTGGCCTGTCTTCACCCCTCCTTTCTTTGGCCCCCTTGAACTTCTCTATGTTCTCCACGACCTTTTTGAAGGTCCCCTCTCTGCCTCTGTGAAAATCATGGGTCGCGGCGTCGGGTCCGTCCAGGGAGAATACCATATGGTCCCATTCCATCTTCACAATCCTCTCCACATCTTCTTCATCGAACAGAGTTCCGTTGGTGGTCATCCTTCCTGTAACACCGTGGTTCTTCACTGTTTCCATCATAGGAATCGTTTTGCCCTTCACGAGCAGCGGCTCGCCTCCTCCAGAAATTCTTATCACGTCGACTCCCATCTCACAGAGATTTTTCGTCAATTCCAGCCATCTCTCCTTTGAAACCACGTCTGAGTAGTCGTAGGGATTCAGTTGCTGGTAGCAGAAGGGGCAGCGCAAGTTGCAGCGATTGGTCGGGTAGAGGTGTACTTTGTGGGGAGCTTCTCTTCCACCTCTGGCCCAGGCCTCTAGTTTATCTATAACTTCTTTCTCTATCATCTCAGCCCACCCTTTCCCATTTGTAAGGATTTTCACCGAATATATTATACTTTACCCAGGCGTCCGCTCTGGCGAGCACCTCAAAGATCAGGGATAGGGGCAAGTATGGATGTAACCCTCTCTCACGGATATATTTCGACAGGGCTTCCAGAAGGAAGAAAGTTTTCATCGAAGGAACACAGTATTTCCCTCTTTTTTCCAGGTCTAAGTGACCTATATACACTCTTCTCCTCTGTTTGAAGAGATCGGGCACGTTATCCGGGCCTCTGTTGAAGACTACGGCATCACTCGCGTATCTCGACTCGTAACCTTTCTTCAGGACTATGGCCTTTATAAACTCCTCGTCCGCCGCTGTATCTTCTGGTATTCTTTCGATGACATTTTTGAAGCCTATCATCTCCCCGGCCTTGGGTTCCTTCTTCGAAATTTCATGATGAAGCCCCCAGATAAGCTCAACAAAGTAGTCCGTGAAAGAACCGTCTTCTGTTTCCGGGACCGGTCTGACGGTCACAAGACCAACATCCCTCTTCTCTATCTCCTTTAGGACTTCCGCAATGGCCCTTCTATCCAGAACTATATCTGCACTGCTGAGAACCACCAGCTCAGTTTCCACCTCCTTCAGGCCTTCATTTATCGCGGCGGCCTTCCCCTTCCTTGCTCTCTGGGTCAAAAGTCTGATAGGAAGACTCATCTTTTCACATATTTTTTCTACGTACCCCGTCTTCCCGGAGGCGATTACAATTATTTCATCGAGTTTCTCTTCTCGAAAATCACTTCCCTCCACATTTTTCAAAAACTTGAGGAGATTCTTTCCCTCGTTGTGTGCCGGTACTATCATCGAAAATTTTTTACTCATCCCTACCGACTCCGATTATGAAATATATTTTACTAGGAAAGACCCGGCATCTTTATATTCTTCATTTTCAAATTTTATTGAGGGATGAAGCTATATAAAAAATTCTTACAAATAAAGCGTACACTTCCTTTGCACAGATTTTTTTCCGATTTTTTGTTTGAAATGAGAAATTTTTACAATAAAGTTTACAGGTCCTTTCTTCCTGAATTCAAAGTTTTTAAAGTGAGAGACATGCAAGCTAAATTCAGCCTAGAGAAAGCCAGCGCCTTCGGAGATTTCCGCTCGGATTTCAAATTTGAGTCTCCTATCCTGGAAGAACTTCTGGAGGAAATAAAAGAGGGTGATGTTTTCTACGATATAGGGGCTAATATAGGTCTATACAGTTGTTTCGTTTGCAAGAAGTACCCTTCCGTTAAAACATTCGCCTTTGAACCAAATAAATTTCTTTTCGAAGACCTGAAGAATAACTTAAAGGTCAATGGAGCGGAAAACGCGGAAATAATTAATTATGCTTTATCAGACGAGGACTCCGAAGGAAAATTAATTTTTCCCGATAGAAGATTTTCTTCAGTTGCCTATATCGATTCTGATGAAAAGAATAGAGAATATGGTTTGAACGTAGAAAGAAAGAAAGGAGATCAGATTGCTGGCAGGGACCTTCCTTTACCTACAGTTCTGAAGATAGATGTCGAAGGTCATGAACTTGAAGCTGTAAAGGGTCTTGCTGAGACTTTGAATAAAGATAGGTGCAGACTGGTGTACTGCGAAATACATAAAGATTTGGATTATGGTTTGGATGAGAGACATGGTCTGGATAGGAGCGAAATAGAGGAGTTGAAAGGAATTTTCAAGGACTCTGGATTCGATTTGACTTCCAAGGAAATATCAACGATGGGGCATAGCCGCAAGTTCCTCAAAGCTACTAAATGATTTTGAATGTTTGGCCCTTAATTCTGAAAAGATTATTTAGATTCGAAAAAAGATACCAAGTTTTCTTTCAGGACCTTTAATAGTTCGATTTCCCTTTCTTCGAGAACTCCAAGTTTTAGAAGACCGAGTAAGTACAGGATCAATAAAAGTATTCCGAGGGCTGCAAGGTGGAAGATCTCGATTTCAAGTAAGAATTTTGCCACGACCAAGGGAAGGGAAATTACAAGAATTAGGAGGAGTGGCTTCAAGAGTTTTGAATCGAAAGGATGGACGCCCAGCTCCTTTTTGACTAAAAGTACCGATAAGGACCATCCCAACAGGAAGGAAGTTGTGAGCGCAACAGCAGCACCTGTAATTCCCCAGACCGGAATTAAAAAGAAGTTCATCGAAATGTCTATTGTAGTTATAACCAGAAAAACCAGAAGCAAGAGCTTAGGCTTGCCTTTGGATATTAGAATTTCTCCGGTCGGGCCTACAAATGAAGCGTAGAAGTATCCAACTGCCAGAATCAAAAGAGATAATGCTCCTGCGGTGTAGACTTCGCCAAATAATGCACCAAGAATCTCTGCGGAAAATAGAACCACAAAAGTAAAAACTGGCAGGGTTATAAGGAATATCCATCTCACTACAGACTTATAAGAGGATCTGATTTTTTCTTTTTGGTCTTCGGAAAACAGCTCCGATGTTTTGGGCATGAACATGTAGTTGAAGGAAAAGAGTACAAAGATTAAAAGTGATGCTGTAGGCAGGGCAGTGTTGTATATACCGACTTCCGTGGAACTTTTGAAGTAGCCTATCATGAAGACATCCGTCCACTGGGTGAGCATGAAAAGGATTCCGGTCAAAATCAAGGGCCACGAAAACTCTAAAAGCCTTTTCAGTCCGAAGGGAGATTTTTTTATTTTTTCGAATGGAAAAAGTTTCCTGAAAATGAAAAATGAGAGCAAGGCAGATGCTCCAAGGGCAACGACATGGAAACCTGCGACCTTTTCCAGAGAAAGACCAAACACAACTGCAATCGTTACGAGGATTACTCTCAGGCCAGGCCAAGCTATATCGTACGAGTAAACTTTGTATCTGCTGTTTTGAAGGCCCCGGATACCCGCAACGAATATATCAAGGATGGCGTAGAAAGGAACTGCGAGACAGAATATTTTAATTATGGGCACAAGAGAAGGTTCACCGAGAAACGTAGATATCCTTTCCGCGAGTATAAAGAGGATAAAGGACACGAAAAGGCTGGCGGGAACTCCAACCTTCAAAGCGGAGGACATGACACCCTTCATCTTTCTCTCACTTTCCGAGAAGTAAGACATCCACCTTGCTATTCCTTGTCTCAGTCCCAACAGGGATATCGTAACAGCGGCGCTGAGAGCTGCTATTCCCATAGAAATCAGGCCGTAGTCTGAAGGTCCATAGAACTGCCCGATTAGAATTCTTGTGAGATAGTTGAGTCCTGAACCGAAAACTGTGCCCAGGAAAATAATTATGGCGCTTTTGCCTATTTTTTCATTTGCATCTTTCATGAGAAAAAATTGTGAGGAATAGTTTAAAATCTTTAATTTTTAAACTGCAGGCGAAAAGTAATAAATATGTCAAACAAGGAACAGCTCGATCCTTACTCTCCTGGAGGTTGCTTCATAGCCACAGCGTGCTACGGCTCGGAGTTTACAGAAGAGGTCCTCTTTCTCAAGGACTTCCGGGACGAATTCCTAACAGACTTTTCCATAGGCCAGAAGTTCATAGAGAACTACTACAGGTACAGCCCACCTATAGCTGATTTTCTCAAAAGAAATGAATTTTTGAGAAGCCTTTCTAGGCTTCTTTTGGTTGAACCGTTTTACTTGGCGTCGAAGGGAATAATGAAGGTGAAAGAACTATTTGAGTAAGCTTTCTCCGTCCATGCCCTCGGGCGTCGAGATGTTCAGCAGCTGAAGAACCGTGGGCGACACGTCGGTAAGAGAGTTGTTACCTCTTTCTATTTCAAAGTCCGTGACCAAAATCCCTTCGTTTCTATGCTTCCCACTCTTTTCTATATCCGTGGAGTAGAGCATGCTGTATCCCAGGTATCCGACCGGATCCCAGTTTTCAGAATCCACTACAAGGTCCGGAGCCTCGTCGAGCATGCTTCCTTGATATATCTCTTCCTTCTTGTAAACTTCGTCGAAGAACTTCTCTCCCGTTTCCGGGTTTTCCAGACTTTCGAGCTTGTTCTTGACCTCATTCCTCACTTCCTCGTAGTTCTCTGCAGTCACGTAAATTCCCCCGCCGAAGTTACCTGCGAAAGCTCCAGTCTCTTCGAAGTTTATCTCGTCGTAGGAGGGTTTAGGGGCAGCTTTGCCTGCTCCACCGAGTCCTAGAAATTCGAGCAGGTTCTTCATAGGCTCGAAGAGCTTTATCTTTCTGAGGACTGTGGCCAGGTTTTGCTGGGTCAGGCCCAACCTTTCCAAGAGTCCCTGATCCTCCAGTTGCAAGTAGCCCTCCTTCTGAAGCCAGTGGTTGAGATAAACTTCGCCCTTCAGCGGACCGAAGCCGTGGTCGGACATGACTATAACTCTTGTATCTTCGTTCACTTCTTCTAGAAGCTCTACAATCTGCCTGTCCAACTTTTGGTAATGACCAGGGATCGCGCTTTCGTACTCGGAGTCCTCTTTCTCCATGTGCTTCCAGAAGTAGTGCTGGAGCCTGTCGAGGCCAGTGTATACAACTACTGATAAATTCCAGTCAGTTTCGTCCATTAAATCTACGGCAATCTCAGTTCTCTTCTCGACAGTTTCATTCAATTCTTCAAGAAACTCATCTTCTTTTCCTGGCTCAAATCCTTCTGATAGTGCCTCTATCTTGTAACCTTTTTCTTCGATCTCTTCCTGAAGTGATGGAGGGTAGGTGTAGGTCGTGTTCTCTATGGATAAGTACCCGGATATCAACTTTCCTTTTATCTCGTGTGGTGGATAACTCATCGGAACGTTGATTACAACTGAAGTCAAGTCCTTCTCGGAGGTTATGTCCCACATTTTTTCCGAGGTTATATCATCTGCAGTCAGGGGCACAAAGTCGTTACCTTCTTTCCTCAGGAACGAATAAACGCCGTGCTTTCCCGGGTTTTTACCTGTGGCGAAGGTGGTCCAGGCGACCGGAGACATCGAAGGTATGGAAGAGGTCAGGTTCGAGCGGTCGCCCTTTTCGATAAGTTTCTCTAGGTTCGGTAGCTTTCCTTGTTCTAGGAGAGGATTTATCATATCCCAGTCTGCCCCGTCCAGCCCTATAATCAGGACCCTTTCATCTCCTGAAGTATCGGCAACTACACCATTCGCTGACATAAGGAAGAATAGTATAGTCAGGGTTAAGAATTTTTTCCACATTGAATTAAAAATTTAGTGCTATCATTAATAAGTTTTCTTCAGTCCAGGACGAAAACGAGGAGTATTACAGATACGTAAAAGATCCCCGATCCTAGAATAATCATCCTACTTCCCACGAAAGGAACAATTTCGCTCCCGACGAGGTAAACACCCATTGAGATCAGTAAAATCCCTCCCACTATCGCAGAGATTAGGGAGTCCTCCTTTCTCTCTCTCAAGAAATCGAGAATTTTTTTCATGGTGATTCTATTTTCGTTGGTGTCTCAAAGAAAATGTATTTACCGTCTTTGGTGACGTATATGTCCAACCTCCTTCCTCTTAACTGTATGTCCATCCTATAGAAGCTGCTTTCCGTTGTGGAGGAAGAAACAAGGGTGACGTTCTCTCCGCCCTTGAGGTTGTTGTGTATGTAGTCCATGGAGTTTTCCACGACCTCTTCCTTACTTGGTCTGAATAGATACATATTACTGGCCATCAATATCAGGATTATAACCAGAAACGCGGTTGAGATCTTGAATATGTTCTCAGATAGCTTGCCAGTCCTTGCAGTCTTCTCAGTTTTATACTCCTTCCCTTTCTCTTCGATCCCGCCATGCACCTTGCTCTGATGTATATGCATACCCCTTTCGGAGTCGAACTCTTTCCCACAGATTTCGCACTTCGGCATATTTAACAATTCTCTGCTTTTCTTATAAATTTAAATTACTGCCAACCCAAAGGAAGGAGACTCAAAAGACAAACCACCTTCGTTTTGGGATAACAGAGTAAGGGAACCGTTCGCCCAGTCGGATGTTTCGAGACCTTTTAAGCCCAAAACAAAATAAACCCCCACTTCTGTATTTTCCCACGAAGGCAGTTTCCCGTCTTTATCATCCCCTCCGAACTTACTGCACGTAGTAGAATTCGATTATGTCGTGAGAGGCCTCGTTTCCGTCGGTGCTCTCGAGATAAATATCGACTGTGTGTGTTCCGTCCGACAGTCCAGAAGTATCCACTGTAGTTTTTGCCAAGTCTCCTGAAAGCGTCGCCTCCGTCGTACCGTCTATGTCGACGGTGACCTCTCCGTTGCTCGAGGTTCTTGCTATGATATTCACGTAGTTTGGAGATTTTCCGTAGTCCGAATCGAACACCATCGTCATTTCCTTCTTCAACACGCGGCTGGTCGAAGTCGTCGTAACTTCCGTCTCGTCACCTGCGTACAGTTCCCGGGAACCCTCGACCTGTGCGTTTCCTGTTCCACCCGAGTTACCAAGTGTGATGTTGTTCCCGTTCATGTCGAGGTCGCCGCCTAGAGAAACTGTACTTCCACCTGAGTTCAACGTCCCGATACTGTTTATATTCTGTTCACTCATATCGATATTGTAATTTCCAGCAGAATTTCCCAGAGAAAGGGTCTCTTCCAGGTCCTCGCTTGCAGCAGTATCCCCCGTATCAACGTAATCCTTCGTAGCGGCGTCTGAGTCCACAGAAGGTGAAGGGAGGTTGGTAACGTACTGGTTACCACCGAAAGACAAGTTTCCAGTCATAGTATCCCCACTCTCCAGCACGTACCTGTCGTCTGAGTAGGTAGTGTTCAAATCCAGGGTAGTACTTCCACCCAACGAAACAGTACCACCGCCGGTCAGACCAGTTCCCGAACTAACGGTCACGTCGGAGTTAGCCAGCTCCGTATTGCTTATGACACCCGACGGAAGGTCCACGCTTCCACTGCTCACAGTCAGGCTGTCGGCCAGCGTCAACCCTCCTGTAGAAGTGAAGTCGGTCCCTGTAGCTCCGATGTTCGTAATAACCTGCTCGTTCATATCGATATTGTAATTTCCAGCAGAATTTCCCAGAGAAAGGGTCTCTTCCAGGTCCTCGCTTGCAGCAGTATCCCCCGTATCAACGTAATCCTTCGTAGCGGCATCCGATCCCTGTGAAGGCGTGGCCAGATTGTTAATATGGTTACTCTGCATCGAGATGTTCTGCCCGACGGAGAGCAACGCCCCACCGGAGTTTATCGTGCTAACACCATCAATATTGTCGCCTCCTAGGTCTAGGTCACCACCTATAGTCAAGGTCCTTCCGGCGGAGTTCAGAGTATTTATGTAGTCTACGTTGTATCCCGTCATGTTTATGTCGTTGAACGCCTCGTTCCCCTCTATCAGAACTTCCTCTAAGTTTTGTGTTGCTTCAATTGCCTGCTGGTCCACGTAACCCTTTGTTGCAGCATCCGAGTCAACGGAAGGTGTTGGAAGGTCTGTGATCCCTATATCTGTTGCGACAAAATCGGATTGATTGACTCTGAAGAGTTCAGTACCTCCCGAATCTTCTACAAGTATAGGATAGGTATTTCCAGAGTGAATCTTCAGCTGGTTTGAAGACACGGTATCTGTTCCAACACCGAGGCCCGATACGGAATATATATCATTTGAATCGGCGTTGAAGTCTCCACCCAAAGCCAGGGCCGACCCACCCGAGTTCAGTGTACTGATACTATCTATATTTTGCCTGTTCATATCTATGGAGTAACTCCCAGCCGAGTTACCCTGGGCCAGTACTTCTTCAAATGTATTGGCTGACTGGGAAGCCACAGGATTCCATTGGGTACCATTGTGTTGCATGAGGTTTCTGGAAGTGGTGTTGAACCATATCTGGCCCTCCACAGCCGAGGGGGGCGTGGACGACTTATGGATCACAGGGAAGCGTAATTCGTTCTGTGAAACGTTTATATTCAGACCGCTCTTTATCTGGTTCTGTTTGACCAGTAGCATCCTTTGACTGCTTTCATTCTCCACAATCAAAGGATAGGTAGAATCCGATTGAACCTTCAGCTGCCCCGGTGAAACGCTGGGAGCATTGACGCCCAGGCTGGATGCCAGTAAAGGCACCCCTCCAGGATTGAGCCAGCCTATATTGGTTATATTGTAGTTCGTACCTGCAGTGTTGTTAGCCATGTTCAGGTTCTGATTTATAGGCTGGATCTGTCTGAGGGGGTGTGTCTGGAGGGATGCCGCCCTGGCGAGGGGTAGAGATAGAATTAGTAAAGATAAAACTGCCAGAATTCCTTTCAAGGCTGCAGAAAAATTTCCCCCCTTCATTCTTCCTCCTCTGAAGGTTTTATTTCAACGACGAGTTTGTCGTCTTCATTTTTGTACCATATAAGCCTACCGTTCCTATCTAGAACTCCGTATTTTTTTCGGATAGACTTAGGAATCGTGACTTTCCCTTGCTTGTTGACAGTAGATACTTGTAGAACTTCCATTCTTTCACGCGCGCAAATATATTAAATAAAGTGTGAGTTACTTAAATACTTTTATGTACTATAGTATCTATAATATTTTGTATATTTTAAATTACTAAAGAAATAAAAATTATTTCAGACATTTCTAGTAATTTTAGTTATTTTTTATATAAAAAGTTTTTTAATAATTTTAGTTATTTTAGTAACTAATATCATGGAAACTGGAGATAGTATACAGGCCTCAATAAATTTATAAAGAAGGAGAGCCACGAATAAAGTAGTGGAAGGATAAGATGAACAGGGAAAGGCTTATAATTGTGGCGGTGATAATTGCTGTCGTGGTTGTAGTTTCCTCTGCTTTTTTTGGAACACAGTTTGTCCGGCAGTCGGAGGAACCCGGGAAGGAACCGGAATCCCCCGAAGGAATTCAGACAAACGATACAACTGGAGCAGGCGGTGAAGAGGAAGGAGGTGAAACGGAGGGAGTTGAAAACCTAGTCGAAATAACTTCTCAGGGGACCTTTTCTCCCGAGAAGATAACCATATCTGTAGGTGAAAGAGTTTATTTTGTTAACAACGACGACGAGGAGCATACTGTTAGAATTCCCTCTAGGGCCTGGGAACAGACTATAGAACCCGGGGAACGAAGTGAAAGACCTCCAAAATATTACGAGGCACAGGAGGGGAGTAATACCTTTGAATTGAAAGACGACCCCCAGGTTACTGGGACTATTATAGTTGAATAGGTGCTTTGATGGCTGAAGATGTGGCTTCACAGCTACGTTCGAACAAAAAATACGCCGGAATCGCAGTTGTGGTTATTTTAATAGTTCTTGCCGCCTTCGTTTTGATGCAGACAGGAATTGAAGTGGGCGTTCCCACAGAAGAGGAATATACAGGCGTGGAAAATGTTACCCTCACCACCAGGGATGGTTGGGAGATAGCAGGAACCCACTACGAGGGCAGTGAGAAAGGTGTCGTTCTCCTTCATATGCTCAACCAGAGAGAGGGCCGTTTCGTTTGGGGAGACTTCCCGGAGAAACTTCAGGACAAGGGATATTCTGTCATGACCATAGATCTGAGAGGAAACGCCCAGAGCCAGAGTAAGGTAAATTCCAGTGAAACATTCTACTGGAGGGATACCTTCGAGTCGGACTTCGGCGGCGATGAGTCCAGAGTAACGGGATTCGAAAAGATGAGGTACGACGTTGAGGCCGCTGTAGACTACCTCGAGGAGAGGTCAAACATAACAAGGCTTGGGATAGTAGGCGCCGAGATAGGTGCCAACGTAGGAGCACATTACACAAGCATTGGTTCCTCGGACACCTTGATACTACTTTCTCCGGGTCTCGGAAATCTCTTCTGGAAGGGAGTTCCGGTTATAGGACCCGTCCAGAACTACGAGAACCCTGTTTTATTCATAGCCTCAAACGATACAGAGTACTCATATCAATCCACAGATCTACTGTATGGAGATTCACCGTCCGAAACCAAGGAATTCATCCGGCTGAAGGACTCTGGGCGTGGAACTAGGATGCTGAACGAGACCCTGGAACAGGAAATGATAGCTTGGCTGGACGATAACCTTTGATTAATAAATGGGGGTGTTAAAATCAAAAAGAGCCGTATAGCTTTTGCACTACTGGGAATTACAGTAGGCCTAGTACTAGGCTTGTTCCTCTCGACCTCCGTTTTCTCGATTTCAAGTGGGGGAATAAGCAGACAGGAGGTCGGCCAGGAAGTGCTGGACGCGTATAGCCTGGCAAATCCAGGAGCAAATCTGGAGATCATGGGTGTGCAGGAATCCAGCGGCCTTTACAAGGTAAGGCTCTCTACGGGAGAAGGTGAAGGAACTTACCAGACAGTCTATGCAACGAAAGACGGCGAGTTCTTCACCCAGGCACTCACAAATCTTACTCAGTACACAACGATGCTCCAGAACAGGATCGATTTCTTGGATTGTCTGGAGGACGAGGATGTCAAGATATATGGAGCCCTTAAGATCAACGACACCCAGGTGACCCAGGCTTCAGCCCTGCAGATCCAGGTTCTTGGAGGAACCAACTACCTGGACAATATCTACGTGGACTGTTCCAACAACGTTCAGGCTTGTGCCGCAGAGGGTATCGAGACTCTGCCGTCGGTCAAGTATCGGGGCGAGCTCTATCCAGGAGTCAGACAGTACGAGTGGTTCGAGGAGAACGTGGGCTGTGAGCTGGAGTGAGTTCTGAAATCCGATTTTCCTTCTTTTTTTCTTCTATTCTGCAGTGCATAAACCATGGATCAACAGGCACACAACCAGTTTTATTAACGAACAGGCCCAATATTAAACCCGACCCGCAGATAAAAATGACCCCTCCCAAAGCCTTTCAGCACCAAGCTTCCTCAAGAACGACCAGGGAGACCTGCATCCCGGTCGCCTGATTCTTCTCACCCTCTTGATCACAGTCGTCGCGTCCACTAGATAGCAGTTTGGGAAGTAGCTATACAATAAGCACGTGGGTTTATCCTAATGGAGGAAGTTCTGCAAATAATCCTGGGATAATAGTCAAAGGTCCGAAAAACAATATGACTGGTTCATTGGACAAAAAGGAGGAAGTTACTTTGGTGGTAAAATCGACGACGTCCGCATCTACCCCTACGCCCTGAGCGAAGAGCAGGTGTATAACACAGGGGCGGTGCGGGTCGGTGAAGAGATAAGTTTTATAAGTATAATGCGCTATAATCACCTATAGGTGATTATAATTCCTACTACTGTGCAGGTCTCTGAGGAGACCAAGAAGAGGTTGGAGGAGGAGAAAGACTATTCCCGAGAGAGCTACGACGAGGTTATCCGGGAGCTTATAGACGAGAGGGAGTCTAGGCTGAAGAAGAAGATTGAGAAGGCAAAGAAACAGGAAGGTGTACCTCACGAAAAGGTGAAAGAAGTACTGGGGATCGAATGAGTTACGATCTGGAGTGGAAAGAAGAAGCTATAAAGGATTTGAAGAAATTGAGCACGGAGGAAAGAGAAAGAATAGTGGACAAACTTGAGTGGTTTACTGAGCACCCTGACAGGAAAAAGAATGTAAAATGGATAGAGAAGTACAGCTCTCTACGTTACAGGGTCGGAGATTTTAGAATTTTCTTCTTGAAACATGACGAAGAAGAGGTTATAGAGATCTTAACTATAGACAGAAGACCGAGAGCTTATAGATAACCTAAATTAGTTGAAGATGCTGTTCCCGTACATTGCGGGTCGGTGATGGGTGAAAAACCATCAAAATTAGCTGAAATAACTGCTGTCCATTTCGTCCGTTGCGTCCGAAGGACAGTCCTCGGAGTAGAACCTTATCTTAGTTACGTTGTCCAGGCTCCAGGCCGGGTCCACAGTGAAGGTTCTCCGTGCCCCCGACCTTAGTGTTTTATTGTATCCTTCCGGCCTCTGATGGCTGATAGAACCGTTGACATGTGTTGTTTCCGTCTGGAAATTGGAGATTTCGGTGTCCTTGATGTTCTCTACCTCCACGGTCAGATTACCGTTGGTCTGGACCCCACGTATGTAAAGCCCCGCGTAGGCACAGTCTATGTCATCTCTTTCCGTCACTTCCTCGGTCCTTCCTTCCACGTAGTCCAGGAACCAGGGGCCGACGAAGTTGGCCACGGCTATAACAAATGCTATTAGGATCACGGCAGCTATGAGCGGCGAAATCCCTTTTTCGGAGACGTCAAACTTCATCAAGAATAACTAGAAGGTCTTTCTATAAAAACCTTGTCCTAGCAGTCGAACTCTCCGTCTTCGTAACCCACACACCGGTCTATGGGCTGGACGTCCGGACATCTCTCCCACTCCGCGTGCACCTCCAGCCTTTCTATGTTGTCTTCAAAGTCATCGTCATCTTCCGGGTTGTCGGCTGTACCAGCATCGAGCTGCTTGAAGTTGCCCGAGGAAATGTTGATTTCGTCCCCACCGTTATATACTTCGTCAAACGTGTACGGCGTACCATCGGAGTATACCATGAACTGCAGAGGTCCGATCGTGTCTTGGGCTCTGTTCCAGACTATTGCATTGGTAATGTTACCGTCTTCAAAGTAGGCGGACTCTATGTCGAGTCTGAGATTAGGACATTCAACGGCGCCCGCCCCCCTCTCCCCCGCCTCTTCCAACCTCTCCTCGCCGAAGGACTGTGCCCATGTCGCCAGGATTGCCGCTATTGTCATTGTGAAAGCTATAAGAAGAACAGCTGCTATAAGAGGTGAGATACCCTTTCTCGCTCGTAAGTTCTTGGACATGGAACGTCTAATACCAGTTTCTTTTTCCCCATTTATATATTTTTCCCGGTTAGATCAGGACGAAAAAAGCGGTGTAACCTATTGCTATGAGGACAACTACGTGCTGAAGGCCCGCTATGATGGTCCCGGCGGACATTTTTCCTATTGCAAGCCCAGAAAACAGACCCTGAATAATCACGAGGTTGCGGAACAGCTCCTCGTAGACTACCGTTAACTCCCCCATCTCCAGACCGGCACCGTTCTCCATTGCTATTCCCTCAGTCGTCAGACTTGGTATGAGAAACCTCTGCAGGCCTATCATGACCCCCAGGAATACGAAGTATATCGTGTATCCGGTTATCATCTGCGAGTAAACGTGACTCTTCCTTTCCGACTTTATCCTCTCCATCTCAACCACTGATTCGCCGACGGTCTCCAGAACCTCCGATACCTCACCACCGGAGCGATGGGTTTCTATTATGGTTGAAACGGTTCTCCGCAAAGCCTCACTCCCCACACGGTCCGCAAACCTCTCCAAAACTTCTTCAAACGGAACGCCCCAGTCCATCTGTGAGGCCATCTTTCGAACGTGGGGAGTCAGCGCGCCGTACTCGTTTTCTGACGCCTGTTTTATGGCTTCGGGAAGCGTCATACCTGCCTTGGTTGCTTCCGTGACATCCCTCAGAAAGCCTGGGAACCGCCGCTCTATCTCCTTTTGCCTCTGGTATTCTCTATACTTTATTACTATGGAAGGCCCTACAGTGATCATCGCTCCTACGACGTTTATCAGGGAGAATATTCTCTCCATTCCGGATACGTCCCTGAGGAATATGAAGTTCAGAACGAGCATGGATACGCCTAAGATGAGCGAGATCAGGACTATTATTTCCCTTCCTCGTGTCTCTCCTATCCATTTCGTTATTTTTCCGATCTCCATCCTATACAACCTCCGGCTGAGTGAAATGTATAAAGATGATAAAGAGACTATTCATCGTCGGTATAGCGCCGTAGATTCCAAGGGACATTGCGTCCTGTATGCTCATGCCCATCACATCCCCACCGACCATGCTCATCACTGTGAGGACAGCGACCAGGAAGAGCGGCGCCGCGATCAGGACCGCAGTGTAGAAATCCGCGTAGGTGGAGAGCGTGTCCAGGTAGCGCTTCCTTTTCTGCTTGTAGTTGAACATCGCTTCCTCCGCCTGAACATTCATGAATCCTTCCAGATTCCCACCTGTTTTCTCCACCGAGACCAGCCCGCTGAGAAACTCCTCAAAATTATCGGAAGGAGTCCGTTCCGCGGCCTGTTTGAGCGCCGTCGTTATGTCGTGTCCGAACACGTCCACGTCCCTTACTATCTTCTGCGCCTCCGTGGATACCTCGCCGTACTCCTCGAACTCCGCCATCAGCTTGAAGACGACGTATGGCGGGACCTTTGCGCTGGCGATAGCCGACATGTGGTTTATGGCGAAAGGAAGGTTGCTCTTTATGCTTCTGCTCCTCTCACCCGCCCGATAAAGCGGGTAGTAATAGGTCAAAACAAAGGTGACGGAGGAGGCAAGCATTCCAATCCCGAAACTCATCATCAATGCGTATAGCGGGGCATATCCTGTTGTGTAGAGTAAAATAGCTCCTCCTGCAAAGAATCCGAGGAAAACAAAAAAAGAAGTGGATAGTATAATGCTTATATAGGTCCTGTAAAGGATTTTGAAGTCACTTTTCTGAAGGCTCGCCTTCAACTTGTCGAACTCGTCCAGGAGCTTTTCGGAAAGCCATCCAAAGAGCCTGTTGGAAATTTTTTTGTATCTTTCCATTTCTACCCACTCAGAAGTTTGGATTCCAGCTTAAAATTATTTTGCACTCGAGGCGATAACCTTTTTTATTCTCAATGTTCTATTTTTGTGTATGAATTATGATAAGAGGGTAAGAGAAATTCTGGAGGACATGGAGGCGGACCTGGGAGATGTGATAAGGGTTGAGAACGGTAAACTGAGCTTTGAGGGAGTTCTGATGCCGCGAGCTGAAAGCTCCCCCTCCGACGTCATAGTTCTCAAGCTGGACAGCGGCTACAACATCGGCCTTGAGTTTTCCGAGGAAATGAGGGTTGAAAAGGTAGAAAGCTCGGAGCGGGTGGAAACCTCCGCAGAAATAGAGAACGTGGAGGAGGTGACCAAGGTCGAGGAACCGGAGGAAAAGAAGGACGTTTCCGTGCTCGCTGCCGGAGGAACCATAGCTTCCCGGGTGGATTACAGGACCGGGGCAGTAAAACCTTCGTTTACCGAGAAGGATCTGGTCTCTTTCAGCCCGGAGCTTGCCTCCATTGCGAATATAGAGGGAAGGCAGCTTTTCCAGGCGCTCTCCGAGAATCTCAACCCGGAACACTGGGAAAATATTGCGGAGGCTGTGAGGGAGGAGGTGAAGAAGGGGAAGGACGGCGTGGTTATTATGCACGGGACCGATACTATGGGGTACACCGCCGCGGCCCTGAGCTTCATGCTGGAAAACCTCCCCATCCCCGTTGTTCTAGTCGGTTCGCAGAGAAGCAGTGACCGGGGTAGCAGCGATGCACACCAGAACCTTTTGTGTGCCGTCAAAGCCGCCACGACCGATATAGCTGAAGTAATGGTCTGTATGCACGGCTCCAGCTCCGACGACTTTTGCTATCTCCATCCCGGAACCAAGGTCAGGAAGATGCACACGTCCCGGCGCGACGCGTTCCGCACCGTAAACGCGAAACCCTTTGCAAAGGTTTTCTATGGTAGCTTGGACGTTGAAGTAATCAGGGATGGCTACAGGAAGAAGGACAGAAACCGGGACCTGAATCTAAAGCCGGATTTCGAGGAAAACGTGGGTGTAGTTAAGGTATATCCCGGCATGGACCCCCGAGTCTTCGAGGAACAGCTGAAGGATCGGGAGGGCGTGGTGATTGAGGGAACGGGCCTGGGACACATGCCCCTGTATTCGGACGAACTCTCCGACAGGAACGAAGAGATAAAGGAGAAGCTGGAGGATTACCTTGAGGGAGGTGGTATCGCGGTCATGACTTCACAGTGCCTTTACGGGCGAGTTAATATGAACGTCTACGAGTCGGGCGTGGACCTACAGGATATGGGCGTGGTAGGGAACCTTGCGGACATGCTTCCCGAGACGGCCTATGTTAAGCTTGGCTGGTTGCTTGGAAATTATGGAAAAGAAGAGGCGGAGGAGCTTATTCTGGAGAACCTCCGTGGCGAGATTTCACAAAGGAGTGAGCACGGAGATTTAGATCCAGAATTTGAAGACTGAAGTTTGTTTCCAAGGGTTCGGAAAGTCGTGATAATATGGAATCAGAAAAAATAGGTGTGGGTATTGGCGTTTTTCTTGATGAGAACGGCAAGGTTCTCCTGGGTAAAAGGCATACAGATCCAGAGAAGGCGGACAGCGAGCTATCCGGCGAAGGGACTTGGACGCTTCCGGGTGGTGGTATGAAGTACAAGGAGACGCCAGGTGAGGCGGCGTCCAGAGAGGTCAGAGAGGAAACCGGTATTGAGGTAGAGAAGGGGGAGCTGGAAAAGGTCAGTGTGACCGATGATAGGAACGGAGACACCCATTTTATAACAATAGGGTTCTATTGTGACGAGTTTGAAGGTAGGGCAGAGGTCAAGGAGCCCGAGGAAATAGTTAAGTGGGAGTGGTTCGACTTGGATGACCTGCCTGAGCCGCTCTTCCCTCCAAGCAAAAAACTTATAGAAAAAGTAAAAAAAGGCAAGAGGATGTTATGAACTACGAGGAGATCGGATTCAAGTGCGGTATAGAGATTCACCAGAGGCTGGATACAGATAAACTCTTCTGTGACTGCAGTTCCCGGATGGAGGAGAGTCCAGACGGTGAGGTGAGGAGGGGTCTCAGGGTGGTTCCCGGAGAGCTGGGTGAAATAGACCCGGCGGCTCTATACGAGTTTCTACGTGACCGGGAGTTCGTTTACAAGACGTATCCCACTGAGTCCTGTGAGGTGGAGCTCGACGAGGAGCCGCCACATGAGGTGAGGGAAGAGGCCCTTGAGATTTCCCTTCAGGTTGCGAAGATGCTGGGTTGTGAAGTCCCCAGGGAAATTCATCCCATGCGTAAGACCGTTATAGACGGTTCCAACACCACAGGGTTTCAGAGAACTATGCTGATCGGTCTGGACGGGGAGATGGAAACCAGTAAAGGTACAGTCGGCGTTGAAAACGTCTG
Source organism: Candidatus Aenigmatarchaeota archaeon (assembly GCA_046539305.1). GTDB lineage: Archaea > Aenigmatarchaeota > Aenigmatarchaeia > PWEA01 > PWEA01 > PWEA01. The sequence continues at coordinate 22,593 of JBKHHE010000006.1, forward strand.
TCTGGAAGAGGAGAGCGCCCAGATTCTTGACAGGGAAGGAAATACCGTGACCTATGGTCTAAACAGGCTGGGAATACCTCTCGTCGAGATTGGAACAGCGCCGGAAATAAAGAGCCCGGAGCACGCGAGGGAAACCGCGGAGAAGATAGGCAAGATGTTGAGGGCCACGGGCAGGGTACAGAGAGGGATAGGCAGCATAAGGCAGGACGTGAACGTCTCTATAGAGGACGGTGCCAGGATAGAGGTAAAGGGCCTACAGGAGCTTGATATTCTGGAAAAAACGGTTAGACTGGAGGTGGAGAGACAGGCCTCTCTACTCGAGGTAAAAGAGGAGCTGAAGGAGAGAGGAGCTGAAGTTTCTAGGGACGTGCGCTCGGTCGAGGATGTGTTTGAGGAAAGCAGTTCGGACTTTGCTGAAAACGTACTTCAGGGTAAACGCATCAAGGCCTTTGTGCTTAGGAAGTTTGGCGGCTTGCTGGCCAAGGAGATATCCAGTGACAAGACCTTTGGAAAGGAGCTGTCGGAATACGCGGAGGCACATGGACTTGGAGGTATAGTTCACACGGACGAAGATCTGGGCGAGTATGGGCTCGAGGAGGAGTTCGAAGAGTTAAGGGAAAAACTGAGGGCCGGGGACAGGGACGTGGTTGTGGTCGCTGCGGGCAAGGAGGGTCTTGATAATGCCGTGGAGGCCGTTACCGATAGGGCGGAAAAGGCCCTGGAGGGCGTTCCCGAGGAGACGAGGGACTCGAACAAGGATGGAACCACCGTCTACTTGAGGCCACTCCCCGGGGAGGAAAGGATGTACCCCGAGACGGACGTGCCTTCTATAGAGGTTTCCGAGGAGAGGCTGAAATCCATCGATATACCGGATAGTTTGGAAGAGAGAAAGAAAAGGCTGGTCGAGGAGGATGGTCTTTCTGAGCACCTTGCCGAAGAGATCCTGAACAGCAGGTTCTTGGAGCTATTTGAGGATATTAAGGGAAAATTTAACATGGACCCTTCAACTCTTGCCAACCTCCTTACCGTGGAAGTAAAGGACGCGAAAAAGAGAAAAGGGCTTCCCGTGGAGGACCTTGACGCTGGGACTCTGGAAAAAATTGTCAGGAGTATAGATGGGGGCGAGGTCCCAAAGGATTCTTTCAGTGATATTTTAAGAGGTGTTCTTGAGGAGGACAAAGACGTTGGAGAGGCCCTCGAGGAAAAGGAGGTGCTGAGCGACGGGGAGCTGGAGAAAATAGTGGAAAATGTCTTAGAGGAAAAGGAGGAGCTCCTTGACGAGGAGAGGACTTTCAAGAAACTTATGGGGCCGGTGATGGGGGAAGTAGGAGACAGAGCAGATGGGGACAGAGTTTCCAAGATGCTCCAGAAAAAGATAAAACAAAAGAAGGATTGAGATGATTTTAAACCTTTTGCTGAGGATAGCTCTGGTGGTCGCCGCCCTGTACCTTGGTGACAAGATAATCTCCGCGAAGATCCCTTTGCACAGTCTTCTGTTTATAGCTGCCACTGGACAGATTTTTGTAGTTTACGTCCTTCCATACGCGATGAGAATCGTGAGTACCTGGTCAATTCCTTACCTTGGTTTGATATTGGAGTTGATAATCTGGGTAGGAGCCGCTAATTTTGTGGTTCCCAAGACCTCGCCGAAACAGTATCTAATTCTGGGGTTACTGGCCTTTGCCGCGAACTATTTTGTGGGATACTTCGAAATTGTAGGACTTCTTCTGTGAGAGGAGAATATTCCACGTTTTCATTCTCGCCGAGAGCCCTCAAGCTCCAGTATTTTCCTCTTCACGTCCTTACATTTTTTGAAGATTTTCTCCCTTCTCTCCGGTCTTTTCCCGCCGGGGGAAGGGTCTTCCAGAGCAATGGACTTCCCCACACCCGTCTCCGTCCAGACGAGACCTGCGGCGTAGGCGAGATGTGCATCGCTTCCCGCTACCACAGGTAGGCCATGTTTATGTGCTATTTTCTCTATCCTTTTCCTGTTCTCGGGGTTTTTTATATCAAGCTCCAGCGCATCGAAGTAACTGTAATCTTCATCCGTGAAATCCTCTGTCTCCCTGAGATGGTGAGCAGAGACGACTTTAAGGCCCAGATCTTTTGCCTCCTTGTACAGCTTTCCAAGCTCGGGACGGAACCCTTCGGATAACTTCTTTCGGAAGGAACCGTCGAGCTTCCTGAGGTGATCAAGCGAGCCGAAAACCAGGGTGTCCTTTTTCCCGCTGGCAGTTATTTCAGCGCCAGGAATCCTTATCATATCTTCCCTGCCGTAGGGTATGAATTTCTGTGTCTTCCAGAAATCAGGATGGTGGATATGGTCGGTATATATTACCCCGTCTATCCCTTCTTCCCTCAGAATTTGGCTTATTTTCCTGTCCTTGAAAGCTATGTACTCCTCGGAAGTTCTTATCTCCTTCGTGAGATTTGGATGGACGTGAAAGTCTATTTTAGCGCGCTTCATGGTCTCCAAGCAGCCCCTTTAGACATTTGTAGACCCCTTCCTTTATCCCAGGTATTCCTCTTGGGTTGGGGGAGGAGTTGACGTCTACGACATACCTCTTTCCCCCATCTTCTATCATATCTATGCTTAGAACCTTTGCTCCAAATGCATCCATTATCTTATTCACGTCTTCTCTTATTTCACCATCCACCCTTATCGGCCTTCTTTTCCCTTCCGGTGCCAGGAGAGGTGAACGTTCTCTTGCTCCGAAGGCTTCCACTCCTTCACCTGTATCTATACCGTACAGTTTGTAGTCCCATCCGGAATTTTCTATGAATTCCTGGTAGACCTTGTTCACCTCGTAGTTACACCCGTTGAGAACTTCGGTTGAACCCTCCATACTTTCGCTGATGTCCTTGGTCACTACTGTTCCTTCCGGCATCTCGTTTAGCCTTAAATCTGATACCGTTTTCCCTTCCTCTTGGAGGACTCTGTAGGAGTAAAGAGCCTCATCTTTCTCGTCGATTTCGGCCGTTCCCCATTCGGGAACTTTCAGCCCGGTTCTCTCCAGAACCTGATAGGACTGAGGGATTGAGTCGGCAAGCAGATGCGTGTAGTATCCGTTAACCGAATCCACGTCCTCCCGTTCAAGCCTTTTCAAAGTTTCGTACACGGGAACCTTGCTCTCCTTGCCCCATATAAGGTCAATATCTTCCATTTCCCTTTGTGACAGCTCTTTTTCAGGATGAAAGAAATCAGTCTGTATCCCTTCCTTCTCCAGCCGATCCCGGATACCCAAGAGTTCGTATCCTTTCGACCTGTCGCGGTGTTTCGGGTAACAGATAATACCTATTTTCTGTTTCATCTAAATCACCTGAGTCGAATCCCTTTAGGATATTGTCCCAAGGAACCGTGCAGAAAAGATTCGATTCCAAGATATTTATTTCTTGGCTCTGAGATACGTTTCCCCGAAGTCCTCTACCACTACAGTTACGAACTTACCCTTCAGATCCTCTTTCGAGTCCAGCACCACAGGCCTGTAGCTGGTGTCCCTTCCCTTCCACTGGTTTTTACCCTCTTCCTTTCCAAGCACGAGGACTTTCCGCTTCTCTTCGACGAGGTTTCCCTTTTCCTCTTTGGATATTTTCTTTACCAGCTCTGACAGTTCCTCACTCCTACTCTTCTTCACTTCCGTATCCAGTTGCTCCATTTCTTTGGCCTCCGTTCCCGGTCTGGCTCCAAACCTGCTCACGTTCGTGTGTTCCGGTCGCAGATCCTTCAAAACTTCTTTCGTATCTTTGAACTCTTCTCCGGTTTCCCCTGGGAAGCCAACAATCACATCCGTCCACAGGTTCAGCTCGGGAACCTCTTTCCTGAACCTCTTCACGACCTTTTTCCATTCTTCCACCGTATATTTTCTATTCATTTTCTCCAGGATTTTGTCTGAGCCGGACTGAAGCGGCAGGTGGAGGAAGGAGTATATTTTTTCAGACTTGTATACCTCTATAAGTTCATCCAGTATCGGCTTCAACGTGTTCACGTTCATCATACCGACGCGGACCCTGAAGTTTCCAGAAAGCTTCGTTATTTTCTCCAGAAGTTCAGGTAAACTCGTCCCGATGTCCCTTCCGTAAGAGGCTGTGTCCTGTGCTGTGATCCACACTTCCCTGCACCCCACATTCAGGCTCTGACTTACCTCCTTGACGATTTTATCCGGGTCGTAGCTCTTTAGACCACCTTTTGCGAACTTGACCTGGCAGTAGGAGCAGTTACCCGGGCAGCCCTGCGCTATCTCACAGATATCGATCAGATCGTTTCCCCGGATTCTCGGCAGGCAGAGTTTCTCCTCCCGCCTTCCATCCAGGTACTCGACCCGCTCCCCTTCCATGGTCTTCCTGACCGCTTTGGCTATGTCCCTGCAGTTGTTTGGTCCGACCAGAGATGCGTGGGGCGCAAACTCCACCGTACGGTCGTACTCCGCCTGGGGCATACACCCTGCTATTATCATCTCCTTGTTTGGGTACTCCTCCTTCCATTCCTTGAGCCGATGTATTATCCTGTTCTCCGTAGGACTCTTCACGATACAGGAGTTGAGGATCAACATATCTGCTATGTCTTCGTTTTCAACGACCTGACCCCCGGCCCTGCTCAGGAGCCCTTTCATGACCTCGGAATGGGCCTGGTTTGCGGCGCAGCCGTAGGTCTCGAGGTATACTTTCATTCTGATTCCCCGTTGGTTTTTCTGACGGCGCAGATTTTTAACTTTGAAGGAGTTTTAGGCACTATATAAATTAAAAATACACCCGGACTTCACCCTTACCCGAAGATTCCTGCAAGCAAGGAGCCGAATACCCAGTCCAACACCTGTCCAGGGATTCGTAGAGCCTTCTGTGCAATTCCTATTCCCGGAGGTTCGTCCGTGGGATCTTCACCCGTTTGATTGGTTTGATTCGCTGGGGGATTGGCTGGATACCGTCGAGCAGTTCAGAAAGAGGAAAAGAAGCAAAGTAAGAGAAATAGTTGGACAGGCGTCACAGGTAGGAAGAGGAAGCTCTGAATCCGTCAGCAAGTGGATAGGTAAAGCAGAAGAAGCTGAAGACAACGAGACTGAAAATGAAGCTCCAGGGCAAGGACAACCTCCAACACCTTAAATTTTAAACTCCTTTCCTTTCTTCTTTCTTTATTTTATTTTCCGACCTCAGTAATTTAAGTTCCCGAGAACAATTTCAATCCATGCTGATAAAGAATCCCAGGTTCGTACTGACTCCGGAGGAACTTCTCGAGAATGAAAGTATAGTTGTCGAAGGAAATAAAATCCGGTCCATCGGAGGCGAGGACAAGACGGGGAAGGTCATCGACGCCTCCAACCACGCGGTCCTTCCAGGCCTAGTCAACATGCACACCCACGCATCGATGAACCTCTTCCGCGGAGTCTCGGACGACAAGGAGCTTCAGCCGTGGCTTCAGGAGGACATCTGGCCGCTGGAGGAAAACCTGGATGAGGAGAAGTCTTACTGGGGAGCCATGCACGCCTTCCTGGAGATGGTAAAGTCAGGGACGACCTGCTTCAACGACATGTACTTCTACATGGACAGGGTTGCAGAAGCCGCGGAGAAGATAGGTCTTAGAGGATATTTCGGCCACGGGATGATAGATCTCGATGATCCTCAGAAGAGAAACAAGGAGCTGAAAGAAACAAGAAGAATAATTGACAGGCTTAATGATGGTTTCTCCGATCGAATAAAGCCCGCGGTAACACCACACTCCGCCGAGACTTGCTCCGAGGAACTTCTTCTTCAGGCCAAAAAAATATCGGAGGAAAGAGGAGTTCCTATGCACATGCACCTGGCTGAGACACAAAAGGAAGTTGAGAAAGTTATGAAAGAAAAGGGAAAGAGGCCTGTGGAGTACCTGAACGACCTTGACCTCCTTGACGAGAACTTTATAGGGGCCCACGGCGTGCACCTGAACAAGGAGGATATAAAGACGCTCTCCGAGGCCGGCGCTTCTGTGGTCCACAACCCCTGTTCCAACATGAAGCTCGCCTCGGGCGTTTCTCCTGTGGCTGAGATGTTGGAAAAGAACGTGAACGTGTGCCTGGGGACGGACGGCGCCGCGTCCAACAACAACCTGAATATGTTCGAGGAGCTAAAGTTTGCAAGCCTCCTGCAGAAGATAAATAGGTCGGATCCAACGACCATGCCAATACAGGACGCGCTGAAGCTGCCCTGGAACAATGCGGCGAAAGCGCTAAACAAGGATGTAGGGAGGATAGAAGAAGGGGCTTTGGCGGACTTGATTCTCGTGGACCTGGACCATGTATCCATGAGACCACTCCACAACCTGAAATCCAACTTAGTCTACTCCGGTGCCGAGGTAGATACGTCCATAATAGACGGAGAGGTCGTGATGAGGGGCGGGGAGTTGACGGAAATAGATGAGGGGAAAGTTATGGAGAAGGCTGTGGAGCAGGCTGAGGAACTCGTCGACTGAGGTTTTTACCGTTCTAAACTTTGGAAGTCAGTCTATTTTCCACCAAGTATAAATTTTAGATTTTATTTACTTACTGGTGGAAGGATGTTTGAGAAACTCAGGGAAGTTTACAGGTCTGTTAAAAGTGCTGCGAGGAAAGCTGGGAGGAATACAGCGAATACAGGAAGGAAAATCCCGAGCTTTTGCTTGATGAGGAGGATTTCGTTTAACAGGCTTCTCCCGAGCCTCTCCCTGGAGTTCTTAAAATCTTTTAAATTTCCGGAGCCATTCTTACTTTAATGTACAAGGCTTGCCGGTGTGAGGTCTGTGGTGAGGTGTACCTGGGATCAGAAAAACCCGAGGCCTGCCCTTTCTGTGGCGCGCACAAACCTCATCTGGAGGTGGTGGAACCTGACGAGTTCAAGGCCATGATTCCCGAATCTCTTGATGAGGAAGAAGAGAGCAGCCTTCTCTTGGATTTGAAGGAGGAGGACTTTCCGGAAATTTCGGCGGAGCTCATGGAAAAGGTGAAGAAAAACGCAAGGGAAGCGGGCCTGCCAGGAGCCTACAGAACCCTTGCTGAAGAAATTTCCACGGATGCAGCGGAGAAGTTTTTTCTAGGATTGGGGGAGTTGGAGGAATGAGACATGGTGCGGGGGGCCGGATTCGAACCGACGAAGGCACTAAGCCACTAGGCCCTGAACCTAGCCCCTCTGGCCACCTTGACCATTTTGCCGGTCCACTTCCGTTGGGAAGGAAACGGCAAAAGTCAAAATCAGTATGATTTTGACCACTCGGGTACCCCCGCATGCCAAGGATTTCAGTATTCCAGGTTTATATATTTTGACCGGCCTTCCTTGTTCGACGATTGAGGGAAAAACTTTAAATAAGTTGAGCATAAAGTAATACCTGGAGCTTTTGGTCAAACCTTTAAAATGGCTCCTAGTTGGGGTGATTAGATGGTTTACAAACATGCATCTATTGTGAAGATTGAGTCAGACAACAAAGTCATCGTCAAGCCAGGAAAGCAGAATTCCAAGGTCGAGTACAAGGCCCACGTGGTAGAAGACAAGGGAGAAAAGAAGGTTGAAGGCAAGGAGTACAGGCTATTGGAAAACATAGAGCTTCCCTACGCGATGACGGACGCGGAGTTTGACTTCTGGAAACAGAACAACGAAGAGATCAGAGAACTAGTCAAGGAAAAGCAGAAGAAAATGGTAGCTTAAATTCCTTCTACTTTATCTTCTTCCTGCTTCTTTCCGTTAGTTGTTTCTCTGGTTCGCAAGTGGAAATATTTATTAAGGGGGACTTCCATAAACTTCTTTCGGATAGCTATGCCTGTAGTTTGCCTTGACATGGAGGGTGTGCTGATGCCTGAAATTTGGAAGAGGATCTCCGAAGAGACAGGGATCGGGGAGCTGAAACTGACAACAAGGGATGTTTCTGACTACAACGAGTTGATGGAATATAGATTAAAACACCTGAAAGAGAACGGGATAAAGATAAACGATATAAAAAGTATAGCTGCCGAAGTGGAACCCCTGGAAGGAGCCGAGGAGTTTTTGGACTGGTTGAAGAAAAGGGCGAACGTTTCTATACTTACAGGCTCGTTCTATTCCTTTCTGCTTCCTCTCATAAGGGACCTCAGGTGGTCTCCCGTTATAGCTAAGGGTCTGGAACAAGATGAGGATGGCTACGTGGTTGATTACTACCCTAAGAATAGAGATATGAAAGTCGAGGCTGTGAAAACGTTACGTGATAACGGGATGAGGATGGCTGCCATTGGGGATAGCTTCAATGACGCCCGCATGTTGAAAGAGGTCGAGAAGGGTATACTTTTCCGGCCCTCAGAAAAGGTAAGTGAGCAGCTCTCCGAATTTCCCGTGGTTGACACGTACCAGGACCTGAAAAAGGAGCTAGAACCTTTCCTTGAAAAAGCATAGTTTCTAATTTTTGTAGCTCTCTTGTCTGCCCAATACTTAAATACCTTGAGGACAATAGAAGCCTATCAGTTAGGAGGTGAGTTTTTTGAAAGGTACTGTAAAGTTCTTCAACACTCAGAAGAACTACGGTTTCATCGAGCCCGAAGACGATGACGAAGATCTTTTCGTCCATAGAAGTGATGTCGAGGAAGGGAACCTTGCGGAAGGCGACGAAGTCGAGTTCGAAACGGAACAGAGTGAAAAGGGACCGAGAGCCATAAACGTCAAGAAAGTCGAGTAGAGAAAGTCTCTTAGAACCATGAAAACGGATTTAAAATTTCTTCTTTTGTTGTTTTTCTTTTCTAAGTATTTATGTAGTGCCTAATTCTAACAGAAATAAAAGTGAGTAAGGAAATAGTGCTCCCGCCGGGATTTGAACCCGGGTCCCGAGCTCGAGAGGCTCGTATCCATGGCCGCAGACTTTGGCCGAGCTAGACTACGGGAGCCGATGTAGTTTGACGTAGACAAAGTCTACGTTCCCCTTTGCAGACTGACGCAATCTATGATCGCGTACGTTAGTTTTTTGCTGGCGGGCCCGGAGGGATTTGAACCCCCGGTCTGCTGGTCCGAAGCCAGCCGCCTTCAATCCTGACTAGGCTACGGGCCCATGTTTACATATTGGGGTTTTTATATTTGACCCTGTCTTCAGGCATACCAAGATTTTCTAGGTATTTATTTCTGTTTGTCTGGCTAGACTCCTCTCCTGTCCAGCTCGTTATGCACCAAGGTTATTGAATGCGTACAGAAGTAGCTCTCGGGGCCGAGAGAAATTTTCTCCGCGCCAAACCTCTCCACAAACCCCTCTTCTTTCTTCGGGAGGCCGATGTGGTCACCCAGAACGAATACAGGAGTTTCTCCGAAGTCTGCACCCCTTATATCTTTACCACTCTCATGAAGCACGTACAGCTTCCTTTCCTCCCTCTCCTTTACGAGGTCCTGGAAGCTTTTCCTCGTGAGGTATATGCCGCTGTGTACTTCCTTCCATTCTTCCTTCGTGGCTTTCGCCTCGTCCAGCGCTTTCTGGATCCATATGGCAACATTCCTCTCGTCCGGTGAGACCCTCTCCAGCTCCTTGCCGTCAAATGCTAGGGCAAGCGGGGGTTCAGGTGGTCCATTCATGGAAAGTATGAGTCTGCTATCCCTTCTCATATCCCTTGACAACCAAAGTGCAGAAATAACACATCTTGCGTTGAGATCCATCCTCCCTCCATTCCCTGGTAGGTCTTTAAGGGTGAAGTCCGAAGAAGTACGTCCCTTTCTTGAGTAAACTATGAACTCGCGCATCTAACTTTCAATCCTCTTCCTAAGGAACTTCCTAGCTTCCTTGGGGTCTGCTTTTCCACCTGACTTCTCCATTAGCTGACCCATGAGGTGGTTCAGTGCCTTGTCCTTACCTTTCTTATAATCTTTTACAGCCGCCTTATTTTCTTCTATTACCTTTTCCACTAACTCTTCTACCTCAGCGCTGGAGGCCTTACCAAAACCCTTCTCTTCTTTGACCTTTACAGGACCTTTATCCTCTTTGACTAGCTCTCTGACTATCATCTCCGCATTCCTCTCTGTTATCTCCCCGGACTCCAGCATCTCCGCAACTTTCAGAACCTTGCTTGTGTCGAGCTCCGACTCCGCGAACCTAAACTCGTGGTAGTTCAGAACCTTCTTCACCGGCCCCGAAAGGAGGTTGTAAGCGACCTCTTCGTCCGTTTTGCTTGCAATATCCTCAAAAGCCATCGCCAGGTCGAAGTCCGAACATATCGCTGCAGCCACCTCCTCTGACATACCATACTCTTCCACATACCGCTCCTTCTTTTCGTGAGGGAGCTCCGGCAAGTTTTCCACCAACCTTTCCACCCAATCATCTTTCAGTTCTATACTTGTCAGGTCGGGCTCAAAAATGTAGCCGTATTCCTCCTCAAACTCTTTCTTCCTGAGCTTTTTGGTCACACCGGACTCTTCGTCGTATGCTCTCGTCTCCCTTTTCATTTCCTTACCTCGTTTTCTAAGGTTTTCCTGCCTTTTCATTTCGTATCTTAACGCCTTTTCCACACCCGAGAACCCGCTTATATTTTTCACCTCCGCCCTTTCTCCGAAGGTCGATATGTTCGCGTCACTTCGCAGTGATGCTTCACTCGAGGAGTCATAGACTTCCAGGTACTCAAAGACTTCCACGAGCTTTCGAAGGAAAACTCTTGCTTCCTCAGGACTCCTCAAGTCGGGCTCCGTGACGATCTCGCAGAGCGGTACACCACTCCTGTTGTAGTCCATGAGTACGTAGTCTGCGGAAGTTATCCCACCACCGATATGTTTGAGTTTTCCCGGATCCTCCTCGAGATGTATCCTCTTTATTCTCACTGTTCTCTCCTCGCCATCCAGCTCTAGAGTCAGCTCGCCATTCCTCCCGAGGGGAATCGCGAACTGCGTGATTTGGAAGTTCTTCGGCATGTCCGGATAGAAGTAGGTCTTCCGTGAGAAGTTCATCTCTTCCGGCATCTTGCAGTTCAGTGCCTCAGCGATCTTCATCCCCATCTCTATTACCTTCTTATTGATCCGGGGCTTCGCACCTGGCATTCCAAGGCACGTGGGACAGACGTTTGTGTTGGGCTCGTCCCTTCCGGAGGTCGGACAGCCACAGAACAGCTTTGATTCTGAAAGGAGCTGCAAATGAGTTTCCAGACCTATTTTCACTTCTGCCATTTTATACTTCAGGGTATTTTATCTTGCCGCGCCCCCTTTCGTAGGAGCTCGCGACGTTTATTATTTTCTTCTCCTGGAAATGGTCGCCCAGAAGATGCAGTCCCACAGGCATTCCGTCCTTGAAGCCACAAGGAATTGAGATCTGTGGGATTCCGGCAAAGTTTGCCGGGACCGTAAGCTTGTCGAGGTTGTATATTTCGACAGGACTCAAATCTTCGATCTCCCCGAACCTCGGAGCGACCATCGGCATCGCCGGCGCAGCGAGAACGTCCACATCCTTGAAAGCCCTCTTGAAGTCCTGGATTACTTTGCGCCTTACCTTCAGTGCCTTGAGGTAGTATTTTTCTCTGTAGCCAGCCATCCTTGTGTACGTTCCCAACATCACGCGCCTCTTCGCTTCGTCTCCGAATCCGCTGCCTCTAACCTTTGAGAAGTATCCGTCAAAATTTCCCTCAAGTTTTTCGTGTAGCCCGTACCTCAGGCCGCAGTATTTGGCAAGGTTGGTCGAGGACTCTGCCATTGCGACCACGTAGTAGGCGTGAAGAGCTGCTTCGGTCATGGGCAGGGAGATATCCTTTCTTTCCGCGCCCAGGTTTTCAAGTTCGGTGACAGCATCCATTACCTTTTTCTTTATCTCTCCGTCTATCCCCTCAAGGTACTCCTCCGGGATGCCTATATTCATCCCCTTCACTGATTTATCCAGGGCTTCTCGGTACCCTCCATTACTTTCCACGGATGTCTGGTCCCTTGGGTCCTTGCCCGAGATCGTCTCCAGACCGATAGCCGTTTCCTCGACGGTTCTTCCCAGAGGTCCGATCTTGTCCAGGGAGTTCCCGTAAGATATCAGGCCGTAGCGGGAGACGATCCCATAGGTGGGAGTCAAGCCGACCACACCACAGAAGGAAGCGGGATTGGATATCGAGCCGCCGGTGGACTCTCCTATAGATATATGTGGAAAGTCCAGAGCCGCCGTCAGTCCTCCTGCCCCGCCAGATGAACCACCGCAGCTCCTTTCCCCATCCCAAGGATTTTTTGGCTGAGCGTAGGCGCAGTTGGTAGAAAACGTTCCAAAGCCGAACTCGTCCTGGTGTGTCTTACCTATGATATTGGCCCCATCTTCTTTCAGCTTCTCGGCGACCGTGGAGTCGAACGGTGGTCTGTAACCTTCCAGTATCTTTGATCCGGCATAGCTTTTCATCCCTTTGGCGCATATACAGTCTTTGAGGCTTACAGGAAGACCTTTGAGTTTACCTTCACCCTTCAGGTCTCCCGACCCTTCATCTCCTGGCCTTACAAGCTCAAGATCCTTTTCTATCCTCTGGAGTTCTTCTCGGAGCTCCGAGTAGAGCTCCTCAAGATCCACTTCACTGTTCAGAAATTCCTCCACAGACATACCCTTGTATTTCAAAGAATCACCTTATCTTGGGTCCTTTGAAGAAGCCGTCTTCCTCATGCTCCGTGTTTTCTAGGGCTTCCTCTCGGGAAAAGCTTTCTTCGACCTCGTCTTCTCGCATCTCGTTTTTCAGGTCTATAGGGTGAAAGGCAGGCTCCACATCTTCCGTATCGACTTCATCTATCTTCGAGAACCAGTCAAGTATGTCTTCCATCTCTTCCCTTATATTTTCTCTTTCCTCGCTGTCCAGTTCCATACGCGCCATGAACTCGACGCGTTCCATCTCTTCCTCGTCCATAATACACCCCAACCCGTTGTTGGTTTCGAATATTTATAAAAAGTTGACCTCTACTCCAGATCTTTGAACACACCGCTTCGGAGGTCCTTCTTTTTCAGGTGTGTGTTATCCCCTACCAAGGAATGTTTGACTACCGAGTCCACTATCTTGCAGTTCTCGAAGATGACCGAGTTCTCTATCTCTGAGTTTTTTATCTCGCAGCCCTCGAGGACCGTGACGTTCTGGCCTAGCTCCGAGTTCTCCACGGAGCCTTCGACCGTGTTCTCGTTCTTTAACTCCTCCATTGCGCGAAGGTATCCTTCCCTCGTTCCTATATCCATCCACTGGCCCTTGAACATGTAGGCGTGGGACGGATATCTATTCACAAGCCACTGCATGAACCTTCCAGGCTCGTCCAGATACTCATTCTTTGGAACCTTACCCTCCCAGTAGTCCATGTACTCGTTGAAGAGGTTCAGGTACTTCTTCGGAAAGTAATAACAGGCTGTCGAGGCTATTCTGGATCGAGGTTTTTCCGGTTTTTCTTGGAACTCTACTATCCTTCCCTCTTCGTCCACATCGACGATTCCGTAGTTCTTCGCCTCCTCTAGTGTGGCGAGCTGATAGCATGCATTCGTCACCGTGCCTTTCTCGGAGGAGAACTGTAGAAAATCCTGGAGGTCAAAGCTGTAGTAGTTGTCCCCCCCTATAACCACGTAGTCGTCGTCTTCCTTCTTCTTGATCACGTTTATTATGCCGCCTATGGCGCCGTATTTTTCTTCTTCCTTTTTCTGGCTTTCCACTATAAGCTCGTAACTATTTTCTCTGGTAGCAAGGAAGTTTATGAACTCGTCCTCAAATTTTTCGTTGGTTGCAATGTATATCCTATCTACCTTTTCCGTCGCTTCCAGCTCATCAAGGGTATAACTTATTATTGGTTTCCCGGCCAGAGGTAGGAGCGGTTTGGATCGGTTCTTGGTGACTGGCCAGAGTCTTGTTGCGTATCCCCCTGCAAGTACCAGCGCTTTCATGGAATAAAGTGATGTCGGATTACTTTTAAATTTTACTGAGGCCCTGACATATGGGGATTAACATATATGTTAGACACTTGATTTATTTGATGTCAAGGGAAAGCTTTATAAGGGAGTCATTAAAATATTAGTAAATAGTTGGATTAGAAATAGGTAACTTCCCGACCGACTGGGCATCGGTTGGAAGTTGGGCAATCCAAATCCGCGCAAACTTGGGCAAGTTTGCGAGCAGATTTCTTGGACAATTTAGATTTATTTGTAGACTTTTTCTTGGGCAGTAAAGGGTTTCGTATGAAACCTTAAAAAGATTTCGACACTAAAAAACATATTTTGAAAAACACAAAAGAGGAGGTTGAACAAAAAATGGATTCCGTAATTCAAAACGCATTTGAAAGAAACTTCGAAAAAGACGCACAAAATCAAAAAAATAAAGCCGAAGAGGCTGTTGAAAATCTGCCTAGGGGGGCAGATGATATGGACAGACAGAAAGTAGAGGAAGAGTTCGATATAGACCTCGAGAAGGCTCAGATAAAAGTTGTTGGAATCGGGGGTGCAGGTAACAATACTATCACGACCCTCACGGACATGGGCATAGAGGGCGCCGAAACCCTGGCCCTAAATACTGACGCTTCGCACCTGGGCGCGTCCAAGGCCGATAAAAAGATGTTGATCGGAAGAGAGACAACTAACGGTCTTGGAGCAGGCGGCAAACCCGAAGTTGGAAAGAAATCGGCTGAAGAGTCTCAGAGAGAGATCCGTGAGGAGCTGAAGGATTCGGATATGGTTTTCATAACCTGTGGACTCGGTGGTGGAACAGGAACGGGAGCTGGCCCTGTGGTTGCTGAAATAGCCGAGAACGAAGGGGCCATAGTTCTCGCCACAATCACCATGCCCTTCAAGATGGAAGGAACGAGAATAGTAAAAGCCGAAGAGGGCCTGAAAAAACTAAGACAGGTTACTGACACCGTTATAGCGATAGAGAACCAGAGGTTGCTGGACTATGCAGGTGACCTTCCCGTGAAACAGGCCTTTGCGGTGGCCGATGAACTCATCTCCACGATGATAAAAGGAATCAGTGAAACTATAACCCAGCCCTCCCTTGTCAACCTGGACTACGCCGACGTGAAGACTATAATGAGAGATGGTGGAGTTGCATCCATAGGGATAGGCGAGGCGGACTCCAGCAGTAGAGCCGAAGAAGCTACAAAAAAGGCTTTGAACCATCCGCTCCTCGACATGGAATATGAAGGTGCTGATGGAGCGATAATCCAGGTCATAGGCGGGGAGGATCTCAAGCTGGACGAGATCAACGAAATAGGGGAGTCCATCTCCAAGCAACTGGACCCGCAGGCCCAGGTTATCTGGGGAGCCAGAGTTGTCCCCGAATACGAGGGAAGCATGCAGGTGATAGCCATAATCACAGGAGTTCAATCGCCTTACATCCTGGGTCCGAAGTCAAAGGAAGATCAAACTTCATCTAAAACCCCTGACACAAAAAAGTCGGAAGGTGTATCCGACGAGTTGGGAATACGAATGCTCAATAAATGAGCATTTCTACGCACCCCCTACTTAATTCACCTCCACACCCCCACACCCGGAAGGGCGGAGCAATATATTCCGCCCTTCCAAACCCTTTCTATCTGAGTTATTATGAAAAAACTCACAAGAAGGTTGGAAAAGCACAGGAGAAAACTGTCTACAGGCGTAGGAATCGTCTTTCTGGTCCTTGCTTTTCTGCTTTAAAACTAGTATTTTTTAAGAGAACTGAGAAGTTTTTTCGTTTTTCGTTTCGCTTTTTTGGCGTGCTTTACTAATCCCTTCCATTCTCCTATATCTTTCTTCCCAAATTTATTGAGGTGGACGAAGGATGTTACATCGTGTCTACCCGGGGGTTCGGGTTGCTCATCGGGGTAGCCTACAGGAACCATGGCCACAGGCCTTATATTGTCATCGCAGTTCAGGGCCGCGCTGGCCTGACCTTCATCAAATGCACCGACCCAGCTGGTTCCCAGTCCCATCTCTGTCGCACGTAGCAGTATGTTCTGCGTGGCTGCCGCGGCTGCCTGTATTCCATAAAGCTCTCTACCTCTTTCGCCGTAGACGTGCTCTGCCCTCTTCTTGTCAACACAGATAACTAGAATAACTGGAGCATCGGTCATCCAGTACTGTTCAAGGGCTATTTCCGCAAGTTCTTCTTTCAGTTCTTCGTCCTTTACGGCCACCACCTCCCATGGCTGTCTGTTACCGGCTGAAGGCGCCCATTTTACAGACCTAAGAAGCTCACCTATCTCCTCATCACCGATTTCTTTGTCCTTGAACTTCCGGATACTCCTCCTTCGTAAAATCGCCTCCAGAACGTCCATACATATCTGTTAAAAAATTCACCTGAAGCTATATAAATTTTTCTAGGACGAACTGATACGGGTACATAATTCAACTATATGGTTCAGGATAGAATTTTGATGTTTGAATAATGCGGGGGGCAGGA
>JBKHHE010000007.1:0-32785 GCA_046539305.1 Candidatus Aenigmatarchaeota archaeon
TCGATGTTCCAGGAGCAACGAGCATCTCCCTGTCCCATCTATTAGAGCCACCATTATTAGAGCCACCATTCGTCCAATCCGCTATATTGTCATCGTCGTCTGTCGCTCCAACCCTCGTCGCGTTCTCCATACAGGCAGGTACGCCGACGGCGGTTTCGTTGCCTGCGTTCCCAGTTGCAATTGATACGGTAATATTTTTCCCAACTGCTTGGTCTATAGGCTCCTTCAAAGCTCCATAATCTTCCTCTCCGTCGCAGTAAGTTTCATGGAGTATTTCTTCGTCAGTGGTTGAGTTGATGAGGCCTAGGCTGAGCGTCATTGTAGAGATGTTGAGCCTTTCGGATTCGTTTGTGCACCACTCAACGCCGTACATTATGTCCGAGGAATAACCACTCCCAGTTTCATTCATAGCCTTTACTGCCGCAATATTGGCACCCCGGGCGACTCCTTTGACATCTCCGTCCGCTGCCACTATTCCAGCTACGTGGGTTCCATGTCCATAGTCATCCATACATGCAGAATGATTTTCGCTGCAGTTCTGTTGATCATTTTCATTTTCTAAGGACCTGTACCCTGCTATCACCTTGTTTCCCCATTCACCGCCGAGGTCGGAGTGGTTATAGTCAACACCGGAATCTATTACACATACGGTCTGATCTTTGCCAGTTAGGTTTGTCCCTTCTGGCTGCAGGTTCCAGGTAGTGCTGGCGTTTATCAGGGGAACGGAGTCGGTGAGGTGGGCCTGGATAGGGTGGTCGTAGGAAACCCTTGCTACATTTTGCTGTTGTCTGAGGTTTTCCAGCTCCTCCTCGGTGACCGTCGCGGAGAAGCCGTTGAAGGAGGAGAAGGTGTGCCTTACGTTTCCTTTGCCTACCGCATCTATGGCCTGGCTTCTTATACTATTAGCTTGAACTTTCGACGTTTCTTCCATCTGTACTATGACCTTGACCTCATCCTTGTTGTCTTTTTCGAAGCTCTCAAGTACCTTTTCATGGACCTTTGATTCTTTGTTCGTTGTGATCTCTGCGAGAGCAGAGGCTGAGAACAGAATTCCAACCGTCGAAAATATGAGTATTAAGGTAAGTATTTTTTTCGAAACCATGTCCTCTCACTATATCTTATCCGTTGTTACAGTATGTCCTTATAAATTAGGTAGAGCCCTTTTTAATTGTATTTGTAACTTTAAAGGACTTCTTTACTTTGTTTCAGAATTAGACATTTGATGTGGCCGTATAAGATAAAATACCACCCTATAAGGGGATAATTTTAAAAGGGAGGGATACAAAGGGTATGATGTGGAGGTGACAAAACATGGCCGATACTCGTTACTTTGAGATGATTGAATCCGGTGAGAAGCACGTTTTCAAGGGAAATACTCCAAGACAGGCAGCACTCAAGGCAGCCACCAGGTTCGGTACAAGGGGCAGAGCAGGCAAGAAGATCGAGCTAAGAGAGCGTGGAAGAAGGAATCAGGACGGTACATACTCGCTCCATCAGTACAGGGTCGGTTTTGAGAAGAAACCTGCCCCGGCTGACGCGCCGAACTGGCTCGGCGACACCGTCAAGGAACCCCTCGTCGAGAAGATTGGAGTCAGGAGAGTCGACAAGATTCCCAAGGCATAAAAACCCTCTCGGGATTTTTAACCAATCCCGATCCCTTTCTTTTATTTTATTTTGATCTATGCAACTTCCAGTGCGTAAGATTCAAAAACTAACAAGACGTTTAGTTTAATGGGTGAATAAATTGGTCACATTTAGATGGTTCGGTCAGGCATGTTTTGAAATAAGCGATGGGAAAACTATAGTTACGGATCCACACGACGGCGACTCCGTAGGCCTGAAACCTCCGGACACAGAGGGCGACATAGTCACGGTCTCCCACGATCACTACGATCACGCGAGTGGCAAAGATATGGTTTCAAAGCCCGACTCCATTCTGGTTGAAGGGGCAAGGGAGACTGAAAAGGCGAGCGAGATTGGTCTACAGGCATTCAAAACCTATCACGACAAGGTAGGAGGCGACGCCAGAGGAGAAAACACGATCTTCAAGTTCGAGCTGGACGGCCTGAATATCTGTCACCTGGGCGACCTGGGTCATAAACTGGAGCTGGAAACGGTTCAGAAGCTCAGGCCCGTGGACGTTTTACTGATACCCGTGGGCGGAAAGTTCACCATAGACGGCAGGGAGGCCGCGGAAATTACAGAAGAACTGGAACCATGGGTCGCCATTCCCATGCACTACGATATAGAGGGACTTGGGGTCCCCATCTCAAGTGCAAAGGAGTTTCTGGGTCATCTCCAGGGTGAGTACGGTATACTTAGGAAGGAAGAACTCGAGCTTGATGACCTGCCAGAGGAAAGGATAGTCTGCGTGCTTGATTGTCTGGCCTGACCGGAAGAAAGTTTATTAACTTCTGGGAGAAGTTGTTTCTATGCTCTTTGAAAGCTATGACAAAAAGATTACGGCCTACGGTTTCTTGGCCGGCCTTATACTGGGTCAGCTGTCAGGTGTGGGCCTGGCCTTTTTGACGGAGCTGGACCTGATCTCCGGACTCGTAAACGGTGCTGGAGCCGGGATAATCACGGCAATGGTTCCTGCCCATGGATTGATAAAGGGCTGGCTCAGTGACAGAAAGCTGGTAGTTCCTTTCGGATTCGGTTGGGGTACTCTGATAGGTATCCTCGTGGGCCTCACAACGGCTTGGAGCCATGAACTTTCCTACCTCTATGGATTCTCCTACGGTGCCTGTGGCGGGTTACTCGTTGGAGCTCTCATCGGCCTGATTCTCTGGAAAATTCCTGAGGATGGGGAAGGCGAGCGTATTGTTGAAGAAGCGGAAGACGAGGATGAAGAAGACGAAGAGGACTATATAGAGATAAGCGAGTAAATAGCGTCCTCGGTGGGATTTGAACCCACGACTCCCAGCTTAGGAGGTTCACCTTCCTTGCGGAATCTGGTGCTCTGTCCAGGCTGAGCTACGAGGACACCCGTCCACGGGAGCTATCTAGATTTAAACTTACTTAAAGTTTTTCGTTTCCGTGGAAAGTCCACCGGAGAAAGTGCAGACTGCAGATTATAGCACTCCCTTTCTTTTCGCATCTCTTTTTACTTCCTGCAGTTTTTCCGAGGCTGCGTAGTATAGGTGTCGGGACCTATTGGCCGTAAGGATGCCTTTGTTTTGTTCGGCCTGGTTTATCGCCCTTTCCAGCGCCTCTTTGTCTATTTTTTCCAGCTCATCCAGCTGTTTCCTTACGGCACGGTGGATGTGGCTGAGTGTGAGAAGGTCATCGTCGAAGGGAATTTCTTTGCTTTCCTCCTTCCACAGCTCCTCGAACTCCTCCTTTGCTTGTTCAATGGTGCCGAAAAACCTCCATATCTTCATCAAGAGGAACATAGAAACGGTTGTGCCCACGCTTAGAGACAGCACACCACCAATCCTTATTATCTGGCCCGTGATGTCCATTCTACCATTTAATACTGGGCGAAGAAAAGTTAAATACCTTGCGTTTCAGGAAATCGGGCCGTTTTCCCAGAGGTCGTCCTTTATGGACTTTCCCTCTTCATCTTCCCATTCCTCCACCGGCTTTGAATGCCTCTCTCGGATTTCCTTGCCAACCCCCAGGCCGTTGTAGGCGCAGAAGGGCACCATACCTTCCGGCGTGGTGTAATGTATAACGCAGCTGCTGAGCCTGTCCAGGTCGAGGTTCCACGCGTCCTGGAACCACATGCTGCCTATGTACAGAGCTTCGTGGTGGAACTCACCCAGGGATGAGTAGTCACCGGAGACTATAGCCTTGGCCAAGAGCTTCTTCAAGGAAAGCCCCCGGGGAGTCTTTTCCGAATCTACGAAGTCCGAAAGGCTTGTCATCATAGATGTCATTATCCTGGCCTTCTTCATGGGGCCTTCCTTCTCCGAAAGCTCTTCAAGATATTCCATCAGACCCTCCACGTCTACGAACCTGGTTATCGGGATAAGTTCGCCGTCCTCCACGAAGGCGTAGGTCGCGCCGCCGCAGGACGGGTTTGCGGTGAACTCGACCTGTTTTTCATTCTTTATGTTCTCAACGAGTTTCGAAACAGGGTAGACAAACGGAACCGGGTACCAGTCACTGCTTTCTATTTCTCCGCCGAGCTGCTTGTCTATAGCTTCCATCATCTCCGAATAGTCGACCCTCTGCTTCTTCCTGTACTCGTCGTCGACCTGATCTATCCTGCCTGTAAAAGCTATCGGCTGGAAGTTCACCCCCCGAACCACGTCTATATTCTCCTGGGCGAACCTTATTATGTCCCCTACTTCATGGAGGTTGTTCTGCGATACAACAGGAACTAAAACAACGCTTCTCATGCCGACTTCCCTCGTGTTCTCTATGACTTTTTCGTTCGCGTCTATCCATGGATTTGTCTCCTTGCTCACACCATCGAAGCTAAGATAGAGGCTATTCGCAGCGCTTTCGTGGATTTTGCGTACGTATTCCTTCGATTCCGCAAGTTTGATGCCATTTGTATTGACCTGTATGTGCGCAAAGCCTTTCTCATCCGCCATCTCTATTATCTCAAACAAATCGTCCCTCACCGTCGGCTCCCCGCCTGTTATCTGTATCGCTCGGGAACCAACGGGCTCCATGTTTCTTGCCTGCTCAAGAAGCCCCTCTATTTCGTCCAGCGACGGCTCGTAGACGTAACCTGAAGATCCCGCGTTAAGAAAACAGTAGGAACATCGAAGATTACAGCGGTTAGTTACGGTGAGGTTCGTGAGGACGGACTGTGACTTATGCTCGTCGTAGAGGGATAGGTCTTCGATTCTGACATTTTTTACACCGTCGCCCTCCCTTTCGTATTTCTTCCACTTCCTGTAGTCGTGGGGGTTGCTGAACATAATCTCCTCGAACTCCCCGTGATCCCTGCATTCCTTCTTTATCCATACTTTGCCCTCCTCTTCCACTATTTCCGCGTCAATCTTCTCCGTCTTCCCCTCCTTCAGGCAGTCGGGGCAGATCGACTCCGTTGTCTCCAGAACTTCCATAGTATCTTAACTTTTAATATATTTTAAAACTTTTAAAACTTACTGATATCTGAACGGGAAAGAATTAAACCTCTATACCTTAGGACCGCTTCCAGACCGTTCCTCCACCTTCGTCCTCCAGCTCTACCCCCGCTTCCTTCAAGGTATCCCTGATCTCGTCTGCACTTTCGTAGTCTCCTTCGTCCCTGAGGTCCTCACGTATCTCTATCAGGAGTTCCACTACGTTCCCCGGAATTTTCCCACCTTCGTCCTCCAGCTCCAGTTTAAGTCCGAGGACCCTTCCCAACTCCTGTATCCTTTCGGCAGCCTCCTCTAAGATCTCCGGCTTGTTGTCAAGGTTCTTGTTGACTGTCTTCGCAAACTTCATTATCTCGTTTAGTGCTCCGGGCGTGTCGAGGTCGTCATCCATCCTTTCCTCGAATTTTTCTTCCAGCTTCTCCATTTCTTTCTCGAGGTTATCTTTGTCCCCACCTTCACTGTTCTCTACATTCCACAGTGTGTTGTACAGCTTCTCAAGGTTGCTCTCCGCGCTTTCCAGGGCCTCGTGGTTGAAGTCCACTTGTTTCCTGTAGTGGCTGCTGGCAAAGAACATCCGGAGAACCTCGGCGTCATACTTCTCCAGGATCTCTCTCACCGTGTAGAAGTTTCCCTTGCTCTTGCTCATCTTCTCACCTTCCACGGTCATGTGTTCGCTGTGGAGCCAGTAGTTTACAGGCTCTTCCTGTAGCTTATTCATCGCTATGTCCTGTGCTCTCTCGTTGGGATGGTGTGGGAATATGTGGTCCACACCTCCGGTATGTATGTCGAACCTTTCGCCCAGGTACTTGGTTCCCATCACGCTGCACTCGAGGTGCCACCCCGGATATCCCTTGCTCCACGGCGAAGGCCACTTCATGATATGTTCCGGCTCCGCGTTTATCCACAGGGCGAAGTCCAGCGGCGACTTTTTTTCCTCCACCTCTTCCTCTTCTACACGGCCTCCTTTGCCCACCTCCAGCTCCTCTATGTCCATATTTCCGATTTCGGGATAGCCGTGGTCTTCGTGGAACTTCATCACATCGAAATAGACGCTTCCGTTCCTTTCGTAGGCGTATCCGTTTTCTATTATATCCTTCACGGCTTCCACCATCTCCACCATATGACCCGTGGCGCGAGGATTCACGTTGTGCGTCTTCATGTTTAGCATATCCATCTCCTCGTACCATCTCTGCACCTGCTCCGTCACCAGCTCCATGGGCTCTATACCCCTTTCCTTCGCCTCCTTCTCGACCTTGTCTTCACCCTGGTCCGAATCGTCCGTCAGGTGACCCACGTCCGTGATATTCATCACATGGAATACGTCGTAGCCTTTCCATGTAAGATACCGATTCAGTATATCCCAGGCTGCGTATGTCTTCGCGTTCCCGATATGCATGTCCAGGTATATGGTCTGGCCACAGGAATAGATGTCTACCTTTCCCTTTTCCAGCGGCTCGAACTCTTCCTTCTCCTGTGTCAGGGTGTTGTAAATTTTTAGCGCCATCTAAGTCACCTTTATATCTGAGTTTTATTAACTTTTGTCAGATTTGGACGGTTTTACCTTCCTCCTCAGCTTCCTCTATCTTACCCTCGATTTCTACATCACTGTAAGGCTCCGAAGAGAGGTACTTGAAGCCGGAGTCTGGAAATATCGTAACTACCACTCCTTTATCCAGTTTTGCAGCGACTTTCCTGGAAGCTTGGATCGCGGCGCCGGAGGACTGCCCGGCGAAGATTCCCTCCTCCTCTGCGAGCCTTTTGGCCCAGCGGGTGGATTCCTCCGGATCCAGCTTCATCTTCCTATCGAGGATTCCCTCCTGAAAAACTTCAGGTTTTATTGATTTGTTCGTGTTCTTGAGTCCTTGAATCCCGTTTTTGGTCTCGGGTTCTACTCCCACGACCTTTACAGAGGAGTCCTTTTCTTTCAGGTACTTTCCCACGCCGGTTACCGTGCCTCCTGTACCAATTCCCGCGACGAAGTGCGTTATCCTTCCGCCTGTGGCTTCCCATATTTCCGGCCCCGTGGTTTCGTAGTGCGCCCTGAAGTTCGCCTCGTTGGAGAACTGGTCCGGCATCCAGTATTTATCACTTTCTGCGGCCATCTCCTCCGCCTTCTCTATGGCACCGTCCGTGCCCTCCTCCGATGGCGTGACTATAACGTCTGCTCCGAAGGCTTTTAGAATCAGGGCTCTTTCCCTGGAGACTGAAGCAGGCATAACAAAGGTGGCTTCGTAGCCCTTGCGCGCTGCGATCATAGCGAGACCTATACCCGTGTTCCCCGAGGTCGGCTCAAGTATAGTCTTCCCAGGCGTCAGCTCTCCACTCTCCTCTCCCTCCTTTATCATTTTTTTCGTTATCCTGTCCTTGATGGAGCCCCCAGGATTCAGTCCTTCAAGTTTTGCGTAGATTTCCACGGAAGGATTTGGGTTTAGCTTCTGTATTTTGACCAGAGATGTGGTGCCTATAGCTTCTATAACGGAGTCAGATTTTGGAGGAACAAACATGTCCACCCTTCATATGAAGTCACCTCTTGGACCAGGTAAAGGATTTGGGTATTTTAGGAACGGAGTTCCGAATATTTGGGATGTGGGGTCCCAAAAGAGCCGGGCGCCGGATTTGAACCGGCGTGCGCGGATTTCCGCTGTTCTGGGTTTTGATGAAACTTTTGTCCTTGAAAAGTTTCTCTGCAGTCCGCTGCCTAAGCCAGACTCGGCCAGCCCGGCAAGAGTATCCGTAAGACTGGTGGAATTAATCAAGCTAAAATTCTTTTTGGTAGAAATAAGACTGAGCGGGTCTTCCGTCCTCCTAGCCTCCACTGCTGCCCCCTTCACAGCAAAAACGTCCACCGGTCATGATACCACTCACCTCTTTATTTTACAGACCCCCTTAAATATCTTTCGGATATTTATTTTAAACCAGAAAGTCCATATCAGACCTATTATGAACGTGATAGATCTCAGGAGGTATCTGGACGGTGGCTACCCCGTGGATGAGGTTCCTTCCACGGATAAAGACCTTCCATCCCAATACCTATAAATATAAACTTTTGGAGGAATTCGTTATATATGGACCCCCATCGGATTGAGCTCTCAAGGGAAATAATTATCGGTAACGATGCGTTTTCTCAACTCCCGGAGATACTGGAGAAGCTTGAATTAAAGGGTCCTGCCCTCTTGATTTCGGGTCCAACGACCTTCGATGTTGCGGGCGGGGAGATAGAAAACATTCTTGAGAAAAGGGGGTTCACAGTGGAAAGGGAGATAACTTCTCAGGTGACTCGGGACGAACTGGACAGAATCAAGGAGGAAGCAGGCCGGTCGAGGTTCGTGCTTGGGGTAGGAGGTGGGAGAATAATAGACACCGCGAAGTACATAGGCACTGAAAGAGGAGTCCCCTTCATATCGGTGCCCACAGCACCCTCACATGATGGGATAGCCAGCTCCAGAGCCACTATAAACGACAAGGAGAGGAGGTATTCCTATCAGGCAGATGCCCCTTCTGTGATTCTGGCAGACCTGGAAACTATAAAACAGGCTCCAGAAAAACTAATAACCGCGGGATGTGGTGACCTAGTTTCGAATATAACTGCGGTCGAGGACTGGAAGCTCGGGGAGAGGGAAAACAATGAGTACTATTCGGATTACGCTGCGGCCCTCTCAGTACTCTCAGCCGAGATAGTTATGAACTCCGCAAATCTGATAAGGGAGAGGAAAGAAAGGGGAATAAGAAATTTGATCAAAGCCTTAATTTCAGCAGGAATATCGATGTCCATAGCAGGGTCCTCGAGGCCCTGTTCCGGAGCTGAGCATCAGTTCTCCCACGCCTTGGACCACATCGCGGAGAAACCTGGACTTCACGGCCATCAGTGTGCGATCGGGACTTTACTGTCGGCGCGTCTGCATGATATGGACTGGAGAAGCCTAAAGGAATCGATGAAGGAGTTGGGAATTCCCCTCTCCATTCAGGACCAACCCTTTACAGAAGAGGAGGCAATTAAAGCCTGGAAAGACGCCGGAAGCATAAGGGACAGGTACACTATACTGGATGAAAAGGGAGCCGGAAACCCCAAAAGTTTATTTAAAGAAGTGGGCATTATTTAGGGCAAGGTAGGATGATAGATGACTGGGATCACATAACCAAGATAGACCCCGACAAAAACATTTCTCAGGAAAGGCTCCGCAAAGTAGTTCAATCAGGAACTGACGCGCTGATGATTTCGGGGACGCAGGATGTCACCAGGTCCAAGCTAAAGGAAACACTTCAAATGCTCGACGACTGTGGCTCCGAACTTCCAAAAATCCTTGAGCCTTCGGATCCTTCTATTGTAGTGTACGACGGGTTTGATGACATATACGTTCCCTCCGTCGTTAACGCAAAGGATCCGACCTGGATAATGGGGCATCACAAGGACTGGGCCGTCAACTTCGATCCGAGATGGAAACAAATAACCAAGGAGGCGTACATAGTTCTGAATCCGGACTCGGCCGTAGGTATAGTGACACAGTCAAAGACCGATCTAACTCCTGAGGAAGTTGCGGCCTACGCCACAATATCCGAAAAATACTACGACTTTCCCATAGTTTATATAGAGTACAGTGGAACATTCGGAGATCCCGACATCGTCGAGGCAGTCAGCAAGGCTCTCGAAGAAGCACATCTTTTTTACGGTGGTGGAATAAAAAGCGAACAAGAGAGCAGAGAAATGTCGAAGTACGCGGATACTATTATCGTAGGAAACGTTATATATGAGGACGATCTGGAAGTCTATATGTCTACGGTTAAAGGGGCGAAGAAGTAGTTATTCCATAATAACAGGCTTGCTTCTCTGAGCCTTTTTTACATCTTTCCTTAATTCTTCCATTTCTTTTCTTAGGCCCTCTATTACTGACTTCACTTCCTCTTTTCTTGGCAGTTCTTTTATTTTGTTCTCAAGGGTGCTTACCCTTTCTTCAAACTCTTCCTTCGAGACTTGGTTTTCTTCAAGGTTAGTGAGTTCGTCCTCCACGGTTTCTCTTCTCTCCTCGAAAGTATCTTCAGGGACTTTGCCCTCTGTTTTCTTTTCCACGTATTCCTCCAGAGCCCCCTCAAGACTCGTGAGCTTGTTTTCTATTTCCTCGTCTCTCTCTTGCTTCAGAGAGTCTATAGTGTTCTCAAATTCCTTTTGAGAAACCTCGGCCTCCTCCGATCTGAATTTTTCAACCTCCTCAACCAGGTTATCCACTTCTTCTTGCAGAGATTTGATTTCATCTCTGGAAGCTTTGGTATCTATTTCTTTTACCTTCGTCTGGAGGTCCGTCTGCGTCTCCTCTAGGACGGAAATATCTTCTTCAAAACCCTCTACTTCATGTGCTATCTCTTCGATTCTCCCTTGATCCTCCTTGAGCGAAGAAACTTCCTCCTTCAAAGAAGAACTTTCTACAATCTCTCTGACCTCCTCCTCCGAAATTAATTCATCCTTCAGCTTTCCCAACCTTTCCTGAAGGTTTTCAATATCTCCCAGCCGCTTCTCAATGTCCTTTTGTTTGTCTCTCAGAGAAGAACTTTCTACAATCTCTTTAATTTCCTCCTCCGACATCCGACCTTTTTTCACTTCCTCCAAGCCTTCCTCAACCTTATCTAGCCTTTCTCTAAGCCCTTTCACTGCGTCAAGATTTTCCTGGATAGCTTCCTTGCCTTCGCCTGTCGAGGAACTTTCTATAATTCCTTTAACATCCTTTTCTGTGAGAACTTTGGACTTCAAGTTGTCTACAGCATCCTCGAGACCCTTTATCCTTTCCTCTGCTATTCCTTCCCCCTCAGGAAGTTCTTCCAGGCCATCTACCTTATTGTCCAGTTTTTCTATTTCATCAGAGAACTCTTCCAGTCTCTTCCTCAAATCGGTTACTTCCTCGACATCCTCCAAGCCTTCTATCTTGGAAATCCTTTCGTTAAGCCCTTCAATTCTTTCAGAGACCTCTTGGGTCCTTTCCAGCAAGCCTTCACCTTCTACTGACTCCAGGCCCGTCCTGAGCTTTTCATTCTCCTCCTCAAGCTCGTCCAGCTTGTCCGCAACGTTTTCAAAGTTCTCCTTCCACCTTTCTACGTCTTCCAGGTCTCCTTCTAGCTTCTCTTCCAGATCCTTTAACTGGCTTCTCAGAGCTTCGGGCGTTGGAGCCTCTTCCTTTCCCTGAACTTCGCTACGTAGCTCCTGAAAATCTAACTCATTGGTCAGAATCCTGTCCTCCATCTGACTTATCTTTGCTTCCATATCTTCTAGCTTTTTGAGAACTTCTTCATCGCTGCTGTCGTCGGGCATAGTTAATCAGTTTGTTTCTTGGGTTATAAATTTTGCCCTCTTCTTCCACATAAGCCACAGGGCTATGACTGCCAGTATCATTGTTGACTGCCACAGTGCACCGTGTATTACTCCGTAGACTCCTGGTCCAAGCCAGAGCGTAAAAAACACCAAAACAGCGATTCTGAGAAGATTTAACGAGTAAAGAACAGGTATTCCCACGAGAAGTCCCTTGCCCACCTTTCTGGGATCGAAACTCGTAGATACAAGGAGGGCTAAGAAAAAAACCATACCCTTCCATGCAGTGCAATCCGGGGTGATGGGGAAGTCAATCCCTCCTGCTGTTAGTCTTATTCCTTCTCTTTCTATAGGGGTACCAACAAGTTGGAAAAAATGCAAGGTCTTTTCGGCAGTAAACTCCTGAAAACTGTAGAAGTTTACGTTTCCAGATACGAAGTACAGGAGGAGCGAGAGGATCAATAACTTGGTTGAGAACAAAAGTATTTCCTTAAGTTGCTCTTCTTTGCCTTTAAGCATTTTTATCCCTGTACCTTTTTAACCAGCCCATGAAGCTTTCTTTACCTTCGCCTTTCATACCCTCAACTTCCGATTCCTCCATGTATTTTACGCCCTTCCTTTCCTTGATTTCTATTTCATCGGTCGGCGAGGCCCATAACCCCTCCGAGATAAATTTGTCCGCCGATTCCTCTGAAAAACTTCCAACGACAGCCTTTACTCCCAGCTCATTTAAAATCTCTACCAGATTTTCTACGTCACCTCTTATTTTCTTCACGAGCAAGATGCTGTTCTCTAATGAGAGTTTGTTGTCCTCCTTCCTGAGCCTGTTCTCGGAGAGCACATTCACGTCCCTTAAGGGTATCTTGCCTTCCTTCCTGAGCTCTTCGAAGGTTTTAAGATTCCTTATCCTTTTCTCTAGTTCTTTCCTTTTACCTTCCAACGTATCTATCCGGCTTTCCTTCGACCTCAGGTTCCTTTTTAACTTCTTCAGTTCTCTTTTTTCTAGTATATCGTCCTTTACACCCTTCTCAAGCCCCTCCTTTTCTTCTTTGAGTTCGGAAATCTTGCCCTTCAGTTCCTCAGTCTCTTTCTTCAGTTTTTCGTTGTGCTCCTTCAGCTTTTCCTTGTCCTTTCTCTCCCTCATTATTATCCGTCTGTAGTTGTCTATCTTCTCTTCCAGATTTGCCCTGGATATGGTTTTTTTCTCCTCACCTTTCCTTTCCTCTTCTTCCTTTTCCTCGTCACCAAGAGCCTTTTCCACCGCCTCGGAGACGTTCCTGGCTTCATCCATTATTACAAGCTCTTTCACCTCCGGCGAAAGGTCTTGGAGGTTGAGTTCGTCCATCCTAGCCTCTATGTTATCGAACTTATTCTTGAAGCTATTGTAGGCGTTCAAAGCGGCCGCGAGGGCGTCTCTTTCATGTAAGTTGGCGAAATCATATTCCCGGGTTAGCTCCTTTTTCCCACGGATTGAGAGGTCTTCTCCTGGGACGAAGGTTTCGGCGCCAAAGTTGGATGCAATTTCCTCCACTCCGGACGGCATTTTGCCCTTGTCGGAGGTTATAAGCACTGGCTTGCATTCACTCGATACTACTCTTATTATCCTTTCCTTTCCCATGTGCTTTTCCGATTCCAGCCTTTGAAGGTTTCCCCTGAGGTCAAGGATGGCAATGGCTGAGGTCGAGCCCGGGTCTATTCCAACTATCCCCCTTTCTCTGTCCCTAGTCAAGCTCCACCCTTTCTGTGAGAACCTTTCTCAGCTTTTCGGCGGTTTTCTTCCCTATACCTCTGACCTCCTTTAAATCCTTCTCGCTGGCTTTGAAAACATCTTCCGGTGTTCCGAACTCTTCCAGAAGCCGTTTAGACATCTTTCTGTCTACTCCAGGTAAGCCGGCAATTAGCCATAATTGCTGTTCTTCCAGTGTTGAAGGCTGTTTCTCCCCTCGCAACGACACGCTCCTTTCCTTCTCCACCTGCTCTCTTCTCGCTATCCAGTACAGATAGGATGCGCTGTCCTCCTCCGAGGTGGTCCATATAATCGGTATGGAAAGATCAATCCCTATCGAGGCGACGGCGCCTCGCACCGAGTTGGGGTGTACATCTCTCTTCGCGTAGAGATTCTCACCCTCTATTATCAGGACAGGCTTTTCAAAGCTGTCCTTCAGGTCATGGAGCTGCTCGAATATATTTCCGTCAAAGACGGAGGACAGAAAGTCGTTGCAGCTCTTCCTCTCCGCCGCGACCCTATCCGAAAGTATATAATCTCCGACCTCCAGCTGCTCCGGTCTCACCCTGCAGTCTTTCCTCGCGAGCTCCTTCACCACGTTGGACCTGAACTCCCGGTTGTCCGCGAGGACAACTATCCCTTCATCGTCAAGTATATCTTGCTTCTCCATGGGTAAGAAATTGTAGCGAGGAACTTAAATCTTTCCGATAGGTATATAAGCCTTGGGGATTAAGCTGGACTATGGTCCAGCCTGGCGATTATGAATCAAACCTTATGGTCATAGCCAATGCTGAGCCCTACGAACACAAGAAGGTAGATGGGGAGATAACTTACGAGAAGGTCGTTGGAGGTTTGACGACGGCCCTTGATCCGCTTATGCAGGAAAACGGAAAGGCGTGGATAGGATGGGGAAGGGGGGAGGAGGATTACAACGATGAAGTGGTCGATGAGGACAACGTAGTCAGGGTCCCGCCGGACGCTCCCGAGGACAAGAAATACGACCTTAAAAGGGTAAAACTTAGCGAGGAGGAGGTCGAAAGTTTCTACAGGGGGTTTTCGAACCAGGAGCTCTGGCCCATAGGCCATACCTTTCCAGGAAAGGCAAATCACAGGGAAAAATACTGGGATATGTACAAGGAGGTGAACAAGAAATACGTTGATTCTGTTTTAGAGATGGCCGACGGAGGCGAAAACTTCATGGTGAACGACTACCAGCTTTCCCTCGTTCCTAAATACCTCTCGGAGGAAACACAGGATGCGAAGATAGGATTTGTATGGCATATTCCCTGGCCTCCCTGGGAAAGTATAGGAAGGCTTCCAAGGAGAGAAGAACTACTGGAGGGGATTTCGGGGGCGGATGTCGTCACGGTGCATACCCCCTCCTACAGGGAACACCTTTTGGAGTTTGCGGAGAACCTCGGTGCAGACGTGGACAGGGAAGAAGGATTCTACGAGCTGGATGATGAGAAGACAAGGGTCGAAGCGCTTCCTCTGGGTATAGACTACGATCGCTTCTCTCCCGACAACACGAAAGTAGAGAGGGACTTTGGAACAGGATTCAAGGAAGCTATAGGCACAGACCACATAATAATCGGTCTGGACAGGACGGACTACACCAAAGGAATATCTGAGAGACTTGAAGCATACGAGGCCTTCCTCAAGGACAACCCGGAGTATCAAGAAGAGGTTACTCTTTTCCAGAAGGTCACACCCAGCAGACAGAAGATAAAGGAGTACAAAGAGATCCTAAATGACATACAGAAGAACGTTGCTAGGATAAATTCCCAGCTGGGCAGCATAGAAACATACTGGGACCCCGTAAAGTTGAGGCAGAAGAAGATACCCCACGAGAACTTAAAGGCGCTCTACCAGTCCGCCGATATGGCGCTTATAACACCCGGAATAGACGGAAAGAACCTGGTAGCTTCTGAATACGTGGCTTCACATACTGAGGAAGACCCTGGCGTTCTCATTTTATCGGAGTTTGCGGGCGCAGCTGACCAGTTCAAGGAGGAAATAGACGGTAAGGGTCCACTATATGCAAATCCCTACGACACCCGCGAAACCTCACAGAAAATAAAGCAGGGACTTGAGATGGACGAGGAGGAAAGAATCGAGAGGTGGAGGAATACAGATGAAGTAGTTAAAGAAAAAGACGTAGAATGGTGGAGGAATAAATTCCTGGACTTATTGAAAGGCTAGAAGTTTTCGAGGTCCTTTTGCCCTCTCTCGCTGTTCGACTTCATGTCCTTGAGGGTTTCCTTCATCCTCCTTTCCCTGTGCTTACTTTTCCAGTAGTAGGCCTCGTCCCTAGTATCTTTTGCCATAAGGACTATCACTTTCCCGCTTCTCTGTCTCCCTGTCCTGCCACGTCTCTGTATGGCGCGTATCTCCGAGGCTACGGGCTCGTAGAAGACGACGAGATCCACCGCGGGTATGTCCAGGCCTTCCTCGCCCACGCTTGTCGCGATAAGGGTGTTGTATTCTCCTTCCTCCAGTTTTTCCAGCCTCTCAACCTGCTCCGTCTGTGACATCCCTTCATCGCCAGCCTGACCTACGAATTGGCCTGGTTCGCAGCCTTCAAGCTCCTCAAGCTCCTCCCTTATCTTGTCCACTTGATCCCTGTAATGAGAAAAGACAAGTATCTTAGAATCTTCCTTCTCCTCCAGCTGCTCTTCGACGACCTCCCTCAGCGCGTCCAGCTTTGGGTGCTCTATACCCTTTTCCAGGAGCGAACTTGTTTTTCGGAAGCTGGTAGCAATCTTCCCGTCCTTCATCACGGCCTTTGCCGCCTTGGTCTTCCCCTCGCGTGCTTCTTCCCGCAGCCTTTTGAAGTACTGGTACAGGGACGATGAACCCTGGGTTTCCAGGAGCATGAGCCCGTGCTCTATTTTAAGGGCCTCTGCGCTCTTGGAAAGGGCGGCGTAGAGCATCTTGTCCTCCTTGCCTTGCGAGATTTTCTTCCTAAGCCTGCCCTGAAGCTTCAGAAGTTCCTTCCTGTAGACGTCCCCCGTGGGTGCATAGTCCCATTCCTTCAGCTTCTTTATTCTCTTCTTGTAGGCTTCCTCCAGCAGTTTTTTTACCTTCTTGAATTCTTCGGGAAGCTCCACCTTCTTCCATTCTTTGGCGACTTTTTCCACGTAGGGATTCACATCTTTGTCACTTTCGGTTCTTATCTCCACTTCGTCCAGGTAAAGGTTGTCCATGACCTTCCTTATCTCCTCCTCGGATCCGCCAGGTGATGCAGTTATACCAAGAATTCTTGGGTCCTCCCCGCGCTTCATGTACATCTCCGCTATGAAACTGTAGGGGTAGTCGCCCGTGGCGTGCTGACATTCATCGAATATAACCAGGGTGAATTTGCTCAGATCCATCCTTCCTGCTATTATGTCGTTCTGCACGACCTGGGGCGTCGCGAAGAAGCACATCCCTTTCCCGTATTCCTTTTCTCTTTTCTCCGGCCTCACCTTCCCCGTCAGTACTTTCAGGTCGTCCTCGGCTATCTCCAGAAAGTCGTTGAAGAAGCGCTTATGCTGTTCCACAAGGGGGCGTGTCGGCGCGAGAAGTAGAACCTTACCGCCTTTCTCATTCAGGCGGTGTGCCGCGAGAAGCAGCGCGGAAACCGTCTTTCCCATACCCGTGGGGAGGACCACGAGCGTGTTGTTGTCCATTGTTGTGTGGAATATCGTCTCCTGGTAGAGGCGCTTCTGGAGCTCCCCGTCCTTTAGTAAAGGATGTTCGAAGTAGTCATCACTCATAACAATTAGATTTGAAGCCCAACTTAAAGAAATTTAGAACTTCTCTTCTTCCTCAAAGGCGCTCGGCGTTCCACCTGCGTGCCAGGACATTCTTGGCCTGACTTTCATCGAGTATATACGCTCGGAGTTGTCGTCGAGGATTATCGCGGAGCCCTTCTTCCTCGGCAGGTCGTTGATGTAGTCCTTGATGTCGAAGGTCATGTAGGTCTGCATTATATTTCTGAGGGCCTCGAGGTCAGGTCTTGCAGTTAGCCTGTGGGAAATTATTAGATCGGACTGTGAAATTGCGTTCGGGTGAATAGCTCCAGGCCTTTGGGTTATGAGGCACACGGAGATTCCCGGCTGCCTACCCTCCTTGACAAGGGTAGTGAGTGGGCCCGAAGCCGGTGTTTCACCTTCTGCAGGCAAGAAGTTATGGGCCTCGTCGGCGACGACCCACGTCATTGGAACCTCTATCTCCTTTCTTCCTCTTATGGTGGATATTTCTTCCTTTCTCCTTGCTTCCACCCTCTTCTCGTAAATCCTTCTGGACAGCAGCCCCACGAGAAGCCCCCTCACGCTCCAACCCGAAGAAAGTTGCCCGAAGTGTGACATGTCCAGAACGGAAACCTTCCCGGGGGAGAGTATCTCTTCGACGGACAGGCCTTCCTTGGAAAAAATTCCCCATTCCTTGGCGGAGAGAAATCTGTTTTCAAGTGCCTGTTTTACGTCCTCCGAGGCCCTCTCGTCGTTCATTACGGCCTTTATTATACCTTCAATACCGTAGTCTTCCTTGTCCTTCAGGTTCCTCATCACCCTCTCTAGAAGAACGCCAAGAGGATCGGTAAGCGAGATGTCGAAGGCAAGGGACCAGTCCTGGGTCGATAGTTCCGAGGCCTTTATAGAGAAGGAGTCGTCGAAGGGAATATCCCTCTCCCTGTAGTCCTCCACGAAACCTTTCGGCACGTATACCGAGGCGTCGAAGCTATCCGGCTCGAGACCCCAGTCCTTAAGAAGTCCCAGCTGCTGTTCGTTCGGATTTTTCAGGCTCCACCAGATTCCCATCACATCGATCATGAGCATGGAAAGGTTCTGGCGGATCTCGTCCGGAAGCCGAAAGAACTCCTCGGCTATAACAGCTCCTGTATACGACTTGCCTTGACCTCGTTTTCCACAGATCAGGGAGACGTGAGGCCGGGCGACGTCCAGATGCACAGGGTTGGTCAGGTTCGCGTCCTCCCCCTCGCCGACCAGATGCTTCCCGAAATATATCGCTCCTTTCTTGCCGTACTTCTCCCGGTCTTCCTCATCCCTACCTATCACGATCTCTCTGAGGGGCATATAGATAAAATTGGCGGTCGCAGATTTAAAAGTTATATGCAGAAATATCTTATAACTTCAGGAGTAAGATAAAGACATGGACGTGAGAAAGGTTCTCTTCGCGGCTTTAGGTGTTCTCGCAGTTTTATCCCTTCCATCTTTCCTCGATCATGCGCTCTGGTTCGTAACCGGTGAAGTCGAGTCCGTGGTCGTCGAGGGAAGGTGGGACCTGGTCACACTCAATGCTGCTCTGTTTCTGGCCTTCCTCCTCCCTCTGGGCTTCCGTAGACGAGTAGACTGGAAGTCCATGGGCGTTTACGGCGCTTTCATAGTGTCCCTCTTCGTCGAGATGTACGGAGTTCCACTGACAATATACCTCTCCTCGGCCGCATTTTCCTCTCCTGGAGGAACACCGCCCCAGGAAGCTGTTTTCAGAATGACCCTTTTCGGCCAGTCGCTCGCCATGACACCCTGGAAGCTCGTGGGTGCCCTGGTGACCCTTGCCGGAATGGTGGTAGTGGTCTTGGGTTGGACCACACTCTACAGGAAAAGGAGTAAAGAGCTCGTGACCTCAGGGATATACGGTTATTCACGTCATCCACAGTACCTGGGAATCTTGCTCATAGCCGTGGGGTGGTTCATACACTGGCCATCTATGCTGACCCTTGCCATGCTCCCCGTTCTCATATACTTTTACTATAGGCTGGCAACGGATGAAGAGAAGGAGGTTATGAACTCCCTGGAGCGTCCGGAGAGGTACAGGGAGTATATTAGGGAAACACCCAGGTTCATCTGAGGCAGGATTTACATCAGAAGAAACAGGCTTCCGAGACCCGTTGCACCCACCATTATCCCCGTGAACCAGAGCCATCCGCTCCATGCAACTATATTCCCTCCGTCAAATGGATGTATGGGGATAAAGTTCGATACACCCATCCAGAAGTTTATCAGGGAAACTAGCCAGAGAAAATCCATGCCGTAGAAGCTAAAGAGACCCAGAAACAACGTCCCAAGGACGAGGTTGAGAAGGGGTCCCACAATTGAAATAAGGCCCACATCCCTATCGTCCAGTTCTTTGCTTTCTTTCATCCATCTCTCCGAACCGAATTCTTTCACCTTAGTTTCCAGTGGTATAGCTATAACCGCAAGACCTCCCGAGACTACCCCTGAAATTATAGTCGTCAGTAAACCTGCCCCCGAGAGGTCACATGAGAGGTGGAGTCCCTCGGCGTCGGCAACTTTCATATGCAGCAGTTCGTGAAGGAGGTAGCTGACTAGTACTATGGCAAAACAGAGGATAAAGAATTTCGGGCGTATATCCTGGACTGTGAATGCACCAGAGACAACTATAGCAGAAATTAAGAGGCTTCTCCAATGCTTCCTTCCAAACTTCATTATTCTTCCTCTTCCTTAATTACTTCAATTTCCTTGCCGATGACTTTCTCGGCGGCGCGGACGTTCGATCCACCAGGTCCGATGGCCTTCCCTATCAACTCTTCGTCCAGATCGATACGTATCATGTCATCTTCCTCCATGACTTCGTCGATCTCAACGTCTAGCATCTTCTCCAGCTTTTCTTTGATCTCCTCTGCGATAGTATCACCCCTTCTGTCTTGACCTTTGAGGAGTATCATTTAAAAGTTTTGTCCTCGAATTCCACACCTCGCTCCTTAAATCTTCTTTTGAGGCCCGGAAGATGGCCGGCTCCGACTATTGCCATGACGATGTTCTTGTCTTTCGAGAGTTCTTCGAGGGCCATGGCCATTATCTCGTCCCTTTTTTCTACGAGGGCCAAGTATATGGCTGGAGTTTTTTCCTCGAGCATGTGGACAGCTTCTTCGACAAGCTCCTGGGGCGGAACATTCTCTAGATCGAATTCATAGCTTCTGGGCATGTGAAACGAATGAATGAAAAGTTTGAGCTTTTCTATCAGCCCCACGCGTTTGAAATCTCTTAAAGTATCTGAAATAGGTCTGTCTATCAGGTAGACATCTATATCCTCTTCTTGAGCTTTTTGGACCGCTTCCAACATCTCTTCGCCTGGGACAACTCCTGTTTTTTCTCCAAGCCTTCCTTGAAGCCAGGAAAGGAGCTTGAAGAAAAGCGAAGGATAACTACCCCTTTCCCCGTGTTTCAAGGCCTTATATCTGCCTGGATCCAGCTCCACAGCAACACAGTCTGCACCTTTTCCTATTTCCTCCTTTATTCTTTGGATGGATTCAGGTGATATGTGCGAAGTTCCTAGAAGCTTTATCAAAATATCACCTAGGTAAAATGTTTCAGCGCGTCTTCAACATGGCTTACCTCCACCACCTCTACCTCCACCTCCTCGTTTACGTCGACTCTTTCCTCGACGTATTCGGTTCTACATATCTCCACCCCACCGGCACTCCTGCAGCTTTCCTCTCTGGTGTAGGTCACCTGGACGGACTGTCCTTCGGGGACCAGGAACTTCTCGAAGCCCGCCTCCTCAGCAGCTTTGGCTTTTGGAAGGATCCCTCCCACCCTCCCCACCTTCCCGCCAGGTTCCACGGTCCCTGTCATGACTACGTCCTCTCTTATACTCCTGTTCTGAAGTGCCGCAATCGTCGCGACGGTCAGGGTCCCTCCCGCACTGGGCCCGCCCACTATGGAAGCATTCAGATCTATGGTGTAGGTAAGGTCGTGGGTGCCTTTTTCAACTCCTAAATATTCTTTTGCGAAGGCGCTGGCTGTTCTGATCGAATGCTGTATGTCGACCCAGAAGAAGAGGTTATCTATGTCTACCAGGATTTTGTCGCTTCCTTTCTCGGCTCTGACCCAGGCCGGGGACACCATGCCTTCTCCCTCTCTGGTTGTCCCCACTATATATGCTTTAACTCCGTCTTCAAGGGACGCCTCCGTGGCGTTCCAGTCTATAGGTTCTTTTACTCTCTCTGGCTCGCGTTTCACCTCTCTCACCAGGATTTCAGGAGCCAGTAAGAATGCGGTCAGGGCGCCCGCTGCAAACACAAGGACCAGCGTAGTCATAAATAGCAGCTTTTCATTCATGGTATCATCTATTGAAAATAGTGGCAGGACTTCGCCGGTTCGATAGCCCTGACTGGAGAAGTTTGCCTGTCCACCTTCTCAGCTCTGCGACCCCCCGAGCATCCGTGCTACAGCTTAGGGCTGCTCCCGCCAGGGCCTGGCCCGGTTCACTGCACCGCGGATCCCGGAGGACAGGGCGTCGACGTTGGTGGACAGGGCTCCTCCAGCCGGACTACCTGGCCGGTTTTTCGGTCGTCCTGTAGAGGATTTGGACTACAGATGACCCCTAGCCACCCGACCTAGCCCTGCCGGCATAGAATGCGTTACTTAACTTTAAAGGATTTATGGTTCCGCGTAAGATTAATAAGCGTAAAAATATCATAAAGATATATGGTCTCCCACTGGAAGGCAAACGTTTTCTGGATTCTCGGGACCGTTTCTACATTTTTAGGTGTTAGAATGACCGCAGGCGCCGACCGGGCAGTTCTGGGCTCCACTTCCTTCCGCTACTACAGCGCCCTTTTCCTTGGTTTTGTACTGATACTGGTCGGAGGCCTCCTTTGGATATCGGTCGCGGGAGCGATAAGAGAGGAGCTGTAATAACGTAGACTGTTGTGCAGCCTCAGCACAGGTTAGTCTACAGAAATTTCCTGGAGTTTCACCTTCCGTGACTCGTTAGTCCTCTACCTTGAAGACCTCGTCGTCCTCGCGGACGCGTTCCTCCACCTTCAGACCTATGACGTCTCCGGAACCGGCTTCCTCCACCTTTTCCCGGTCTATCTCCATGGAGTCCACGGTCTGGGTGAAGTCAGTGGTCGCGCCCTTGAAGTGGAGCTTGTCGCCTATCTCCACCTTGTCGCTGAGGTCCACGATTCCCACGGATAGGTCCGTGAAGAAGTGATCTACTTCCCCTACCCTTTCCTCGGTCATGATATCTTTTAACATTGTCTCGTGGAGGTATAAAAAATTTTACGCGAGAGGCCGTGATGACTGAGACATTTTTATAGCTTAGCGAGAATGCCATATTATGCGAACTCTTGAGGGCGAAGAGCTGCGTGAGGCAAAAAGGTTCGTCGAAGAGGCGGCGGAAGCGGCGCAGGAGTCTGGGTGTGACGACGCTTGGTGCGGTTCCGTTCTGATCGGTGGCGATGAGATCATAGGAAAGGGCTGGAACTCCCCTCCTCATGACCTGGAGTCCCATAGAAGGTGTTCGAACGAAAAGGAGGAGTACGACGAGAGGGTTACGGACAAGACGTGTTGCGTGCACGCCGAGCAGAGAGCTATAATGAACGCACTGGGAAATTACTCAAAAGAAAAGGTAAAAGGTTCGAAGCTCTACTTTGCGAGAGTGAACGAACAGGGAAAGGTAAAGAAAACAAACGAGCCTTACTGTACTATATGCAGCAAGATGATACTCGACGTGGGGATTGAAGAAGTCGTGATGTGGAACGGAGAAGATCTTGTGGCTTACCCCGCTGAGGAGTATAATGATATTTCTTTCAGCTACCAGGGTTGACTTACCCCGAACTTATGTAGTGCCTGGAACCGGCGGTTTAACTTTTTAAACGAACGAAGCAATATCATGACCGGGTGTGAACTTGAGCCGATTTGACGTCGCGATAGTGGGTGCCGGTCCAGGCGGTCTTTTTGCTGCTTGGGAGCTGAAGGATTCCGGTCTGGACGTCGTCGTAGTTGAGAAAGGAAAGGCTCCCTTGGAGAGGGAGTCTGTGAACCACGGCGTCGGCGGGGCAGGAGCTTTCTCCGACGGGAAACTAAATCTCACGAGCGAGATAGGCGGCGATCCAAGGACCTTCAACCGGAAGCCTGGTGAA
The DNA here is from genome assembly GCA_046539305.1 of Candidatus Aenigmatarchaeota archaeon. Lineage (GTDB taxonomy): Archaea > Aenigmatarchaeota > Aenigmatarchaeia > PWEA01 > PWEA01 > PWEA01. Next base: position 22,959 of record JBKHHE010000007.1, read on the forward strand.
GTTTCCGATCTGATAGACAAGGTGGAAGAGGTCTTTGTGAAGTTTGGCGCTCCCGAGGAGAACACAAAGCCGAGCGGAGAGAAGCTTGAAAAGCTGGAGAGAAAGGCGAGGGAGTGCGGCGTGGAATTTATCGCTGCGGAGCAGAAACATACGGGGACGGACAGGCTTCAGGAAGTCATGCACAACTTCTACGAACACCTTTTGGAATCTGGCATCGAATTTCGCCTGGGGGAGGAGGTAGAGGAGATAGATAAAGAAGAGGATTTCGTGCTTTACACGGACAGAGGTGAAATAAGAGCCAAACACCTTATAGTCGTGCCGGGACGTGCGGGTGCCTACTGGCTTCGAGATCAGGCGGAGAACCTGGGAGTAAAGAGCCACTATGGCCCGATAGACGTGGGCGTGAGAGTGGAGTTCCCCAACGAGATATACGAGCCCGTTAAAGAGGTAATGTACGATGCGAAGTTCACCATGTACACGAAAACGTACGACGACTTCGTCCGAACCTTCTGCACAAATCCAGGGGGCTTCGTATCCAAGGAGAAGTACGATAGTTTCACTCTGGTCAACGGCCACGCTGCAAGCGAGGAGAGGACCAGGAACACGAACTTCGCAATCCTGGACAGGACAAGGCTTACAAATCCCATAGAGGACACGACGGAATACGGTCGGGGTATAGCCAGTTTGGCCAACCTTCTGGGCGGCGGAAAACCTATAGTCCAAAGGCTTAAAGATATTGAGAGGGGACAGAGGAGTACCTGGGACAGGATAGAGAGAAGCGAGGTCGAGCCGACCCTCCGCGATGTTACGCCCGGTGATATCTGCATGGCATTGCCCGAGAGGGTCGTGACAAACGTCCTCGAAGCGATAGAGAAACTAAACCACATAATGCCGGGCCTGAACACAGGCGGAACTCTCATCTACGCGCCCGAGATAAAGTTCTACGACACAAAGTACGAGGTCGATAGGTGGATGGAGACCAACCAGGAGAACCTGTACGTGGCCGGGGACGCATCGGGCCATTCCCGGGGCATAGTATTCGCCGGGGTTACCGGGATTCTTGCGGCACGAGGCGTGGAAAAGAAGGAGAGCTGATTTTTCTCAAGGCGAAAGCCATATAAAGTTGAAGAAGCAGTTAAACGTTGGTATCATGTCCGAAATTATAGGCAGGGGTGCAGAGGCCATCCTGAAAAAAGAGAGATGGAACGGCATGGACTGCGTGGTCAAGGAGAGGCTGGATAAAAGTTACAGGGTCAAGGAGCTGGACGAGAAACTGAGGAAGGAGAGGACAAAGGAGGAGGCGAAACTACTCTCCGAGGCACGTCGGGTGAAGGTCCCCACGCCCCAGGTCTACGAAAGGAGCGAAAACGTGCTGAAGGTCGAGTACCTGGAAGGTGACAAGGTCAGGGACCTTATTCCCCAGTACGGCGAGGAAGAGAGGAAGGAACTGGCCGAGGACATAGGAGAGAACATAACCAGGCTACACAACCGCGGCATAATCCATGGTGACCTCACCACGTCCAATATGATTCTTGTGGAGGGGAAGCTTTATTTCATAGACTTTGGCTTGGGTTATTTTTCGAAGAGCGTGGAGGACAAGGCTGTCGATCTCTATCTTCTTTGGGAGGTGCTGAAGAGCACACATCCCAGGCAAAAAAACGAGCTTTGGGACGGAGTCCTGGAGGCTTATAGGGAAAACTCCGAAAACGCGGAAACAGTCCTTCGGAGGGTTGAGGACGTAGGCTCGAGGGGTAGATATGTCTCTGAAAGATAAGATTTTTGGCAGGGAAAAACTCAAACAAAGGATAAGCGCCCTCGAAAGCAAGGTGGAAGGGCTGGAGGCGGAAAAAGAGGAGCTTGATAAAAAGGCAAGAAAGGAGAATAAAAGGGCAAAAGAAGCAGTTTCAAAGAGGCAGGACCTTGAGAAGAAAATAAACAGGCAAGAGGACAAGATCCAGTCTCTGAAAGATGAACTTAGAAAAAAGGAACTGGTCGAGGAGACTACGGGCGTCGAGGCGGATAGCCATAGGCTTGGAAGAGATGAAACGGAGGACCTCCTCAGCAAGCTTGGGAGCATGGAAAGTGAGAAGGAAGACCTCTTTACCGTTTTTTTGCCGTCCGGAGCTACAATCCAGGACCTGAATTCGCAGGGTTTCCTCCAGACCAGTTTGACCCTCAATCAGCTCCGTAGGTTAAAAAACGAAAAGTCAGAGACTGGAAAGGTATTCTTTCACTGCAAAAACCTTTTTAATGTCCTGATAAAGCCTCCGGTTCCCATGGATAAAGGGGACTGGGTAAAGGACAGAGAATTAGTGGTGAAACCGGTCAAAGAAAAACTGAAGGAACCTGTGGGATTTGTCTTTGTGTCTTCCGGTGGCTCGGCTGCCGCACTCTTCGGAGAAGGGATAGAAGAGTCCAGGCTCGTGGAGAGCCAGATAAAAGGGAAACACAAGAAAGGTGGCTTCAGTCAGGACAGATTCGAGAGGGCGAGGAGAGAGGAGGTCAAAAAGCATCTGAACGAAGTTGTTGATGCCTGCGATGAGGTGGTTCCCGAGAATGTCGAAAAGGTGGCAGTCAGCGGTTCACGAAGGATGGTTGATGAGATAAAGGGTATGGGTATACCCGGAGATGCATTCGAAAGGGCTTTGGACTTGTCGAGCATAGAAAACGATGAAGATTTGAGAAGAGCCTTTGAAGAATTCTGGAAAACAGGTATTGTTCATCTTTGAACCTCCTAAACAAATACGAGGAGTAGCAGACCAATAATCCCCACGCTGGCCATTGGTACTGCCACCTTCTTTCCCATCTCTTTGTTTGTGAATCCCACAAGCGCCAATTTCGCCACCGAGCTTGCCAAAATTCCAAAAACAATCATCCCGGCTGCCGTTTCCACCCCGGCAACACCATTGTTGTAAATCGTCGCGGCCGAGACAGCCACTGCTGCAGAGGACGCAATACCACCCGCAAATGATGCCATGTAGAGTCCGGCCTGACCTAAAAAACTCTCGGACACTACCGAAATCACAAGAATTACAATGTACGCGGCGGAGAATTTCGCAGCCACCCTGAAAGAAAACGGCGAGTCCATGGAGATATCGGATCCTTCCCTATTTTCTCCCGAGTAAAGGAAGTAGGCGATTACGAGTGACAGGGCAATCATCGCCCCAACTGGTGCCCATATCATGCCCAGTACAGGAGCCGCCAAAACGGACGCAATTACTAGATTTCGAACGATCATCGAGCTGTTTGCGAGTAAAAGGGCTGAGGAGGCTCCATCGATAAAGTCTCGGGATTTTTTGGCCATTCTTGACAGAACGCCTGCCGTTGCGAAGGAGTTGGCACAACCTGCAAACAACCCGGTTACCTGAAGGCCCCTGGACCCACCAAGCTGTTTCATAGATATGTAGGCTATAAATTCAATCATCAAAACGAAGATGGCGAAAGTGAGCACTTCACGAAGATTGATAATACCATAAGGACCTATAGGTTCCGTCGGGAGAATAGGATACAGGACGAAGACGAGCATCCCTAGCTTCATAGAATCGGAAAGCTCTTCGTAGGTCAACTGATCTACGTATTTGTGTATCTTCTTTTTCTCCACCAGGAGGAACATAGTGATTAGGGCTATTGAGGTCGCTTCGAAGAACCTTCCGTATCCCACGAGAACTCCCAGGAGCGTTACAAGGAAAACCACAACGGACGTGGTCAGGCCTACCTCTTCGTTTTGGACGGTAAACCGTATGTAAGCTATCGTTATCGAAAGAGTAGCCCCAAGAACAAGGTATAGAGCGACTACAAGCTCATTTTTTAGGAGTTCGGACACGTAGACCGTTACGGGCCCCGCTCCACAGAGAAATGCCAGGGTTCGGACTCCCGCAAACTTTCGTCTTTCCTTTCTTTCACGCTCCAGACCAATTAGTCCACCGATTGCGAGGGCAACAAGAACCTGCATCAGGAGTTCGGGAACACTAAAGGCTTCGAGCATCCTATCATTCCTCTACTTCCCTGGGCGAAGGAGGCCCGGATTTGATCCTGTGCTCCACGTAAACGGTTCCGATGGTCGTGGCCACTGAAGTTCCCAGAATCACGGAGAAGACGATCTCCGGGAAGATCTCGGTCCCGGGAATACCGTACTCCACGGCCGGGGCAGAAGCTAGCACTGCAGCTGCCAGTCCCCTTGGCGACATGAACGTCATTATACCCTTTTGTAGCGTCCCGAAATCACTTCCGATGGAAACCACTTCCACGGCGATGTATCTTGTCAGTAAGATTATGAGCGTTAAAATACCGCCGTATAGGAAGAGGATGGGATTCTCGAATGTTATGATTATTCCAAGTATTACAAAGAAGAAGGTCTTTATGAAGAAGGATATCTGATCCTGAAACTCCTTGGTTTTTTCCGTAAGTCCGAAGTATTTTTTGTCCAGTTCCAGCATCTTGCTTATCTTTTTTGCATTTCCAAGGACCAGACCGACAACGAAGGACGCGATTGCCCCGTGACCGCCTAGGACCTGTGTGGAAGCGTAAACGAAGAAAAGGAATGAGATAGTGAGCATGTAGTGGAAATCCTTCCCTCTTATATATCTCAGCACCTCCAGCCAGATAAACCCAAACACAAGACCCACAACTATTGAAACGGAAAAAGTGGAGACCACCCTGGAGAGGCCCTTGGCAGTTGTGACTTCAGTTCCTGAGACACCTCCGGTCATCATATCCATGATTACGAGGGCAACTATTATACACAGCGGATCGGTTATCACGGATTCTACGTCCAGGGTGAGCATGGATTCCTTTCCAAATTTATCCAGTTCTGAAACCACAGGAATGACTATGGCGGAGGAAACACCTCCAACTATAGAACCCAGAAGCAAGGATTTCATCACTCCGAGCTCTTCGAAAACCATGAATGAGGTACCGCTTACAGCAAGAGTTGAGAGTATGAAGCCCAGAATGGCAAGCAATGTTCCTCGGGGGACTTTTCTCAGGACCTTGTCGATTTTAAGGTTTATTCCGCCGTCGAAAAGTATCATAAGAAGTGCGAGAGCCGATACGTATGGTGTTGCGTCGAGGAACAGCTGTCTGTCAAATATTCCCAGAACAGGTCCGAGAAGGACACCCAGAAGCAGAAGAAATAGGATATCCGGAACTTTGGTTTTATGGAAGATATAGTTGCTTATAAAACCTATACCTACTATCGAGGCTATTATCAAAAAAAGGATCCCGATGTCCATATCCTTACCTTTGCACGCCTTAAATAAAAAATCTCGGGAAGATGGGAAAATTTTAAAAGAGCTCCGGGAAGTATAAAGATTTGAAGACATCATAAATCAAATTCCGAGCAGGAATGATTTCATGGATGATATTATGTCCGAGGGCGAGGTGCTGGAGATAGATGAACCCCGCTTTGAATGTGTGGTGTGTGAAGAAATTATAGAGTTCGACTTCCGACCCGGCCTTCCGAGAACCAAGCCCGAGGAAGACCTTCCCGAGGAGTTTGAGGAGGAGTTTGAAGAGGACCTCGCAACGCCTGAGAACTTTACGGAGGAGGTAGAGTCTGAGATGGAGGAGAGCGAGGAGGAGACTATGAGGATAAACTGCGATTGTGGTGCCGAATACATTGTGAAAAAGATACCTGGAGTGCCGGGCTTTGAGGTGACACACCTCGTGGAGAGCGAACCAGAACTCGCGGAGAAGGAGTTCGAGGTTTAAACTTTTAATAGAAGCCTTACACTTTAGTTTTTCTATGGTTCCGAATCTCTTTCCCTTTGAGAGCGTACGCTCTGGGCAGGACAGGCTTCTGGAGGACGTCGGGGAAGCTGTCCGCAGCGGCAAAAACCTTATAGCGCACGCTCCTTCGGGCCTGGGGAAAACCTCGGCAAGCCTATCCCCGAGCCTCGACCTCGCTCTGAAGAAGGACAAAACAGTGTTCTTTCTTACGCCCAAGCATTCCCAGCACAAGATGGCTGTGGATACCGCCAACAAGATCATGGAAAGGCATGATGTGGAACTGACTGTTGCGGATATCATAGGAAAAAGGTGGCTTTGCAGTGCCGACGGAATACGTGACATGAGCTCCTCGGACTTCCAGAACTACTGTAAAACTCTCAAGGAGGAGGAACGGTGCACCTACTACAACAACACCTTCAAGGACATCTCGTCCCTTTCAGACGAAGCGGTGAAGAAGCTCTCAGAGCTGAAAGGCAGAGCCCTCCATGCTGAGGAGGTAAAGAGGAAGGCGAAGAAGTTTTGTACCTACGAGATTCTTGTGAACCATGCCAAACAGTCCGATCTGATAATAGGCGACTACTTCCACTTGTTTCACCCCGGTGTTAGAGAGGCCTTCCTTGCCAAGGTGGACAAAAGCCTCGAGGACGCGATCGTGGTCGTGGACGAGGCTCACAACTTGCCTTCCCGAACCCGAGGGCTTCTCTCGAAAAAGCTAAGCACCTACCAGATTTCAAGGGCGCAGAAGGAGGCAGAAGAATTTGGATACTTGGAGGAGAGGAGGATCCTGGAGGACCTCGAGGATATACTGGTTGAACTGGGAAGAGAGGTGGATGGGAGGGAAAAAAAGATAACCAAGGAGGACCTCGTGGACAGGATAAACGAGGTCGAGGACTACGAAACTTTAAAGGACAGGCTGGAGAGAATTGCAAGGGACGTCTACGAGGAAGAGGACAGGAGCTACTGTTCTTCTCTCAAGGACTTCCTCGGGGCGTGGCTCGGTCAGGAGGAGGGTTTCGTGAGGTTTATCAGGAAAAGGAAGTCAAGGAACGACAACGTCTACTATACCTGTCATTACAAGTGCCTCGACCCGCAGCTTTCAACAAGGGAGGTTTTTGAAGAGGTCCGTTCTTCGATCCTTATGTCTGCTACCATGACTCCGATGAAGATGTATTCGGATCTCCTGGGGCTGAAAGAGGGCAGGACCAGGATGAAAACTTATTCGTCACCCTTTCCGAAGGAAAACCGCTCGTATCTGGTAGTTGACTCGGTGACCACTAAATACAAGGAGCGCAGCGAAGAGGAGTTCGATAAGATAGCATGGTTTCTCTCGAAAAGCTTGGAGAAGGTTCCGGGCAACGCTTCCGCATTTTTCCCCTCGTATGACCTTCGTGACGAGGTAAAGGACAGAATAGATACCGATAAGAGAATACTGCTGGAAAAGAGAAACATGTCCAAGGAGGATAAGTCCGGCCTTCTGAACCTTTTCAGGGAACAGAACAACTGCTTTCTCCTTGGGATTTCAGGCGCTTCCTTTGCCGAAGGCGTGGACTTCCCGGAAAGGTGTATGGACGCGGTCTTCGTAGTCGGACTCCCGCTTAAGGAACCAGACCTTGAGGCGCAAGCGTTGATAGACTTCTACGAATACAAGTTCGGCCGAGGCTGGGACTACGCCTACCTATATCCTGCGATGGAGAAGGCACTTCAGGCTGCTGGGCGTTGTATAAGGACGAAAAAGGACAGGGGCGTTGTGGTTTTCATGGACAAGAGATATACGTGGAACAACTACAGGAAAGTGTTTCCGCCTGAAGTAAAAGTTGAAACCTCCCAGGCGCCTTGGAATGAACTCAAGGATTTCTTCTCTTCTCAGTAAGAAAGGGCCGTTACCTTTAGTACCTTGTCGTTTTGGTTTGAGGGCCGGAAGTTCCAGATCACACTTGCGTCGCTCCTTTCAGTTATCGCTTTCACGATCTCGCTTGCTTTCCAGTGAAGTCCGGAGTTCCCTTCGACGAGAAGGAACAGGTTTTCTACACCGGAAAAGTCCAGGCTCATGTTTTCCAGGACCTTCCTTTCGCTCACCGTCGGGAATACCTGTATGTAGTCCGACTGGAGATCGCCCGAAAGAAATTCCCTTATCTTGTCCTCCTCCAGGCTGAAACCGTTGTTTAGGAGTATGCGGAATCTTTTCCTCACTACCGGGTTGTCGATGCGTCGCAGAAATTCTTTTTTCATTGTTATCACTTCTCGCTTTACTACTGGACAGCAAAAGGAATAACATTCCTGGTTAAAAAACTTTACGGCTGGTTTCTCGTTGCCTGGAATTCTATACGTCATTGAGCCTGTCTTCCAGTTCTCGAAGCGATTCAATTCTATTCGGATAGTCCGGGTGTTCTCTATCTCTGTCTATTAGGACGCCTTCAATACCGTAGTTTTCTGCGGCCTTGGTGTCCTTCTCCAGACTGTCACCTACCATGATCACCTCGCTTTTTCCGACGTTGAGTTCCTCCAGCATTCTTTCAAAGATTTCCTTGTCGGGCTTCAGGGCTCCGACCCGGTAGGAAGTGACGATTTGGTTAAATAAATCCTCCAGGCTGTATTTCTCTTTAAGCATCTGGAAGCCGAAGTAGTCCGTGTTGGTTATCAGGCCGAGCCTGTAGTTCTCTCTAAGCTTCTCAAGGACCTGCAGCGTATCAGGAAAGGGTCTGGCATCCATCCCCGTGGCAAGTAATTCCTTGGCCTCTTTGAAGGTTTCTTCGGAATATTCCACCCCCAGCTCTTCAAACAGCCGTTTCAAGGGCTCGTCAAAATCTTCGTGTTTCTCCAGCATGAAATTCCTCTCGACCTTTTTGGTGGCTTCGTAATCTCCAAGGTTATGACCAAACCTCTTCAAGAGCCTTTTATAGGGGTTTCCCCTCTTGTTTTTGAACAGCGTTCCCCAGCAATCGAATATCACGGCCTGAGTCATAATATCCAAAGTAGTTTTCCTTAACCTTATCCAGTGTTATTTAATGTCGGATATTTCACTACTAAATACTTTGATCGAAGAGAGATCCATCCTTCTTCCCTTTCTGTAATCCTCCAGTGCAGGTTTTATATACACGCTTCGAAGAAGGTCCTCTCTATCTAATTCCTCAATGTCCTTCCAAGAAAAATAGTCCACTTCCGGGTGCTCTTCCGAAGTCTTTATCTCCCCGCCCTTCACCCCGGACTCGAAGGAGAATATCATGACGGTTTTGTCATCCTCCTCATCGATCTTCTGGCCGATGTTCACAAGGTTTTTGGGTTCTACCTCCAGTCCGGTCTCTTCCTTTGCTTCTCTCTTTGCGGTTTCAAGTAGACTTTCGGGGCCGTTAACCCTTCCGGCGGGAAGGTTGTACTGTCCCTTTACCCTTTCCTTAGTTTCTTTTACCAAGAGAAACTTGCCTTCCTTCTCTATGATGTTTGCACAGACTATGACAGTTTTCATAGAGATAATAGGTTGATCAAAATTAATAAATATCCACGGAATAAAGCTAATCAGGAGTGGGAAAAGGATGGAGATAGGAATATCCACGCAGATATACTGGGACTACGAGGAGCTGGACCTGCCGGGTACCATCGAGCACGTGGTGGAGGATCTGGGGTTCGAGGCCTTGGAGATCCACTGCGAGGATCCTCTGTTCGAGGCTTGGGGAAGGGAGGAAGGCGAGGAGACCAAGAGAAAAGTGAAAGAGGCACTCTCTGCTGTGGAGGCCGAGGCCACGCTACACGGACCTTTCCATGACCTGAATCTTGCTACCCTGAACCAGCGCGTGAGAGAGGAGGTCCTGAGGCAGCATGAGGAGGCAATAGAGTTCGCGGACTTCATAGGCTCGGAGGTTATAGTGGTGCACCCGGGATTCATCAGTTCCAGGAAGTTCAAGAGGGAGAGGTGTGAAGAAGTTCTGATCCAGAACCTGGAAAAGCTTTCCAAGAAGGCAGCGGACCACGGAGTCAAGCTCTGCCTGGAGAACCTGGCAAGGAAGAGAAAGGTCATCGGGGCGTCGATATCCGAAGTCAGGAGGATACTTGAGGAGGCCGACCACGAAAACCTCGAGATGACTCTGGACGTGGCACACGCCAAC
>JBKHHE010000008.1:0-29484 GCA_046539305.1 Candidatus Aenigmatarchaeota archaeon
CTCCGTGCGCCAGATACGCGATGTCTGCGGTCGCTTCGTCCTCAAGGATCTCGAATTTATCCCCCATACCATTAGGTTCAGCGCGCACAAATAAAAAATTCAGCCACCAAAAAGTTAAATAAGGCCCGCACAAAAGTAACCCCAGCCCCCGGTAGCTCAGTTTGGCAGAGCGATCGGCTGTAGACGAGCACTAAAAATGAAAAAACTTCGGTATTTTGATTTGGTGCTTTGGACCAGCGCCTCTGCCGATACCGATAGGTCCCGTGTTCAAATCACGGCCGGGGGACCACTTCTCATTTTCTGGAGGAAGAAACTATTGAACTGTGGTCCTTTCTTTTTAACATTTTGTTATCATTAGCTTTATAAACCCAACGAGATAAGGGATTTAGGGATAGGAATGTGCCGAGAAGAGTCCTATCGGCGAAATGGAGGAAACTCCGAAAGCCCGGTAGAAATTTTTATCGACGGAACGCTTCCGAAGGACTGGAATGAATACGAAGTGATACGGCCTAAGAAAATGATGAATACGAAGTGATCCAGTAGACTGTTCCTCTGTGAATATAGAGAGCCAGGCGATATTATGGATATGCAAGTCGTTACGAGCAAAGAGTTTGGTATGGAGGAGTTTGAAGAGAGGTACGGCTCCGAGACGCGCGAGAAACTGGAAGGGATTCCTGAAGAGGTCGCGGAGTTCGTTCTCAAATGGATAAACCACTGCAGGCCCGAAACCGTGTTCGTAAAGACAGATTCGGAGGAGGACGTGGAGTACGTTAGACGGAGGGCGGTGGAACTGGGCGAGGAGAAAAAACTGAAAAGGGAAGGGCATACCGTTCACTTCGACGGGGAGAAGGACCAGGCTAGGGACAAGGAGAACACAAAATACTTGCTGTCCCAGGATGATGAGCTCGGCGAGAGTTTCAACACCAAGGACAGAGAAAAAGGACTGGAGGAGATGCAGGAGATAATGGACGGGATCATGGAAGGAAAGGAGGTTTTCGTTGGATTTTTCTCCCTGGCTCCCAAGGACTCCGACTATTCCATACCAGCGGTCCAGATAACCGACTCCGCCTATGTCATGCACTCGGAGGATATGCTATACAGGCGCGGCTACGACCTTTTCAGGAAGATGGGCGAGGGGGATGAGTTCTTCAGATTTGTCCACTCTGCGGGAGAACTGGACGAGAACAACAACTCGAAGAACGTGGATAAGAGAAGGGTCTACCTGGACTTTCCAGGGAAGACTGTCTACAGCTCGAACACCCAGTACGGCGGAAATACACTTGGCCTGAAAAAACTCGCGATGCGCCTAGCAATAAAGAAGTGTAGTGGTCTGGAGGACTGGCTGACCGAGCACATGTTCATCATGGGCACGGAGGTAAATGGAGAAAAGTGCTACTTCACTGGAGCCTTCCCCTCGGGCTGCGGAAAGACGTCCACGGCCATGGTAGAGGGCGGGACGCTGGTGGGAGACGACATAGCCTATCTCGTGGTGGAGGACGGCGAGGTCCGCGCGTTCAACCCCGAGAGAGGAATCTTTGGAATCATAAGGGACGTGAGTGAGGAAAACGATCCGGTCATATGGAAGGCGCTGAACGAACCGAAGGAGGCCATATTCTCAAACTTACTCGTGAAGGACGGGAGACCTTACTGGATGGGTATGGAGGAGGAGATTCCGGACAAAGGGTACAACTTTCAAGGAGAGTGGTGGAAGGGAAAAACGGACGTGAACGGGAAAGAAATTCCGCCGTCACACCCGAACGCTCGCTACACCCTCCGCATAAGAGACCTGGACAACATGGACGAGAAACTAAATCACCCGGAGGGGGTCAAGGTCGACGGAGTTATATACGGCGGAAGGGATTCGGACACCTGGGTCCCTGTAAAGGAGGCGTTCTCCTGGAAACATGGAATCCTTACGATGGCCGCCTGCCTTGAATCTGAGACCACGTCGGCGACCCTGGGAAAAAGCGGAGTGAGAAACTTCAACCCCGCTTCAAACCTGGACTTTCTATGCATACCTATAGGCGAGTACATACAGAACAAGCTGGATTTCGGGAAAACTGTGGACGAGGTTCCTAAAGTTTTCGCAGTGAACTATTTCCTGAAGGACGAAGACGGAAGGTACCTCAATGCAATAGAGGACAAGCGGGTCTGGCTCAGGTGGATGGCTCTGCGCTCCAGGGGCGAAGTAGAGGCTTTGGAAACGCCCGTGGGCCTGATACCGAGATACGGAGACCTGAGGAGGCTTTTCCGTGAAATCCTCGACAAGGAGTACACGGAGGAGGAGTATGAGGAACAGTTCGCCCTGAGAATTCCCGAGCATCTCTCCAAGATGGAAAGGATAAAAAAGATATACAGGGAAGAGGTCAACGGAACCCCTCAGGTTCTTTACGAGGAGCTGGAGAGACAGGAGGAGAGGCTGAAGAAGTGGAGGGAAGAATTCGAGAACTACATCTCCCCGGAGAAATTCAGGTAGACTCTTTCTTTGGGATAAATGTTGTTGATGGTGCGGGGGGTGAGATTCGAACTCACGAAGCACCTACGTGCACAGCGCCCTCAACGCTGCCCCTTTGGCCATATTTTGACCATTTCGTCAGCTTGCTGGCGAAAATCAAAATTTCAATTTTGACCACTTGGGTACCCCCGCCGTTTGTTCTTTGCTTCTAAACTATTATAAATTTCCATTTAATAAGGTTTTGGAGATAGCATGGAGAAACTGGGCGGGATCATGAACGAGCTTCGGCAGGAGTACGGCGTTCCTTCGCGAAGAGGAAGAGAGCCTCTGGAAGGGCTGGTACAGGTCATCCTCTCGCAGAACACCAACGACAGGAACCGGGACAGGGCCTGGAAGAGAATCCAGGAGAAGTTCGGAGATCTAGAAAAACTTAAGGACGCAGAAGTTGGAGAAATTGCGGACGCTATATCCGTCGCCGGCCTGCAAAATACCAAGGCGGAGAGGATAAAGAAAGCTTTGGAGAAAATAGAGGGAGAGAACGGCGAGCTTAGTCTGGAGTTCTTAGAAGATATGGAGCTGGACGAGGCGCGTGACTGGCTCCTGGAGCTTCCGGGAATTGGGCCGAAGAGTGCCGCCGTAATTCTGAACTTTTCCTTCGGAAAGGAAGCCTTCCCCGTGGACACGCACGTGCTCCGGGTGAGTAAACGTCTGGGACTTGTACCCGAGGGCACGAGCAGGGAAAAGGCGCACGAGCTTCTGGAGGATATGGTTCCTGGGGAGAGGATGCACGAGTTCCACATAAACCTCATAAGACACGGAAGGAAGATATGCAAGGCCAGAAATCCAGCCTGCGAGATCTGTACGCTCTCGGAGCTATGCGACTACTACGAAGAAAATGGCTGAATCTCGACGGAACGAAAGCTTTTAAATATTGGGGGTAAAAAGTATTTGGAAAAGTGGGGAGTATGACTTCTCCAAAGACAAAGGATAACGAAGGTGAAGATTTATGGGTATGATGCCGCAGCAAGGAAAGATGGGTTACGACAGAGCCATTGTTACCTTCTCTCCCGACGGTCGCCTGTTCCAGGTGGAGTATGCGAGGGAAGCGATAAAGAGAGCCGCAACCTGTACGGCCCTTAAGTTCGACGGTGGTGTGATTCTAGCGGGCCTGCGGCCCTGCGACAAACTGTCCGATGACCGTGGAAGCAGGAAAGTTCATCAGATAGACGAGCATATCGGAGCGGCTTCCGCAGGGCTTGTCGGAGACACACGTGTACTGGTGAACCAGGCCAGAAACAGTGCACAGGTCTACAGGGTATCTTACCAGGAGAAGATCGATATCCGCTCGCTTGCGGAAGAAATAGGAGATTTCAAACAGCAGCACACACAGTACGGCGGACTGAGGCCTATGGGTGTCTCCTTCCTCGTAGGAGGTGTATACAAGGGAGAGCCGATAGTATTTGAAACGGACGTTGGAGGAGATATCTACGGATGGAACGCCCAGGTTATAGGAAAGGGCCGCGAAGACGGTGAAAAGGTCCTTAAGGAGAAATGGGAAGAGGGAATGACAGAGGAGCAAGCAAAGGAGTTGGCGGTGGAGGTTCTGAGAGAGGGCGAAACGGACATGAACAAGAATACCGTCAAGATGGCTGTTATAAGGGAGGGAGACGGATTCCAGTATTTGAACGAAAAGGAGTGCGAAGAGCTCCTGTGATCCGATGATATCAGTAGACGACGCAGTGATAGCTCGCCTGGACTCACATGGACAGCATTTCGAGGTGCTTGTCGACCCGGAAAAAGCTTTGGATGTCAAAAAGGGGAAGGACATCAAGTTGGACGAGCTAATCGCTGTGGACGATGTTTTCGAGGACTCGGACAAGGGGGAAAGAATCAGTGACAAGGAACTGAACAGCGCCTTCGGAACCAACGATATAAAGGAGATAGTTTACGAAATCATAAGAAATGGTGAAGTCCAGCTAACCACTGAACAGAGAAGGAAGATGCGCGAAGAGAAAAGGAAGGAAATCGCATCGACGATAGCGAGGCGGGCCGTGAATCCGCAGACCGACAAACCCCACCCCAAAAAAAGGATAATGAACGCAATGGAGGAGTCGGGGGTCCATGTGGACGAGATGAGGGACGTGGAGGACCAGGTTTCAGAGATAATAGACAAGTTGAAACCAATACTTCCCCTCTCCGTGGAGGAGGTGAAAATTGCGGTACGGGTTCCTGCAGATCACGCAGGAGAGGCGTCCGGAAAGCTGAGAAATATAGGCAAGATAAAAAAGGAGGACTGGGGGAGTGATGGATCGTGGCGCGCGGTAATAAAAATGCCCGCGGGACTACAGGACAAGTTTTATAAAAAGGCGAATTCAGTAACAAAAGGTGAAGTTGAGACAAAGATAATAGAGGACTGAAAATATGAGCGAAAAAATCGACGATAAATCGAAGGTTTTACCCGGAGACGTAATAGCCGAAGGAGACTACCTTTCGGGACGTTCTACTTACAAGGAAGAAGGGAAGATAAAGTCGAAGGTTATGGGAGTTGCAAGGACCAAGGACTCCCCGATAAGGGTTGTGCCTCTTTACGGCGGATATATACCTGAGGAGCAGGGAGGAGGTAAGAACGAGATGGTAATTGGAAGGGTCACGGGTATAGGACCCAGCCACTGGTGGGTTGATATAAACTCACCCTACGACGGATACCTGTCCTTGGCCGAGGGTTCGGAGGAGTTCATAGACCTGGACAATACGGAACTGTCCGAGGTTTACGATATAGGCGATATAATCTACACTGAGGTCATAAAAGTTACGAAGGAAAAGGACGTCAAGCTCTCGATGCAGGACAGAATGTGCAAAAAGCTCAGTGGCGGGAGAATAGTAAGGATAAGTCCAAGCAAGGTCCCCAGGTTGATAGGAAAGGGTGGGTCAATGGTGGAAATGATCAAGGATAAAACAGACTCAAGGATAACAATAGGCCAGAATGGAATAGTGTGGGTGAGCGGCGGTGACGAGGATCTAGCCTGCAAAGCTGTTAAATACGTAGACAAAAGAGGACATGAAAAAGGACTAACCGAGAAAGTCGAAAAGATACTTGAGGAGGAATGAAAATATGGGAGAAGATAAAGAACTTATCAAAAACGGCGAAAGGCTCGACGGCAGAAAACCTGACGAGATAAGGGAGATGGAAGCGGAAGCTGGAATACTGAAAAGGGCCGATGGTTCGGGATACTTTAGAATGGGAGGAACGGAGGTCTTGGCGGCCGTTTTTGGGCCTCGAGAACTCCATCCAAAACACAAGCAGAAGCCTAAAACAGGAATACTTCAATGCAGGTACAACTTGGCTCCGTTCTCCGTAGAAGATAGGAAAAGACCTGGCCCCTCCAGAAGGGCCAAGGAAATAGGAAAGGTAGCCGAAGGTGCACTCTCCTCCTGTATATTCCTGGAGGAGTTCCCGACGGCAACTATAGACCTGTATATGGAAGTGATTTCGGCTGACGCTGGAACCAGATGTGTGGCACTAAACGCGGGTGCGATAGCGCTCGTCGACGCCGGAATACCAATGAAAGGGATTATATCTGCCTGTGCGGCGGGAAAGATTGAAGGGAAGCCTGTCCTGGACCTCATGGGCAAAGAGGACAAGGATGGACAGGTAGACCTTCCGATAGCCATGAACGTTGAATCAGGGGAGATCACGCTGCTGCAGATGGACGGCATGACCAACGTTGAGGAAATGGACGAGATGTTAGACCTTGCGATCGAAGGCTGTGAAAAGGTCGCGGAAAAACAAAGAGAAGCCCTGATGGAAGCTTTTGAGGATGTGGAATGATGGATATAACTGAAATTGAGGAAAGGACGGCCGTTGAGAAGATAAACCAGAATGAAAGGCTTGATGGCAGGGACTTGGAAGAATTTAGAGACATAAAAATAGAAACAGGAGTTGCGAGGAAGGCGGAGGGTAGTGTAAAGGTCACAATGGGCGATACAAAGGTGATAGTTGGCGTCAAGTTTGGGGTGGGTGACCCCTTCCCCGACACGCCCGATGAAGGAATACTGATGGTAAACGCCGAGTTGGGCCCTATGGCCTCTCCAAATTTTGAAAGCGGACCTCCAGGAAAAGATGCTACAGAACTTGCAAGGGTTGTGGACAGAGGAATCAGAGAGTCCGAGGCGCTGCCCCTTGAAGAACTCTGTATAGAAGAAGGGGAAAAAGTGTGGAAGGTAATGATTGATATACATGTTCTTGACCACGACGGGAACCTCATGGATGCTTCGGCACTAGGTGCTGTAAAGGCTCTGCTGGAGGCAAAAATGCCCGGATACGATGACGGAGAAATTATAAGAGAAGAGGAAAGGGATTTCAAATTGAGTGAGGTTCCAGTTGCATGCACCGTTTCAAAGATAAATGGCAACTACGTAATCGATCCTAACCTCATTGAGGAAGAGGTCGCTGATGCAATGGTCACTGTGACATGGACCGAGGACAATCTATGTTCGCTTCAAAAAAGAGGTGAAGGCGGCTTTGAGAAGGAGGAATTGCTTGAACTCTTCGAAATGGCAAATGAAAAAACCTCCGAACTCAGGGAACTCATAAAGTGATAACATGGAAGGTGGGAGTGCAAAGAGGTATGGTGCCAGGTACGGCAAAAGGATAAGAAATAAAGTCTCCGAAGTAGAAAAGGACGAGAAGAGCAGACATACCTGTCCTGAGTGCGGTTCGGAGTCCCTGAAAAGAGAGGCCAAAGGAATATGGAAATGTGAAAACTGTGGGAAAAAGACAGCAGGAGGCGCATGGAGACCTAAAACGGAGGGGGAGGAAATGGTAAAGAAGGCACTTAAAAAGTCGGGTGATGATGAATGACCTACAAATGCCTCAAATGTGAGAAAGATATAGAACCAGACGATCTCAGGAGAAGAATAAGGTGCCCCTACTGCGGCTACAGAATTCTCAAGAAGAAGAGGGCCGCAGATGTCAAAAAGGTGAAGGCACGATAGTATGGAGGCACAGTTACATTTCTCTGTGGAGGAGCCCGGACTAATAAAAAGAGCTATTGAGGTAGATGAGACGGATTCTGGTTCCATAAGTTCAAAGATGGGGGTTAATGACGAACTTCAAGTAAGCATTACTGCAGACAGAACTGCAAACCTCAGGGCAGGGGTAAATACAATGTTTCGACTAGTAAAGACAGCTGACAAAGCTGCGAGGAGGTGAAATTTTATGCCACAAAATCCACAAGATTTACCGCCGGAAGCACAGCAGATGATTGGAGAGCTTCAGCAGCAACAGCACCAGCTTCAGCAAATGAACGAGCAGAAGGCCGAGCTACAGGCGCAGAAAGTGCAAATGGACAAGGCCATCGACGCTCTACAAGACGCGGAAGAGGACGACGAGGTTTTCAGGGTAGTTGGTCCCGCAGTGATAAAGACGGAGAGGAACGAGTTCCTAGAAGACCTACAGGACAAGCAGGAAGCCTTGGAAGTCAAACTGGAGTCGTTAGACAAGAAAGAGGATGAAATTGAGGAAAAGGCGAAAGAGAACCAGCAGAAGCTACAGAGTCTGATGTCTGGCGGAAGTTCAGGCGAAGCAAGATAAAAACTCCCACCTATTATTTTTCTATTCTCTGTGGAGGTTCAAGTCATGAAGGTGCTGGAAAGGTTAGAGGATGCCGGAAGGGTACTAGTTCTCGCGCACCACAACGCGGACATAGACGCCGTAGGTGCCGCCATAGCCCTAAAGGAATATCTGGGTGAGAAGACAGACATCGGTGTGCCCGACACCCTCTCAAAGGGCGCGCAGGATCTGGCCCAGGGATACAACTTTCTTGAAACTCCTGATCTTGAAAACTACGATACAGTTGTTATACTGGACTGTCCCTCTCTGGAACAGCTGGAGCCAGTTGACGTGAAAGGTTTCGGCGGAGAAAGGATACTTATCGACCATCACACTCCAGGGAACTTGTCAGAGATTGTAGAGGTTAACTTAACCGAACCTGACACAAAATCCACCTCGGAAATCATATATAAGCTCTTGAAGAAAAACGGGCGGGTCAATGAAAAAGGAGCAACCGCACTTATATGCGGGATTGTAGCAGATACATCGCATCTGAGATTTGCAAGGCCAGAGCAGTTCCAATACATCTCCGAGCTACTGAAAAAAACCAAGAAGAGTTATTCGGACATACTTTCCATACTGAGCACGCCTACTGACCGCTCCGAGAGGATAGCCAGGATAAAGGCTGTTTCCAGAGCAGAAAACTACAACGTGAACGGGTATATTGTCGCCTTTTCTTATGTGGGCTCCTTCGAGGCGGCTTCGGCGCGCTCTCTCCTGAAGACGGGTGCGGATGTGGCCGTTGTTTTCTCGCCGCGCGACGATGAGCTGAGGGTCAGCGGGAGATGCAGAAGGGACCTGACGGACAAACTTCATCTTGGAAAAGACGTGTTCTCCGAGATCGAGGACGTCCTGGACGGTTCCGCCGGAGGCCACGATGCAGCTGCCTCTGGAAACGGCAAGAATGGAAACATGGACGAAGTGAAGGACGCGATTCTGGCTAAGCTTGAAGAGGTCTTGGGAAGAAAGGCAAAGGAACTCTGAGGACGAAAAGTTTTTTATACTTAAATTTTCATACATTCATAGCCGTTTCGATCCTTTATGTTGAAACAGAAAGTGGTGATAGGTATGGAAGAAAAGCTGAAGCCCGTGGTTGAGATGTTGCAACAGGTTGCAGAAGATCCTTCAGTCCCAAATAACATACAGGGGGACTGTGAAGAATGTATAGAGATTCTGAAGGAGGAGGAGGAACTCTCCGTAAGGATAAACTCATGTACGTCCACCTTGGACGAAGTAGCAAACGATGCCAATATACCTATGTACACGAGGACTCAGATTTGGAATATAGTCTCTATGCTTGAATCCGTAAGCAGAGAATAGCCCGAATAGTTTTATATAAGTTCAGGGGAAAAAATAAAAAGGTGAGAGATTTGGCGCTGAAAGACCTTTTAGGTAAAAAAGAAAAAAGTATCGAAGATAGGGATCTTCTCGAACTTTCTGAAGAAGTTGAAGGAGGAGAAGTCCGCGCTGTGCCGATAGAAGTAATCGAGCTGGAGGAATATCAAGACGCAGAAGACGTACAGAAGTCCGTGAGGGAAGGACGAATTGTTTTTGTCAAAATAAAGAGACTGAAGGAAAAGGATATGTCCGACCTTAAGAGAGCTATAGAGAGAATCAGGAAAACATGCACGGCCGTGGATGGAGACATCGCGGGGATTGACGAAAACTATATCGTAGTAGCTCCAAGCTATGCGGAAGTAGTCCGGGAAGAAGAGTAAAGTAGTTCAGACTTTCACATCCTCCTCGTAAGTCTTCGGACCATTCCACCTACTTCTTTATCCTTAATCCTATAGCCGTAGAGCACTCCTGCGACCAGTCCAAAAAGATGTCCTGAACTTCCAAGCATTCCACCCGTTCCGAGAAGTAAGAGGTCCAGTAAAGCATATGCCACGAGAAAATATCTTATCTTTACAGGAACAGGAATCGGAAATATGAAGACCCTTATGCTTGGGGCTATAATAGCAAGAGTTCCCAAAACCCCAAATATAGCTCCTGAAGCACCTCTTCCACCCAGTGCCACTTCAGCCGTTTCCGAGGGAACCCCAAAGACTGATAATGCCAGAACAAATCCCAGGCTTCCTACTATCCCCGCGACCAAAAAAATCTCTAGGAATTTTTTACTCCCTATTCTCTTCTCCAGCTCCCTTCCGAAGAAAAACAGAACAAACATGTTGACGAAAAGGTGCCATAGATCCAGATGAAAAAACACCGCGGTTAAAAAGGTCCAAGGCCTCTGAAGAGCCCCACCGACCTCCAAGGGAATCAAGAGGTTTTGTAGAATCCGTGCAGAAACTTCGGGAAAAGCCCTCCTACCTATGCTCTGGACCAAGAAAACTAAGATACAGATGAATATTATCATTAGATGGTATTTTTTCGAAATTTTTCCCAGCAATGAAGAAAATAAACCTGACGAAGAGCTGGAGGAAGGGGACTCTGCCTGAAAGGGCTCATATATCACCTTACTATCCTTTTGGGCTTTCTCCTCGTACCTGTCTAAACCGACGCAGTCATGATTCTCTGGAAGGCGGTGAGTGGAGCAGAACACCTCCCCACAAAATTTACATTTGAAGGGAATATCTACTTCCTCGTCACATTCGCTGCATTTGACCATAATGAGAGATTTAGTTTTAAGATTAAAAAGTTCCGAGGCGCTACTTGAGTCTTAGTGTTTCTAAATTTTTGGGTGGGATGGTCTCGCGGTTAAATATATTATGAAGGGTTCTTGCCATCTGTATGCAGCTGTTTTCATCGCCGTGGACCGTGAGTATCTTGTTCGGCTTGCTCTCCAAAGCATTTATGAAGTTTATAATCTGGTTTCTGTCGGAGTGGCCGGAGAGGCCGTCAACTGTTTCAACCTCCAGATTCAGCTCTACCATCTTTCTCTTGCCTTCTCTTTCCACGGGGATTTCGTCCCATCCCTTCTGTATCCTTCGGCCCATGGTCCCCTCGGCCTGGTAACCCACGAAAAGCAACATGTTCTTTTCGTCCGCTGCGAACTCCTTCAAATACTCCATCACAGGACCACCGGTAAGCATGCCTGAGGTCGACATGACTACAGCGGGATCGGGAGAGCTAATAACCTCCTCCCTCTCCTCCCTTGAACCCACTCTCTGAAATATATCGGACGTGAAAGGGTTATGGTCCTTGTGGAATATCTGATGTTGAAGGTCCTTGTTAAGGTCTTCGGGATAGGTCGTGTGGATGGCCGTGGCATCCCACATCATACCTTCGAGGTATACGGGCACGTCCAGCCCGTCATTCCTGTCCTCTTCATCCAGAATACACATTATATCCTGCGCCCTGCCCACGGCAAAGGATGGAATCAGGACCTTACCGCCCCGGTCTATAGTCTTTTTTATACAGTTTAGAAGCTTTCTCTCCGCCTCCTCCCGAGATGGCTGAATCGCGTCGTTTTCACCGTAGGTGGACTCGGTTATCATGGTCTCTATTCTCTGGAAGTTGGTCGATGCCTTGTTGAACAGTTTTGACTCGCCGAAGTTCAGGTCGCCTGTGTAAACGAGGTTGTGATCGCCCTCCCCTATATGGAAGTGGGCCAGTGCCGAACCCAGAATATGGCCCGCATTCTGAAAGGTCAGGCCAACATCAGGAGTTATATCACTGACGTGATCGTAGTCCAGAGCTATGGAATGCTTGACGGCCTTCTCTACGGACTTAGAAGAGTAGGGAACGTCATGTCCCTCTCTCTTCGCCACATCCAAATAGTCCAGGCAGAGTAGAACCATGAGGTCTCTCGCCGCTGAGGTCAAATATAGGGGACCTTCGTATCCGTATTCGTACAGATATGGGATGAAACCTACATGGTCCAGATGTGGATGTGAGACCACCACAGCATCTATAGAACTTATATCGCCCTCGGGAACTTGGAGATATGGATACTCGTGTGTATTGCCTGGTTTTATACCACAGTCTATCATTATTCTTGAGTCGGGTGTCTGGAGCATGAAAGAGCTCCTGCCAACCTCCCTGCATCCACCGAGGCAGGATATCCTCGCCCAGTCTACCTCATCCACTTCTTTGGAATGTATCCTCTCGCCTATGTCGTTCAGGAATTCCTTCCGCCATTCCGACTCCTGGTACAGGACCTTCCTGACTGTATCAACAACGTCCGAAGAAATTGCGGGTGCTATTTTTACCTGGGGTTTCCACATGGTTTCCTTCTTTATCTTATCAAGGGTACTCCCACCCTTACCTATAACCAGACCAGGTTTAAGGGCCTCAATTATTACCTTACCAAAGCCAGGCTGGAATGTCATCTCCTCTATCCCTGCCTCTTCAGGTGAAATATCCTCTATCTTCTCTTTGGCTGTCTCTTCGTCCTTTCTTATGGAAGGGTCGGGCCTAAGCTCTATCCTTTTCTTGAGCTTCTTAACGAGTCTCTTTATGAAGTCTCCATTTCTCTTGAACATGTCCTTGTTCTTCGTATATAGGACTATATCACTCCCTTCAAAACAGACTTCCGAAATCATCGCGTCGCTGGGAAGTCCATCCTTGACTTCATCTATAATTTTCATACTTCAACACCATCAGAAACTTCAACAGAAGCGATACTTGTTCATGCAAGATCTCATTCCGAAATGTAGCTCTCTACTTCTTCATCCTCCAAGATGTGGCAACCTTCCGCATCTATAACCATGACGGAGAATCCATTGCCTGAAGCTATATCTCTCTCAGACGCACTACTTATAGACCTTAAAGCCAGCGAAACAGCCTCATCCCTACTCAGGTCCTCCTCAAAACCGTCCTCGAGAAGCCCGTAGGCAACCTGTGACCCGGAACCTGTGGCGTAGTATTTATCCTCCTGTAGCACGCCTCCGGCGGGATCCAACTGGAAAACCTCCGCTGTCTCCTTTTCATGATCGTATCCCCCAAGTATGAATAGGCCCATGTAGGGAAGCGCCTTTGAGCCTTGAAGTATGTTAGACATTAAACTGGCCACAGCCTTTGGAGTCATCTTCCTGTCCTTCTTGTATTTGAACAGGTTGGTTTCCGCCTTCATGTAACGGACTACCGTCTGTACATCGCCGACGGAGCCGGCCGTGGTTATACCTATACCACCGTCTATCTCGTATACTTTCTTCGTATTCTTCCCGGAGACCTGGTAGCCCATGGAAGCCCTTCGTTCTGTGGCGAGAACCGCGCCACCGTCGAACTCTATGGCTACGGTTGTGGTTCCGGTCTTGACCTCTTCTTCTCCACTCTGATTCACACCTTGCATGTTAGAACCTCCTGAGATGACTCAGAAGATTTGAAAACCATATGTTCTCAGACTTGAGAATCCAATTCTCAAGAATCATACTTGCTTTCACATCAAAAGTATTTAAAGCTTTTCCCTTAGTGAGACCTAGCAAAGTGTACCCAGTACTCGGCTTCTTCGCCGCACTTTATGCATTTTTCACCTTCGGGATCCTCGTACTTGAAGGGTATATTGGTTATCTTTGCCTTCGTTTCGTCTTTTAAGGTCTCTTCACAGGCCTGCCCACCGCACCACGGCGCCTTCACAAAACCTCCTTCTTCTTTTATTATCTCCTTTAACTTTTCGTAGTCTTTGGTCTCCCTTGTATTTTCCTCCATGTAGTCCTTAGCCCTGTTGAAAAGGTTCTCTTGCATCGCCTCCAGCTCCTTCTCGACCTTTTCCTCCAATTCTTCCATTCCTGCGGACTTTTTATCTCCAGTATCTCTTCGCACAAGGGTGATCTTTCCCTCCTCCACCTCGTTGCTCCCTATCTCTATCCTCAGAGGCACACCCTTGACTTCCCACTCGTTGAACTTCCATCCTGGTGTCTTGTGCTCCCGGTCATCCAGCTTGCAGTCTTTCAGTCTTCCCTGTATCTCTCCAGCCATTTCCATGATTTTCTCCCTCTCCTCGTCACTATGGTAGATGGGCACTATTACGACCTTCGTGGGCGCGATCCTGGGAGGTATGACCAGACCTTTGTCGTCCGAATGGATCATTACCATGGTCCCGAGCTGCCTGGTACTGAAGCCGAAAGTAGACTGATGGACGTATTTCTCCTCGCCTTCCTCGTCCGTGTAGGTCACGTCGAAGGCCTTGGCAAAGTTGGTTCCATCGTAATGATAGTCCGGCCCCTGTATAGACCACCCATCAGGAAGGAGATGCTCAAGGGAATAGGTGGCTACGGCCCCGTCGAACTTTTCCTTCTCAGTCTTCCTGCCTCTTACACAGGGAACGGCCATATACTCCTCGGATATCTCCTGATAGGCATCAAGGACCTTCTCCCTGTCCTCCAGGGCTTCTTCTTTCGTGGCATAGGCACAGTGGCCCTCCTGCCAGAGGAATTCTCTGCTACGGAGGAAAGGTGTGGGATGTTTGAACTCCCACCTGACCACGTTGTTCCACTGGTTTAGCTTGAGGGGCAGGTCCCGGTGCGACCTTATCCAGTCCTTGTAGGAGTCGTACATTATCGCCTCCGATGTGGGTCTCACGGCAAGTTTTTCATCCAGGTCCGAGCTTCCGGTTCTCGTAACCCACGCGACCTCTGGGTTGAAACCTTCGAAATGCTCTGCTTCCTTTTCCAGGAGTTTTTCGGGGATAAAAAGCGGGAAATAAGCGTTCTCTACCCCGATGTCTTCGAAGCGTCTGTCCATCTCTTTCCGAACTTTGCTCCATATGGAGTAGGAAAGGGGCCTGAAGACCACGCACCCGCTGACTGAGGTGTAGTCAGCCAGACCGGACTTCGTTATCACCTCCCTGTACCACTCGCCCATCTCTTCATCCTTTGACGTGGTTATGCCTAGCTCTTCGGAAATTTAAGACACCTCTCGGATGGATATTCTTTTGTCTGGAGAAATTTAAAAGAGTTCCCTTACTTCTCCAGTGGAACTGACCCACCTGCCATGAAACGCACCAAAGAGAGATAAAAATCGAACACTTATAAATTTTACAGCTCCATCTCCTCGAGAACGTCTCCCAGTCTTTCTATCTCTTCCTGGTAGTCGCCCAGCCTTCCCTCCTGGAGGTAGTCCTGCGCCTTTTCATAATGTTCCTTCGCTTTTTCCAGTAGTTCCGCGTCCACCGGCGGCTCCTCGCCACCTTCTCCGGGCTCAGGGAGCTCCTCGGGAACCTCATCAATTCCTTCGTACTCACCGAAGATGTCCACTAGGGCCTGCTCCAGGGTCGGCTGCATCGATATGTCGTCCTCGTAAGCAACGATAACCCTCCTCATCTCGGGTATGGCCTCCTCCCTGCCCCGAAGGAAAACGGGTTCCACGTAAAGGACGGAGTCCTTGATAGGTATAATAAGGAGGTTTCCACGGATCACCTCGCTCCCCCTCTGGTCCCAGAGTGTCAGCCTCTCCGAGATCTCCGCGTCCTGGTCTATCCTGGACTCTATCTGCGAGGGGCCATAGATGAGCTCCTCCTTGGTGAAGTGGTAGAGGAGCGTTTCCCCGTAGCTGGGCTCGTCGCTCTTGGCGCCCAGCCACGCCACCATGTTGGGCCTATCCTTGGGCGTGAACGGCTGCATCAAAGTGAACTGCGTCTCGTTCTCCTCGGGCAGCTCCAGGGTCACGTAGTAAGGTTCTACCTTCTGCTTCCTCCCTCTATACGTTTCTTCGGGGATTTCCCACTGGTCCTCCCGGTTGTAGAAAACGCGAGGATCGGTCATGTGGTATGTAGTCAGGATCTCGGCCTGGACACCGAAAAGGCCCTCCGGGTAGCGTATATGTTTTTTCATCTCTCCGTCCATCTCTTCCTTTTCCTTGAACAGCTCCGGGAAGATTTTGCGATAGGTCTCCACGAGAGGCTCGTCCTCCATAACGTAGAAGTCCACGGAGCCGTCGTAGGCGTCTACTGTAGCCTTGACGGAGTTACGTATGTAGTTTATGTCCTGATAAGGCTCGGAGTAAGGATACTTGTCGGAGGTCGTGTAGGTATCCTGTATCCACTTTATGTTTCCATCATGAACTACGGGGTAGGGGTCCTGGTCGTAGCGAAGGAAGGGTGCGAGCTCCCTTACCCTCCGATGGATGTTCCTTCTTATAAGAGCTCTGGATCCCGTACTTATGTCGCTGGAAAGTAGAAGTCGGACGTCGCCGAGGTTTATTGCCAGAGCCAGCCTGTCAAACCAGTTCAGCTCAATTCCACCCTCTCCGTCGTAAGTAGTGTATACGTTCTCCCCACCTGCTGGATAATCAAGTTCCTCCTGCTCGGTGTCTACGACAATGAAGTTGTCCGCCGCCTCGCCGAAGTATACGTCAGGATTTTCCAGCCGGAGAAGCTCTTGAGATGGGGCCTCCTCCGTAACCTTGGTCGGTATGTCTTCAAGATAGAACTGCGGCTGTCCATCGAGTGTGACATCCCTGACGGGAGACATAACAGTCCCGGAACCGTGCGTGTAGACGAGATGCCTGTTAACCCATGTCTGAGCCCTCTCGGAAAGTTTATCCGCGTCCAGTTCCCGAACGGAAAGCATGACCTGTTTTCTGCCGTCGTCGAAGTGGTATCTGTCCACGTCAACGTCTTTGAACTCGTAGTAAGTCCTAAGCTCCTGGGTGCTGGAGTACGTGTCCTCGAGGACACGGTAATCCCATAACCTGAGATTGTCCATGGTTTTCTCTCTTTCCTCCAAGTCCTCGGCCGCAAGATTGTAGGTGGGCGTGAAGTCTATTCCCTTCATATCCTTGATTCCGTAGGCAGATCTCGTATGGTTTATATTCCTCTTGATATATTTTTCTTCGACCGTGAACTCCGCCGGATCCACGTGGTAGGACTGGACGAGGGCCGATCCCACACCACCAAAAACCAGGAGCAGGACCAGAGCGAGGAATGCGTAGAACGGATATTTTATCTCGTCCAGCTTCAGGTTTACGAAGGAGAGTACGCCTATAGCTGCACAGAGAACGGAAGCCACCGATATGACCGGAAGCAAAAAGTTGACATCAGTGTAGGCTGCACCGAAGACCGCACCCATATCCGAGTAGAGGAGAGCGTACCTCGCCAAGAAGACACGCACAGCCAGTACGAGGAAGAAAGCACCGGTGAGGGGATAGAGGTGTTTTTTGGCGCCCTCCATCACGTCCGAAAAGTCTTCTTCGGCTTCTCTTTTCTTCTGAACCGTGAGGTAGTAGAAAGCACCCACCAAAGCCACTGTCACGAAGAGGAGTGCAAGGGAGTAGCTAACGGTCAGATTCCAGAACGGCAGGCGGAAGAAGTAAAAGGAAAGGTCGTTCCCGAAGACAGTTTCCTCCACACCGAAAGGTACGCCGTTGAAGAACTTCAGAACTGTCATGTAGAAGGTCGAGCAGAAAAAGGCAGCGGCTAATCCAGCCACCACGGAGGTAATGCCGAAAATTTCAAAGCCCTTCAGCCTGGCCTTGAGGCGTAGCTCCTCCAGATCTATATTCTTCCCTGCGGCCTTGAGATTAATCCAGATAAAAAGAGTGGTAAAAATGAAGCTTCCGACGGCCAGAGCAACCCTGGTGGAAAGCACGGTCGTGAAAACAGAGAGGTATCCCAGGGAGTCGAACCAGAGATAGTCAACCCATATTTCTGCGAGCTGTGGAGCTAGAAACGCCAAGCCGATAACAGCAAGTAACAGGATTTTGAGGTTCATCACTTCTAAATTTTCGCCTCAAAATATAAAAGGTTTTGAGGCAATGGGCCGGCCGTGATTTGAACACGGGTCTGAGGCTCCCAAAGCCCCGATGCTAGTCCAGGCTACACCACCGGCCCTGTGGAACTAACTTCTTCTCGAGGATTTAATAGTTTTTAATCTTCCCCTTCATCTTTTTGGACATGAACTACAAAGATCTGGGGTTCAATCCGGTCTGGTTCGACTCCATGGGCGCAAAGTCCACGTGCTCTCTGGTGAAGACTCCTGACACTTCTATCTGTATAGACCCTGGTATAGCCGCCATGCAACCCTCCTATCCTTTACCTGACGTCCTGAAGGCCTACTACAGATTCAAGGGGAAACGCGAGATCAGAGGGGCTGTAGACGAGGCGGAACATGTCGCCATATCACACTACCACTACGATCACCTGATCACCGATCCCGGCGTATATGACGGGAAGGAACTGTGGGTGAAAGACCCGAACAGGTGGATAAACAAGTCTCAGTGGGGACGTGCGCGGGAATTTATCCAGAACCTAGCCGAGGATAAAAAAGAAGAGCTGGAGGAAATTGATCCGGAGGAAAGGGAGTTCGGGGATCCATACAGGGAACTTGATAAAGCCCGCAACAAGGACTTCGGAGATTACCAGGAACGGAGGGAAGAACTACTGGAGAAATGGAGGAAGAGGTTCCGAAATTTAACGGAGCACTGGAGGTCAAATCCCTGGATCCAGGAGCCAGACTTCCTGAACTACGCCGACGGAAGGGGATTCGAGGAAGGGAACACAAAGGTCAGGTTCAAAGGGCCACTCTTCCACGGCATAGAATATTCCAAAACCGGGTGGGTATTTTCCACTGTGATCGAAACTCAAGAAGCCAAGTTAATTCATTCTTCGGACTTGCAGGGACCCACGATAGAGGACTACGCGGACTGGATAATTGAAGAGGATCCCGATATCCTCGTCCTCGACGGACCCGCAACCTACCTGCTAGGCCACCTTCTCAACAAGACCAACCTCCGGCGATCCGTGGACAACGCCAGGAGGATCCTGAAGGAAGTAAACCCCGAGCTCATGGTATGGGACCACCACCTTCTCCGAGAAAGGAAGTACAGGGAGAGGACCGGGAAAGTATGGGAACTGAAGGATGAATATAACCTGAAAACAGCCTCGGAGGTCAAGGGCGAAGAACCTCTGATTGATAGAGCGGAAAACTGGAGCTCAAAAAAGGTAGAAGAAATGAAAAACAGGGCAAGGAAGGTCCTGGGTTAATGGTTGTTCAGAAGTAGATCTCTGTAAACGTTCACCCAGTCCTCTATCAGCCTGGTTATGAGGAAATTGTTTCTGACCCTTTCCCTTGCTCTCTGTCCCATCTTCCTGCGCTTGTTTTCATTGTCGAGGAGTTTCGCCACCTTTCTTGCGGCAGAATCGTAATCTTCCGGCTCAACTATATATCCCGTGTTTCCGTCCTGAACCTGTAGCTTCAGGCCGCCTACATCCGTCGCAACCACGGGACTTCTCTTCCACATTGCTTCCGTCGCGGTAAGTCCAAAGCCTTCCCTCTTGGACATCTGAAGTACTACGTCGGCACCGGTCTGCACAGCATTAACAAGGATATCGGGCGCGTCAACTATGAGGTTCACGTCTTCCAGCCCCTCCGCCGCCTTTTTCACCTCCCTGAACACTTCCTGACCTTCGGGATCGTCACTTGCCATACCACCGACCATCGCCAGCTGACAGTCCGCGTCCAGCTCCTTCAACCTCTTGTATATTTCTATCACGCCTGTTGGATCCTTCCACTTGTCGTATCTGGATATCTGTGCTATGAAGGGCCTGTCAGGGTCTATCCCGGCGTCCTCAAGCTTTTTCCTCAAATCTTCATCGGCAAGATTCTTGTTCTTTGTGGTCAGGGGATCTATAGCGGGGTGAATCATCCTAGTATTCTTCATTCCTTCAGCTGCAAACTCCTCCATCTGATAGATAAGCCTATCGTATTTCAGGACGAAAGACCTCAGGTAGTCCCAGATCTCGGGGTTCGGATCCGAAAGATCAATGTGGCATCGCCAGACCCAAGGTTGATGTTTATCGTAGAACTGGATCAGTGGGAGGGGTTGGGGATCGTGGACAACCACGAGGTCATGATCCACATGGGTAAACCGCGCGAACTCGACGTTCGTCGTCTCGTAGGCCTTCTTCTTCATCTCGCTTAGGTTTATCTTATCATCGCCCTGCAACGCGTTGTGGAACTTCTTCGTTACCTGGAAGAAGTCGTGCGATCCAACTATACTTCTCCAGCCGGCGTTTATTCCTATGTCGTTCATGAGGGGAACCACACTTCTCATCATCTCTGCAACGCCGCCACCGTAGTAGGTTGCGTTCACGTTTATGATGTGGCTTCCGGCAATATCCGTCGCCTTCTGGTATATTTTGGAAATTTTTGGTTCGGGGACATGGACCCGGTAATCAGAAAGGCTCTTCATGATATCTGTTGATAATCTGATTTCGTCTTTTATATAAATTTAGCGCTCCGTGAAAACTCATTTAAAGTTTCAGAGGCAAACTACCTTTGATCCAAATGGTCAAAGTCGCAATAATCTCGGACCTACATCTGGGCTTCGGAAAGGGCACGGAGAGAGAAGAGGATCCCTTCGTGGCGGCGGAGAGAGCCTTTGAAACGGCAAAGGACAGGGGAGCGGACCTCGTAGTTCTCGCAGGAGACATGTTTGATACCAGGCTTCCGAGACCGGAACACTGGTCGAGGTTCATGAAACTACTGTCGATTTTCAGAGATGGAAAGAATGCTGAAGTGGTTAAGGTAGAAGGAAGGGACGAAATACCGGAACAGTGTCTGGAAGGCATTCCGGTGATAGCGATACACGGGACCCATGAGAGGAGGGGAAAGGGAATGAAGAATACCGTGGAAGCATTGGAAGACGCGGGCTTCATAGTTCACCTGCACTGTGCCTCCATGGAGCTGGAGATTGGCGGAGAAAAGATAGGTATCCACGGGATGAGTGGAGTCCCGGAAAAATACTCGAAGGAAGTTCTGGAAAAGTGGAACCCCGAACCGTTCCCGGACGCTTACAATATATTTACGCTGCATCAGGACCTGGACCCCTACATATTCAACCCTGCGAACCCACCGTCCCTTGGCCTGGAGGACCTACCCGAAGATTTCGACCTGTACGTTTCCGGACATATACACTGGAAAGACAAACAGGAGCTGAAAGGCGGTCTTTTCATGATTCCTGGAAGCCTTGTTCCTACGCAGCTTAGAGAGAGGGAGGCGAAGATGAAGAAGGGATTCTATATTCTGGACACGGAAAAGGAAGAAACGGAGTTTATCGGTATCAGGCCACCACGTGAGTTCTTCTACGAGGATATGGAGTTCGAAGGCAAGGGTCCTGAGGAAATTGAAAAGAGAGTAGAATCGAGGCTGGAGGATACGTTGAGTGGAAGCTTCGGGATGAAGCCCCTGGTCAGGGTGAAAATCAAGGGCGAACTCCCGAAGGGCGTTAGCTCAAACGATGTGGACCTCTCAAGACTGAAGAAAAAATACGGCGAGGATGCACTGCTCACCTTCTCCGTTGACCTGCAGGAGAAGGGGCTTGAGGAGAAAGTAGAGACACTCAGAAACCTGAGGGAGGAAAAACTCTCGGTGGATGAGATGGGGATGAAGATTCTTAGGGAAAAAACGGAAGAAACGGGCGCATCCGTGGACCCTGACCTGGTCTTCGAAGACCTGGTGGAAGGAGATCTGGAGGACGCGATGCAAAAGCTGGAGGAGGCCAAGAACGGGAGCTACGAAGAAGGAGATGAAGACGCGGAGGAGGACGGGGAAGATGAGAGGGAGGGCAAAGAAGATGAAGGAGTTGCGGAGGAGGAAGGGCAAACGGAGGAGTGGTGGAAATAGTCCCAAAGTTTAAATTCTTCCGGGAAGATTTCTATGTGAAAAATAAGTATAAATTTAAGAAATAAAGAGGTGAGAATATTAGAGAGAACTCTTTCAAGAATCAGAGAGTAGGTGTATTCGTGGATATACAGAACATGTACTACTCCGCGAAAAACCTGTACGACACCAAGGTGGACTACTCTTCACTGCTGAAGGTCGCTAAGGATCAGAGGAAACTGATAAGAGCGGTAGCCTATGTGATAAAGGCGGAGACGCCCGACGAAGAGAACTTCTTCGAGGCTCTGAAGGAAATAGGATTCCAAGTAAAGAAGAAGGACCTCAAGGAGTTCTACGGCGGCGGAAAGAAAGGAGACTGGGATATGGGTATAGCGATTGACGCGATAAAGATGGCCGAAAGGCTCGATGTGGTGGTGCTTGTAACCGGCGACGGGGACTTCAGATCTCTGGTCGAGCACCTGAAGGCGGAGGGCATACAGGTCGAGATCATGTCCTTCGGAAAGTCCACAGCTAGCGAGCTTGTGGAAGCGAGCGACGTTTTCCTGAACATGGACAAGAAAAAGGACCTGTATCTGATGTAGAATCCTTAGCTCGGGGGAAGAAATGATAACCGGTCTTAAACTGAAGAACTGGAAGAGTCACCTAGAGTCCGGGTTCGAGTTTGGAAAGGGAACAAACGTTCTAGTGGGTATAATGGGCTCTGGGAAGAGTTCCGTTCTTTCTGCGATTTCCTTTGCGCTCTTCGGAACCTTTCCCTCCCACCGCTCCAGAGAGGTGACTCTGGACGGGATGATAATGAACCGTCCACAAAAAAAGCAGGAATCGGAGGTAGTTCTGGAGATGAAGGTGGACGGAGATGAATTCCAGATCAGGAGGAAGATAGAGAGGGAAAAGGGTACGACGGAAGCGGACATCCGGAAAAATGGAGAGCTTCTGGACACCGGCGCCTCCAGGGTAACTGAACTTGTGGAGAAGTATCTGAAGGTTGACTACAACCTGTTCTCCCGTGCCGTTTATTCAGAGCAGGACGGACTTGACAACTTTCTGGAGATACGGAAGGGGGAAAGGATGAAAAAGATAGACGACCTGCTCCAGATCGACAGGTTCGAAGAGTGCAGAAGCAATGTGACTACCCTCATAAACCGATTAGGCGACAGGATAGATTCAAAAAGAGATATGATAGAAGAAATGGAATCTGAAGAAGATTTCAATAGAATTAAAGAGCTTGAAGAGGAAATAAAGGAAATTAAGAATAAAATAAAAGACATGAAGGAAGAATTAGAAAAAATAAATAAAAATTACGAAAGTACCAAAAACAAGGTAGAAGAGATTAGAAAAGGTATAGAAAAGGTAAATAAGCTTGAAAAAAAGAAAAGCAAGCTCGAAGGCTCGATTTCAAGTGTAAAAAGTGATATAAATTCCCTGAAAGAGGAAATCGAGCTGGGTGAGAAGGAAATCAAAGAGAAAATAGAAAACAAGGAGGAAAATATAAAAGAATTGGAGGGTAGGAAGAAAAAGTTAGAAGATGAAGTCGATGGGCTTGAGGACGAAGAAAAAGACCGTAAAGTGAAAATAAAGGATTTTCAGAAGAGAATACAGAAACTGAGGGGCGTTGAAGGTGACTGTCCTGTCTGTGGTAATGATCTGGACGAGGAGCACAAGCAAGAAGTCATAGAAGAGAGGATGGAAAAGATATCCAAGTTGAGCAAGGAAAAGGAGGGGTTGGTGGAGAAAATTAACGAAAAGAAAGAAAAGGTGGAGGGGTTGGAAGAAAAAATTGAAGAAAGGGAGAAGGAGAAACAAGACTTGGAAAAGAGGTTGGAACGGACCGAAGAGCTTGATGAAAAGGAGGATGTGCTGGAGGATAAAGAGGAGAAATTAAAGGAAGTAGAGCAAGAGTTGGAGAAGAAAGGAGAGAAATTTGACGAGGAGAAAGGAAAAAAGATGCAGGAAGAACTCAATGAGCTTTCCGGGAGGAGAGAAAAGGTCAAGACCGAGATTAAAAACAAGAGGAAGTTCCTGGAGGAGAGGGAGGAAGAAAAAGAAGAGTTGGAGGAGAGGGAGGAGAGATTTGAAAAACACAAAGAGGATATAAAGAGCTCAAAAACAATCAAAGAGGACTTAGAGAAGTTCCGGACCGCTTTGAAGTCCACCCAGAAGCAGCTTAGGAGAAGGTTCATAGAGGCCGTGAACGAAACCTTAAGGAAGGTCTGGAGTAGTCTTTACCCATACGACGATTTCACTGACGTGAGGTTCACTATAGTCGAGGGTGACTATGAGCTACAGTTCAAAAGTGCAGGAAACTGGCAGTCCGTGGAAGGTATAGCCTCCGGTGGTGAGAGGACTTCGGCCTGCCTCGCGCTACGTATCGCATTCGCCCTGGTTCTGGCTCCGAATCTGAAGTGGCTTGTCCTGGATGAGCCTACACACAATCTGGACAGGCAGGCAGTAGAAGATCTGTCGGAACTGTTGAGAACGGAGATCTCACGGTTCGTAGACCAGGTTTTCCTTATAACTCATGACGAAACCATGGAGAGCGCAGCCAACGCTTACCTCTACAAGCTAGAGAGGAACAAGCAGAGGAACGGGCCGACAAGGATTGAAGAGATCACATAAAGGACTCCGCGTCTTCTTTCCTCTCTTCCTTTTCTTCCGAGTACTTTTTCGCAGCTTTCTCCAGCGGCATGCCCCTTTCGCTTTCTACACTTTTCCTCTCCCTTATCTGGGCGAAGAGTGGATAGTTAACTGCCTCCCCGACGATGAAGGCCTCACCTACACGCAGGGAAGAAATGGTGTCCAGGACGTCCCTTGTTAGGCCCTCGCTGCTCTTGCCTATATGATCCTGATCGTACGGGTTGGTTATCCTCATTATTACGTTAGTGTTGCACTGGGAAAGGGCAGTAGTGTCAAGCTTTATCGGCCGCTGAGAGACCAAGCACAGGGAGGAGTGGAACTTTCTTCCCTCTCTAGCTATCCTCTGGATTATGGAGCGGGAGAGTGCATTCTGCCTCTTCTTGCCCTCGGGGGCGAAATTGTGCGCCTCTTCCAGAACGAGCAGAAACGGAGGTATCTCTCCGTCCTGCCTCTTGAAGAAGAGTTTTCTTCCCAGGTAGGTTACGAGCATCTGCCTCGCCTCGAGCGAGGTAAAGTCGGAGACATCTACTATCGCCGTCTCCCCTGAATTCACAAGGTCATCCATCGAGGGATTGTCTGAGACGCCGAAGAGCCCCGTCCTTTCCAGTTGGGAAATCTCAGAGAGAAGCACCTCCTTGGTCGAAGATTTTACGGAGTCGTCCTGAGCGACCCTGTCAGCTATGTCTGAAAGGCTGTAGGTCTGACCTGTTTTGTCCTTTCTCATTTCCCTAAGAATTCTTCCCATCTCCCTTCTCTGTGCACCGGAAAGGTTGGGTTTGAAATGGAAGAAAAGAGAGGGTGTGAGGTTGGAAGCTCCTATCTTAAAGTCCTTGCCTCTTATAACCTTTACCCTGTCTCTGTAGTTCTCGTCGTCCCCAAAACCGATGTACTCGCCATGAGTGTCTACCACAACGGTGCCAATCTGACCTGCCTCCCCGTCCCTGTCCAGAAGCTCCTCGATTATTACTGAAGTCAGGTAAGATTTCCCTGCCCCCGAAAGTGCAAGTATAGCCAGGTGTTTCTGCAGGAGCTTGGTCATGGAGAGTTTTACAGGAACGTCGTGATGTCCCACGCTTCCTATATGTAGCCCGTTCTCCTCATCCATCCCGAGGAAGTCAGCAAGTATGCTCTCATCTATCATGCTTATTTCGGTTCCGGGTGACGGTGGGAAGGTTGCCCTCTTTATCCGCCCGTCCGCGTACACCCCCAGTGGTTTCGCTTCGCCGACAAGGTACTCCCATCTCTCCGCGGGAAATATTTCCGTGAGCTTCTTGCCCTTCCGCTCGTATTCCCGGACTGATTCGGCGCGGTCGAAGTAACGGTTCGTCTTGTATATATCGGAGACTCGCGCTATGAGCTTACCTTCCTCCGAGCCCAGCATCACGAACTGGTTCTGGCGCACCGGGATCTCGCCGGAGTCCTCGTCTATAACGAAGCTGAACTCCGAGGCAGAAGGACCCTCGGGCGTGGATATAACGGTTCCTATCTTCTCAGTCATCTGAGCACCCCAATCCGGACTACAAGATACCAATAAGTCTCAAGCTTTAGAAAGGTTTCGGTGGATTATGCGCTAAAACTATAAAAATTAAGTCGAGGATATAAGAGTATTTAACAATTCCAATCCTTTGTTTGTACCCTTAGGATGAGTTATTTTATAGCTACTTTTTGGGCTTTTTGTTTTTCCAATCTGCCTCAAATAGGGACGGTGCGATTTAAGATTATTCCCGAATTTGGTGTTGTAAAAACCTCTATTTTTTACTATTTCAACTAATTCTCTTGCTTCTATACTATCAGTTCCATAGCAGTGTTTCATTACTACCAAAAAAAGAGTTGCAAAGTTTTGTTGCTTTTCTTTCTGAGTATCTCCTGGGATCTCGGGTAGTATATAGGGCCTATCTGCCTCAAAGTCTATGACTTTCTCTAATCCTTCCACTTCAACATCCATTTTATCCGCCAATTCTTTCTTTTTATCCTCTAAAGTTGTTGGTTCCTCTTTTTTTGAAAAAACTACCCTTTCTACTTTTTCGAGTCTATTTTCCAATTCTTCTATTTTGTTATCTATTTTTTCATCTCCCATGATTCTACACCTCAACATCAACAGAAAACTGAGATCCATATTTTTTCTCTACATAATTTCTACCCTTGCTAGTGAGCTTATTACCGTTGTCATTCCTGTGGACAAGCTTATTGTCTTCAGCATTTCCTAGTGAGGAGGTTACATTGACTCCACTATGATTGTCAACATATTCTTTCATTTTTTCGTTCGATATTCTCTCGGGATAGAAATGATAAAGAATAAGTAAGCATTCTTCTCTACATGAGTCTTGTTCTGCTAAAATCACAACATCTCCGTCCTCAAACTCTTCTACCAGAGGTAGGTTGCGTGTAACGGTTTGTTTCATCAAGTGTTCTACTTCCTCAGGCTCCTTATCGCTATATAGTCGGATAAGTTCGGAAACTATCCAATTGCTTATGCTAAGAGAAAGTGCGGCATCGATGTATCGGGGATCAAGCTCCGACCTATGAGCTCCTCCTCTATGGGAACGCATCATATAAAGATTTCGAGCTATTCTTGGTATAGCCAGTCGTACAGAGTTGGGATATTTGTCTGATTCCGTGTTTCTAAGACTTTCTTGAACAGATTCAAAGTTGGGCTGTTCTGAGTAGTTGCCCGTGTGTAAATCCTGAAGAATTTGAAAAACAGTTTCTACGAATTTTCCTCCCTTAATAAGTACCTTCTCATAATCCTTTGCACAATAGGCTTTCTTTAGAGCAATGTGCTCGTCTAACATTTCATCGAATAATTCCTCGTTTATCTCTTCAACAGAACCGAAATCTTCTTTGTTAACTGTCATTTTATCCTCTCCTGGACTTCTCTAACCCCTGACCTCGTGAGAGACCATATTTTCTTACCTTCTTCTCCTTTGTCCTCATCAAAAAGGCCCTGGGAAATAAGGGAAGAAGCTCTATCAGTAAGGTTTGCAGGCAGATCCCATCCACACTTTTTATAGCCCTCTTCTAACTCCTTTGTGGTAAAATCGCTTTTTTCTTTGTATTTCTCAAAAAAGTAGCCAATCAACAACACTTTATCAGTGTGGTGTTTTACCTCTTTATCCCTCATAAACTCTGGCAGGGTCATAGACTTTCGGGCTAGTAGATCCTTTCCTTCATCTTCCAGTTTGGAAATTCTTTCTTCATGGCTCTCAATCTTTTCCTCAAGGCTCTCTATGCGTTCTGATAGATTCTCTTCCGTCATTTTTCACCTCGATGCTGTTCAAGATCATACCAAGGAGCCACATAGGAATAACCCCGACCAGACTCTTTGAAGAATTTTTTCGATTTCCGGACAAGCTCCCCCTCTTCAGATATTCTCTTCAATTGCATCGAAATAGCATTTTTCGTTTGATCAGTTTTACCTAGCTCATTTATCCTCTCATTGACGCTCTTAGAATCACGAGGACTGTCAAAAAAACCGTTATCTCGGAGGGAAATGATTATTTCCTTCAGAGTATTGCCTTTCACAGAAACCTGCTCTCCTCCTTTCGATCTTAGCTCCTGTCTAATCTTTCTGAAGAGTTCGTTCATCCCCTTTCTCACAGTGGAGTAATCTCCACTAAGTTCGGCATCTAAATCCTTGTACTTTATATTTACCTCAAGTTTTTCGCTCATTATTTCACCTTATATTTTTCCCTTAGAGATTGAATCTTGTCATCCGCGTGGGTAAGATCAAGTATGTACTTTCCTCGTCCTTCTCTCCTAACGAAACCCTCGTCCTGAAGTTCAGATATTCTGGCACTTGCAGCTTTACTTTCGATTCTAAACTCTTCGCTCACTTCTTTTGTGGTAACTTCTCTTCCCTCTCGACGGCCCATTCTATAGCTGATTTCTGCGCCCAGCAGATAAAGGAAAATCCTGTCTCTAAGAGAGCTATCTTTTCCCCTAAGGAGTATTTTAGGCTTTCCGCTCTCCTTTCTCACCTTAACCAGATTTTCAGCTCCATCAATTAAATTTTCGAATTCAACTTCTTCACTTATTAAAAACCGCTCCTCCAAACCGTTCTCCACCTCTGTAACAGAGTTTTTTCCATCCTGGTGTTCTTCCTTTGACATTTTCATCTACCTCATGTTATGTACTTATTATTATCTACCTAAACTTATAAATGGAGGGGGTTCTAAAGTAACATATTTTTATTTAACCTCATTTGAGAAGGATAAATTTTATATTCATAAACACTAACACTCATTTATTTAATCGATTTAAATATGTAAACAGTGTAAGTGATAGTTTTATATTAATAATATAGTAAAGAATGTGCACCCATTGTTATCATTAAATACGGCTTTGAAATATCATTTCCGATTACCCAGAAGTTCAGGAAATCAAGCACCTCTATCCTGAAAGTTAAAATCCTAAAAGGTATATTCTAATTCTAGGCTTATGAGATGTAGTGCCTAAAAACTTACTTAAACAAGGCCCGGGTATGATAGCTTATGCTCGAGGCGGTTATATTCGATCTGGGTGACACGCTAATTTCTTCGGAAAGGGCTTTGGAAGATGCCCGCGACAGACAGTTCGAAGCGATCAGAGAGGAGGGTTACGAGCTTTCTCGTGAAAAGTACGAAGAGCTCTGTGAGAAGACGTCGGAGATCTACGACAAGAAGTACTGGGGCGACGAAAACAGGCACAACCCCCGGAACTTCATGGAAGTATTTTTCGACGTTTGGGACAAGGAAGCTTCGGAAGAAGAAATGGAAAGAATAGGAAAAGCTTTCATAGAGGGATTTGTTGAAAATATGGAATTGATACCCGGGGCGCATGAGGTTCTCAAATTCTGCGAAAGTAAAGGTCTATACCTGGCTTTGATCTCCAACGGGAGGAAGGAATATATTATGAAACTTCTATCTGAGTTTGATCTCGGGGACTACTTCGAAACTGTGCTGCCTTCTTCAGAGTACGGTGAAAAGTCGACCCTGGAGCCCTTCAAAGTTTTTCTGGGGAGAACTGACTTTGAACCTGAGAACTGCCTCATGGTCGGGAACAGGAAGGACGAGGATGTGCACGCAAAGAAACTTGGTATGGAAACTGTATGGATTGACAGGGGGAGAGAAGAAGTCGGCAAGGAGCTGGAGCCGGACTTCAGGATAGAGAATCTCGAAGAGTTGAAAGGGATTATAGAAACCCTGTTGTAGGTCGCAATTTAGTCCTTTCTTCTGTTGAAAAAACTTATGATGTAGTGCCTAAATTCTCATCCCAGAAAAATTTAAAACCTATCAGAGCGTATA
>JBKHHE010000009.1:0-29113 GCA_046539305.1 Candidatus Aenigmatarchaeota archaeon
TTATATATTTTATTGTTACTTTGGGGTTGTAACATCACAACCAACCGTAGACCCGAAAGACTCCCTTCGAACCGGGAGCTCGGTCCCCAGAGAAACTAAAGATTAAATATCTTTTCCAAC
This sequence comes from Candidatus Aenigmatarchaeota archaeon, assembly GCA_046539305.1. Lineage (GTDB taxonomy): Archaea > Aenigmatarchaeota > Aenigmatarchaeia > PWEA01 > PWEA01 > PWEA01. Next base: position 121 of record JBKHHE010000009.1, read on the forward strand.
ATAAAGATTAAATATCTTTTCCAACATAAAGATTAAATATCTTTTCCAACATAAAGATTAAATATCTTTTCCAACAATAAAATACTGATAGGATGCCTGGTGAAGAAATAATCGAGTCCGGCTACGAAGCAGCTTCTAACATGGCTCAGAATCCTGGACTCCTCTCAGAGATCGGCTCGGCTGTATACGAGGCTCTCTCCTCTGCTCCTGGTAAAATGGCTTTAACTTTGGGAAGTGCCTACGGTTTGCTTGAGCTTGGTGGTTGCGCCGTTGCCAGTGCTAGTGGAAGCGAATATGATGAAGGACTGCCAAGAAGTCCTGAAAAAAAAGAGGAAGACATAAGAGAGGACCTCACGACCATAGATAACTCGGCCTACGGGCCGATCAGTAGCATGGCGATAGATCACTACGCCGAGAAGTGAAGACAGAAGAACCTGTTCCAGGAAGGGAAAACAAGATGGAGTCTTCGGCCTAAGAACTGGCAAACTGTGCCAGCAGCGCTTCCAGCTGGATCTGCTCGTCCGCCCCCTCGTCCAGACGGAACTCGTAGTCCCCCATCTTTTCGATCAAACGGACCTTCCTCTCCTCCTCTATGTCCAGGTCGTAGAGCTGCCTGTGCATTTCCTTGATTATATCCATGCCTGAGATCCCCTTTTCAAGCAAAAGCTCCTGAAGCTTGTCCCTGGCTTCCGTGAAACTGCCGGCGAGTGCCTTTTCAAGAAGATCCTCTATAACCTGCGGTTTCGCCTGTGATGAGACCTCGTAGACCACCTCCTCCGTTACTTCCTTGTCCGTGGCCGAAACGGACTGCAGGAGGTTTATGGACTTCCTGAGGTCGCCTCGAGTTACAGAAAAAATAGCGTCGAGGCCGCTCCCGTCGTATTTTACGTCTTCCTCCTCGCAGATCTTCTCCAGAAGCCAGGCGGCGTCATCCTTGCTTAACCGGGGGAAGTGGAAGATGGAACAGCGAGACCTTATAGGATCTATTATCTTGCTTGAGTAGTTGCATATGAGAATGAACCGCGCCGTCTCCGTGTAGTTCTCCATCGTCCTTCTCAGCGCTTGCTGCGCTTCGGGCGTAAGTGCGTCGGCCTCGTCCAGAACTATTATCTTGAAGGGGACGTCACCCACAGCCTTCGACCTTGCGAAGTCCTTTACCTGATTCCTTACGACGTCTATACCCCTTGTGTCTGATGCGTTGAGCTCCAGGAAGTTGTTCTTCCACTTCTCACCGAACAGGTCCTTGGCCATGGCCAGGCTACAGGCCGTCTTTCCCGTTCCCGCGGGCCCCGTGAAAAGTAGATGGGGCAGGGACTCGTCGTCCACGAAGGACTGTAGACGCTGGACCACATGCTCGTGGTCGACTATATCATCCAGCGTATCCGGCCTGTATTTCTCCGTCCAGACTTCGACCATTTTACCCCTGGAGAATTTTTCCCTGCATGTTTTAATAATTTGCCCACCTTCAATCTTTAAATCCATGGATATCCTATAGTTCCGTGTGGGTGGTTAGATGAAGGTAGCCGTCACCGGAACACCTGGCACAGGGAAGACCTCCGTTTCGAAGAAGCTCGCGGAAGAGACGGACCTGGACTACGTTTCGGTGAACGACCTGGCCAGGAAGAGGGACTGCGTAATATCCCGGGACGAGGAGAGGGACTCGGACGTGGTGGACGTTCAAAAACTCAGGGAGGAGGCGAAAGAGCTGGATGGCTGTGTGCTTGACGGCCACCTCTCGCATTTTCTGGAGAACGACATGGTCTTCGTGCTTCGATGTAAACCTTCGGTCCTGAGAACGAGACTCGAGGACAAGGGCTGGGACGAAGAGAAGGTCAGGGAGAACATGGACGCGGAGATTACAGGCGTGATAGAAATGGAGGCCAGAAACGGCAACGACGAGGTCTATTCCTTGGAGACGACGGAGGAGAACCCAGAAGAGGTCATTGAAACTCTGAAGAAGATAATAAAAGGCGAAGCGGGGGAAGAGTATGAGAAGCACTTCGACTGGATAGAGAAGGGCGAGGTGGAGGTCTGATGACTCTTCTTGTCAGGAACCCCGACCAGGGCTGCCTTGAGGAAACAGCAAGGAAAATCAAGGAAGGTGATACGTGCATATATCCCACGGAGACCTGCTACGGACTGGGGACCAACGCCCTGGACCCAGAGGCCGTGGAGAAAATATACGATATAAAGGAAAGGGATGGAGGGAAAAAACTCTCCTGCATAGTTTCGTCTCTGGAGCAGGCGGAGAAGTACTGCAAGCTAAGCGAAGTTGAAAGGAAGCTTTGTGACGAATTCATGCCTGGACCTCTGACGCTCGTGACGGAGAAAAAGGAGGATGTTCCGGACGTACTGAACCAGGACTTCGTCTTCCGGGTCTCATCCAACGACACTGCCAGAAAGCTGGCGGAGGAAGCGGGCGTTCCTGTAGTCGCTACGTCCGCGAACTTTTCGGGGGCGGAGAACAGGTACTCCATTGAGGATATTTCACGCGTGGTAAGGGAAAGGGTTGACGTTGTCCTGGACTGTGGAGAGCTGGAAGAAAAGAAGCCCTCAACCGTTGTCAAGCTAAAAGATGGGGAGCCCGAGGTAGTCCGCGAGGGCCCCGTGACCCGCGAGCAAATCGAAACGTTTTTAAGTATTTAGTCCTGAAAGAGGTTAGGTGGATTTCATGCCCGAGGAAGCCGCGAGGAAAAGGCTCTTCAAGAACGTCTTCGTCTGTATGAACTGCAAGGCGAAGAACCGAGCCAAGCCGAGGAAGGTAAGGGAAGGAAAGGTCAAGTGCAGGAAGTGCGGCTCCAAAGACCTCAGGCCAAAGTCCAAGGAAGACAGGAGTTAGAGATGAAGCCGTTTCTCAGGCTACTCAGGCCGCTCAACTGTCTGATGGCATCCGTTGCAGTGCTCATAGGTGCCTACCTTGGTGGAATCTCGGCAAGTTTTGCTTCCGTACTCTTTGCGATGCTCGCCGCCTTTATGGTTTCTGGAGGGGGTATGGTCATAAACGACTACTACGACAGGGAACTCGACTTCATCTACGACCACGACAGGCCGATCCCAAGCGGAAAGGTATCCTTGAGAACAGCTCTGATTTTCTCCTTCGTGCTTTTCATCTTTGGAATTTATCTTTCCTTCTGGGTCAACAAGTACACTCTTGCGGTTGCCTCTCTTAATTCTATCCTCCTGGTGGCGTATGCCAAGGACCTCCAGAAAAGGTTTTTAGTGTCCAACCTAACTATTTCATTCCTGGTCGGCTCAACCTTCGTCTTCGGCGGCCTTGCGGTAAAGAACTTCTTCCCATCTCTTTTTCTGGCCCTGATGGCCTTCTTCGCCAACACGGCCAGAGAGATAATAAAGGACCTGGAGGACAAGGAGGCGGACACCCTCAAGGAGATAAGGTCGGTCCCCATAGTTCTGGGCAAAGACAAGGCCAGGTTGATGTCGTCGATCTTTGTGCTCGTGGGGGTCTGTCTATCACCGCTCCCGATAGCCTTCGGCGTGTTTGGTCTGTGGTACGGCCTCGCAGTTGTTTTCTCTATAGGTGTGTTCCTGAGGTCCGTATATATGATACATAAAGGAGCCGAACCTTCTCAAATTCAGGGCATGCTAAAGCTCGGCATGATCCTTGGACTCGTAGCCTTCCTTGTCGGGGCATTATGAGAAGATTTGAAACTGAACCTTTCAAGATTTAAATATTCCCCTACAAAAGCTTTGTTGATATGAGCGAAGAGTTGGACGACTCGGAAAAGGTCAAGGGCAGAGAAAATCTGCAACTGGAAAGGATAAAACGGATGGTGAAGGATGGAGAGCTGGATCCATCAAACGTGGCCTTCACCACGTGGCAGGACAAGGAGAACGATGATGGTGAGGTAATAGGAACCGTAAGGGTTGTCCAAGAGGAGGACGAAGAACTGGCGAAAGTGGAATACATATGCCCCAGATGCCAGCACCATGGATTCAAGGAGACGGAATACAAGAGGCCTTTCTGGGTCGAGTGCGAGAACTGTGAGAAGAGCTTTTCAGTTCCAAGGCTGAAGGACAAGGTAGAGCGAGAGACGAAGGAAGAGCCTGACGTTGACGCATGAAAGCCTCGGTGGCTTAGCGGTAGAGCGCCGCCTTGGTAAGAAACTTTTAGGGAAAAAGTCTCAACAAAATCCCAGAAAGGCGGAGATCGCGGGTTCAAATCCCGCCCGAGGCTCTATTATAATCGATGGGCTATGTAGAATTTTATTTCTTCTAAATCCGAGTAAGGAGAAATATGTCCTGAAAAGAGGGTAAAACATTTATAAGTTTACAACCCTACCCCCTGGCTAAGGGAAGTATGCTCCGATATTTAGCAATTATTACTATCACCGGATTACTGAGCGGCATCATAGGTACCGCAGGTGGTGGATTTTTTGTGTCTTTAGACTCAAAATCCAACCCTCTTGCACAAGCTATCAAATCCCATTCGAAGCCCCAGTTCATCTTTGACTTCTGCCGGGGCTTAACTAATAAAAACTTCCTATGGTAGATGTATACTGAGGTAAGATGCCAGAGGAAGAAACAGGCTCCCAGAGGTTCGGCGCCTTCCGTGGCGTCTTTGTACCGACCTTTCTAAGCATAGTTGGGGTCATACTTTTCCTTCGGTTGGGATACGTGGTCGGTGGCGCAGGCATCCTTGGAACCATCGCCATAATCCTCCTCACGGTATCGGTCACTCTGGCGACGGGCCTCTCACTCAGCTCAATAGCCAGCAACATAAGGATAGGCGCGGGTGGGGCCTACTCTATAGTTAACAAGACGCTCGGTCTGGAGATAGGAGGCAGCGTCGGGTTACCCCTCTACCTGGCACAGGCCTTCTCAGTCGCGCTCTACATATTCGGTTTCGCCGAGGCCTGGCAGTTCGTCTTTCCCCACCACAGCATGACTTTAGTGGCCCTGGCCTCTTTCGCCACCCTTTTCCTGATTACTTTCATAAAGACGGATCTAGCGGTGAAGGTACAGGTGGGTGTTTTTGTCCTGATATGTCTGGCGCTGATAGTTATATTCCTTGGCGGAATCAGGCTTGAGGGACTTTCCGTTCCAATGATGAGGGCGGACGGTCCGCCCTTCTGGGCCCTCTTCGCGATCTTCTTCCCCGCAGCTACGGGCCTGATGTCGGGGATAGGTATGTCGGGAGAGCTGACCGACCCAAAGAGACAGATACCCAAAGGGATAATGTACGGACTCGGAATAACCAGCCTCATATACCTGGCAATGGCTGCAGTCCTGGCCTACTCAGCACCGCCTGCCGAACTCATCGAAAACACGCTCCTGCTGGCCGAAATCTCCGTGCTACCGGAACTGGTGGTGGTTGGAATACTGGCCGCGACCTTTTCAAGCGCTCTCACGATGCTTATAGCCGCGCCCAGGGTGCTACAGGCAATGGCAGATAAATCAATAATCCCTGCTGAAGGCTTCCTGTCCAAGATATCGGGCGGCGGTGAACCGAGAAATGCGATAGGATTAACAGCACTTATAATAGTTCCGCTTCTGCTCACCGGGAGCCTCGACTCCGTGGCGCAGGTCCTCACCATGTTCTTCCTGATAACCTACGCAAGTATAAACCTCTCCGTCTTCATAGAGCAGCACCTCGGACTCAGAAGCTTCCGCCCGACCTTCCATGTCCCGAGCTTTGTCCCTCTCTTCGGCTTCGTCGTTTCACTTGCCATGATGTTCCTCATAAACCCCTACGCAGGGCTTATCGCAGTCGTCTCAGTGGTTCTGATCTACATGGTCCTCTCCAGGAAGAAAATAGAGCAGAAGGAGGGGGACGTTAGGTCAGGGCTTTTCCAGGCACTTTCCGAGTGGGCCGCGGAGAAGACCAGACGTCTCCCCGAATCCTCTAGCCATGTCTGGAAGCCCAACCTCCTCGTGCCCATAGTCAACCAGAATGCACTTATAGGTGACTTCCCTCTCCTCAAATCAATAGCCTATCCACATGGCAGGATAACGGTCCTTGGCCTGAATCTGGAAGACGAGGAAAGGTTACCTGGAAAGGTCGGCAGGGATCCGGAAAAGGTGCCAGATACCGTGAAGAAGCTCGACCAGAAGGATATATTCGCGACCTACTCGACGATAGACGCGAAAGACTACATAAACTCCATCAAGGTTTCCATGGAAGCCATCCAGAGCCAGGTCTTCTCACCGAACATACTTTTCATGCCCTACGATCCCGATCGGCTAAAGGAAGAAGAGTTAGAGGGTATAGTAAAATCTGCGGAGAAGAACAGATCCGGAATCACGCTCTTGGACAAATCCAAAGAGGTGGGCCTCGGAACGGAAGAGGAAGTTCACGTCTGGATATCGCCAAGAGTTCTGGAGGACGGCCTCTTCGAGAGGAGGTACTACGACCTTTCGCTGCTCATAGCCTACAGTATCAAAAAGAACTGGGGCGGGAAGATACATATATGGATGGTGGTGGATGACGAGGACGGGGTTCCTGAAGCAACGGAATACCTGGAAAAGCTCGTCTACGAGGCGAGGCTCCCCAGATCGACGGAGTCGAACGTTCTTATCGGCGAGTTCCAGGAAAGACTCGAGGAAGCGCCAAGTGGGGATATACACATAATACCCTTTGAGGCCTCTGACGTGAAATCCATACCCGAAATAGACTCGATCGGCGAGAAAACCTACCTGTTTGTGCATGACTCGACCCAGGAAAGTGTGCTGGCCTAGGTGGATGAGACTTGGGCACTACACCAACCAAAAAGCTTATTATCAAAAAGGAGACAAACTAACGTATGAATGAAAGGCTTGTGATAGTCTCATTCGTTTCTGCTTTCCTTCTTGTGAGTCCCATCAGTATAGGAGCCGTAACTCATGAACAGAGCGCGGGAGAGGTTGAGCCTGGGGAGGAATTCGAGTGGGAGATCAGCTCCGGGGGCGACGACATTATAGACGCTGGCGTGATAACCCCCGATAGTATAGCTCTTGAGGAAAGCGAACTGGATGGAAGCAATATATCCCTTGTATTTAAAATAGAAGAGGGGGCAAGCCCCGGAATCCATGTAATCGGTGCAGAGGTCGTCGATGAAGGATACACTACCACTTCCCTGTTCACGGCTGTCGCGGTGGACCTCGCATCCCTGGACTCCATAAGTGAGACCGATGAAGAGCTGGAAACCAACCTTGAAGGTCTCCATACAAAGCTAGATTTGAGTTTGGAGGATCTTAAGGAAAATATTACCGGCTTCGAAGAGGAGGTTTCCAAGTCGGAGGAGAGGATAGAGACCCTTGAAGAAAGGCTGGAGGAGATGGAAAAGAAAGTAAACAGGACAGAAGAAAGAATTGAAGAGATGGAGGAGGAAGACGGGGAAGAAAGCAATGTAACAGGTTTGTTCATTACCAGAGGGAGCACCATAGCCGGGGTAATAGTTCTTGTGGTTCTCATAGCCTACCTGGTTTACAAGAAATTGGAAGACAGGGAACAGGAAGGGGGCTTTCCAGGAAGTTTTGGTAGCTAGATATAAACCTCTACGTTCTTATTGTTTGCGAGAGCGCGGACCAGTTGCTGCCCGAGCTCGGAGTCCTTCGTAAGTTTTATCTCTCCGCCCTTGCCCACAGTTGCGGTGAAGAAATACTCCTTTTCTATATATATGTTCGCGTCTTCACCCGAATATTTCTTGTCAAAGCTGAATGTCACGTAGGCGCCGGTTTCCCCCACCTCGAAGTCTATCTTCTCCCCCGTAGTCTTCGTCTTCGGCTCGACATCTATATTCACCCCAAGCCTGTCCTCGATCTTCTCCACTGTTTTCCCGTTCTTGCCTATAAGCTGGGGTATATTTTCGTTATCTACCCTCGCCACGATCCTGTCATCGGAGATGAACTCCACTTCGGGGTTGTTGTCGAACTTCCTCAGCTCTTCCAAGACCTTGTCCTTGGCAAGTCTTTGCACACCTTTCTCTTCCTCCTCCTGAACAGGAACGACAATATTTTCCTCTCCGTATGTGTATATTTCGTACTCCAGTTCGCCCGTCTCGAAGTCTCTGATTTCTATAACTGGCCTTGCAAGGTCCTCCTCTGTCATACCTGAAGGAACCTTCACTTTCATGACCAGGGAGTACACCTTGGCTATATCCCCCGCGTCTATATGTATGACCGTGTCGAGGACGTGAGGTATCATTCCAAGCTCCGTCCTCCCAACGAACCTCTGTACAGCATCGATCGGATCCGAGGCGTGGACCACGCCGACCATCCCTGTGCCTGCGAGCCGCAGATCCGCGAACGTGGAGAAGTCGTAACCCTTCCTCACTTCGTCGTATATAGTATAGTCCGGTCTTACCAGAAGAAGCACGTCCGCCGAGTTATCCATTCTCCCTTCGAGGTCCGTATACTGGCTTATATCCTCTGAGACGTTCAGGTCCCTTGGCGACTCCAGGGTTTTAACTACGTTTCCCTGGGAGCTATAAAACTCGGCAAGGGACTGTGCGAAAGTAGTCTTCCCACTTCCCGGATTCCCAGCTATAAGTATACCTTCGGCCTTTTTATCCAGTCTTTTTCGGAGCTTCTCGCTGACGGAGTAGTCGTCCAGCGTCAGTTTTACCACGGGCCTTACGGCGGTTATCTCCCGTTGAAGGGAAAAGGGAGGTCTGGCTATCACGATTCTGTAGTCCCCGTACTGTATTATCTCTGCGCCTTTCTTCGACATCTCCACTTCGGCATCGTCCTTGGCCCTGGCAAGGTCCAAAACGTTCTTGCTTAGCTCCTCCAGATCCTCCTTCTCCAGCTCTTTGTTCGATATATCCTGCAAACTGAAGTTACCCGGAGAACCTCTCTTGGCCTTGGGCTTGCAGCCCTCGGCAAGGTGAATGCTCATGGTCTCTTCATCGAAGTAGTCCTTCAGAAGTAGTTTCTCCTCTTCCTCCTCCGCCTCTATATATACCACGTCCAGGCCTTCCGCCTCCGCAACCTGCGCCTGCACGTAGTCCTGGGTGTAAAGAACCGCACCCTCCTCGTCCACGTGGTCCTTTATGAGCGCGTCTATCCTCCCTTTACCGGCGAGTTTTATCTCCTCCTCCGTCGGCCTCCTTCCTATATGGGAAACCTCGATGTCCCCCTCCTCGCCTAGTTTCCTGAGTTTCTTTATCTCGTTAAGCCCTTCGAGCCCCGTCTCCTGGCCCCGGTTCGCCTGCGCCTGAAGCTCGTCCACCACGGCCTCGGGAACTATAACTTCGGCGCTCTCCAGCTCCCCATCCTCCACCATCTCCGATAGCCTCCGGTCTATGAGAATAGATGTGTCTGGAACTATCTTCTCTTTTTCCGCCTTTCCTTTGTCAGACATGTAAAACACCGACAAAATCCGCATACTCCAGTAACTCGGAGAAGGGGCCAGGGTTACAGTAGACCTTAACCTTTATAAGTCTTTCGGATTCCGCAAACAATAAAAATCAGGGGATGTAAGGTTAAGATATGGTGAGCTATCAGCAGATAGTCGAAAACGGGAAGAAGGTCGACGAATGGGAGAGGGGCGTCGTGGTGGAGTACAAGGACAAATACTTCTGGATAAACCCGAAGGAGGAAAAAATTGTAATGAAGGGAAACTTCCTCTAGCCAGTCTCACTTGACCCTGGCGACATCCCCTATCGTTAAACTCTCGTTTCCCTGTGTGCTTTTCTTGACCGGTTCCTCTTCGCGGTTCCGGAAGAGCTCTACCTCCAACTCCCTTTCCAGTTTTTGGGACAGTTCTTCGGCGGGCCGAAGCTCTTCGTTCTCCACCCTCCTAACCACCGACTCCTTTTCTGAGATCTCCTCCGCGAGCTCTTCCATGGTCAGTTCCTGGTCCTCGCGCGCCTCCCGGACAAGACGCCCGTAGTTCCGCCTCAATAGCTTCCCTGGTTTGAAATCGAGACCGGAGGCCTTGTTATTTTCAAGTAAGTCCGTGTCGGGTGTCCTGGACCGCTGCTGTTTCCTTTCTGAAAGGTCTTGCTTGGCCTCGCCCAGGGAGGAACAGCTCTCACATGCGACCAGCTCCGCACCCTCCAGCCTGGTTACCTTGGAGGCTCCGGTGGCTCCACATATTTCACATTCCAAGAAATTCACCACCCAGAAGTTTTGACGGTTTCACGGGTTTGCAAAACAAGAAAATCCTCCATGGTTGGATTTCCGGTTTCCCCACACGTAAAGGTTGCAAGAACTGGTTTAAATAATTTTGGAGCTGGGAAAATTTTAAATAGATCCCGCCGGAAAGAAAAAACGGTGACACTGATGGCCGGTGGACGTTTTATCGTTGGGTGAGGAAGACTTCTTCTACTTACAAAGATACGCGCCAGAGAAAAAACATATAAAAGAAAGGGAGGAATGTTTTAGAGTCCGGTAAAATGAACCAGGAATACGACCCGAAGGAGATAGAGAAGGAGATAAGGGAGTTCTGGAAGGAGAACAGTATATATGAGAAGGTGAGAAAGAGTACCGCGGGAAACGAGCCCTTCTTTCTCCTGGACGGCCCACCCTACCTAACAGGACCCCCTCATATGGGCCACATGCTGAACAAGGTCGTTAAAGACACTGTGCTCCGCTTCAAACAGATGGAGGGTTTCGACGTCTGGGACCAGGCGGGGTTCGATGCGCACGGACTTCCCAACGAGGTGAAGACGGAGGAGAAGCTGGGTATAGAGAAGAAGACGGATATAGGGACGAAGATCTCCGAGGAGAAGTTTATAGAGGAGTGCAAGGAAAGAGCTGTCTCGGCGGAGGACGAATGGAAAGAAGTGATGTGGAGGCTAGCTGTGTGGCAGGACTTCGACGATCCTTACATAACCTTCCACGACTCCTACATAGAGTCGGAATGGTGGTTCGTGAAGCAGGCCGCGAACAAGGACATGATATACAGGAAGAAGAGGCCAATGTACTGGTGCCCGAGATGCATGACCTCGCTCTCGCAGAACGAGATAAGCGACGAGTACAAGACCATAGAGGACCATTCCATATTTGTCAAGTTCCCCAGGAGAGACAAGGAAGACGAATACTTTTTGATATGGACGACGACTCCCTGGACCATCCCGGGAAACGTGGCAGTGCTTCTGCACCCGGACTTCAGGTATGCAAGAGTGAAGACGGAAGAAGGCGTACTGATAATGGCGAAGGACCTAGTTGAAGACGTTATGGAGAAGCTTGATATAGAGGACTACAAAGTACTGAACACCCTGGACGGCGCCTCCCTCCAGGGAAAGGAGTATGACCATCCCCTGGAGGAAGAAGTGCCCAAGCACGAGGAGCTGGACAGATCGATGAACGTGCACCGCGTGCTTACCTCATCCAGTCTAGTGACCCTGGAACAGGGAACGGGGTGCGTCCACACCGCTCCGGGTCACGGCGAGGAGGACTACGCCGCGACACGGAACTACGACCTCGACGTCTTCTCTCCTGTAGGGGAGGACGGAGAGTTCACAGAAGAAGGTGGGAAGTACGAGGGGAAGTACGTGCACGACGCCAACCAGGACGTCCTAGACGACCTTGAAGAGAAGGGATACCTGCTGGAACACACGACCATAGAGCACGAATATCCCCACTGCTGGCGCTGCAAGACCAAGATAATCCAGCGCGCCACGACCCAGTGGTACATTGATATAGACCCGATAAAGTTCGAGATGCTGGATGAAAACAAGGACGTGAACTGGATCCCAGGAAAGGTCAGGAAGAGGTTCGAAAACTGGCTGGAGAAAGGGCGAGACTGGTGCATCTCAAGGCAGCGCTACTGGGGCGTTCCTATGCCCATATGGATATGTGATGAATGTGGCAAACGGGAAGTCATCGGGTCCTTCGACGAACTCGAGGAGAAAATAGGCGAGATTCCCGAGGACTTCGACCCCCACAAGCCCCAGGCCGATGGATGGATCTGGGAATGCGACTGTGGTGGGACCATGGAAAGGACTGAGGACCTCCTGGACGTGTGGTGCGACTCGGGATGTGCGCCCTTCGCCTCGATGCATTACCCCTTCGAAGAGGAACCGTACAGCTCGACGGCACCCATGGACTTCATAGTGGAGGGCAGTGACCAGGTCGCCAAATGGTTCTACTACCTGATGTTCTGCGGTGTTCTCGCCTTCGGAGAGGCACCATCGGAAGAAGTTCTTATGCACGCCTTCGTCCTTGACGAAGAGGGTAAGGCCATGTCCAAGTCCCTGGGAAACGTGATAGAGCCCGAAGAGATAATGGACAGGATGGGAACAGATATCCCGAGATTCTGGATACTCGAGAACTCACCTCTCTGGGAGAATCCGAAGGTGGACCTAGACGAGATAGAGAACGAAGGATACAAGATATTCTCCGTCTACTGGAACACGGCCCAGTTCCTGAAGGACTACGGAGCTGGAGAGGTGAATAAACCGGAGGATCTGAAGCCGGAGGATAGGTGGATAGTCTCGCGCCTCGAAAGGATGGTGAAGGAAGCGAAGGAAAGGTACGAAGACAAGCATTTCCATCACTTCTGTAGAGAGTGGGAGAAGTTCGTAGTCGAAGACCTCTCACGCTGGTACGTCAAGCTGATAAGAAAGCGCGCGAAAGAAGGAGATGAAAGGGCTCTCTGGACGCTGAGGGAGTGTCTTAGGAAGAGCACGTTGGCGATAGCACCTGTAGCCCCACACATAACTGAGAAGGTCTACCAGGATGTTCTTGGCGGAGAGAAGGAAAGCGTGCACGCCTGCAAATTTCCCGAGGTCGAAGAGGAGCGCGTGCACGAGGAACTGGAGGGGAAAATGGAGGTGGCCAGAGATGTGGTGGAGCAGATATTTTCTCTGAGAGAAGAAGCAGAAATAAAACTCCGCTGGCCCGTAAAAAGAGCTGTGATCTCAACCACCGACGAGATGAGGAGCGAACTTGAAAAAATGAAAAATATGATCAAGGAAATGGGAAATCTCAAGGAGGTTGAGTTCGGAGAGGTGGAGACGAAGCTGAAGGGCGAGCCGGACTACTCGGAGCTCGGACCCAAGTTCAAAGGCGACGCGGAGGAGGTCGCGGAGATTATAGAGAATCTGGACGAAAGGGAAGTCAGGGAGCTGAAGGAGAAGGGAAAGCTGGAGAAAGGAGGGTTTGAAATTGAGAAAAAGGACGTGAAGTTCTCGAGGGAAACTTCCGAGTCTATATCCGGGAAAAAATTCGAAGGTGGGAAGGTATTCCTGGACGCAGGAAAGACGGAGAAAATTGAGGAGGAGATAAAGGTGGCGGAGCTTCTGAGGAACATACAGCTTGCAAGGAAGGAGGAAGGGCTGCATGTAAAGGACAGGATAGATCTATACCTCGACAGCAGCGACAACGAGCTGCTTGAAAAATGGACAGGTAAAATCGAAGACAGGTTAGAGGTTTCCGGTATAATGATAGGTGAGGTGGAGTACAGAAAAGATGAGTTCAGTTTCGACGACTTTGAGGTGGAGTTCGGTTTCAAGGTGACCAAAAAACACGGTGATGAAAATGCTTAACAAAGAGGATATTCAGGGACTCGTCAGGGAGAAGGACCTCATCGAGAACTACCCGCACCTGGACACGCAGTTGCAGCCCAACGGCTTCGATATAACTGTAGACAAAATATTCAGGTTCTCGGAAAAGGGGAAGCTTGATTTCTCAAACTCCGAAAGGGAGCTGCCGGACTGTGATAAAATCAAACCGGAGAAGAAAAACGAAGAAGACAAATACGGGTGGTGGGAGCTGGAGGAAGGCGCATACAAGGTCAGGACGAATGAGAGGGTGAACCTTCCCAAGGACCTCGCCGCCCTGGGTTTCCCGAGATCGTCACTTCTGAGGATGGGCGCACTGGTCCAGCAGGCGGTGTGGGACGCAGGCTACTCGGGGAGGGGCGAGTTCATACTCGTCGTTGAGAACGAAGAGGGCGTGGAGATAAAGGAGAACGCGAGAGTAGCACAACTCGTGTTCTTTCCTGTCAAGGAAGTGAAAGAAGGATATGGCGGTGTCTACGGTGAGTGACGTAACAAAAGAGAATTTGATGGAACTGTCGGAAGAGATGGGCGACGAGGCCAGAATACTCCACCACGCGGACGCGTTGGACGCGGAGATAAAGGAGAAAGATATTTTTGGAGATGTCGAGATATTTGAACTACAAGAAGAGTAGAGAGTTTCTGGAGGGTATGCAAAGACCCACTATAGTATACCACAAGGACGCAGACGGCGTCTGTTCCGCCGCGCTGCTTCAGGAAATGGTCTCCGGGAGCGCAGCCCCAAACGACGGTCCTGGTATACAGCTGAGCGAGGGCCTGACGGAGTCCCTGAAGGACTCAGAAAACGTGATATTTCTGGACTTGCCTGTGGATCAACTCTCCGTCCTCGAAGAGCTAAAGGGTAAAAAAATATTTGTCCTCGACCACCACCCACCGGAGAGGAATCTTACAGATGGAGATATCCTTCATCAGAACCCGAGGTTCGAGAACCCGGAAGCCTACCTCCCTGCGTCATATCTCGCTTACAGGATCGTGGAGGAGGAGGGAGTTAAGGCGTGGAAAGCGGGCGTCGGGGTCGTGGGGGACCATGGAGTGGAGGACTGTAAAGACCTACTTGAAAGGGTGAAGGAAGAGGATCCGGAGATAATAGGAAACAGGGATTACACCTACGAGGAGATGAAGGAGAGCAAGCTGGGGATGATAGCTGACATGATACAGGCGTCGAAGGTCGTGGGTGGCCTGGACGGTATAAAGAAAAGCCAGAGGATAATAAGAACTGTGGAGGAGCCGAACCAGGTCTTCCAGACGGAGCTCAAGGACTTCTACGAAACCTACAAAGAAGAGCTTGCAAAAGAAGAAGACAGGTTCGAAGATAGGGCCGAATACTTTCCCACGACGAACTCATACCTTTACGGAATGTCTTCCCGGTATTCCCTGGGCTCGGACTTGTCCACGTCGATTTCCAACAAGAAGCCGGACGCCGTTATACTGGTATACCAGAAAGAAAACTACGGCATGAAAATCTCCGGGAGATGCCAAAGCGGGAGAAGGGACGTCTCAAACATAATTAAGGAGGGTGTAGGTGAATATGGAAGCGGTGGGGGACATCCGCAGGCAGCGGGAGGGTTCGTGGAAAGTGGAAAGGAAGGACTGGTTCTTGAGAGATTCAGGGAGAAGCTGGAGGGTGTATCCTAGAAGCTCGCAACTATAAAACAGTGATCTTCCTCGAAGGGGTCAAGTTCCACGAGTTCCTTTATATTAAACTTCTTCTCTACCTCTGGTTTAATTTCCTCATATATTTTCTTCGGATCCTTGGCGAAATCTATGGCACGCGCCTTCACAGCTATCATTGCATGTCCAGGGCTTTTGAGGAAGACCTCGGCGTTTCTCTTGAGTATGTCTACCTGATCGGGCTGGGCGACATCCTCGTATATGACGTCAACGTCCTCGACCCAGCCGTATTCATCCGGCTTTCTCGCATCCCCGAGTATCGGAACCATGTTACTTCTACTCCCACAGACTTCGAGGAGGTCCCTCATGGCTCTCTCCGAAAACTCCACACAGTAAACTACACCGCTCTTTCCCACGATATCAGAGACGTGCGACGGTGTGGTTCCTTGAGCCGCACCGAGATACAGGACCTTGCTACCTTCTCTCAAGGGGAAGGCTTCCAGACCTTTCTTCAGTGCCGCGGCAAGCTTCGACCTTTCGGGACTCCAGTGCCTGAACTCTTCATCCTTAACTGTTATCGTCTCTTCGCCGTAGACCGTTTCCCCCGGAACTAAGTTCCTGGTGTATGCTTCTCCGTTTTTCTCCAGCACGTTGTCCTGGATCTCATTCATTCCTTATCTCCTCCAGTTCTTCTTCCAGCTCTTCTTTGTACTTTTCTCCCTTGAACTTGCCCGTGTAGTTATCCGTCCGCGCTGCCATCATGAGTTTAGAAGCTATAGCTCTCGCAGCCTTTCCTCTTTTGCCCTCGGGCGTCTGCTGGATGTAGGGGTGGTTGTATATGATCCCATATTTCGGCGGTTTACCTCCTCCCTTTAGATGTCGGAAGAGGGCCTTTTCGGCACCGAGGAGCTGTATCTTCGAGGAAGGCATTCTCGCAAGTTTTTCCAAGGAGCCTGCCAGTGATATTAGCTGTGCGCCCATCTCGGCCCCTATAAGGTGCGTGAGGTTGGGGGCCACCTCCTTCATTACATTCTCGAGGTAGTCCTTGATGTCCTCCTGTAGCTCGTACGTTTCCTTTAAATGCTCCGCAAACTTCCTCGTCGCCTCCACGTCCTCCTTGCCCAGATCCACCCCCATCGATCCCTCGAAATCTTTGAAATCTTCCCTTCTCTCTGTTTCGGCCACGAGCTCCGCGTACTTTTCGTTGTCCTCAATATCTAGCTCCGGGTAGTAGAGGCCGTACCATTCCCTGGCCCTTTCGGTCAGCTCGTTCGAAATCCTCCTGAGGTCCTGAAGTGCAGATACGGCCTGGGCCACGACCTTGTCCTTGTCTACAGACTCCTTTATCTCGTCCCTCGTCCGTAGCACCTGCACGTCTCGCAGGACCTCGTTGAACTCCTCGTCATTTTTTACGAACCCCGATTTCTTGGAGAGTTCCCGGAGGTTTTCATGTAAATATCCGGAGGCTGAGGTCTCGTCCTTCACCTCCACGTTGAAGTTCTCCAGGTCAAGGGGAAGGTCAGTGACCACGTTTTTGGTTTCGATTTCCTCCAGTACTTCTTCAAGTTCTTCTGTTTTCTTTCCGTCTTCCAGGTCCTCCAGTTTTCGGAGTATTTCCTCTGAATCCTGCGGGAAAACGGAGTACGAGACCAGGTTCCTGTCCCTATCAAAGGCAAGGACTCCTGGAATTCCAGCGGTCAAAAAAACAAAGCTTTTGGACATCCTATCCCTGTCCTTATAGCCTTTCAATTAATAAAAATATATAAGTAGCCGAGGAAAAGCTAGAGACATGACGAGGAGCTCCAAGGCTCAGACCTTGACCATAGCCGCCGTTCTTATGGTACCAATTATTCTGGGACTGGTTTCCGTGGTACTGATTTTTGGAACTGATGCCGGTGAAGACATTCTCGGAGAAGGAGAGGAGGAGATGGGAGAAAGTATAGATAGAACCAAGGCCGCGATAAAGATAGTGGAGCTGGACGAAAGCAGCAAGGAAATAACGGTCAAAAATATAGGCGGGGTTGAGATACCTGCCAGGTTCAGGGTGTACCTGGATGGGGCGTTAGTCGAATCTGGGCGTTGTGGATCTGCCGACACGCTTTCCCCTAAAGGAAGCTGTACCTTTTCGGTGTCAAAATACTGCGGGGACGAGTTAATCGTGCGCGGCGAGTATGATACTTTTGACATTGTAGAGCCGGACTGCTGAAAACGGATGCGGGGGGCCGGGTTCGAACCGACGAAGGCACTAAGCCACCAGATTTCTCATAGGAGATATCCGGCAAAGAACTCTTTTCTCCTCAAAACTCAAGTTCAAGCTTGAGTCTGGCCCCTTTGGCCCATTTGGGTTTGACCGCTTGGGTACCCCCGCCAAAATAAAATATAAGAAGGGGTTTATTCTATCCTTTCAAGCTTGTCCCTCAACTGCCTGAGATCGCTCTGCAACTCCCTCACAGTTTTCGAAGTTCCTGTCTCCGGCTCAGTTATCACTTCCTCGGCTCCCTCGGGCCTTATGAACTTCTCGTCCATAGAGATCAAGGTGTCAGTAAGTCCTGACATCCCATGTCTGAGTTCCTTCATACCTTTTCTCTTGACCTCGTCTACCTGGTTCATCAACTCGAACAGCTGGCTGAGATCGTCCAGTGAACTCCTTACCTGTTCAAGGTTCTGTAAAACCTTCTTATACTTGTCTATCTTGACGAAAAGGGGCGCAAAATCTTCTCCGGTTTCCTGGCTAGGCGGTTTCCTAGTCACATCAGGAAGATCTTCCCTTATTTCCTCTTCAGGGAGTCCTTCCTCCCTTTCCGTTCTTACAGAAGGTTCCTCGACCTCTTCGCCGGCCTCGGGTAGTTTCTCCTCTCCAGAAGCCTCGGGAGGTGAAGGTTTCGGGGGTTCAGGCAGTCTTGTATCCCTGCCCTCTACCTGCCTCTTGACCTCCTCCATTTCTTCTTTCTTGTCGTCTTCACTTTTCCAAAATGCCATGATAAAACCCAACTAAGTTTGATGTTCCCCTATTTAAATATTTTTCAAGCCCAATGGACTACTCTCCGAAAATTGAACCGAAGCCCTCGGCAGCTTCTTCCTCTTCTGCTTCTACCGCCTCGATCACTTCTTTCCTGTCCTCTGCTTCAAGCTCTTCGCCGAACTCCGTTATTTTTTCCCTTGCTTCCTCGCAGATCTCTTCGTCGCCTTCGAGAACGACAAAGACGCCTTCTTTATCAATTCCCAGCGTTTCTCCGTTCCTCTCCGTTATTGAAAGGCGCGCGACGGGATCCTCGTCGATAACTCCATCAAGCCTGGACTTCTCGTCCTTGTCAACTTCAAAAACCAGCTTCATGTCAAACACCTCGCTCCTCAAAATTGAATTCGAAGGGTTTTATATATTATGGTGCCGAGCGGAGAAAGGAGTGCTAATTCTCGGTTCCAAGGCAGGAAAGGACTAACTTTATTAAGCGGAGAAAACGTGTAAATAAACAGTATGGTAGATATCGAAGGGTGGGTGAGAGAGAAACTGGAAAGCGGTTACGATCCCGAGAGGCTGAAGAAAGTCCTGGAAAGTGGCACCCACGATCCAAAAACCGTGGATAGAGTTCTAGAAGAGATGGACGAAGCCGAAATAAACGACTCCGTTGGTGAAGAAGAACCGGAAGCTCCAAACGCGAAGCAGGGGGAAGTTTCAGAAAGAAGGGGGAACGATGCGGGCATAAGCACTATAAAATTACTGCTGGTTTTTTTCCTATCGTTTTTCCTTGGTATAATTCTAGGTTTAGCAGCGCGATCCCTTCTCTGAGAAAATGCAAAGGCAGTCATACAATAGACTTACGGCCGCAATGACCAGTGGCTACAAGGAACTTTTCCAAGTTCTAAAAAATTTTATTGGAGTCGGGGGATTTGATATCTTATGTAAAAAGGAGGTCGCAAAGTTGGTTTGTGTTTCTTCTAGATTAGTTTTGGTGGTTGAATCTACTTAAGATTGACGTAGTGCCTAAAATCCTTCATTTTCTCTCGTCGAATCGTATAATTCGTCCCTTTCAATAAGTCCGGGAAAAGTAAAATACCTACAACCTTTCGATTAAATTGGAGCCCCGGGTGGGATTTGAACCCACGACCTGCGCCTTACGAGGGCGCCGCTCCGGCCGAGCTGAGCTACCGAGGCTGGACAACCTTGTATATACTTCAACAATGTTTAAATATTATCCCTGATATTGTTTTTGTATGAGGATCGTACTGCTCAGAGCTGTTGTCGGAATCCTCGCTGGATTCCTCGGGGGCCTGGTCAGCTATTTTGTTTACAGAAGGTACGACGAGGCACACAAGCTCATGTACAGACTCTTATACCGACCCCTGAAGCTTCCAGAGGAAACGAAACGGTTCAAGAGGAGGTTCTACCTGCTCCTGATGTCCGTGCTGGGCCTCATCTACGGACTGGTGTTCGAGATTTTTCGTATGAGCGAGATTCTGGGAAAGGTCGGGCTCGATGCCATGCAGAGCCTTTACTTTTTCGCGTTCTCCATAATAGTTTCCCTCCTGCTCTTCGAAGGCCTGCTCCGCTGGAAGGTCCCTGATCCGTCGAAGGAAATTATGAAGCAGTGGCTCTATATAGGCTTGAGTTTCGGCTTCTTCCTCGCGCTCTTCTTCAACCTTGGATCCCTGTTGGTCGGGATTCTGTTCTTCCTGTAATTTTTTTATTCTAGAAGCCGTGAAACAAAGGTATGGGCACAATGACGGGAAAGGAAACGATGGTGTACGAGGAGCTCGACGACGGGAAAGTCAGGTGTGGTGTATGTCCAAGGAGGTGCGTGGTGGATGAGGGCGAAAGGGGTTTCTGTGGTGTCCGAGAAAATCAGGACGGAAAGCTTATCTCGCTGGTCTACGGAAAGGCCGTCTCGTCCAACGTCGACCCGATAGAGAAAAAACCACTGTTCCACTTCGCTCCCGGTACCAGAGCACTCTCAATAGCGACGGTCGGATGCAACCTGCGGTGCGACTTCTGCCAGAACTTCCGGATATCACAGGACTGGGAAAAGATAAGCGGCAAGGACATGATGCCCGAGGACGTGATTGAAGAGGCGAACAGATACCGGTGTCAGGGGATCGCGTACACCTACACCGAGCCTACAGTGTTCATGGAATACTCCTACGACACCATGGTTGAAGCGTCGCCCGAACTCTACAACGTCTTCGTGTCAAACGGATACATGACGGAGGAGACCGTCAAAAGGATAGCTCCGCGCCTGGATGCGATAAACGTAGACCTGAAGGGTAGCGAGGACTTTTATAGGGAACACTGCGGGGTACCCGACTCCGAGCCAGTCTTCAGCGCCCTGAAAAAGCTTTCGGAGCACGACCTCCTGATCGAGGTCACAAACCTCGTTATACCTTACATAAACGACTCCGAGGAGGAGATAAGAGAGAGGGTCAGATGGATAAAGGAAAATCTGGGGAGGGATACGCCCGTTCATTTCTCCCGGTTCCGTCCCGCCTACAAGCTGACGGATAAACCTTCCACGCCCGTCGAGACCTTGGAAAGGGCAGTGGAGATAGGGAAAGAGGAAGGCCTCTATCACGTCTACTGTGGGAACGTACCGGGACATAAGTCGGAGTCGACCTACTGCCCGAAGTGCCAAAACCTGCTTATCAAGAGACACGGCTTTTCCGTCCAGGAATTCAAACTAACGGAGGGAATGAGGTGTTACAACTGCGGCGAGGAGATAAATATCGGAGGCGAACCATGGATTCCCGACAAACTATTTAAAGATTGATGAAGAAGGTAGGTGCGATAAGCATGCACGAAGAGGAAGTCAGGGAAAAGGTGGACCAGGGATGGATACGTGCCAGGGCCTTCATTGAAGCCATGGCCGTGAAGGAGGATACTGCCAGGAAAGCTCTGGAGGGGCACGTTGAGAAGATAGAGAAACAGGACGGCATCGATATCTACAAGAAGGAGTTCGACGAGCCGGAGGTCGTGGACAATCCACCCACGAACAAAGTAGAGAAAGCGTACTCACAGATATGTGAGCTGGAGTTCATCGTCTCCAGCGTCAAGAACCTCGTGACCTTTTCGATGATATACGGTCCTTCCTCCGTCGAAGTCATTGAACCGGATAAAAAGGAGGTAAAGGTGGACGAGATGCAGGATATAGCCAACAGCGTCGCCGCTCTGATTCACCAGTACGCGTCCCAGGGAGCAGGAGGCATAGTTACTTCGCCGGAATGAAACGTTTCACACCTGCCGAACAAAATCTTAAGTTATTTATTTCTCGACCTGAAAGTTACACCTATGAAGAAAATAGCTTTCGTGACCCTCGTAGCCTTTTTGATGGTTTCGGGGATCGCCTCCGCCGAGAGCGCCAGCTTTTACAGGAGGATATCGGAGATAGACACGGATACCGTTTCCATAGAGGATACTATAATATTCAGCGAAGCTCCGGGTAACCTGGAAATCCCGCTGTTCTTCCAGGCAGAAGATTTCTCATCCCGGTCGACTTTTGAGGAGCACGAATGCTCGCTGCAGGACAAGAACTACGGCTCCCTGATAACTTGCGAGCTTCGGGAGGGTGAAGAGGGAAGGCTCACCCTGGAGTTTGAAACGGAGAGCCTGATCAGAGACGTGAGCAAACATTTCCACTTCGAAGACGACCTGAACGTTCCCCTCCAAACGAAGAGCCTGGTCTACAGGGCGGAGCTCAAGGAAGGCCTCATGCTTATAGACGAGGATATGAATACACCCTTTTCCCAGTTCTCTCCAGGCCACGGGGAGGAAGGTTCGGACGGGAGAAGGATATATGTGGTCTGGTCCGAAAAAAACGTGTCGGAGGGGGACGGGCTAAGCCCTTCGGTTTCCTTCGAAGCCGCCGAAGAGATAAGTGGCGTGTCTCTGGAAGCCTACATCGTGGTTTTCACCATAGCTCTGATCGGAGGTTTCGCCTTCCTAGCCACGCGCAGCGAGAAGGGCACGATGCCGGAAGCTCTCAAGGAGGACGAGAGGGGGATCATAGAGCTGGTGAAAGACGCAGGTGGAGAGATAAAGCAGAAGAGGATAGTCGACAACGTTAAATTCTCGAAGGCGAAGGTCTCCAGACTTGTCCAGGACCTTAAGGAGCGCGACCTGCTTGAAACGGAGAAGGTTGGAAGGACCAACCGTGTCAAATTAAAGGGTGATTAAGTGTTCCTGATAAGACTGTTTGCGGAAAACTCCGTGATAGTGATATCCTCCATTGTCTCGATCTTCGTGAGTATATACTTTTTTCTCTGTTACCTTGAAAACCGCGGAGACCTGGAAAGCTCAGAGACGGACTGGACCCCACTCGTGTCGATTCTGATCCCGGCGTACAACGAGGAAGATATAATAGAGGAGACCATAAACAGCCTGCTGGAGCTGGACTATCCCGAGAAGGAAGTGATCGTGGTGGACGACGGCAGTGAGGACGATACCCTTGAAGTCGCGAGGGAGGCGGTGAAAGGCGAGGAAAACGTGGAAATACTGACCAAGGAGAACGGCGGGAAACCGAACGCACTAAACTACGGCCTGGAATACTGCAGCGGCGAGCTCATATTTTCCCTGGACGCTGATTCCTTCCCAAAGAAGAACGCTCTGAGGAAGATGGTCTCGTACTTCGAGGGGGATGAGGATGTCATGGCGGTGGTCCCTACTTTGAAGGTCCTGGAACCGGATAGTCTATGGGAGAAGGCACAGGCCGTCGAATACGGTATAACTTCCTTCCTCAGGAAGATGCTATCCTTCATGAACTCGCTGAACGTCACTCCCGGGGCTCCTATGTACAGGAAGGAGTTCTTCGAGGAGCACGGAGACTTCGACGAGACGACGGTAACCGAGGACCAGGAGATGGGCCTGAGGATACACGACAGGGGTTACAAGGTGAAACATGCCATAGACTCTGTCGTCTACACCAAGGCCCCTGGCAACATAAGCGGGTTGAAGAAGCAACGCGTCCGGTGGAACTTTGGAAAGCTGGAGAACATTCTAAGTTACAAACATATGATAAGTCGCGACTACGGCGACCTGGGAACCTTCTACCTGCCAACTACTGTTATCTCAGTAATAGTTCCTGTAGCTCTTCTGTTCTACATAGGCGGTCAGCTCTTCCGCAGCTTCTACAGCTCCGTCTATCACCAGTACCTCATCGGGTTTGACCTGGAGTATCAGTTCGTGTCCCTGCTGGAGATGGGCTTCAGCCCTGGAATCACGCACTACCTTCTCCTGTCCCTCATAGTCTTTTCCGTGGTGACCTACACACTGGCAAGGAGTAAAGTGGAGAATATAGGTTTCAAGCTTGCCTACGTATTTTACCTCTTCATTTACATATGGATCCTGGCCGTTTTCCACCTAATTGCAATGGGGCGTTTCATAATTAGAAGCAAACCGGAGTGGTAGACACAAATATATTAAAGTGGGAGAGAAAGTTCTTTTGATATGGTAGCTCTGGAAGACGTGAGGTCCTGGGTTCTGAGGAACAGGTGGGTGCTAGTCCTCTGGATCCTTGCGACCGCCTTCTTCGTGTACCAACAAACGACGGGCCTTTCCTGGGACTTCGCGGTCTACGAGATGAACGGGGAGTACCTCTGCTGCGAGGGCCACTACTTCGAGTGGACGAGGCCGCCCCTCGCACCTTTGCTCATGATAGTTTCGTCCGCGCTAGCTCTTTTCAGCTGGTCCTACGCCGGATATGTCTACGTAACTATAGTTTCAGCTATTTTCGGCTTCGCCTCCGTGAAGCTCGCCGACTCCTTCGGACTGGACAGGAAGCTGCTCTACGCGCTCATGCTCTCACCCTACGCGCTGAACATGGGCAACTTCGCTGGAACGGAGCTGCTCACCCTTGCGCTGCTCATGCTCGGAATAGCATATATCAAGGATTTGAAGGGCGCCGGTTCTCTGGGTCTTGCGGCCCTGACAAGATACACCGCCTTCATCTTCCTTCCCCTTGTTTTCTTCCAGAAAAACTGGAAGAAGGTTCTGGCGTCAGCTGCAGTTATAGCCCTTCTGGCCTCGCCCTGGCTGCTGTTCAACCGTGCCGAGAAAGGCGACGCCCTTTTTTCCATCAGGAACTCCTACGCGCTGAACATGGCCGAGAGGGAGGGAGAGGCGATGTCGTCCCAGGGGATGCACTTCCTGATACCTGTGGGCTATTACCTGCCGCTCCTTTTCGTCGGACTTTACTTCAGGCACGAGAAGGGCTGGGAGGAGAAGGACCTCATAGTCGTGGTTTTCACGGCCCTGGCCATTTTCTCTTACCTCAGAGCCCCAAACAAGGAGCCCAGATACCTCTTCAACCTCATCTTTCCAGCGGCCTACTTCTCGTACTATGCCCTCGAGAAACACAGGAAGGTGGCCCTTGTCGCGGTGACCCTCATCAATTTCATCCTGGCCTCCGCCTTCTTCGTTTCCCTGTCCCAATACCCGGGGTTAGATGGTGCCATAGACGCGACGGGGGACTGTATGGCCATGTCCAACCTCTGGGTGCCCATGAACTACGGGGGTAAGCCTACGGAGGCCATGGCCCCGGAAAGCTTAGAGGAGCTGGCGGAGGAAGGGAACAGGATCGCTCTCTTCAAGTACGTCCATACTTACGAGAATCACGTGACTCCGGACTTGAGGGAGGATGTCCCTGTGCTGGAGGAAACGGAGAACTACGTGGTCTTCGGCGAGGAGGGAAAATGTGCTCCCGAAAAAAAGGCGGACCGTTCCTTCCTGGAAAGGGAAGGCGAGGCGAGGGGCATCGAGAAGTGCGAGGATAGTTTGCCCGGCTTTATATGCGCAGTGCTTCCCTAACCAACCTGAGGATAATCCTGAAGGAGTCGGGAACGGGGTCCAGGTTCGACTCCCCTTTTCTATGCCTGTACTCGACCTCGATCTCCTCTATGTCCAGCCCTTTTCTCGAAGCCTTCGCAAAGATATCCGCCTCGAGGTCGAACCCCCTCGCCCGAAGCTCCATCTTCTCCAGGGCTTCCCGGGTGAATCCGAGGTATCCGGTGCACAGGTCCCGGGTCGGTTGGAATAAAAGGGAGGTTATGAAAGAGGTAAGGGTATTTCCGATTATGTGGGTCAAGTGCATGTTCTCCCTTCTCAGGTTCCTCGCGCCCCGCACGAAGTCGTGTTCCTCCAGCTCTTCGAGAAACTCGGGGATGTACTCGGGCGGGTAGGTGGTGTCCGCGTCAAGCATCACGAACCTGTCGTATTCGTCCAGGAGGTGTTTGACGGCGGCCCTGAAAGCTATTCCCTTGCCTCTTTCAGGAACAAGGAGGACTCTAGCTCCTTTCTCCCTTGCTATTTCCACGGTGCCGTCCGTCGATAGACCGTCGACGACCACTGGATCTACCTCGTAGCCTTCTGTTTCCGGTATCCCCTCCAGAACTTCGCCTATGGACTCCTCCTCGTTCAGCGTGGGTAGTAGAACAGCTACCTTCATCTCCTGAACCTCTCAACCGAACTTTTATAATCCAGAGTGTTTAAATGTTTTTGAGCTATTATGGGTGACGTCTTCGACACGAACTGGAAGAGGTACGTCGCAGCTATAATCGGCACGCTCCTGGTATTCGGGTTCGGCGTGGGTCTGGGCTACACCTTTGTAGTGAGCACCACGGAGGACATACACCAGGCACAGAACGACCTCGAGAGACAGATAATAAGCGCAAACCTCCAGAAGGACCTGGCCGCGGAACACATCTGTAACGCCGATATATTCGGTATAACGGAGGGCAGGACCATACTCGGGAGAAAACTGACACAGATGGAGCAGAGCTTCGGCTCCGAGGACGAGAGGGTCGTCTCGATGAAGAGGAGGTACTCGCTGCTCTCCCTGCAGCAGATGCTTCTCGTGGAGGAGTACAACGAGAGATGCAACGACAGCTACGCTCCCATACTTTTCTTCTACTCCAACCAGAGGAACGTGAGCGATAGCGAGGCCCAGGGTTATGTGCTCAACTACGTGTACGAGAACTATCAGGACGAAGTCGTTACCTACTCGCTCGACTTCGACCTGAACGAGCCGGCCCTGAAGACCCTGAAAGGTATACACGGCGTGGATAGAGTCCCCAGTCTCGTGGTCAACGGGACCACCTACAAGGGTCTCCGCGACCGCGAAGAGGTGGAGGGAATACTGACGAACCAAACGCACCTGAACATAACGGGCGGGACGAACAGCACTTCTGGCGGGTCGAATGCTTCATAACAGGTGTTTCACCGGGAAAATCCAAAAATCTCTTAAAATGCTTTATTTACGGATTAAAAGTTTCAAACCGCCTATGAAACAGTCTGGAGGTCTGAAAAAGGACTTTGGACCCCTTGAGAGGTCTTGAAAGGGGTTGAATCACGGGCCTGAAACCGTTTCAAGTTAGCTTTTTATAAGGGAAAGGGGTTATTAAATGGTGAAGATAAAGAAAAAGGCCCACATGGGCCAACTTCGGTCCCGAAAAACCTTTCTGGGACCGGAGAAATCACAAAAAACAAGGTGATAGTAAAATGCAACTTAGAAAACTTGCAGCTTCTGCACTTGGATCGCTGATGGCGGGAGCCACTCTTGCGTTCCCTGTAGCTGCTGCAGACTTGGAAGACCTTCCCGAACCCTTCATTGAAGGGGAAGAAGCAGCCTTCTCCATGGTTGTAGGAGAAACGGCCGCGACGGAAGACGTAGTGGGAGCAATTGACGTAGCAGTGTCCATGGGAGGTCAGCCAACAGTAGAAGAAACAGTCGAAACAGAAGGAGGAGTAGCCTCCTGGTCAGCAGAAGAAGGAATCACACTCAACAGAGAGAACAGCAACCTGTTCCTAGATGATGCAACTGACGCAGAAGAGAACAGACTAGATGACAGAGACCTAGATGTACTCGAGTCAACAGAGTTCACCTCTGAAGACAACGAAGATGTAGAAGTAGAGTACGAGGCACAAGTCGGAGAGCAGGATCAGGACTTCAACGCAGACGTTGGAGACCTAGACGACCCAGTCCTACACGTCGAGAATCCATATGGTAACGACGTAAACGCTGGCGATGCAGAGGATTACCTGTTCCAGGCGACCGTTGACTTCAGTGATACGATGGACTTCGAGGCAGCAGGAGACGACGACCTCGATGACATAGACGGTGACGCTGACGAAGCACTAGAAGACGGAGACGAAATCTCACTCTTCGGAACAGAGTATACGTTCTCCGACAAGTCTGACCAAGGCACACTCGTTCTGTACGAGAGCAGTGAGACATTCGACGTCGAACACGAAGAAGAGGAAACCGTTGACATCGAAGGTGAAGAACACACATTCGAGACAGTAACAGTTGCGGAAGACGGAGACGAAGCAACAATCAGAGTCGACGGAGAGCTTGAAGAAGTCGACGAAGATAGCGACGACGAAGTAACAGTCGGCGACACAGATGTCCGAGTAACGGAAATCTACTCCACAGGACCTGACGGAGAAGGAGTAGTCGAGTTCGCAATCGGTTCTGACGAAGTAGAAATCCACGAAGAAGGTGAAGTAGAGCTTGAAGGCGACGAAGTAGACGGAGTAAACGTCAACGTAGATGGAGCAGAAGGCAACAAATTCGACAACGTCAACAGCATCGACTTCGCATTCGGAGCAACTGACAGTGACGAAGACTACGTTGAAGCTGGAGACACCTACACAGACCCAGTCTTCGAAGCACTTGAGTTCCACTACGGAGGAGTCGCAGCTGACGCTGCAGAAGACGCAGAAGAAACCATTGAAGTAGAAGTCGAGGAAGAGGAAGACGCAGTAATCAGCATGACCGACGACAACGGAGACGATGCAGACATCACTTTCGCCCACGACGAAGCAGATGACGGTGAAACTCTGTCCGTAGATGACGGAGAACACATCTCAACCTACGATGGAGAAAGTGTCGAGGAAGACGACTACGTAGTCCTCAACCAGAACGAAGAAGGAGCGATGTACCAGGTCACAGACATCGACAACACAGACCTTGAAGATGACAACGATGACGACGACGGAGAGCTCTCAGTAGAGCTTGAGAACGTCTTCACAGGAGAATCAACAACAGTCGAAGACGATGGAATCGACTTTGAGGGAGACAACACTCACACACTCAAGGACGAATCCATCGAAGGAATGGACTTCGACGTAGAGTTCGACGACGCTGACGAAGATCCAACAGTTCGGTTCGAGAACTCCATCGATAGCGAAGGAACAGCAGTCTACCCAGCAATCTACAGCGCAACAGATGGCGCAGTAGCATTCATGGACGATGAGCCAGCCACAATCATGGAAGGCGTGGACATCGATAGTGATGGAGACATTGACGAGACAGTCAAGCTACCGTCAACCAAGTCATCTGGAGACCAGTTAGTCGAAGTCTCGACAAATGAGAGCGCCGAAAACTATACAATCGGCGACAATGAGGATGTCAGCTGGGATGGAGAATCATCGGTCGATGAGACTGTAACAGTCGGGGAAATCGACTATGAGATTACTCTAGACAACGACAGAGACGACTTCGATGCTCAAGATGAACCTGACGATGTCGATGTAGAAGTCAGAGTCGACGATCCAAATCTAGCTGCTTCAGGAGCCGGTGACGACAAGCCTACTGCGATGTTCATGCAGCCTGAGGACGATGAAGAGGAAGAACACGCATACGTGTTCACGCCTAACGATCTGGACGACGACGGCGAGCTTGAAGAGCAGTACACAGGAACTGAGTACGTGGCTGACAACGATGACGACATCGAAGTTGGTTACAACCTCTACGGTTCCTACCAGGAGTTCGACGACGACAGTGACGACGAATCCTTCGAGCTAGGCGTTCCAGAAGCTCAGTCTACCTCTGGTATGGCTGTGACTGGAACTGACGGTGAGCTTTCCGCTGAAGGTGGCGGAGGTTCAGTTGAGTACGATAAGGTTGTGCCGGTCTACCACGCGATTGGTTCGT
>JBKHHE010000010.1:0-24547 GCA_046539305.1 Candidatus Aenigmatarchaeota archaeon
GATCGGATGACTTTAGGCACTGCACGGCAGTCCACTTTCTTTTTGATGAACCTTCCACACAAGATTCTTTCCTTTTTGATGAACCTTCTCGGAATAAAATTCCGAGTATTTAGAACTTCCGGTTCTAAAATTTTCGACCGAAGGGAGAAAATAGGTTCTGGTGGGCCGGCCGTGATTTGAACACGGGTTACCAGCGGTCCGGGAAACAAGGAAAAGTTTCTCCCCGGGCTGGAATGATAGACCACTGCAGGGAAACCTTTCCTTTTTCATGAAAGTTTTTGCGCGAAAGCGGAAAAAGTTTCCTAGCTACACTACCGGCCCACTTAATCCATTTTGAGGTGGGGAAAGGTATTTAATATTTTCCCCATAAAAAACACCTGGATGCCAATTAAAACACTTGTAAATTTCCTTAACGGAAAGAAGTCCCGTTTTGAAGAAATTGAGAGCCGAATCAGGAGACTTGAGGGCAGTTTGGTAAAAGAGGATACTTTCTCGGGAAGTCACGGAGATTTCAGAAATTTGAGTGGTTTTGGAGCCGGAACACAAAAACAAACAAATTCACGGATCAGAAACAGCGGTCAGAGGGCAAGAAGGGTCTACGGCTCTAGAGGGTGGCAGTTTCCTCGTGAAAAGAAAACAGACTTGAAGACGGATTCCCGGGACGAATGGAGTATAGAGTTTACATGTCCGAGGTGTAATGAGGTGTTTTCCGAGGGCATAAAACACGGGGGGATCGAGCACAGAGAGGACCATACACGCTACCAGATCCACCTTAGGTGCGGTAACTGCGGCTGGGCCAGCAGCCCTATAAATCTCAAAGCCTTCAAGTAAATTCTCCCTGAAGTCGGCGCATGGTGCATATTACGAGGAAACTTTATAAATATCCATTCACAATATCCAACATATGGAAGGAACACTAGGTGACACTGCCACAGTTCTCGAAAATCTCTGGCAATCCTTCGCAGGTAATATCGGTAACTTCATTGGTTTCCTAGTCATTCTGATAGTAGGCTGGATAATCGGTAGGATAGTCGGCAAAGTGATCAGGGAAATTCTTATCAGAGGCAAAGTGGACGAGTATGTGAAGAAGGAAGGACACCTAAATTTCGAGGCAAGCTCTCTTTTTGACACCATAGCTCGGTGGATCATCTACATAGTGTTCATCTCTGAAGCGGTTGCGTTTCTTGAGATAGGAATGATCAGTAACTTCCTCTTCAATTACGTCCTCCCAGGAGTCGGAGGTATCATAGGTGCGGGGATAGTTCTTCTTGTGGCTTACATGGTAGGAATCTACTTCAAGGAAGGACTCCTCCAGCACGAAGAGAATGAAGAGACGCCCTACGCGGATCTCTCGGGGAAGATAGTCTTCTATCTCTCGATGTTCTTCGGTACGGCGCTTGCACTGGACATCTTCTTCAGGCTAGCGCTCAATCAGCCGGCGATGCTCTTGCAGGGGTTGATACTGATCCTTGCAGCGTCTCTAGGAATCGGAGCAGCGATATCACTCGGACTGGGGCTGAAGGACGTCGTGAACGACATGGCAGAGGACTACGCCGAGGAGATCAAAGAGAAAAGAGAGTAGATTGCCAGGGAACCCCCTTTCTTTTTCTTTTATTTTCTCTTCCGAGGTCAGTTTTAAAAATATATAGCACAATAAGTCTTGTGTTTCAGCGGTGAAGTGATTATGGACAAGAGCTACAACCCACAGGCCATAGAAACAAAGTGGCAGGAGAAATGGAAGAACTGGGAAGTTTTCAGGTTCAACCCTCAGGCCGAAGGCGAAGTTTTCTCTGTAGATACACCCCCTCGTTACGCGTCCGGATTTCTTCACATGGGACATGCGAAGAACTACACCGAATTTGAAATAATAGCCAGGGCAATGCGTCTTCTGGGTCGTAACGTCTATTTTCCTGTTGGCTACGACGACAACGGTCTTCCCACGGAGAAGTACGTGGAGGAGGAGCTAGGGGTGGACAGGAGGGACGTTGGAAAGGAAAAGTTTATAGAAAAATGCAAGGAGGCTGCAGAGGACCTCGAGGCGGATATGACCGAGATGTATACGCGCCTTGGGATGTCCTGGGACTGGTCCACTTTTTACAGGACTATAGACGACTGGTCCATCGAGACCGCACAACGATCCTTCCTGGACCTTTACAGGAAGGGAGAACTTTACAGGGAGGAGGAACCGGTCCTGTGGTGCCCCTACCACGAGACGAGCCTTGCACAGGCAACCGTGGAAGAAAAGGAGAGACATACAAAACTCAACTACCTTTACTTTGAGACGGATGATGGCGAAAAAGTGGAAATTGCTACAACACGCCCCGAACTGCTTCCGTCAACGGTCGCTGTTTTCGTCCACCCAGACGACGAGAGCAACGAATATCTGGTGGGCAAGAAAATGAAAGTTCCCCTTTTCGACATAGAGGTTCCGGTTTTGGAGAGCGAGGAGGTTGACCCGGACTTCGGATCCGGAGTTGTTATGGTCTGTACCTTCGGCGATAACACGGATGTGGAACTTTGGAGGGAACATGATCTCCCCCTTAAAATATCCATAGACGAGGAGGGAAGGATGAATGAGAGGGCTGGAAAGTACGAGGGGCTGAAGGTCAAGGAGGCACAGGAGAGGATAATCGAGGACCTCAAGGAAAAAGGAATTCTGTTCAAACAGGAGGATCTCCAGCAAACGGTTGGTGTTTGCTGGCGTTGCGAGACCCCCATCGAGTTCATACCTGCTAAGCAGTGGTTTGTGAACGTTCTGGATCATAAGGATAAACTCCTCGAACAGGGTGAAAAGGTAAACTGGAATCCAGGTTACTACCAGAACAGATACGAGGACTGGGTTAAGAATCTCAAATGGGACTGGTGCATATCAAGGCAGCGATACTACGGCGTACCCTTTCCCGTGTGGTACTGCGAGGACTGTGGAAGTATTGTGGTCGCGGAGGAAGAGGACCTTCCCGTGGACCCAAGGAAGGAGACAGCTGATTATACCTGTGGTGAGTGCGGCTCGGAAAACCTGCGCCCCGAAAAGGACGTGATGGACACCTGGATGACCTCCTCTATGACCCCACAGATCACCACCAAGTGGACGAAGGACGAGGAGTTCTTCGAGGAGATGTTTCCCATGAGCTTGAGGCCGCAGGCTCACGACATAATAAGGACATGGGCTTTCTATACTATCCTCAAGGCTCACCTACACCACGGCTCCATACCCTGGAAGGACGTTATGATATCAGGCTACGTTTACGCGGAAGAAGGAGTTGCGATGAGTGCTAGCAAAGGAACCGGAGTCAGTCCTCAAGATATTATTGAAGAGGAGGGCGCAGACTGCCTGAGATACTGGGTTGCGAGTGCCACTACCGGCGAGGATCTTATATACGAGGAGAAAGAGGTAACCCGCGGTAAGAAGATTCTCACGAAGCTATGGAACGCATCACGGTTCGTGGAAATGCACCTTGACGACTACGAGAACGAGGAAGCTGAGTTGGAGGATATAGACAAGTGGCTACTGACCGAACTTAGTGAGGTTCTGGAAGAATGTAAGGAACATTACAGGAGCTACGACGCGAGCAAAGTCAGGAGAAAGATGGAGGACTTCTTCCTCTCCGTTTTTTGTGACAACTACCTTGAGATGGTCAAGCACAGGCTCTACAACCTGGAGGAGTACGGCGAGGAGAGTAAGCAGGCCGCCCTCAGGACGCTTTACCAGGGACTTCTTGCGGTCCTTAAAGTCTTCATGCCTATAATACCCCATATAACGGAGGAGATATACCAGAGCCTCTTCAGGGAGAAGGAGGGCGTGAAAAGTATAAACCTGGCCAAATGGCCAAGGATAGAGGAGGATCTTCTGGACGAAGAAGCCAGGGAGGTGGGTGAGCTGGCTAAGGATGTCATTGAGGAGATAAGGAGGTGGAAGTCCGACGAAGGAATCCCGCTGAACAGGGAGGTGGCTCTGGTCCAGTTCTTCGCTGACTCGGAGCACAGGGATAAAATAGACGGTATGCTGGGCGTGATAAAGGGAACGATGAACATAAAAGAAGTGAGCTACCAGAGGCCCGTGGACTCCGGCAAAGGTATAAAGGTCCAGAACCAGCCTGTCTATATAAAGAAGATCGAAACTGCTTAGTTCTTTTAAGCTTCACATCCCAAATACTCATGGGTGCTAATGTGGTCATAAAGGCTGATAACAAGAGAAAGCTGAAGGAGCTGGTCGAGAAGCTGGACTCAATCAGGGGCAGGGGCACGGAGCTCATAACAATCTATTGTCCACACGACTATGAGCTGCAGGAAATCGTAAACCAGCTCAGGGAGGAGGAGGCGGAGGCGAGTAACATAAAATCAAAGAGGACAAGAAAGAACGTGCAGTCCGCTCTCTCGAAGATGACCGATCATCTCAAGGAGTTCGAAAGGACGCCGGACAACGGTCTTGCGGTTTTCTGTGGTAACGTCTCGCAGAAGGAGGGCAAGACGAACATAAAGCTTTGGGACATAGAACCCTTTGAAAAAGTAGAGATCAAGCTTTACCGCTGTGGCAAGGAGTTCAAACTGGGGCCGTTGAAGGAGATGCTGCAGGAGGGAGAGGAGTACGGCATGATAGTCATGGACACGAACGAGGCAGATCTTGGTGTTTTACAGGGCAAGAAAATCGTTCCGAAGCAGCATATCTCCAGCCTTGTACCCGGAAAAAGCAAACCAGGAGGACAGAGCGCAGCTCGATTCGAGCGCGTCAGGGAAGGGCTACTGGACGACTACCTGAAGAACGTCGCTGAAACCACCAGACAGGTATTTGATGTTGAGGAGCTTAAAGGAATAGTTCTCGGTGGTCCGGGTCCCCTCAAAGAGAGGTTCTTGGACGGGGACTATCTTCCGGAGAAGTTCAAGGACAGTGTGATCGCTACAAAGAGTACGAGTTACACGGGAGAACAAGGGTTTGAAGAGCTTCTAAAGAAAAGCAGGGAGGAGCTCAAGGAAACGGAGCTGGAGGAAGAAAAAGAGCTCCTCCAGGAAGTTTTCAACAGACTGAGGAAAGGTGGAAAGGTCGCCTACGGTGTGGATCAGGTTTTGAGGTCTCTGGAATTAGGTGCGGCGGAAAAAGTAATTATATCCGATAAATTGGAGGAGTACAAAGTGAAGATGTCCTGTGACTGCGGCCATGAAGAAGAGAAAGTAGCGGAGGAAGTTCCGGGCTCTTGTCCTGAGTGCGGTCAGGAAGTGGATGTGGAAAGGCAGCCGCTTTTCGAAGCTTTAAAGGAAAGGTCAGAGGACACCGGCGCAGAGGTCGAAGTAGTTTCAACGGATACTAATGAAGGCGAACAGCTTTACAAAATGGGAGGGGTCGCTGCTTTCCTCAGGTTCAGGATAGAGTAAACTGACCTTATTTGCTCATAAACTCTTCTAGGTCGAGGACCTCATCCGCCGCGTTTTTCAGTGCAGTGGAGAAACCCGGGTTCATACCCATGACCACAACTTGAGCACCTTCCCTTTTCGCCTTCTGAATAACCGGTAGAAAGTCCGCGTCCCTTGTCACAAGCACCATGACTTCCAGGCCATGTTCCAGGGCCTCGATGGTGTTCACGGCCATGGAAACATCTATATCACTTCTTCCCTCCTCCTCCTGCTCCCCACCCAGGGAAATCACCGGCTCGAAGCCCTGCGAGGCGACTGCTTCTATCAACTTCTCGGATGCGAACTGGTTGAGAAAAACCTTGGCATTAGTTATTCTTCCGTACTCGGAGACTTTTTCCCTTAACTCGTCTAGATTTACCTCAAACTGCTTTCTCAAGATATTGGGTCCGTCGACGAAAAGTCCAACTCTAGCCTGATCCTTTTTTGAAGACTTTCCTCTAACCCTGTCCAAAACCATCAAAAACACCCATTACCTTTTTCTTTTTCTGGGTTAAATATCTATAGGAAGGTCAAAAACCTCTACAGCATTTTCTCCAGCCTTTCTCCAGACCTTCCTGAAATTACCACCTTTTATCTCTGCTATCCTTTCCGCAACGTCCCATATGAACCAGGGTTCGGACCTGTCGCTTTTTTTCTTGGCGAGGAACGGGGCATCCGTCTCGAGGAGTAGATTGTCCAAAGGCAGGGAATCTATCAGCTGTTCGTACTTTCCTCTCTGCCTAAACACCAGGCCCCCCAGAGAGATGTAGTAGCCCTCTCCAAGGGCCTCCTTAAGTTGTTTAAGGTTCCCCGAAAAACAGTGTATTATCGCTTCCCCTTCATTGTGCCTTTGCAGGATGCGGAGCGCCTCATCCATCGCACCCCTCGCATGTACTACTACGGGGACCTCCAGATCGTTTGAAAGCTCTATGAAGTCTGCGAATATTTCTTTGCAGTGCTGTCTCTTTTTGGGATCCTTTACCTGTGCATGATCCAGCCCTACCTCGCCCACCGCCACGATTTCACCTCTCCTGCGCTTTATGAAGCTCTTGTAGTCCTCAAGCTCGTTCATCGAGGCCCGGACAACCCTCTTGGGGTGTATACCCAGACTAGGAAATATGAAGTCCTTGTTTTCTCTGTACAGTTTTATTACATCTTTGGCCTTGTCTATCTCAGCCGCGGAATTCACTACGGCTTTCAACCTCTTCTTGGCCTCCTCTATAACCTCCTCCCGGTCACCGTCGAACTGCTCGAACTCCAGGTGGCAATGTGAATCTATCATACTTCTCTAAGCTATATTTGAGGATAAAAAACTTACCTTTAATATTCTTCTCTGATATGTTCCACAGCCTTGAGGAGAGCTATTGCCCCGTGTCCGATCGCGACTGAAAGCTGGTATTTGTGTATGTTTGTGCAGTCTCCTGCGGCGTAGATGCCATCTATTGACGTTCTGCAGTGCCTGTCGACCATGATATGTCCTTCAGGATCCGTGTCGAGGAATCCACGAACGAAGTCCGTTTGGGGCTGCATACCTATAGCAGGGAAGACCCCCTTTACATCGAGCTTTTTTTCCTCACCATTTTTTTCATACTTGAGACCCTGCACCCTTTCATCCCCAAGGATTTCTGTGGTCTCTGCGTTGTGGACTATTTCTATGTTACTGTCGTTTTTTATTTCGTCCTTCAGCTTTCCTTTACAGTCCATGCAGTCGTTTATATTTAGGATGTAGACATTGGTGGCGTGGGTGGAGAGCAAATGTGCGACCTCAGCCGCGGAGTTTCCACCCCCAATAACTCCGACGTCTTCACCTTCAAACCTCGGTGCGTCGGAAACGGCAGAGTATTCTACACCCTTGTTCGTTAGTTTGGCGGCGCCAGGAATGGAAAGCTTTTTTGGCTCGGCTCCCGTGGCGACAATTACAGTTTTACCCTTGTAGGAACCCTCTTCCGTTTCTACCTCGAACCCTTCTTCACGGTCGATGACCTTCGTTGCCTTCTCCCTCTCAAAGTCAATGTCGTGGTAGTCTATCTGTTTCTTCAACCTTTCTCTCAGTTCCTTCCAGTCAG
This sequence comes from Candidatus Aenigmatarchaeota archaeon, assembly GCA_046539305.1. GTDB lineage: Archaea > Aenigmatarchaeota > Aenigmatarchaeia > PWEA01 > PWEA01 > PWEA01. The sequence continues at coordinate 7,452 of JBKHHE010000010.1, forward strand.
TTTTGGTGAAGAAGGTAAGGTTTTTCACCTCACCGGCCATGTTTAGCTGCCCGGCGAAATTTTTGCTCAGGACAACGAAGTCCATCTTGTTCCTGCTTGCATATATCGCGGACGTCATCCCTGCGACGCCGGCGCCTATGATAACTGTGTCGTACATCTCCATCTAAATCTCCATTCTTCATAGGCATTTAAATTACTTTGGAAACTGCCGTGAGGTTCTAACATTTATAAATGTGCAGTTTGTAATTAATGGACATGTCAGAAGAATTTGAATGTGAAGAGTGTGGAAAGACGTTCGACAGTGAAAGAGGCTTAAAGGTACACGCTGCACAGGTTCATGATGGCTCCGAGGAAGAAAAGGAAAAAGGCACAGGAGTTGAAGACAAGAGAGAGACCACGGAGTTTGAAGCAGGACCATGGAAGCTTGTGTCAGGAATCCTTGCAGTGCTTCTCGTCATAACCCTTGCATACGCAGCACAGGGAGGTTTCGGTGCACAGCAAGAAGGAGATACCATACCCAAGGAAGAAGCAGCGGATGAAGCCATGGACTTCGTAAACGAATATCTGGTCCAAGAAGAGGGCATGGAGGATCTGCAGGCCGAAGAAGTCAACGAGAAGTACGGTCTCTACGAAGTCGTTATAGAGGTCGAAGGGATGATGGGACCACAGGAACAGTCACTTTACGTTACAAAGGACGGTGAAGTTCTCTTCCCTGAAGGCTTTAACATGGACGAGAGGGCAGAGGAAATAGAGTCCATGCAGCAGGCACAGGAGGAGCAGACAGCGACGACAAACGAGACAATGATGGAGAACGAGACAACGGAAGGGTAGCCTCTTCGGAATACGGTGATTCCAAAAGGTTAAAAACAACCCCCTTTATTATTATATATCCCCAAGACCAGTGTTGTTATATGAAAAAGAAACTTCTAGGTCTGACCCTTTCATTGGTGACCGCCGCAGTCCTTCTGGGTTCGGGAGTCCTGGCTTTCTACCAGAGCGGTTGGAATTATCAAGAGGTTGTAATGCCCCTCGAGGAGAATATTGAGGAGATTAGAAATCGGATCTCGGAGCTGAAGGGGAAGGGTGAGTTCAATCTTATAGGTCAGGAGATCAAGGCGCAAAGCGGCGAGATATTGTTCAACGTTGAGTTTTCTTCACCCCTGAGAGAGAATATATATATTGAGGATATTTCGGGAGACATATACCTCGGTGAAAACGATGTTGGGAATCTCCACCTTCCGGAAGATGAGGTGGTGATTGAGGGCAACGAGACCAACAGCTTTGTTCTTAAAGGCTCTCTGTCGGAGGATGTGAATACCTCTGATTTTTACCTTGGAGAGATGTCCAGAGCAGAGGTCAGGAATGTGTCCACCAAGCTGGAAGTTTTCGGTTTGGAATTTAGGGTCGAAGGTCTCGGCGATATAAGGTGATTTCTATCCTTAAGGAAGAGGGAAGCTTTTCCGAGCTCGCTAACTGGCCAGGACTTTTCTCAGGAATTTTTATGTTGATCCTGCCTTTCATTGGACCCTGGTGGCGCGTGGAGGTGGGAGAAGCTTTGAGTCTGGTACTTTCTCCGTTTCACTACAACCTTACATTTCTCGGAGTCTCATTCACAGTACCTCTCTTCCGATATCTTCTTCCCGCTATTCAAGTCTTGTTCGTTCTGGGTGGGGCTATGATGATCGCGGGTTCCCTGGGAAGGGGTAGATGGTGGGGAGAACAGACAGTGAAGTTCGGTTACAGGAAAGGGTTCTGGATCCCTGTACTTTTTGTGATTACTCTTTTGCTGGGTCCCTTTATCTTCAACAACTTCTTAAGTGAGACTGTGACGGAGGGAGGTGTAGGGCCTGCTTCTCTGAATGTTGAGCAGCTCGAGGTGCCATATCTCGTGGGCTCTTCTGTATTCAAGGCCAGTCTTGAGAACGTGACGGTTTCCGCTCCCGTAGAAATGTCGGTTACTCCGGTATTCTTTTTTGCTTTACTCACGGCAGTTCTCTCACTGGTCACTGTCAGGTACGGAGGTTCGGACAGAACCAGTTCACAGAAGACACTGGAGTAATTTCCTAAACTTTATAAGTTTCAAGAGGAAGAAATTAAGGTATGCCTGAAGAGTTCACCTGTCCCGAGTGTGGAAATACGTTTGACACTAAAAGAGGTTTGCACGTGCACCAGTCACAGATGCACGGCGAGGAAGACCCGCAGGAAGCTGGCGAAGGCGGTGAAGGTGAGAAGGACAAAGAAACGGAACTGCAGAACCCCTTCCAGGACCCGTTGTCTTTCCTAAATCCTTGGAAGTGGGGCGTGGTTTTGCTTGCAGTTATCCTGCTCATCAACATCTACTTTTCCGGTCTGCTTGGGTCCTGTATCACGGGCGAATTTACCAGGAGCGGAACTCTCGGATCCGACGAAGTCGGAGAGAAAGCGGTTAGTTTCATCAACTCGGAAATGATACAGCAGGGCGAGGCACAGTTAAATTCGATCAATGAGACCAACGGCCTATATCAGCTTAACCTCGAGATAGAAGACCAGAGTTTCGAAAGCTACGCCACCAAGGACGGCGAACTTCTGTTCCCGCAGGGGGTAGAGTTGACAGATACTTCTCAGAGTGAAGATGAGGGTACAGATGAGCCCAATTCGGATATAGTCAAATCTGAAACGCCCACCGCCAACGCCTTCATAATGTCATACTGCCCTTATGGACTTCAGTTTCTGAAAGCGTATATTCCTGTGATGGAACTCCTCGGTGACGAAGCCGACCTGCAAGTCAACTTCGTAGACTACGCTATGCATGGAAAGAAGGAACTTGACGAGAACTTGAGGATGTACTGTGTACAGAAAGAAGAACCAGAAAAGTTCACCGACTACCTTAGGTGTTCCGTGGAGACAGAGGACGAGAACAAGGAGCAGTGTTACGAAGAGGCAGGGGTGGATGAGGAAGCAGTCAAGACCTGTGTGCAGGAAACGGACGAAGAATACAACGTGACAGAACTTTACAGGGACGAAAGTACCTGGAGTGGTGGTCGTTATCCACTGTTCCCTGTGGAGTCAGACCTGAACGATGAGTACGATGTCCAGGGATCCCCTACCTTCATTCTCAATGGCAAGCAGGTAGAAGCTGGCAGAACGCCAGAAGATATCAAGGAGGCCGTGTGTTCGGCCTTTGAGACGAAGCCCAAGGAGTGCGACCAGGAGCTAAGCACCGGGGCGGCTGAGGCAGGGCTCGGACCCGTGGACTCGGAATCCGGCACAGATACCACAGCACAGTGCTGAACGAGAAATAATTTAAGTGAGAAGTTTAAAACTAGTTCTGGGGTGATTTAATTATGACAGGCGAACACGAGGGAAAGGAAAACCTTTCCTCCGAGACACTCGACCTGGAAAGGGCAAGACAGTCCCTTATCGAGGAACTGGAAGCAGTCAACTGGTATCAGGAAAGAGTGGAGAATGTGGATGATCCGGAGCTGAGAGAGATCCTTGAGCATAACCGGGACGAGGAGAAGGAGCACGTCGCTATGCTGGTCGAGTGGTTACGAAAAAAGGACGAGGTCCAGGACATGGAGTTCGAAGATCACGACTGACTACCAGTCGTCTATAGCTTCCTTTGCGGAGGAGCCCCAGTTCTCTATTAAATCCCTCACTCTCTTCTTTATTTCTTCCTTGTCCTTCGCGCGGTAGACGTACCTGTAGCCGCCGCTGGAGATGTTGTACTGCCTCCTTTCCACCAGTTTGCGGTCCAGGAGTTTGGTCAAAGACTTGTTGACGGTGGTCCTGTCCAGGTTCATCTCCTCGGCCAGATCCTTCACGCTACCTTTTGACCCGAGAAGCCTGAGCAAGAGGCGATAGTCCGTTTTCGATAGCTGGAACGAGCAGCGGATCAACTCCTCGACCTCTATGGTCTTGCAGGCGAAGTCTATCATGTTATCGGTTGTGAATTTTGAGTTCACTATACTTCACACTTTCGTTAGTTATTTAAATTCTTTGAAACAAGTTTTGTTGTTAATCATGAGCTGCGAAATTTGCGGTGCGGATGGGAGCCTTCTCGAGGCTAACCACAGGGAGAAAGGAACGATAATGGTCTGCAGGGACTGTTGGTCCAGGTTGTATGAGAGAAACGAGATGGTCGCGGGAAGCAGCTGTTCGTCCTGCACTTCGGTTTCCTGTAGCTCCTGTGGAATGTGATAGGATGCTCGAAGCTCTGAAAGGATTGTTGAAGAGTAGCTGCCACGTTTGCGGCGAGACAATAGAGGGAAAGCCTGTACAGGAGGAGGTAAAGGTGCCGGGGTATACCGGAAGGCACAGGAGGGCTTTCTGCTCCCAGGAGCATCTTGATGAGTGGAAGAGCTTCGTGGAGGAGTGGGAGGAGGAGAACCACAAAATCCCCGAAACAAACAAAGGATCAGCATGTGTAAACTGTATGAGGTGATATAATGACTTTGAAAAAAGCAGGTGATGACGACTTCGACGAGAAGGTAATAGAAGCTTCCAAGGAGAAACCTGTACTAGTAGATTTCTGGGCGGAGTGGTGCATGCCATGCAAGCAGTTTTCACCGGTTATCGAGGACGTCGGAGAGGAGATGGAAGGTGAAATAGACGTAGCAGAGGTAAACGTGGACAAAGCTGAGAGAAAGGCGAAGGAGTTCGGTGTTAGAAGTATACCCAACGTCAAGCTTTTCGTTGATGGGGAAGTCAAAGACGAGTTCGTCGGAGCCAGGACAGAGAGCGGACTCAAGAGATGGATAGAGGAACGCATCTAAAACCCCCTTTCTCTAAACATCTATTTAAACTCGGAGAAATTAATTACTGTCTGATATGTACGATCTGATAGTTGTGGGTGCAGGTCCCGCAGGTTACACCGCTGGGCTGTACGCGAAGAGGTACGGGCTAGATGTACTTATAATCGGAGAGGAGTTAGGCGGCCTGTGTAACGAAGCACATATCGTGGAAAACTGGCCTGGAACGAAGGAGATCAAGGGAGCGGACTTGATGAAGGACATGAAGGATCAGGTCGAAGGTATTGGCGTCGAAGTCAAACAGGACCGCGTTCTAAACATAGACAGGAACGACGACTTCGAGGTTGAAACCCCTCAAGAAGAGTTCGAGTCAAAGGCCATAGTTCTGGCCATAGGAACTGAAAAAAGGAGACTTGATATAGAAAACGAGGAGAAGTTCCGAGGTAAAGGAGTTAGCTACTGCACTACCTGTGACGCGCCGCTGTACAAAGGCGCGAAGGTTGGAGTGGTTGGTGGGAGGGATGCAGCGGCGAAATCTGCGTTACTTCTTGCCGAGCATGCCGAGGAAGTGAAGATCATATACAGGAGGGACGAGCTAAGGGCGGAGGAAGCTCTGAAGAGGAGATGTCTGGACAACGAAAAAATAGGGATGGTGTACAACGCGGTTCCCGAAAGACTCGAAGGCGACGAAACTCTGGAAAGGGCAGTACTCGACAACGGAAAGGAGCTTGAACTGGACGGGCTCTTCATAGAGATAGGATCGATACCCAACAAAGCTCTTATGGAGATAGGTGGAGAGAAGATAAAGAGGGAAGACGGCTACTTAAGGGTGGATGACGATCAGTCGACAAATATTCCAGGTGTCTTCGCCGCAGGAGACGTAACTACACGGAGCAATAAATTCCAACAGATAGTAACTGCAGCTGCGGAGGGCGCCGTGGCCGCAGTCTCCGCGTACAACTACCTCCAGGAGGAGGATAAAAGATGAGCTTGATAGATAACTTCAGAAGGTGGTTTGAAAATGCCAAGGACGAAGTTGAAATAGATGATGAATTAGCAGAAATTCTGGAAGAGCCGGAAAGGGTATTAAAAGTACGAATTCCACTGCGCACCGAGAACGGCTTCAAACTTCTTGAGGGATACAGGGCCCAGTTCAACAGTTTGAGGGGTCCCGCGAAGGGTGGGATAAGGTTCCACCCAGACGTCACTGAAGAGGAGGTGGAGGCACTCGCTGCACTGATGACGATAAAGTGTTCCCTGGCTGACATACCTTTTGGAGGAGGGAAAGGTGGAGTTAAAGTCAGTTCGAAGGAACTTAACAGGAGTGAAAAGGAGAAGTTAAGCAGGAAATATATATCAGAGATAGCTGACTTTATCGGTCCGAAGAAAGATGTCCCCGCACCCGACATGTACACGGGCGCGAGGGAGATGGACTGGATGCAGGACGAGTACAGCAAAACAGTCGGAGAGGACGTGAAGGCGGTAATAACCGGTAAAAGTCCGGGAAACGGCGGGACAAAGGGCAGGGAAAGAGCCACGGCCCGTGGTGGATTTTATGTGTTACGTGAAGCGAGGAGGGAGACAGGTGCTGGAAAAAACGTGGCCATCCAGGGCTACGGAAACGCGGGCTACAATCTCGCGAAGTTTCTACACGAAAACGGCTACAGAATTGTGGCCGTTTCAGACTCCAGCGGGGGTATCAAAAAGGAAAGTGGTTTGAACCCGGAGGAGGTGAGGAAAGTGAAGGAAGAAAAAGGATCGGTCGCTGACTACAGAGATGGTAAAAAAATAACGAACGATGAGATACTGACGATGGATACAGATATTTTGGTCCTGGCAGCTATAGAGAACCAGATAACCAAGGAGAATGCGGAGGAGGTCGAAGCGAGCATGGTTCTTGAAATGGCCAATGGACCGGTTACACCGGAGGCTGACGATATGCTGGAGAGCTTCGTGGTCCCAGATATACTGGCAAACTCCGGGGGAGTTATAGTCAGTTATTTTGAGTGGCTTCAAAATCTGAAGGGTGAAAAATGGTCGCTGGATAAGGTCAATGAAAAGCTTGAAGATAAAATCACAAGATCTTTCAGAGAGGTCTACGAGATGAGTGATCAAAAGGATATAGACATGAGGGATTCGGCGTATCGGATCGCTCTGAGAAGAATAGAGAAAGCCTATGAAGAGAAGGAAGAACATTGAAGAACTGGAAGAGAGGGTAAAGGGCTGTTCGAAGTGCGATCTATCGGAGAATAGAACAAATGCTGTCCTTGGGGAAGGTCCTGGCGACGCGGATCTGATGTTCATCGGTGAAGCTCCAGGACGTGAGGAGGATAAGGAAGGAAGGCCTTTCGTCGGAAGGGCAGGAAAACTCCTCGATGAGCTTCTTGAGAATATAGGCCTGGCGAGAGAGGAAGTCTATATAACTAATATAATCCTCTGCAGACCTCCAAACAACAGGGATCCTGAAGAGGAGGAAATTGAGGCATGTACTCCTTACCTTGACGAACACATCAGTATAGTCGACCCGGAAATTATAGTTCCCCTTGGAAGCTTTGCGACTTCCTATATACTGGATAAATACGACCTTGGTGATGGAACTATAAGCGGGATTCATGGGAAAGTGTTCTCGGTCAGCAACCTCAAGGGGCAGTTTAAAATCATCCCCCAGTACCATCCGGCTGCGGCGCTATACAACCCCGAGCTAGAGGATGTCCTTGAGGAGGACTTCAAGAAGATAGAGGAGAACCTCTGATTTTCCGTGCGCTCAGTTTTATAAACCGCAAGTTCTTATAGTTTACTGTGATACCATGAGACTGCAGGATAAAGTTGCAATAGTTACCGGAGCTTCTTCAGGAATCGGAAGGGCGACAGCGCTCAAGCTTTCCGAGGAGAAAGCAAAGGTCGTGGTCTCCGACATCCAGGAAGAGCCACGGGAAGATGGACAGCCAACCCACGAACTCATCCAGAGCAACGGTGGAGAGGCGGTCTTCGTCAAGGCCGATGTTTCCGATGAAGATGACGTGAGAAATATGGTAAGTACGGCTCTAGAGGAGTTTGGCAAACTTGACATCATGGTCAACAATGCGGGAGTCTGTATGCCTTGCGAACTGTCGGAGCTGGACGAAGATCAGTGGGATAGGACTTTGGAGATCAACCTCAAAGGTGTTTACCTTGGCTGCAAACACGCGGTGGAGGCAATGAAAGGAGAGGGAAAGATAGTGAATATTTCATCGGTGGCAGGGCCTGAAGTATCCTGGCCGGAGCTTCCCGATTACGCTGCATCGAAGGGAGGCATAGCTGGCCTCACTAGACAGCTGGCGCTCGATCTCGGACAGGAAGGTATAAACATAAACGCTATAGCACCAGGACCCATAGACACTGAGATGCTCGACGATGTTCTGGGGAAGCTGGGTATGTCAAGAGAACAGGTAATCCAAGGGTGTCCTGCCGGACGCCTAGGAGAGCCGGGGGATATAGCCAATACCGTAGCTTTTCTGGCGTCGGAAGAAGCAGATTTCATCACTGGACAGTTGATTGTCGTGGACGGAGGCTACGTTATACGCTAGATATCTTCCAAAATCTCCTCTTTTTTCTTTTCAAACTCTTCTTCTGTTATTGCTTTCTTGTCTTTGAGATCCGATAACCTTTCCAGCTTCTGTGTTGGTGTTTCCTCTCCCTTTTCTTCTCTCCTTTTTTCCGACTCCAATCTTCTGATAAAACTGGTTATTTCAGGGCCGGAGCCTTCGGGTATCATGAACTTTTTCTTCTTCCCTGTTTCGAGATTAATGACTATCAGATCGTATCCCTTTCTCTCCTCCACATTTATTTCCTCTATGGCACGGTAGGGGAAATCCTTGAACATTTCTGACTCGCCCACCATCAGAAACTCACCCCTCCTTATCATAATCAGCCTGTGGCTCGTAAGGATTGTGAAGTTTTTGCCTTTGCCTTCTTTGACAGGTGCGCAGGCCATGAGCCTTATCTTCTCGGAGCCTGTAATCTTGTCCTTGAGCTCCTCAAAGACTTCGGAGAAGTCTTCGCCTTCAGGAATTTTTACTATTTCCTGGGGACCCATCTTGACCTCCACTTAATCATTAAAAGGAGAGTTATATAAAATTAATCAGCATGTTTTCCAGGAGAGAAAAAGTCGGAAAAGCACTTTTCGTAGTTACAGGTATCCTGATATTTGTCCTCTCCATACAACTCCTCAAGAGTTCCGCGGGGCAGATAGCTCCGGATCTCGAAAGTTATCTACTTTTTGTGAAAAGTCCTAGGAGCTCTTTGGGCTTCGGCTGGTTGATGTCTTACCTCTTCATGTCAGGTTATCCCGTAACAGTCCTTTCCACGACCCTCCTCGAGGCGGGCGTTTTCTCGGAGCTTTTCACCTTTCTGGCCATAAACGGCTCGCGCCTCGGCGCTGCGCTCATTGTCATACTCATAGGTGTTGTGGGTGCGCTCAAAAAGGAAGGAGCTAGCGTGGTCGACGGATCCTCGATAGGCTTTCTGACCCTTATAGTAACCTACACAATCCAGATCCCCGCCATATTTTTGGGACTTCTCCTCCTCCGCTGGGAAGTTATAAGCTTCATGCCCGATCTGGGGTTTCTGGTGGTACTCAACAGGGCCTACGAACCCCTTGTAGAACCTTTCCTCCAGTACCTCGGACCTGCGATATCCCTCCTTCTTGCCCTGGCCATCCTGTACTTCTCACTTAGCATCTTCGAAAGGGCTTTCAAGGACATAAAAGTGGAGAGCTTCAAGTCGTCTTGGGTTAACTTCCTCATGGAGAAACCACATTACTCATTCCTTCTCGGCGCCGTACTGACCTTCTTCTCGCAGACGGTCGCGCTGTCCATAGGAATAGTCGTCCCGCTCTATATAAGGGGTTTCATTCAGAGGAAAAACCTCATACCCTATATCATGGGGGCATGTATAACGACGTTCGGTGGCACCCTGGCAGCTGCCTTTCTCCTTGAAAGTCAGGTGGGAATAAACATATCTCTCACGGTAATAGCAGCGACGGCCGCAGTTTCACTCCTCTTCCTCTCCGTGTACGACAAATACAGCAAGGCTATAATCGCAACTACAAACTTCTTCCTCGGAAACAGAAAGAGACTTACTTTCCTCTTGGTTTCTATCTTTGTGATTCCCTTCCTACTGGTCCTCTTCTGAGGACACCATTTTTTTCATATAATCGTGGAATATCTCGTAGAACTCCTTCCCTTCTGTCTCCACGACTTCCATTCCTCCTGCCTCCTGTCTGATGAGCCCCTCCAGGTCCACCTCCTCGGACAGTTCTTCAACCTTCTCCGGATCACTCTGAGTCCTCGGCTTATCGGGTGTCGCGTTGCAGCAACCGGCGTGTGTGGACATGTACAGGCCCATATCCTTACTTCTCCTCACTATCTCTTCCTTGTCCATGCCCATGAGCGGCCTGTGGATGGGAACGTTTATGCTCCAGGAAGTTGTCCTGAGGTTCTCCATGGTCTGGCTCGCCTTCTGCCCCATCACCTCACCCGTCGTAATTGATTTCGCATCTACTTCTTCGCAGACAAGGGATGCGGCCAGGAACATAGATCTTCGGCATAATACACATGAATACTCCCTTTCACCCCTATGTTCCAGCTCCTCGAAGATTTTCTTGAGTACGTTTCCCCAGGGAAACAAGGCCATCTCGTCGAAGGAAACGACTCTTTCAAGCCTTTTCAGGGCTCGTATACTCAAGGAGAAGGTTTCCTCACAGTAGTATGGATGTAGCACGAAGTGAAGGGGAACGATCTCCATTTTCTCTCCCATCATCGCTGCTGCCACGGGAGAATCTATACCTCCGGACACCAGGCAAACGGTCTTTTCGTTGTTCTCGGTCATGTCCTGTAGTTTGATTCCCACAAAAATAAATATTCGGAGATTTTAGGCACTACATCCTTACTCTTCGTCTAACCCATGCTCCTCCCTCATCTCCTCCGTCTCCTCCAGTGTCTTCTGAGCAGTTTTATGTTTCCTCTCCAGGTCGTCGGAGATCTCCATACCTTTCTCCTTCTTATACTGGTAAATTGCCTCATGGATTCCGTTCGCCGCCAGATTAGAACAATGCATCTTTATCTTAGGCAGACCTCCTAATTCCTCGGCGACTTTCTTCTCGTCCAGCCCTTCCGCCTCATCCAGAGTCTGTCCTTTGACTATCTCCGTAGAAATTGAAGAAGTCGCGATAGCCGCGGCACATCCGAACGTCTTGAACTTTATATCCTCTATGTACTTCTCTCCGCTTCTTTCACCCACCTTTAGGTAAACTTCCATCATGTCTCCACAAGCAGGATTTCCCACCTTCGCCTCCACATCCGGGTCCTCCATCTCGCCCATGTTCTGCGGATCTTTGAAGTGTTCCATAACCTCTTCAGTATACATCTAATCACCTACCTTGCCCTTTTTATCAACGGCGGTTATAGACCTCAGGTCTTCAACTTCTTCGGCCACAGCCTCCACAATCCTATCCACTTCCTCCGTTTTGTTAAACCTTCCGTATCCAAGGCGTAACGATGAATGTGCCAGCTCCGGCCCAAGACCTATCGCCTGGAGAACGTGCGAGGCCTCCAGTTCCTCGGAAGCACAGGCCGAGCCTGTTGAAGCCTCTATACCCCTTTCGTCCAGCCGCAGTACAAGTGCCTCTCCCTCGACTCCCTCGAATGAAAAGTTGAGGTTTCCCGGGAGTCTCTTCTCGAGGTCCCTCGGACCGTTCAAAGTTACGTCTTCCACCCTTTCCTCCGTACGTTTTATGGTCTTTCTCTGCATCTCTCTGAGCTTCTCTTGGTCACCCTTCAGTTCGTTCTCCGCAAGCTCCGCCGCCTTCCCGAACCCTACGATATATGGCAAGTTTTCCGTGCCCGACCGTCTTCCACCCTCCTGACCACCGCCATGTATCAGCGGGTCAACGTCCAACCCGTCGCGTATCCATAAGGCACCGACACCTTTGGGCGCGTACATCTTGTGGCCATTTATCGTCAGCATGTCTAAGCCCAGCTCTTCCACATCCGTTTTGAGTTTTCCCGGAGCCTGCGCAGCGTCCGTGTGGAGATAAACGTCCTCCGGCAGCACCTCGGCTATCTTTCCAATCGGCTCGATGGTGCCTATCTCATTGTTGGCCATAATAACCGAAACCAAGATCGTGTCGTCGCGGAGCGCGTCCTCCACGTCCCCCGCCCGCACGAAACCGTCCTCATCCACGTCCAGATAGGTCACGTCGAAACCCTGCCTCTCGAGCCACCGGCAGGTGTTCAGCACGCAGTCGTGCTCTATTTTCGTTGTAATTATATGTTTCCCTTCCTCCTTTCTCGCGAAGGCCGTTCCCTTGACCGCGTGGTTGTTGGACTCCGTGGCGCAGCTCGTAAAGACCACGTCCTCGGGCTCGGCATTCAGGAGCGAAGCGACCTTCTCCCTCGCTTCCTCCACCGCCTCCCTTGCCTCCCTGCCTTTCCCGTGTAGCGAATTGGGATTTCCATACTTTCCTTCAAAGTACGGCTCCATGACCTCCTTTACCCGCGGGTCCACGGGAGTCGTCGCGTTGTTGTCCGCGTAGACTGTATTCCCATTTAAACTCATAGGATAACTTATAACGACGTTATATTTAAAAGTTAGACTTCACAACCATAAAACATGAAGCTAAGCTGCGAGTCGTTCGTAAAGGACGTGCTTCCAGCAGTGCGGGCTATGGTCGCTCGCGACCTCCTGGAGAGACACGATATGACGCAGAGGCAGGTGGCCTTGAAACTCGACATGACACAGCCCGCCATATCCCAGTACAAGAACAAGCTCCGTGGTGCTAAGGCCAGAAAGATAAAGTCGTCGAAGGAAGTCACGGATAAAATTAGCGAATTCGCGGAGGACATCGTCAAGGAAAGGATAGACAAGGATGACTACAGCGAAAGGTTCTGTGAGATATGCCTCGCGGCCAAAGAAGCTTCAATTCTTCCCGAGGAAGCCTGTGAACACAGTTAGCCTTCGTACGTGTAGCCTTCCCCTTCCTCTCCAAAAACCTTCTCCTTGATTTTCTTACCTGTTTTCTTTAACTTTTCTCCTATCGATTTCTTGCTTGGACTCTGATAGCCTTTACTGGGCTGATATCCTTCTGCGGGAGGCAGGAGAAGGTACACAAGCATCGCCCCTATTATTATTACTAGGGCACCTATGCCCACCCATAACCAGGGAAAGGCCAGCTCCTCCTCTATCCTCTTCACGTCCTCCTCCAGATCCGTCATTAAGGTCTCGGCCTTGTTTAACTTTGTCTCGGCAGTCACATAGTCGCTTCTATTCAACGCTTCCTTTGCCTCCTCCACGTTCTCCAGGGCAGAATTAAGCGTCTCGTTTGCTTCTTCGACTTTCGTCTCCTTGGCGAACTTCTTGACCCTCTCCTCCAGCCCGGAAACTTCCCCGGATATATTCTCATATCTCTCACTTATCTTCTCCTCACCCTCCTCATCTGGTCCGATCCACAGTTCTCCTCCCACGCTTTCATTACTGTTTTCAAAGCTAGCTGTATATGTAAGCGAGTACTTGTCTACAGGGGACGACTCGCTGGGCGTGAAGTTAACCTGAAAATCTTTCTCTTCCTTTTGGTCCACCCCGATAGTTGAAGGTGTCGTAATGATCCATCCCTCAGGAACCTCAGCTTCTATATCCATCTTTACGTTGCCCAGGTCCATAGTCCCAGTATTCTCGACGGTCACGTTTCCGGTTTCCCACTCACCCCGAGTAACGTTAACTATATCCTTTTCCGGAGTGAGAGATACATTAGGAACGCCGCAGTAGTCCTCGGCCTCCAGGCACTTTTCCCTCTCCTCCTCACAGAAGTTCGGACTGTCCTCAGTAACCTCTCTCACCTGGTATACCTCGTCGTCCTCGCAGTCCCACCCTCCACAGGTTTCGTTTTCCCAGCTACTGTATTCACAGGCGTCGGGAGCCATAGTCATAGCCCCGCCAGTGTTTTCCTCGTCGCCGTCGCTCCACTGTACCACGGCTTTATAACCGTATTCGATTTCTTCATCCAGGGTAACCTCCTGCTCGAAAGTTTCTTCTTCATCTACATCCTCCTTCTCGCTCTCGCCCCAGTAGTCCTCGTCTTCATCCTCGTCACCGAAGCGGAAGAAGACCCTCACCTCGTCCTCCAGTCCAATTTCTTCAAGTTCACCTTCAAGGATCGCATAGTCTTCACCTACCTCTACCAGTTCCCCTGTTTCAACGTCCGGCTCGTTGAATACCTCAACTTCCGTCTCAGATGTCTCACCCAGTACTTCCGCCTCCACGTCGTATGTTCCTGAGGAGCCTGTTGAAAGGTCAGCAGTGACAGTTTCTGTGTTCCCACCTGAAACATTTACATCTACCGTTTTCTCCTCGTCACCATCCACAGAGAAAACGACCTCGTATTCGTATTCCACGTCCCCCAGGTTCTCCACGTCCACGCTCGCCTCAAAGTCCTCGTCCACGTAAACCTCTTCGGGGTCCACCGCCATGTTGCTCAGGTCAACTTCTGGAGCTGTGAGGAAGGAAGTTTCGTCGGAGGAGTCATAACCTGAAATTTCTATTTGAGAGATATAGTTATGTCCCGACTCAAGGTCATCAGCCTCTGCTTCTATCATTCCTGTACTATTAACTTCAATTTCTTCCACCTTCTCCATCCCTCCGTTTTTCACGAAGAAAGAAGCATTGATCTCTTCCTCCTCTAGTCTATCTTCTTCTCCCAGGACTTCACCTTTAAGGAGAGCTGAGTTGGTTGTTATTTCCTCCACCTCTCGTGCTTCCACATATATGGGAGTTTCTGTCTGGAAGGTTTCTCCTGTGTCCTCTACCGTGTGGTTTTCTTCTCCCCAGGTCATTACTGCCTTGAACTCATATTCTCTGTCACTTTCCAGATTTTCTATTTCCCTGGTGAAAACTCCCTCCTCTTCAAGAGTGAAATTATCAGTAGTATTCCATTCACCGTCTTGGAACTCATCTTGCCAGGCGAAATATATCTTTACCTCTTCTTCCATACCTATCTCGACTAGGTCTCCCTGAAGAACTGCACTATTATGGGTAATTTCAGTGGCTTCCGTCGCTTCAATTGAAGGCTCTGCGTAGGTCGTGAACTCTTCAATTTCTCCGTAGGTCTCATTTTCCCCTTCTTCAGATTTTGCCCTGTATGCGTAGGTCGTGTTTTCCGTAAGACCTTCATCTCCAATAGTGAATCTGTCCGTAGATTCATTCAAAGTCTTGGATTCCGTTTCATATTCCCAATCGTCTTCGTTGTCGGGGGTATCGCTATATTGGAAGGAAACATTAGCCTCATCACCTTCGAAGCTTAAAGAGCCAACAAAGACGGCTGAATCATAGGTGACGTTTTCTACGCCTTCTGTGTAAACCGTTGTGCTGGTGTCAGCAAGAGAAACTCCTGAAAGGAGCAGAAAACCCAAGAATACAGCAGCTGCAACCACGACGCCATTTTCGAGATATTTCATAATTAATCCTCCGGAACGCCTGTCTATTCTTAAACTCCGGGAATATTTAAGCTTTGACAAGTTCTTGGTACTGTATACAGGACACTACCTCTCAAATTTCCTCTTCAGCCTTTGCCATATTCCTTCCGGCTCCTCCTCTCCCGCTATGGGTCTATATTCTATTTCCTGAAACTTGATCTCGGATCCACGGCGCTTTCGCAGATAGAAGGCGGCTATTATTACAACTGTAACCACCGTCCCGATACCTCCCATTATCAAAAGCCATTTCCAGCTTAGCAGGCCGTCCGGCCAGGAGCCCTTCGACCTGTCTTCAAGCTCTTGGATCTCCGCTTCGGTCTGGGCGTAGGTGGTCTCTGCCTCGTCCAGTTTCTCTTTGGCTTCTCTGTAGTTATCGTCTCCAAAAGCCGTTTCTGCCACCCCCCTCAAACCCCCGAACCCCTCCAGTCCTATCTCTACGAGCTCCCTGTGGGATATCACTTCTTCTCCGTCCAGTATATAGCTCCCCGTCTCAACCCGGGGAACGTCCGAGGCCCGGACAAACTGTCCCGTTAATAGAAGTGACATCGTTGCCAGAAGCACACACGCCGCCAGAGTTTTTGATTCTTCCATAAGCATCATAGCTTTTGGTTTAGGCTCTGGGCTTATAGAAAGATATACGCCTTGGTGCTATTTAAAATTCATCGTACTTCTTCTGCTTCTTCTTGTTCCTCCACTTCTTGATCTTCTTTTTCAAGGCCTTTATTTTTCTGGAGAAAAAACCACCTTCCTCGGCCCTGTAGGTGTATCCTTCCGATCCTCCTCCCAGCGACCAAAACGAGGGCTTAAGTTTCTCGGCCAGGCTTTCCTCTTGGGGAGATTTGTAGGTGTAGTTTCCGCCTCCGTGGCCTTCTTCCTTTCCCAGGGGCAGGAAAAGGTAGATCAAAACGATGACGATTACAATACCAAGGAGACCCACGCCTGCCCAGGTCCACGGAAATCCTTCTCCGTCCACCTCCTTTTCTATCTCCGGGTAAAGCGTTTCAACCTCCTCCAGCTTGCTCTCGGCAGTTCCATAATCACCTTCCTCCAGTGCTGTCCTCGCTTCACCTATCAATTTCTCGATCTCCTTGTAGTCCTCCTCAACTGCAGAAGCGTTCTCTCCTTCCTTTCTGTCCTCTATGCTCTCCTCCAGCTCCTTGATTTTCCCCTCCATTTCCTCCACCTCTTCCTCGATCTCCCCCACAAACTCCTCGGGAGCCGTGGTAAAGCTCCATTCCCCGCCGGTTGTTGACTTCCATTCCTCCTCCACGGTTACGTACCACTCGTAAGTTTCGTTGTGCTCCAGCCCCTCCCAGAGTACTGACACTTCACCGTCGTCTGCACTCACCACCTCGCCTATCACCTCGTCCTCCGAATCGTAAAAGGTCACGTCCATATCGTAGCCGTGTGGATGTTCCACCTCAACCGTAAGGTTTATATCTGTCGCTATGTCCTCCGCCCCGTCTCCGGGCCATGGGTTCGATATCTCTGGACCGTACCTCTCCGTAGTGAAGTTTTCTTCGTTGCCTGTATCACTTCCGTCGTCCCAGTCAGCAACGGCCTGGAACACGTATTCCGTGTCGTAGTTCAGACCGCTGATCTCTGTTTCGAATTCCTCGTCTTCCTCGTCCACAGTTATCTCATCGGTTTCCTCTTCTCCATCTTCTTCGCCTTCCTCCCACCATTCGAAGTAGACATCGACCTCGTCAACATTTTCAAGAGAAGTCACTTCACCCCGCAGAACCGCTTTTTCGTCGGTTACATCTTCTGCGGAAAGCGTGTCCACGTCAACGTTAGCGGGTTTAGCCCCACCTTCACTTCCGTCGTCGTCTCCTCCCGTGTAGTTGAAGTCTGCAGTTAT
>JBKHHE010000011.1:0-16734 GCA_046539305.1 Candidatus Aenigmatarchaeota archaeon
AAAGAATCTTTGGATGAAACCTATTTTTCTGTCTTTAAGCCAGTCGACAAATTTTTAAGTCCAAAACAATTAATATTTTCACGTATGAGCGAGGTCTATTTTCTGGAAACTGATCAGGACTCCCTCGACCTTAAAGAGCTGCGAAGCAAGATCGACCGATTCCTTGATTTCTTCGATTCGGAGGACAGAGTAGCTCTGAAGATGCACTTCGGGGAGAGGAAAAGCGATACCCACCTGGACCCCGAGCTCGTGCGGACAGTATACGACTCGCTTGAAAGTAAGGTGGAAAACTGCGTCCTCATGGACTGCACGGTCCTCTACAAGAGCCCGAGAGCCATAGGATCAAAACACAAACAGGTCGCGAAGGACAACGGCTTTGGTTTCGCGCCGATAATCATAGCCGACGGGGAGAAGGGAGAAAAAGAAATGGAGGTGGAAATAGACGGCAACATATTTGACAGGGTCAAACTCGGGAAGGAGCTGGAGAACTACGATTCCCTCCTCTCGGTAGCCCACTTCACAGGACATGACGCCAACGGTATAGGTGGGGCTCTGAAAAATATCGGCATGGGCCTTGGAAGCAAGGCAGGAAAGATGGAGATGCACAAGGCCTTCAAGCTCGAGATAGACAAGGAGAAATGTGTGGGATGCAAGACCTGTATAGAGAACTGCCCCGCGGAGGCCATAGTTCTGAAGAGAGGGAAGGCTGACATAGATCAGGAAGAATGTATAGGTTGTGGGAGCTGTATAGCCGTATGTCCTCAGAGCGCCGTTAAGATCCCGTGGAGCGAAGGGTCCTCCGAAGAACTTCAGAGGAGAATAGACGAGTATGCTAAAGGTGTGTTAAAGGGGAGGAAGTCGTTTTTCATAAATGTCCTGTTTGATATAA
The DNA here is from genome assembly GCA_046539305.1 of Candidatus Aenigmatarchaeota archaeon. Taxonomy (GTDB): domain Archaea; phylum Aenigmatarchaeota; class Aenigmatarchaeia; order PWEA01; family PWEA01; genus PWEA01. The sequence goes on from JBKHHE010000011.1 coordinate 890, forward strand.
CACCGGACTGTGACTGCGTGAACAGGAAGCAGAATAAAATAGTCGAGGACAAAGGAATTCTTATATCCGATGACCCTGTCGCTATAGACCAAGCCAGCCTTGATCTGGTCGGAGAGAAAAATCTGAAATCCGACCTGGATCCTACAGTACAAATCAAGTACGCGGAGGAAATCGGTCTGGGTGAAAGAGAATACGAGCTAAAAAGAATATAGGTGGGGTTTAGGCGATTTCGGTTCCTGCGTCCAGGTCTCTCTCAGGCTCCAAAAGAACTGGTTCGTCTTCGTCTATAACGGCCGCAAGAAGCATGCACTCGCTCTTCACTCCCATGAGTTCTGAAGGTTCAAGGTTCACCAGCACAGGCACTTTTCTTCCCTCCATCTCTTCCGGAGTATAGTAACCCTTGAAGCCTCCTACAGACTGCTTCGTCTCGTCGCCGACGTCTATCTGCATCTTGAAGAGGTTGTCGGAGCCTTTGATTTCTTCGACCTCTTTGATCTCGCCGATTCTGAGGTCGAATTCCTGGAATTCGTCAAATTTAATCATGTTTTCTTCACCTCCTGAAAACTTTTTGTTTTCCGGTTTAGAAGTTTCACTCCCAAATTCCTTTTCTTCTTTGAACTCGGGTATTTTATCCTTATCCACTTTCTCGAAAAGTGGTTCGGGTTCATTTATAGATACTTCAGTCAGATCGAAATTTTTCGCCTTATCCCAGTCCTCCTCGTGGATATTGCTTTCCTTTCCCAGAAAGTTCCATATTTTCTCCGCCGTTTCAGGCAGAAAGGGCTCTGAGACTATCGCGAGGGTCTTGACGATACTGGCGCAGGTGTAAAGGGTATTCTTACAGTCCTTTGGATCGCTTTCCACGGCTTCCCAGGGCTTGCTCTGCTGGAAGTACTGGTTGCCCAGGATGGAAACCCTGATCAGTTTGGAAACGGCACGTCTAAATCTAAAGTCCTCGAGATCCTGCTCAATTTCCTCGACCTTTTCCACAACTTTCCTACTCACCTCCTCGTCCATCTCTCCTTGGGGAACCTCTCCATCGAAGTTGTCCTTTACGAACTTTAGGACACGGTGCACGTAGTTTCCAAAGGAATCGGTGAGTTCCTTGTTTATCTTCTCCTGGAAGGCGTCCCAGGAAAACTTTGTGTCCGTGTTTCTCGGATAAAGGGACATGAGAACGTATCTCCAGTATTCACCCTCCTTTATTTCAAGGGCGCTCTCAAGATTTAGACCTTTGCCGCGACTCTTGGAAAACTTCACGTCCTCCGCCAGGAGAAAACTTCCGGCAACGATCTTGTCCACCAGGTTCCATTCCTCTTCAGTTCCTTTTAGCATACTTGGAAATATTATCGTGTGGAAAGGTATGTTGTCCTTTCCCATGAACTGTACGTACTTCACTTCGTCGTCCCTCCACCAGTCCTCCCAGTCCTTTCCGTTTTCCTTGGCCCAGGTTTTCGTCGCAGCTATATAGCCTATGGGCGCATCAAACCACACGTAGAAAACCTTATCCTCAAACCCCTCCTTGGGCACGTTGAAGCCCCAGTCCGCGTCCCGGGAAATACATCTCTCTTCCAAGCCCTCGTCGAGCCAGGAAAACGCCTCGCTCTCCACCAACTTGTTGCCCGCCCTTCCGGGGAGCCAGTCCCCCAGCCAGTCCTGGAACTCCTGGAGCTGAAAGAAGAGGTGTTCGGACTTTCTAAACTCTATTTCGGACTTTCCACAGTGCGTGCAGTACGGATCCACTAACTCCTCCGGTTCCAGAAGGACGCCACAGTCGTCGCACTGATCGCCGCGCGCAAGTCCTCCACACTCGGGGCACTCACCTTCAATCCACCGGTCAGCAAGGTATCTGTCACAGTTCCTGCAGTAGGTTACGTCCACCTCCCTTTCACTGATGTATCCGTTTACGTCAAGCCTCCGGAAGATATGCTCCGTTGTCTCTCTGTTCTCATCCGAGTCCGTTATCCCGTAGTAGGTGAAGTCGAAGTTAAACCCTTCAAATAAAGACTTTACGAGCTCATGGCTGTCGTATACCAACTCCTGGGTCTCTATACCTTTCTCCTCCGCCTCTATCTCGTACATCGTCCCGTGCGAGTCCGAGCCACAAATATAAATCGCTTCCTTACCCTTGAGTCTCTGGTATCTGTAGTACACGTCCGCAGGAAGGATAGAGGTAATAATATTCCCTAGATGGGGTATCCCGTGGATGTACGGGAGGGCGGAAGTCACGAGTACTTTTTCTTCTGACATATTACCTGATAAAAGTTGATTTCAGACCTTTAAAAATTTCCCAGGACGAAACCCATTTAAAATAACGATGATGGAGTACGGGGCACCATTCACAAATTCACAGAGAAGGCCTGGTTTACTCGCTTTCCTCCTCTCCTCCTAAATGTTTGTACAGTACGTAAATCAGAACTATAAAGAAGAGGATAATAAGAAATGCCGCGATCCCGCGTGCTATAAACGCCAGAAACTCCGTGTTGATTACCTCATCAGGCGTCATATAACTACCTGTAAGAAATATTGTTCCGGGTTTTTATATTACTTACGCCAACCAAAGTCTGAAGTTTTAAAAGATCGCCGGAGAATTTATCTATGGTAAAATGTCAAGCAGCAAAGTTAAAGAAGTAAAGAGCGAGATCTATTCGGCGTTTTCCAATACTGCTTCTGCTATAGGCTACGATGAAGTTCATGGAAGGATAATCGCTGCGCTTATTGTCAATGAAGGTTCCATGACACTCCAGGAACTGGCGGATGAAACTGGATACAGTTCTTCGTCCATCTCGCTCTCCCTGGATCTGCTCGAAGTGTTCGGAATTATAAAGAAAATCAAGAAGCAAGGAGACCGCAAACTGTACGTTAATATGGACGGTGACCTTCTGGACGGTCTGAAAAAAGCCGTTCTTGCCAGAATTCAGAAGAGTATACCCCAGACCCTTGAAAACTTGGAAAATTATGAAGAAAGGCTGGAGGAGATAGACTCTGAAGAAGCAAGAAACGTTCTCGAGGGTTTAAAAACCCTGGAAGGGGAGGTGGAAAGGCTGGAGGGATTCGTCGACGGGTTGGCCGAAGTCGAAATTCCAGAGGATGAAAAATGAACGGGATCTGTGATTCCTGTGGAAAGAAAAAGGAGAGGCTTCACAACTGTCCTATATGTGGGGCCAAGGTATGCCAGAACTGCACACTAAAAAATGGCTGTAAGCTCTGCCGCGGAGGGATTCAAGGATAGATCAATGTATAATCATTGAACTTCTTTTCTCATCTATCAGTTCCGCTTTGAGGTCTGTGTCAATTTCAAGTTCTTTCTTCTTCTTTTCTGCATATTTCTTCGCAGCGTGCAGAGATAGCAGCATGTCTTCTGACCGGGCTTTTTCTAGTGTGGGGAACAGTGGTGCATTGATTCTTTTAATACCATCGTCAAAACCCGCATTCTTGTAACCATTTTCTACTCCTTTCACCAGTCCCCTAAGCCACTCACCATCTACTTCCTCAGAGTCAATTTGGTAGATTTCTTCCTCAGAAGAAAGATCAAAATCCCTTTTTACCTGGTCGTGAGCCTCGAAAGCCTCGTAAATTGCTCTCTTTTTCTTATTAATGCCCATGAATTCACCTCCACAATACACTAGTTCTGGGGAAAATATTTAAGTCTTGAGAATCGCGACAGGGCGAGTATCTAAACCGTCGATCAATCCGCAGTAATACCAGAAACAGTTTTCTTCGTAAACGGTTTACCTGCTTTCCTCATAAACACCGTTGCCTCCACCGTTGCCCGGCTCGTACATCTTTGGCAAGCCCAGATCAATGTCTCCGTCCTTTCCATTTCCGCCGTTGCCACCATTCCCTCTCTCACCAGGTATTACACCCACACCAATTATCTCGGCGTCAGAGGGCATTCTAACCGCTTCTATAACCTCTTGAACATTTCCATGATACTGGTTCATCCATTTCACACCCCACTTGTTGGTTTGTTACTACTATTTAAAAGTAACTTATCTGTTACCAACTCAGTATTATGCAAAAAGAAAATATTTAAACCTTTTGGTCGTTCTACAGCCCCAGCTTCTCGTGTATGTCCTGAAGCGCCTCCAGAGAAAGTTCGGTGAACTCTTCCCTGCCCATACCGAACTCCTCGCAGTGCAGAATCCTGTCCCGGTCTATGTTCCTGGCGAAGGAGCTGTCGTCGAACTTCTTCAGAACGGACTCGGTGCGGGCCTGGTCCAATCTCTTGTCGGGCATTACGAGAGCCGTTGCGATTATGAGACCGGAAATCGCGTCCGCGGCTATCAGGGCGTGATCAAGATCGCTCTCCGGATCAACGTCCGTATGCTTGTGGTTGTGCGCCTTTATCGCACGCAGGGCTTCCTGTGGGATCTCGCCCTCCAGCATCTTCGCGGACCTAAGCGCGTGCTCCTTCGGATCGTCCTTGGTCTCTTCGTAGTCCACGTCGTGCAGGAGGCCTACGAGGCTCCACAGCTCCTCGTCCCTGTCTAGCCTCGATGCCAGTTCCTCCATTATAGCAGAAACAGCGTACATGTGCTTCCTGAGGTTCTCCGTGTCGACCTCTTCCTTGACAAGGTCCTCAGCTTTCGTTTTCTTTATCATTGGGAGAACAATATGCATCGGGAGGTAAATAGGTTTGGGTTGGAAAGAGATTTAAAACACCGGAAACTAAAGAAGGGTATGCACCTTGTAGAGACGGAAGAAGCTGAAATTCTAGAGGAAATGTGCGGAGACCATCCCTACATTACGAGTCCAGGGGAAAATCCTGAAGACAGGCAATTCTTCCTTCTCAAGGACGGAGATGAAACAGTCGGATGTGGATATATAAGGACGTTCATGGAGAAAATAGGCAACATAGGCGCGGTCTTCGTAGAGGAAAGGAGGAGGGGCGAGGGCCTCGGAAAGTTCCTCCTGGAAGAGCTTGAGAAAAGGCTGAAAGAGGAAGGGGCAGCGATATCAGTTATCGGAGTTCATAAAGAAAACCAAAGGGTCAAAGAGCTGTGGGAAGAAGCGGGGTACCACGTCCTGGTCGAATCCCTCGGAGAAAACGTCTTTCAAAACGAAAATATAGCCCCGCTCCTCCAGAAAATAAGTCCAAAACCTCTCCCAGACAAAGGCGTAGCTATAATGGTAAAGAGGCTTGAAAGGGATGAAAACCATCCCTTTGCTGAGGAGATGAACGGCCTGAAGGAATTCCTGGAGAAGAAAAGGAAAGAACTGAATATTTGAAGGTTAAAAAATAAAAGGTGAGAGTCTAAAATAGTTTTATGCCTGACAATTCAAAGGGAGGACTAGCCGAACTGGTGTTAGGAAAAGACTTTGTATCTCTCCTCAACTGCGTCTTTGGTTTCTATTCCATCTACTTTTTTCTCCAAAACAGGTTCGAAGCAGGGCTGGTCATGATAGTCCTCGCCTTTGTTGCGGACATCCTGGATGGAGAAATAGCAAGAAGCCTCTTTGAACCCACGGAGTTCGGGAAGAGGATGGATATGGCAGACCTGGTCTCTTTTGGTGCAGCTCCTGCAATGTTAGTGATACTCTGGATGGGCCCTCTCGCTGCCTCACCTTTTGAAAGCACAATGGTTCATGCCGCAGCCGCCTGTCTCCTCTCTGCAGAACTGCTACGTCTGGCGAGATTCCAGACGAAGGAATCAGAGGGGAACTACTTCTCAGGTCTACCTGGCACAGCGAACGGTGTTATCTATCCCTTGATATACCTCATAAATCCTGGCCTCTACCCTGTGATAATAATAACCTTCTTAATCAGTGGTCTCATGGTCAGCTCTATAAAGCTACCACTCAAATCACCGTGGCTTGACTGAACTATTTAAATCTCGACCTAGGGGATTTTCCCATGCCTGTAAAAGTTATCCATGAAGATGTGGAAAGGGACGTGGACATCAGCAATGGAACCAAAGTTGAGGAAGTCCTGGAGGAGGTGGATGTAAACCCAGAAACGGTTATAGCCGAGGTTGACGGCGAAGTAGTTTCGTTGGAGGAGGAGGTGGAAGGTGGAGAGGAGCTGAAGCTCCTAAACGTGGTTTCAGGTGGTTAGATGGACCTGGAGAAAATTAAAGATTTCGCAAAGAAGCATCTGGAAAAGAACGATAGGGGACACGGTTGGCAACACACCAGAAGGGTGCTCAAGCTCTGTGAAAAAATCAATGAGGAGGAAGGTGCGGACCTGGAAGTCCTTAGGATCGCTGCGCTTCTCCACGATATAGGGCATCACAAGGACAAGGACAGGCACGCGGCGATCAGTGCGGAACTGGCCGAAGAGGTTCTGGAGAACTATGATAAAAGGGAGGAGGTCCTGCACTGCATAAGGACCCATCGCTTCAGCGACGACAGAAAAGCGGAAACACTCGAGGCAAAAATTCTCCAGGACGCGGACAGGCTGGATGCAATGGGGGCGGTGGGTGTGGCAAGAACCATGATGTATTCAGGCGCTAACAACAGGCCAATATATCTTCCTGAGAAAAAGTTCTCCGGTGGGTACGACGGTGAGAGTGAAACAGCCGTGGAGCACTTTCACGACAAGCTTTTGAAGATAAAGGAAAGGCTGAAAACGGAAACAGCCAGGGAGATAGGCGAGCACAGACACTGTTTCATGGAAGAGTTCCTTGCACAACTCGAAAAGGAATGGGAGGGTGAAAGATGAGCTCGAACTGTTGGAAATGTGGGAAAACGGCTGTAATCCACAGAAAGTACGAGGGTAAATCCTGGTGTGCAGACCACTTCGTGGAGCAGTTTGAGTCCCTGGTTAAGGAAACCATACGGAAGGAGGAGCTGTTCGAGAACGATGACAAGGTCTGCGTGGCGCTGTCCGGGGGGATGGACTCCTCCGCATTACTGCTGTTTTTGAAAGAGCTTCTTGAGGAATGGAGAGAAGCGAGTCTCATCGCGCTAGCCATAGACGAGGGGATAGAAGGCTACAGGAACGAAAGCCTAGAGATAGCGAGGGAGCTCTGTGAGGAGTTGGAGGTGAAACTTCACACCGTGTCCTTCAAGGACGCCTTCGGGAAAACACTGGACGAAATAATGGAGGAGAAGGAACATGGATGCACCTACTGTGGCGTGCTGAGACGATGGCTTCTGAACAGGAAGAGCAGAGAGTTAGAGGCTGACAAGCTCGCTACAGCACATAATATGGACGATGAGCTTCAGAGCATTTTTATGAACTACCTGAAGGGGAATATGAAGAGGATGTTGAGGCTGGGTGCAAAGCCGGCCGTAGTTGACGAGGAAAAGTTCGTGCCGAGAGTGAAACCCTTCCGGAACACCCCAGAGAAAGAAGTAGCGCTCTACGGGAGGCTGAGAGGTCTAGAGCTGCATCAGACGGAATGCCCCTACGTAGAAGAAAGCCTTCGCTTCGAGGTTCGGGAGTTCCTCAATGGGATGGAGAAGAAACACCCTTCAACAAAATATACAGCGCTACGAGCCTTTGACAAGATACTCCCCGCACTGAGAAAAGAATTCAGTGGTGCGGAGACCCCCGTCCAGGAATGCGAGAACTGTGGGGAAATGACTAGCAGGAGAGTATGTAAAACCTGCGAACTGAGGAACAAGATCTAGTTCCCGGTCAGAAATTCACGGACGGGGGCTTTCAGCTCTCTTTTTTCCGTATACCTGCATATTAAAGTCTCCGTCTCTTCCACGGCCTCGAAATCATGGATCCTGCTTATTATCCCATCCAGCTCTTCCTCGTCCTCAACCAGAACTTCCATTACCATATCGAACCTTCCGAATGTGTAATGTATCTGGCTGATCTTTTCAAAGTCCTTGGCTTCCTGGACAAACTCCTGTCTGAGCTCCGAGGATGGATCCAGATTTAGAATTACGTAGGCCCTTACATTCAACCCCAGTTTCTTCTCATCAAGGCTAACGGTGAAAAAGTCTATAATTCCTTCTTCATCCAGTTTCTCTATCTTTTTGCTGACCGTCTGCCTTGATATACCCACGGCCTCGGCTATCTCCGTTATTTTCTTCCTGCTGTTCTCCAATAGCTCAAGGAGAACTTTTTTCTCGGTGGTCTTCATGAATTAACGCAATGTAACACTGACGCTTATAAAGTTAACGGAAGGATTAAAAAAGAAGTGGGTTTTAAAGGCTTTCTCTCAGGCCTTTCAGTGCCCTCTTGTGTCTCGCTTCGTCCATTGCCGTCGTTCTCAGGTAGGCCTCCTCTTCGCCGCTTCTCTTCTCGGCCCACTTAACCCTCTCGGAGTTGGCACTGTCCTCGCCGCCGATCATCTTCTCGAGGTTCTCCTTTGTTTTTCCGACCATGCCTGCCAGCTCCGCCGCTATCCCCGCGTGCTCCGCCTCGGCGAGGGCATTCTCCCTAAACTGTCTGGCGATCTCAGGGTAACCTTCGCGCTCGGCCTGCCTGGCCATCGCCATGTACAGGCCTACTTCCTCGGTCTCGTCGCCGAACCAGTCTTTCAGGTAGTCTTGAAAATCCATATTTCTCACCTCCTGAAATTGAAATCTTGAGAACGTAAATTCTCAAGTTTGGAAACAAAAGTTTCCAATTTTCAGGTTTGGAAGCTTTACTTCCAAATCCATGACGAAAAACTTTATAAACTTTGACTAATACAATTAGTATAAATACTAATATAAAAGGTTTTGGTTCGAAAATCGTAAAAAGAGAGGAAAAGATGGACGAAAAGGACAGAAAGATCTTGAAGCTGTTGAATGAAGACGGTAGGAGACCCTTCACAGAGATAGCTGACGAGCTTGGGGTTAGCGAGGCCACCGTGAGGAAGAGGGTGAAGAAGATGGAGAAGAAGGGAGTCATAAGAAACTACACGGTCGAGGTTGACCACGAAAAACTTGGCTACAGCACGAAGACCCTTCTCGGCCTGGACGTTGAGCCCGAAAACTTGCTTAGCGCCGCGAACGAAATAGCCGAGATGGACGAGGTGAAGAAGGTATCGACCTGCACGGGTGACCACATGATAATGGCCGAGATATGGGCAAAGGACAACTCTGAGCTCGGCGAAATAATGTCGGGGAAGGTCGGGGGCATAGAGGGGGTGAAAAACCTCTGCCCCGCGATAGTCATGGAAGAAATAAAAGGGTGAAGTTATAGTTTCTTTATATGTTGATCCTGGGGCTCACAGGACCTATAGGCGCAGGCAAGGATGCAGTTTCTGATTACCTCGCAGAGAATCATGGCTTCAGGAGTTTCGGCGGCGGCAATATTGTAAGGAAGGTCGCGGATGAGAGAGGTATAGAACCGACCAGGGAAAACCTTCAGGACCTTGGAGAGGAGTGTAGAGATGAAGAGGGGAACGGATTTATAGGGAAAAAGGCCGCGAAAATGATAGGGAAATCTGACGGAAGGAAGTTCGTGGTGAACGGGATAAGGAATCCAGAAGAAGTGGAGGTCCTGAGGGAAGAGTTCGGGGACGGTTTTGTTCTTATTTACGTCCGCGCCGACGAGGAGACCCGATTCGAGAGGCTGAAGAGCAGGGGAAGGACTGGAGATCCCAAGACCTTCGAGGAGTTCAGGCAACAGGACAGGGAAGACAGGAAGAGGTTCAAGATGGACGAGACCTTCTCGATGGCCGATATAGAACTCAGCAATGAAGGAACTCTGAGGGAACTTCATGAAAGGGTGGAGGAGGCCCTATCGAACCTCAGGCCATGAAAGAAAGGAAGAGGGCGGAGACCAGGAAGATCAGGGAAAGGGAAGAGACCCCCTTGACTATTTTCTCGCTCCTTTCCGGCTGGAAGTTCTCCGATATGGACTCGAGGATGAGGCCGCCGTCCAATGGTTTCAGGGGGAGAAGGTTCATTATTCCTATGCCGAGGTTCAGGACGAATATCCATGTAAGAAGCTCCCGGAAAAAGCCTACCACAGCTCCACATCTGGTACCTCTGTACCCCTCTTTAATAACTCCGGTCTCAGAGACACCCGCTATGCCGAGAAAAGGCTCGCCGGATTTTTCGGGGTTCTCCGCAAGCTGAAAGGTATAAGCTCCTTCAGTGGTCTCTACAGATATGGTGTCTCCAGGAGAATACTCACCAAGCTTTTCCTGAAACTCCTCCAGGTTTCTGGTTCTCTGCTTTTCTATCCTTAAAATACTTCCAGAAAAGTTCGCCTCTTCAGCAGGAAAGGCATCCATACCGTACTCCGTGGCATTCACGTATCCCGTGAAGCCTATTCCGGGCGTGGTGAAGGCAGGCATAAAGACGAAAGATGTGAAAAGAATAGTTACCCCGGCAAGGCAAAAGTTGGCGAAGGAACCGGCGGAGTAGACCTTGACCTGGTCCCTCCAGCTTTTTTTATTCAGATCCTCTTCGTCCGGCTCCACGAAGGCACCGGGAATCACAGCGAAAAGTACAAGTCCGAGGCTTTCTATCTTTGATTTAACAGTTTTGGTCATCACGCCGTGCATGCCCTCGTGAACCACGAGCAGGAGAAGGATAGATATTATCCACTGCCAGAAGGGCACACCTATGTAACCGGGCTGGAAGGAAGCCTCGCCCGTGGGTGCGGGAAGGACGAGTGCAGGACCCCCGGCGGTTGGTGGACCCACAAGCTGCTGCGCGAATATATACCCTATGAACAGGAATGCAAATATCATCCCACCGATGCCTACTACAGTCGAAACGTCCCCGACCCTGTTCCAGAACCCTTCGTTCCAGGACGCTATCCTTTCGATAAGGTCCCGTCCGCGCTGCGTCCTCCGCATGAACATCACGTAGTTGTCCACATCCACGTTCTTCCTGTCCCATATTATGAGTGCCGCAAGTGTGGCAACGAAAGCGGCGACGGAGACAAGATAGAGGTCCAAAATATCACCCGACAAAATTACGAACCGCAACCTTATAAAAACTGACGAAGATTTATTGTTTTTATGACGCAGCACTGGGCCGACCAGAAAGCAGAGAAGGTTATTAGCAGAAGAAAGGAAGAGGGAGAACCTATCGTTATATCATCGGGGATAACTCCGTCGGGTATAATCCACCTCGGTAACCTGAACGACCCCATAAGGGGCTTCATGGTCAAACAGGCCGTCGAGTCCGGGGGCGGAGAGGTCGAGGACTTTCACTGGATCGCCGACGACAGGGACCCGATGAAGGCGGTACCGAAAAAGTTCATGGACCTCGACTTCGAGATAGTAAAGGTCTCGGAAGAGCGCAAGGATGAGCTGGAAAACTTCTTGGGCAAGCCCTACTCCAGGATACCGGACCCTCTGGAATGCTGCGATTCGTGGAGCTCCCACTTCCAGAAGATGCTGGAAAAGGACTTCGAAGTCCTCGGTATGGACCCGAATATATACTCGGCCGACGAGGATCTCTATTCTTCCGGAAAGCTGGACGGTCCCATGCTCACGGCCCTTAGAAACAGAGAGACTATAAGAAAGATACTGAAGAAGTACAGGACCAATCCCCTCCCGGAGGACTGGACGATAGTCGACGCCATCTGCGAGAACTGCGGGAACCTTACCCACATAAAGGACTGGGATGAAGACAGTCTGTACTACACCTGCAGCGGGAAGGAGGTGAAGAACAGAAGAGTGGAGGGATGTGGCGAAGAAGGCTCCGTTCCACTTTCCGAGGGTAAGCTGACCTGGAGGGTGGACTGGCCGGCGCGATGGAAGGCTCTGGGAGTTACCTTTGAGCCCTTCGGAAAAGATCACGCGGCTTCTGGAGGAAGCTACGACACCGGATCCGAAATAGCCAGACAGGTCTTTGGAAGGGAGCCTCCTGTTCCCCTGGAATACGAGTGGTTTACACTTAACGGACAGCCCTTCTCGGGCTCCAAAGGACATCTCATCACAAGGAAGGAGCTGACGGATCTTATCTCCCCGGAGGCGCTGAAATACTTCTTCACTAAAAGACCTGACAAGAAAAGAGACATAGACCTAACCAATATATCCAAGCATGCGGACCAGTTCGATCTGGCCGAGGCCGTATACTTCGGGGAGAAGGAGGTGGGCAGTGAGCGCAGGATGGAGAACATGAAGAGGAACTACGAGCTTTCCGTGGATGAGGTTCCTGGGGAAAAACCGGTCAGGGTCAAATACTCCGCATGCGTAACTGTGGCACAGCTCGCCGCGGACAAGGAAGATGCTCTAAAGATGTTGAGGTCAATGGAACAGCTCCCCACTGATTTAACAAAAAGGGAGAGGGAGGAAGCCTTCGAGAGAATCAAAAGGGCCGGCAACTGGGTGGATAAATACGCCCCCGAAGACTCCAGAATAAAGGTGCATGAACGGATTTCATCCGAGGTCAGGGAAAGTCTTTCCGAGGAGCAAGAACAAATTCTAAGAGATCTGAAGGAATATCTTGAAGAAGATCGAGGGGTAGAGGACATACAGGACAGAATTTACGGCTTCAAAGACGAATATGACATCCCTGTCGGAGATATCTTCCAGGCCGTTTACCTCGCGATCCTAGGAAAAGAAAGTGGACCACGGGCGGGACAGCTGATAAAGGCGGTGGGACAGGAGAAAGTTGTTGAAATATTTGAAAGCCTCTGAATTCTTCTAATCCTGCATCCTGTCGCTCAGGAAGTTGTAGAAAGTTGCAAGAAGAGCTCCTCCTATGACTCCGTCTACGAAAGCCCATAGGGAACCTATGAGTATACCGGCAACATCCGTGTCGAAGCCCAGGTAAACGTTCGCCAGAAGCTCAACCCACTGACCACCGTAGTCGAAGTTTGCCCCTATCCCCAGGGAAACTACGCAGATAACGAAGACTATCCCTGCCGCGGCTCCTAGAGCCCATGGATCCAGTTTGTCAGCCATTTTATCTCTTTTTCTTTAACACGTATTTGCACTGAGTGCACTTCCACTTTTCGAATACATCCTCACCAAAGGAGAACGGTACCAAAACGCCGTTCTCACAGTCGGACTGAGGACACTCCGGAAATATTGTATCCATTCAAACCACCTCCTTGTCCTTGTTTGGTTTTTCTCCTTTAAACTTCTACATACATTCCCTTATATCCTTTAATAAAGCTTCGGCCTGCTCATCCTCCAGCTCGCTTTCCTCCCACCTCATCTCAACACTGTCACCGTGGTATCTAGGAATTATGTGGAAATGGACATGGAATATTTCCTGGCCTGCCACAGGGTTGTTGGACTGCAAGAGGTTGAAACCGTCCGCGTCCGTGGCTTCTACCACGCCATCCGCCACCTCCTGCACGACCCTGAGGAGGTGTTTAAGTTCATGTTCAGGAAGATCCAGGAACTCGGGATAATGCTCTTTTGGAATCACAAGGCTGTGTCCCTCCGTGATAGGAAAGGCGCCCATGAAGGCCAGAAAATGCTCATCCTCGTATATCTTCCACGCGGGAACTTCGCCCTCGACTATTTTACAAAATGTACAGTTTCCGTTCATAGTCCTTCATTCTGTTTTTTGGATATAAAAGTCTGGGGTTGGGGCTGACAGAACAGAAGGTCAAGGAGGGATTTACATGTGGATGGTTGCATTACCACCTGTAGGTATCGGGTCTTCGCCGGTTATACGGCTCACCTCCTCCAAATTCCCCTCAAATATCACGGACAGCTCCTCGTGAGGTATAGAATTTCTGCCGTTGTTAACTATAGTTATGCTCTGAATATTGTTGCTGCTGTCCGTCTCGACGTTGTCTATGTAAAAATTTATATCCTCTTCATCTATCATCTCCTCAGTTTCCTGACGAGCCTCCTCCTCTGTGGTACTTAACCAAGCAACAACACCTCCTACCAATATCAATGCAAGTACAGCCAATAGCACAAATCCGATGACTACACTCAATCCCTTTTCCCTTTCCATATTATCAACACTCCACGGTTATGGTGTCGCAGGCACCTCCGGGCCCACAGACCCTCACTTCACAGTGGTCCGATTCAGTCGTCCCTCCGTCGATCCCGACCGTAACATCGTCCGAGTCGTCATCGCTGTGGACGGAGAGGGTGTGGTCTCCTTCGCTCCCGGGCGTCCATGTGAACGAGTCCGTGTAGGTGTCACCGGAACTTATAGACACGTCTTCTTCCGTGTCCTCCAGAGTCCCGTCGACCTTGAACTCTATATCCTGGGTACCGTCCTCCCCGCCGACGTTCCCCACCTCGTAATCAACTGTGACCGTATCGCCCTCTTCAAACTCGTCACCATCCTGGGGGTCGGTTATATCTACATCGAAGTAGGGGTCACCTGGGTCAATGACCCCGACCGTAACATCGTCCGAGTCGTCATCGCTGTGGACGGAGAGGGTGTGGTCTCCTTCGCTCCCGGGCGTCCATGTGAACGAGTCCGTGTAGGTGTCACCGGAACTTATAGACACGTCTTCTTCCGTGTCCTCCAGAGTCCCGTCGACCTTGAACTCTATATCCTGGGTACCGTCCTCCCCGCCGACGTTCCCCACCTCGTAATCAACTGTGACCGTATCGCCCTCTTCAAACTCGTCACCATCCTGGGGGTCGGTTATATCTACATCGAAGTAGGGGTCACCTGGGTCAATGACCCCGACCGTAACATCGTCCGAGTCGTCATCGCTGTGGACGGAGAGGGTGTGGTCTCCTTCGCTCCCGGGCGTCCATGTGAACGAGTCCGTGTAGGTGTCACCGGAACTTATAGACACGTCTTCTTCCGTGTCCTCCAGAGTCCCGTCGACCTTGAACTCTATATCCTGGGTACCGTCCTCCCCGCCGACGTTCCCCACCTCGTAATCAACTGTGACCGTATCGCCCTCTTCAAACTCGTCACCATCCTGGGGGTCGGTTATATCTACATCGAAGTAGGGGTCACCCGTCTCGAAAACCGCAGTTGCCTCGTGGTCGGGATTTATGGTTAACTGGACATTCTTACTTGTGTCGCCTTGGATATCGGAGTCTCCCTGCCACTCCACGAAGTCCCAGTCCGTCGCGGACTTCGCCTCCAGGTCTACGTCCGTTCCTTCCATGACGGTGAAGGTATCCTCGTCTGCGACGGTTTCCTGTACGGTTTCGCCTTCCTCCTCCCACTCCACGTCGACATCGCCGCCTTCCTCGGGCTCCGCCTTGACCTCCATAGTTCCGTCGCCCGACAATTCAAATTCGGCTTGGACCTTTCTAGGCTTGTCCGTGTCAACCTCGCCTGTGTCACAGTCCAGCCACTCGTCGACATCATCATTCTCGCAGTCATCAAAATAACTAGCGGGTCCTTCAGGCGTGGATGTAGTCACTTCGCCCTCCCATCCCACGAGCTCCAGCTTGTCCTCGTCGTAGTCCAGGTCCGGTTCTGCGACTATCTCATGCTCCATAACCCAGCACTCGTCATATTTATCCGGCTCGCAGTCCTCCATACCATCCACGGAAACATCCACATCGTCCTCAACGTCATCCGGATAGATGTCGACTTCTAATTGAGGGTGCTGAGCAACCCTCACCCTCCTCTCCCCCGCCATATCGACACCAAACTCCTCAAAATCAGAGTTCGCCGGGTATAACCAGTCCAACAAACCATAGTCCTTCCATTCATAATCTTCCCGGCCCCTCCACCTATGCCCAACAAGATTCACAACGGTCCATCCCGAGCCTATAGCCTCGATCTCAGCCTCAGATTCCTCCACGTACCACCAGCAGTAATCGTAGTAGTCATCAGCATATTCAT
This sequence comes from Candidatus Aenigmatarchaeota archaeon, assembly GCA_046539305.1. GTDB lineage: Archaea > Aenigmatarchaeota > Aenigmatarchaeia > PWEA01 > PWEA01 > PWEA01. The sequence continues at coordinate 16,478 of JBKHHE010000011.1, forward strand.
CGTCTTCACAGCTTTCAATGTACCCATCAGCATCGTAATCAGGAGAAATCCGTCCCCCGCCGTCCAGCTTGACTAGTAGTTTGTTCATTTCTTCCACCCCCTCCCTCTCAAAAACGGCCGTGACGTTCCTGTCATCCCACATCTTCACCTCCGCTTCATTTCCATTGATATCTATATCCTCATCCCATCTCACATCATCACAGCTCTTCCACTCCCCATCCTCGTGGCATTTCCATTCCTTAAACTCCTCCTCCGGA
>JBKHHE010000012.1:0-11010 GCA_046539305.1 Candidatus Aenigmatarchaeota archaeon
ATGCGGGGGGCAGGATTCGAACCTGCGAAGGTACTAAACCACTAGGTCCTAAACCTAGCCCCTCTGGCCGAAATTTTGATGAATCTTTTTGAAAAAGATTCCTTTGACCGCTTGGGTACCCCCGCGTCGTAAAATTCGGGCTCAGAGATCATCGGTCCGATTTTCCATTTCCCCGACGTCGCTCAGCAGTCTCTTTATACTTTCGATAATGGTCCTGTCCTCCTCATAACAAATTTCTTCGTATTTATATATTTTTCCACCATCGGTGACCCCGTACTTCTCTTGGATTTCACTCCCGTTCTTCAGTTCGATATCCCAGTGCCCAGAAACCTTTTCCTCTGCCGAGATATTGAGGTTTTCACCTGTTTCTTCCAGGTTCAGAACAACTTCTACGGCGTCTTGCTCTGAAGCAATTGACGTGTCTACTGAGTTCGTAGCCCTTTCGGGCATTTCCCACTCGCAGTCAGGCACTGTTTCTTGGACAATCCCGTAGCTCCAGATCATGAAAATAATAATTCCTATTATCATGAACAAGAAGAGCAGAAACACTACTTTCTTGTGGCTCTCCTCGCCAGCCATATCTTCTCTCATGCTTTACATTTGGATTCTGAGGTTAAAAAAGCATTTTAAAAAAAGAAAGGGAGAATGCTCCCGCCGGGAGTTTCCGAAGGAAACAATGGAAGTCTTGCTTCCTTCTTTTGAACCCGGGTCACTGGCTTTCTTCTATCATCGCATTTTGATGAACCTTTCTTGAAAAGGTTCTGCTCAACCCTTTCGGGATCGAAAGGCCAGTATCCATAGCCAAGGACGCACACTACGTGCGCGTCGACCGTTTGGCCGGTCTAGACTACGGGAGCACCACGAAAACCTACTCTTTAAAAAATAAAAAGGGAAGGGTTGGAAACCCTACAGGTCCCTTGCCTGAACTGTTTTCCTGCCGTTGGATTCAGCTCTCTCTGCTGCCCTGTCTACAAGTTCCTGAACCTTTTCATCAAGAGCGTCGTAGAAGTCAGTGCTAACGTTCTTGCTGCCAGCGGCATCCTTCACAGCGTTCTTTACGATAAGCACGTAGATCACCTCCTTTTGTTTTTTGTGATGGGCCGGGCAAGATTCGAACTTGCGATCTCCACCTCTCCGATACGTGTAACGGAGATCAAAACTCCGTTTCGTATTGTAAGGGTGGCGTCATTTGCGGACAACCTTTTTCGTGAACGTTTTTCGAACGAACGTGAGTAAAAAGGTTCTTAGCCACTAGACTACCGGCCCTCCCCGTATTACACCACATGCATGGACTTCAGAGTTTAAAAATATTTGCTACGCCAAGGTTTGATGGACCTTCCTTGTAATAATGTGGCGAATGGATAGAATGTAATAGTGGCGCTGGGGATGGGATTTGAACCCACGAGGGCAACTGCAGAGGACGTGGACTCCGTCCACGTCGGTATCTTCTCCTGTACAGCCCACAGGATTAGCAATCCTGCGCCTTAAGCCATTGCCGTTGGCTCAAACCAATCTCGGCCACCCCAGCTGGTTTAGCTTTTCTTCGGCAAACTATTAAAGTTTTACCACCACAAGTAAGTTATATATGAATGAGAGAAATGAAGATCACGGTTCACTTGAGGGGATCACTTCTATGGATGTACTTGAGGGAATTCTTTACTACTCCTTCAGAGATGTGGAAGACAGGGAAGAGAAAAACTTCAAGATGAGAGACCTTCAGAGATCTGTTTACAGGCTGACCAAGAAAGAGGAGCGGCTAAGTGAAGTATTTCCCTTCCATGAGGGCACTAAATACTCTGAGGATCTAGAGCAGGCACTTTCATTTCTCACCATGAGCCATAGGGTGTGGAGAGACCGTAACGTGATATCGGGACCGAGTCTCAACGTGGGCGATTCGGAGAACTTCGAAAGAATAGAGGAGGAGGTCAAGGAATATCTTCCCCAGGATTTGAGAACTTCGATAGAAGAAAAGGTTGAGGAATGCATAGAATCGGGAGAGTACAAGATCCTCTCATGAGAGTCTCAGGTAGTATCGTCCAGTAAAGTTTTAAAAGTCCCCGGATAGATTTATATAACAGCAAGAAAGATATTAAAGAGGTGAGTTTATGCCTGTAAACGTTGAAAAGCTTTCGGAAATGTTCTCGAAGGACGTCTTCACCGACAGGGGCAAATACTGTGGCCAGGTGAAGAATGTCAAGATAGACCTTGGCAGGTTCCGTATAGGTTCCATGGTTTTGAAAGCCAAGAAGGGCAGCTACATGGCAAGGATGCTTGGTGGGAAAAGAGGTGTTGTAATACCCTACCAGTTCATCAAGGCCATAGGCGACATAGTGATCGTAAAACATATTTCTCCCGAGGCTATAAAGGGTCAACAGAAGCAGGAAGCCAAGGTCCAGGAGACGGCTGAAGGTACGAAGACTTCTGAGGCTGTGGCCAGAGAGGAGGAACAGGAAGAAGAGGAAGAAGAAGTCAATATGCCCTTCTAAACCCCCTTTCTCTTTGAGCCCGCTGTTATGATGCTTAATTTTAACTTTGCCGAGATTAAAGTCTGCTTCAGACGCGGTAACGTGAGGCCAAGATACCTTTCTCTGAGCAGAGAAAGTTTTTCTCGAAAGACAGAAGAGCTCCACAAGAGGTTGAAGTCCTGCGGCCTGTGCGGGAACAGGTGCGGCGTTAACCGGATAGAAGGTGTTAAGGGCAGGTGCGGTGCAGGGGTTAATATGAAGGTTTCCTCCGTGCAGGCACATTTTGGCGAAGAGACTCCCTTGGTAGGAAGAAGCGGCTCTGGTACCATCTTTCTGTCCAACTGCCCGATGAAATGTGTCTACTGCCAGAACTGGCGAATATCTCAGAAAGGCGTTGGAACAGAAAAAACGGAGGAAGAGGTGGCGGAACTGATGTTAGACTTGCAGGAAAGAGGCTGCCACAATGTAAATTGGGTCACACCTACGCACTATGTCCCACAGCTCGTGAAGTCTCTGAGGATCGCAAAGGAGGGTGGATTTGAAACTCCCGTTGTCTACAACACTGGAGGATACGACGACCCGGAGGTCATAGAGTTACTGGATGGGATCGTGGACATCTACATGCCAGACGTCAAGTACGGATCCGACAAGAAGGGAGAAAAGTATTCGAACGTAGGAAACTACTGGGATGTCGTCCGGAAGAACTTGAAGGAGATGCACAACCAGGTGGGCGATCTTAAAGTAGATGGGGAAGGAATAGCCAGGAGAGGACTCCTTGTAAGACATCTGGTCCTTCCCAACGGGATTGCGGGGACCGAGAAGGTCCTGAGGTTCATAGCGCGCGATATATCTCAGGACTCCTACGTGAATATAATGGACCAGTACTATCCGAGATACAGGGCTGAGGAGTACGATGGACTGAGAAGAAAGGTCAAAAGGAAGGAAGTCGAAGACGCAAAACAAAGGGCGAGGGAACTGGGCCTCCACCGCGGATTTCAGTAAACGTAGAGGTTGTCCCTGAGAATTTCTTCCGTAACCTTATCGATGTTTTTCAGCCAGTCCGAGACTATCTTCTCCGTTTCGTAGCGTACGTCGGAAAGGTCACCAGGTTTTATGGCTTCCACGTCTATCACCTTCGGCTCGTCTATAGGTTTCCCTATCTGCGAGAGGAGCTTCACGGAGACTTCTTGGACCTCCGTTTTCTCCGCTATATCATCTGCGATGAATCTGGCAAGTACGTTGTAGACTTTTCCAACGTGAGCCAGGGGGTTCTTTCCCGCAGGGGCTTCTAGGCTCATTGGCCTACATGGGGTTATCAGGCCGTTCGTTCTGTTACCCCTTCCTACCGAGCCGTCGTCTCCCGCCTCCGCGGAAGTTCCCGTCAACGTCAAGTAGACTATCTCGTTTTCGTAGTCATCGGCTGTGTTCATGCATATATCCACCTCCCTTTCAGTCTCTTTCGATGCGAAGTCACGCAGCTCCTCTATTATCTCTTCCTTGACGGAGACATAATGGTCGAAGTCAGGGACCCTTTCGGCTATGAATGCCCCGGCAACCGTGAGGTTTATCGTGTCCTTGTGACGGTCTGCCATCACCTTGATGTCTTCACCCAGCTCGGGAAATCTTTTCTTGAAGTCTTCGGAGTTGAGGTGCTTACTAACCTCCAGTACCAGACTTTCCGTATCGCTAAAAGGCGCGTATCCCACGCCAAAAGAAGTATCGTTCGCCTTCACGGAGTCGCTCTCGTAAAGGTTCGTGAGGTCCATGGAGCCATGGCCTATCCTTGAATCCCATACAAAATTGTTGTCCATGGACACGGCATCCAGCTTGCTGGCTACAAATTCCTTGGCGGATTTCATCGCTATTTCGTGCACGGGCAGTTCTTTCCCGGAAGCTTCGGTCGTTGCTCTACCTGAGAGTATAACATGAATGGGATTGATCACTTCGCCGCCCCCGAAGTCCACATTTACCTTTCCACCGACTATCTCTACTTGGTCGGTGTTGTGATGAAGTATTCTACCGAACTTCTCCCTGTAGAATCGGGATAGAGACTTTGAAATGGATTCCGCAATTCCATCGGCCAGGGTGTCTGGATGCCCGTAACCCTTCCTCTCGACGAGCTCGACGCTGCTTTCCTCTATAGGGTTCCTTGGGGAGTCAGTCACGGAAATATTTCTGGCTTCACTCATCTCACTCAACCTCAAGACTATTAACTTTTACTAGTTTTTAAAACTTTTAATTGTTACTTCGGGGCAGATTTTTAAGGCTTAGTAGTTAATGTTTTAGCGCAAAAGCACATGTAGATAAATATAACACCGTTATATTATGACCTTCGAGAAACTACACCCCAGGATACAGGAACTGATTGAAGAAAAGGGATGGGACAGTCCCACTGAGCCGCAGCGGAGAGCGATAGGTCCAGTTCTAGGGGGCGAGGACATCCTTCTAACGGCGCAGACCGGCGCAGGGAAGACGGAGAGTGTCATGCTCCCACTTCTCCACAAGATCCTGGAAGAGGATCCGGAGCCGATAGCTCTCCTGTATATAACGCCACTCCGTGCCCTGAACCGCGATATGTTTCAGCGACTCCTATGGTGGTGCAGGAAGCTGGACATAGAGGTGACCATACGCCACGGCGATACTTCCGACTACAAGAGGAGAAAACAGGCTGAGTTCCCAGAGCAGATTTTCGTCACGACTCCGGAGACCCTCCAGGCCATAATCCCCGGCTCAAAGATGAAGGAGCACCTGAAGAACGTGGACTACGTCGTTGTAGATGAGATTCACGAGCTTGTGGAATCGAAGAGGGGGGTACAGCTTTCTCTCGGCCTGGAAAGGTTGAAGGAGCTTTGTGGAAAGCCGCAGATGGTTGGTCTTTCCGCGACTGTCGGTTCTCCTGAAGAGGTTTCAAGGTTTCTCTCACCCCAGACGGAAGTGATAAGCGCCACAGGGACCTCGAATTTTGAGGTGAAGGTCGAGATGCCGGAGTCCGAGCCGAGAGACGAAAAACTGGCTGAGGATCTATTTGCTGACAAGGAGGCGACATCGCGCCTGAGAAGGGTTCATGATCTAATAGAAAGGAGCAAGTCATCCCTCGTATTCACGAATACCAGGGAAACCTCCGAAGTTCTTTCTTCCCGCCTCAACAGGCTCGACAAGGAGTACGACCACTCCATACATCATTCCTCCCTTTCAAAGGGCGTAAGGATAGAGAACGAGGACGACTTCAAGCAAGAAGAAATAAAAAGCCTGATCTGTACTTCCAGCCTGGAGCTCGGCATAGATATAGGGCAGATAGACCGCGTCCTACAGTACGGCTCCCCGAGGCAGGTCAAGCGCCTCCTTCAGCGCATCGGTAGGAGCGGTCACCGCGTCGAGGAGAAGTCGCGGGGAAAGGTTATTGCACGGAACAAGGACGACGTGATGGAGTCCGCGGTGATAGCTAAGCGTGCCTTGGAGGAGAAGCTGGAGCCGACGAAGTTCCACAAAGGCGCTCTGGACGTTCTCGCGAACCAGATAGTCGGTTACTGTATAGACGAGTATGGTCTGGACTGGAAGGAAATCTATGATTTGATGGGAAGAAGTTATTTTTACGAGAATCTTTCTAAACAGAAGTTTTACGAAGTTCTACGTTTCATGTCCAACCTCCGTTATCTGTGGATAGACGATAAGGTGAAACGCTCCAAAAAAGCGTGGGAGTACTACTACGAGAACCTCTCCACTATACCGGACGTTTACAACTACCAGGTTGTCGATACCGTGCAGAGCCAGGACGTCGGACAGCTGGACGAATCCTTCGTCGCGGAGTACGGCGAGCCGGGGACCACTTTCATAATGAAGGGAAGGAGCTGGAGGATTCTTTCCATAGACGAGGGGAAGGTTCTTGTGGAGCCTGTGGACGAGGTGGATTCAGCGGTTCCTGCGTGGGAGGGAGAGCTGATTCCTGTGCCGAGGAGCATTGCGGAGGACGTGCAGGATCTCAGGAGAAAGGTCAAGGAATGGCTGGAAGAGATGAGAAAGGAGGGGGTCATGGAAAGGATAATGGAAGAGTATCCCGTAGACGGAGGAGCTGCGAAAAAGATTGTCGAGTACGTGATGAAAAGCAGAGAGGAGATAGCCGGAGAGGGAGAGATGCTCCTTGAGAAGGAGGGCGAGTTTGTAGTTATACATTCCTGTAATGGGACCCTTGCTAACCAGACCTTGGGAAAGTTCCTGGCTTCGGTCCTGATGAAGGAGAAGGGGAGGTCCATAGCGGTGAAGAATGACCCCTACCGCGTAATGGTTCAGGGTGCTGATCTGGATCTCGTGAAAAACGTCCTGGAGAAAACGAAGCCCGGGGACCTGGAAAAAATCCTTGACGACTATATAGAGAAGAGCCAGCTTTTTAAGTGGCGTTTCATCCACGCTGCAAAGCGGTTTGGAGCAGTGCAGAAACGGGCAAAGTGGGACCAGGTCAACATAAAAGGTATAGTGGACTCCTACCGCGACTCACCTATACACGAGGAGGCGAAGCGTGAAGTCTTCCAGGAAAAGTTGGATATGGAGGCTGCGAAGAAGGTTGTTCGAAGGATACATGAAGGAGAGCTGGAGCTGAGGGAGTGCGAGAGCGGGGAGATAGGCCAAAAGGGACTCAGCCATAAGTTTCAGGAGTTGATGGGCCCTGAAAAGCCGCAAAAGGAGATTTTCAAGGCCTTCAAGAATCGGATAAAGAACACGGAGATGCGCCTGATGTGTATGGGATGCGGCGAGTACCGCGTGAACAAGAAGGTCAGGAATCTACCTGAGGACATAAAGTGCTCCGTCTGTGGCTCCGGCAGGATAACGGTGATAAAACCCTACGAGGAGGAGAAAGAGGAGATACTGGAAAAAATGACCGAAGGTAAAGATCTTGTTGAAAAGGAGCAGAAGGCCAGAAACAAGATGGAAAGAATTGCGGACTACGTCCTGACCTATGGTAGGAAATTCATAAAGGCCATGGCCGGTAGAGGTGTGGGTCCCGAGACCGCGATAAGGATACTTGCGCAACAGAAGAAGGACGAGGACGAGTTCTACGAAGCGATCCTTGAAAAGGAGAAGGAGTACACGAGAACTAAGAAGTATTGGTCAGATTAAATTTTGGTCGTGACCTCCGGTTTCTCATCTACAATTACAGTATGCTCGGCCTGGGCTATATCGCCGCCGCCCGCTTCCTTGAGCACCGGATACTTGTAGAGCGCGTTTCTCTCGGTTAGTTGCCTAAGCGCGAGGTTGAGCTTCAGTTTGGAGACCTTTTCGGTTAGCCATCTCTTGGCGAAAGGAAGCTTGTTGAAGTCTTTCTTTGCCATCTTCAGTATTTTCCTTCCCTCCCTGGAACGGACCGATTTCTTCTTGTTCCATCTGTATACCAGGACTCTATCGGATTCTATTACCTTTCCTGTGCCGTCGGTCGTGAAGGGCTCCAAAGCGAAAACATCTCCTTTCTCCAGCTCGTAGTCTACGTCAGTTTTTACGTTGGGGAACTGAAGTTTCGCGTGCAGGTCAAACTTTCCGAGGCCGTGGCCGGTCAAGTTCCTCACAGGAGTGTATCCATGATCTCTTATGGTTTTTTCAATCTCGGCTGAAATCTCTCCGATCTCGTTCCCCGGTTTCATCATTTCTATTGCATTGCTCAGCGCCTCCTCTGAAGCCTCTATCATCCCTTCTTTGTTAGTCCCTACAGGAACGGTGACCGCTGTATCTCCTATAAATCCATTGATATGTACACCCACATCCAGTTTCACAAGACCTTTTTTGATCTGTCTTTTTTCCTTCACGTCCGCAGTGTCGTGTGCTCCTACCTCGTTTACAGAAAGGTTAACAGGGAACGCTATACCTCCCCCGAGATCTCTTATCTTCTTCTCGGTTTCTTCGACTATTTTTTTGTAGGAAGTTCCTTCTTCTATAAGCTCCTTGCCAAATTTTCGGGCCTTCGCCGCTATCTTTCCCGCTTCCTTGTATTTTTCCATGGCTTTCTTATCCATCTTACCACTCTAGTTTTTCACCTGCCTCCACTTCTTTTAGTTTTTCTTCCTTACATTCCAGTACATACTTGCATTTTTTCACAGGCTTATAAACCTTCCAGGTCTGCGGATCCAAGTTCATCTTCTCCGCGGGCTTTTTGTCCACCACCTTCTTTTCTCCGTCTAGGAAAAACAGGGCCAGGTCCTGTGGCACGAACAGCATCCATATACCCCATCTCCCCTCTTCCTGGAAGACCATCAGCATCCCTTCATCCTCCTTCAACTCACGGAACATCAACCCTTTCATCTTCCCCAAAATTGAATCTTTCCTTTCCGCATCCAAGAACTTTTCACCTTCGTAGAATATCTCCATCGGAACACCTACGGAAAATCTTCCAGAGACTCCTGCTTCCCTTCACCCTTTAGTTGCCTTTCGTCCACACCCAGCACCTCCAAGACTCGCATAGCCGCGGGAACTATCTGTCTGTCGATGTAGTAGTCCGCATCTACGTTTTCCGAGTCTGCCATTTCCACAGGAACAGCTCTGTCGGAGATCGAGCCGTCACCCTCCGTAATAACATATATAATGGTTGTTCCAGGCTCCACTTCTTCCCCTCTTTCTTCCATCTTTTTCGCGGCCTCGACGTGTGGTCCCGTAGATTCGTACTCCTCGATGGGCTTGGTGAGTTGCGTGTAGATCACGAGGTCCTTCAACTCCGTTTTCTTCTCCTCCAGGTCCTCTATCACGCTCTTCGCGTGTTGCAAGGCATCACTCTTTGAACCCTCTACCAGAACCTTCTGGAGTATCTTTCTCTGGGTCCTCTTGGCGAGCGCGCACCAGTCCTTTCTTACGGTCTCGAACCCTCTTATCTTCAGCTTTCCCTCTCTGTTGGCGAGCGCGTACCTCTTCTTAGCTCCCTCGCCTCCCCCCTTTGAAACGAACAAACCTCTGTCGAACTTCCCTTCGAGCTCCAGCCTCATGATTCCCGGCAGCTTGGAATTAATTTTCCCGAGAAAGTCCTGGGAACCGCTATCGGTTATCATCAAGGAGTCCGTGTCCCCGTAGATCACTTTGAATCCTTCCTCTGCTGCAGTTTTCATTACTTCCTTTATCCACTTCCTCCCCAGTGAAGTTATCGCACGGGCACATTCCCTCGAGTACCACCTCGCGCCCACGTAGCCGTAGTAGCCGTAGACCGAGTTCGCGAGAACCTTCAGGGCGTACTGTCTGCTGTCGAGGTTCCTGTACTCTACAGTTCCCTGGTCCACCTCGGAGAGCTCTTCCTTGACTTCGGTCCTTTCTTCTATAAGCCCTCCGAGCAGGGACGGTATGAATCCCTCCTCTTCCTGGCAGAAACATATATCCATGCCCGGGATCTGTTCTTCGTCCTCGCAGCAGTCGCAGTTCATCGTCTCCGGCGAGATGTTGTACGAGACTATGATGGTCGGGTACAGGCTCTTGAAGTCAAGGACTGTTATATCTTCGTGGAGTCCGGGGATTGGTTCTTTGACAAACCCACCTTTGTATGGTGATTTTTTGTGCCTCTCCTTTACCTCCCCATGCTTGGGCCTGTTGGGTGGGATCCTCTCGGGGTAGGAGTTTCTGAGGAGAAACCACTCGACCAGCTGGCCGTAGGTCATCCTCGAGGTGTCGAAAGGAATCTGGCCCACTATCCTCGAAATCGCGTTTATCTGCGGAAGGAACTGCTCGGACAGCTTTATCGTCAACTCCGAGTCCCTGAGGGAGTATTCGGAAAGCTTCGAAAGCTCCTTCTTCTCCTTCCACTTCTCAATTATTTCCTCAAACTCCATGTCAATCTTCTCCTCGCCAAGTATTTCCCCCGCGACCTCATTCAGGGATAGTACTTCGGTCTCGAGCTGTCTCCCGAGAATGTGGTCTACGAACCTGTAAAGGTCGACATGCACACGTCCGAATATTCTCGCGGAGGTCGTGTGTGCCCTCCTCTTGAACTTCATCTTGCTTCCGTCTCTGCCCAGGCTTAAGTCCAGGCCGTACTTCTTACTCCTTTCTTTCAGCAGATCAAAGTCGTAGTCATCGCCGTTGTAAGTCACCAGGAGGTCAGGATCTTCCTTCCTGACTATCTTGATGAACCTCTCTATCAGCTCCTCTTCGTTTTCAAGGACCTCGACCTCTTCCGGATAGTCCCCCTCCTCGTAGGTTAGGACCCTCCTGAAGTTATCAGAGACCAGAGAGAGCATTATTATTTTCCTTTCACTGCCCCGCTCGTAGCTTTCCAGGTCGAAGGCCAGGGAGGTTCCTACATTCTGTGAAATCTCGTCCTTGGGCTCGATGTTATCCACGTCAATTTTTGTGTCGAAGTTTTCCGAGTCTGTCTCGGGTCCGGAAACAGTTACCATGTTTGCAGGCTTGAGGTCCTTGTCTATTAAGTAACGCCTGTAGAAGCTCATGGAGAACCCGTAGCAGTTTTCCTTTCCAACTCCATCCATCTTCTTGACCCTATCCCTTATTTTCGGGAGGTCCGAAGGATGGTACGAAAAAATTTTAAGAGCCTTGACCTCTTTTCCTTCCTTGCCCAGGAGCTTCT
>JBKHHE010000013.1:0-10898 GCA_046539305.1 Candidatus Aenigmatarchaeota archaeon
TTCTGGTGGGCCGGCCGTGATTTGAACACGGGTCTGGGCGCCCCGAACGCCCGATGCTAGTCCAGGCTACACCACCGGCCCATATAGGTCAAAATATTTTAATTTGGGCCTATAAATATAACTGGGGTTAAGAAAATGGACGTCAAAAAGACTCTTCGAAAGTACTCCGTGGAACCGAAGGAATACGAGGACCAGTTCTTCATAGCCGACGAGAAGCTTCAGAAGAAAATCGTGAACTTCGCCGATCTGGAGGAAGACGACAAGGTGCTGGAAATCGGATCTGGAATTGGCAACCTAACGGAGCATATAGTTAAGGAGTGCAAAGTTACAGCTATAGAGAGGGATGGGGAGCTTGCGGCGGTACTCAGGCACCAGGAACTGCCCAACCTAACGGTACTGCAGAGAGATGTAATGGCAACCCGCCTTGAAAACCTTGATTTCAACAAGATAATCACAAACTTTCCCTATTCCATTTCCACGCCACTGACGATAAAGCTTCTCGACTTGGACTGGGAGCTTGCAGTTCTGGTCTATCAGAAGGAGTTTGCCGAGAGGGTCGCCGGCGAGGTAGGCACGATGAACAACTCAAGGCTTTCGCTCAAGGTGAGACACCATACTGAACCGGAAATACTAAAAGAAATTCCATCGGAAAAGATATATCCCGAGCCGGCCACGGACTCCGCGGTGGTCAGACTGGAAAGGAAGGACGCCAAGGCGAAGAGCGATAGGTTCTGGAAGATTGTAAACGCCGCGTTTCATCACAAGAGAAAGCTGGTCAAGAACTCGCTCAAGGACTCCGCCCAATTTCTGGGTCTAGAGGAAGAGGAGATAAAGGAAGTGGAGGAAGAACTTCCGGATAAGAGGGTCTACCAGTGCGGCGTAGGGGACTTTGAAAAAATAGAAGAAATCATTGAAGAAATACTCTAGTGCCCAAATTCCAGGTATTTAAGCCTTGATCGTTCATCCTTTCTATGTTCCAGAAAATGAACCAAGAAGTCCCCTGTTGGATAAAGCCTGAAGCCTACGTCAAGAGGTATGAAGTAGCCGCTTTTATAGAAAATAAGACGAGCGGAGCAGACGATTTAAATGATCTCAAAGTTGTGAACAGGGGAGATGCAAATTGGGACGAAGACCTCGTGAGGCAGCTTTATATCGATGATTTGGACGAACGTCTGGTAGATGAAATGGTAAAACATTACGATGACGAAGGTTTACTTGGGAAGAAAAGTGAGGCCATTCTTGTAGAAGGTATCAATGCCTGCGAGACTATAAATGAAATAAAGGGGCCGATAACAGCTCCTGGTTATGAGGGAACTGATACTGTCAGAGGAATAACAGGCCTACCTGCTGAATACAACAGAGAAATCGTCATAGACGGAGAGGAATATACGCTTTCTTTAAACGGCTTCCATTCCCCTTAGTTGAATTGGCTTAGATCCTTTCCTGCTAAAATTTCCTGCCAGTTGTTCTTGTAGTGCTCGTACTTCTCGTCGAACTTCTCCTTGGGAGTTTTTTCCACGTTCAGTTTTTCCAACGCTTCCAGAGCCCGTTCGTAGACTTCCCCCTCTTCATCTTTCTCGCACATCTTCTCTATCTCTATTATCCTTCCATATCCTGGAGTATGGTCTATACAGACCTTGAATCCGTTCCAGTCGAACTGGTGCCTCTTCCTGTACCATTTTATCTCTATCTTGTGGCCCATCATCTTCAACAGTTTCTCCAGCTTCTCGAAGTCATCCCTGTCAAACTTTACCTCCAACTCCTCCCTGCTTTTGTCGTGTATTTCACCGCCTTTGAGCCACAGCTTCGCGAACTTCATGTTCTTCTGTATCCTCAGATCCCTTTCACCGGAGAAGTAGTAGGTTACCTGTATATCCTCTTTGATCTTTCTTCCCTTTCTTTCCATCTCTTCCAGAAGCCTGTCGTACTCCTCTTTGGATATGAAACTTCTTACTTCGACCTCCTTCATACTACCCCCAGCACTAATTTCTACTTCCCTTAATTTAAATTTTACAGCAGGAGAAAGACGAGAGCCACGGTCACGGGAACTGAAAAGTTGTCGTCTATCCGGGGCAGAGACTCCGCGAGCGTGCCCAGTGAAGCTATCAGAACCGCTCCCATCGGCGCGGCGAAGAAAATAGCTATCACAGTAGCGGTAAGAAAGAAGGCTATCGATCCTTCCAGACTTTTATCGGGGTTGTGGGGGAGTTCCACGGTTCCGAGATGAATTCCCACAAGCGTGGAGGCGGAGTCGCTTATCGAGAGGATGAGAACTGCTAGGATGGCGGCCCCTTGGGGGAAAATCAGGAAAGTTAGGCCGATCGCGAGCATGAAGATTAACGCTCCGAAGTACGGCCTTTCCTTCAGTTCTTCCTCCCTCTCGAACGATTCTATAAATTCGTAGGCCTCGTCCTCCACCTTTTCAAGCTCCTTGACCCTCAGAGGAAGCTTTCTTCTCACTGTTTCCCTCTTTCTTGTCCACCACGAGAGAAAGAGGAGGATAGCTGCTACAGTTAACGCAGCGAGTCCCGCGACAGCTTTTCCCAGGCTGAAGGCAAATATCCCTAGTATTGCGCCGGAGCAGTGGACGGCCTGTCTCCCCACTTCCTTTGAGTTCAGGTAACCACCAGACTAATATTTGGCGAGAACTAACTTAAGTCTGTGGTAAGATGCAGAGGACGGGCTCCGCAGACCTGCCGCTTCACGGCGGGAAGGCACCGCGCTGGTTATTTTCGAGGATGGAAAAACTTACGGGCGCTATATCCGAGGTCATAATAAGGGAGTATTCCCAGGAGGAGCTGCTGCGGAGGTTCTCGGATCCATACTGGTTCCAGTCCTTGGGCTGCGTTGTGGGATTTGACTGGCACTCTTCGGGCCTGACCACGACGCTGACCGGCGCTTTGAAGGAGGCGCTGGATGAGGAGGAGCACGGAGTCAAAGTGGTCGGCGGCAAGGGCTCGACATCCCGGAAAGCTCCGGAGGAAATTCTGAACTCGAGGATAGGCAGCCATTCGAAGCTGGAGAGGCTCGCTGAGGTCAGTAAACTTTCTGCGAAGGTCGACTCCAACTGCGTCCAGGACTCCTACAACCTTTACCATCACGTCCTAGTATTCACGGAAGACGGAAAGTGGGCGGTGATACAGCAGGGTATGAACCCTGGAAACAAATACGCGCGCCGCTACCACTGGCTCTCCGAGGATATGAAAGGATTTGTGAATGAGCCACATGAGGGGATATCCGCGATGGAAAGGGAGGAAGAGGTACTAAACCTCACGTCACCACTGTCCGAGGAAACCAGGGAGGTGTCCGTGGACCTGGTCAAAGACGGTCCTGAGCACCTGGAGAGGTATCTGAAGCCGAAAGAACAGACCTCCATGTTCAACTTCTCGGAATCCGGCTGCGAGACAAAAAAGCTTGGAATGCCTCCACACCATGACGTCAGGGTTTCCGAGCTGACGCAGCAGACCTTGAAAAACCTCAAGAAGGCGAAGCAGAAACAACCTGAGGACTACGAGGAGCTGGTCTCGACGGAAGACGTTGGGGAGAAGTCGTTAAGAGCTCTTGCTCTGATAGCTCAGCTGGTCCACGGGACCGAAAACGACTGGGAGGACCCCGCACGTTTTTCTTTTGCTCATGGAGGCAAAGACGGATATCCGAGGCCCGTCAACAGGAAGCAGTACGACCGTAGTATAGAAATTCTGGAAGAGGCGCTGGAAAAGGCGGACGTCGGAAAGAAGGAAAAACTCAAGTCTCTGAAAAAACTCAGCGAGATAAAATCTTCTGAGGATTAGAGTCGGAACTACTTCACGTCCACGCTTTCGACGTAAGGCGTCTCGGCCTTGTCCACGTCAACGTCGTTATCCCTCAAAACGCGTCGGAAGTCCTCGTGCTGATCCTTTGCAAGAATGTTTACAGCTTTACCTTCCTCTCCTGCCCTGGCTGTTCTTCCTATCCGGTGCATGTACTGTTTGCTGTCCGTGGGAATGTCGTAGTTGTAGATATGGCTTATGTTGTCTATGTCCAGACCTCTGGCGGCTACGTCCGTGCAGACGAGAACGTTCACGTTTTCCTCTTCAAACTTCTCCATGGCTTTGTCCCTCTGGTTCTGTGAGAATCCTCCGTGGATGGCCTGAGCTTTGATCCCCTGATTTTTCAGGTTTCTTTCGACGAATTCAACGGTTCTCCTCGTGTTGCAGAAGACCATGGAGAGTTCCGTTTCTTCTTCCTGCAGCAGGTGCACCAGAAGCGAAAGTTTTAGGTGTCCGGGTATGTCGTAGTATACCTGTTCCAGTTTGTCCGGGTCGACCTTTTTCTTCGCGAAAACCTCCTTTCTTTCCTCCATGTACCTGTCAGCGAGCCTCAAAACCTCGCCGCGCATGGTGGCGGAGGTGAATATCGTCTGCTTATCCTCCGGCGTTTCTTCCATTATCTCCTCAACATCGTCTATGAATCCCATATCGAGCATCCTGTCCGCCTCGTCCAGCACGAATGTATTCACGTTTGACAGGTCTATTTTCCCTTTGCCGATCAGGTCCAGGAGCCTTCCAGGAGTCGCAACAACGATCTCCGCCCTCTTGATTGCTCTGTACTGAGGTTCGTACGCTACGCCGCCGTGGATCGTCGCTATGCCGTAGTCGTGGTGCTTGGAGAAGTCGTCGACCATCCTGCTTACCTGCTTCGCAAGCTCTCTCGTTGGTGCGAGAACAAGTCCCTGAACCTCGTTCGTTTCTGGTTTCACGTTTTCTACAAGTCCAGCCGCGAAGGCAAGTGTCTTCCCGGAGCCCGTTGCGGATCCAGCTATGACGTCCTTACCTTCGAGAATAGGCGGTATAGCTCTCTCCTGGATTTCTGTGGGATTATCGAAATCCTTTTCGTTTATAGATTTTAGAATAGGGTTTGATAGATTGAAATCTGCAAAGTCTTTCATAAAATTACCTCCTAGTTGTTTATTGATTGAAGACAAGAAAAAGCAGTTTTGATGCCTTTCCTTGGTAACCTTCTTTTTTCTCCCTCACAGGTTCGGACCCGAGACTTAAATAGCTTCGGGTCACTCCGTTTTGCCCATTAACTTCAACACGAGCCTTCTCTTCCTTCTTGGTCCGTCCGTCTCCAGGAAAAACAAACTCTGCCAGGTGCCAAGGTCAAGCTTCCCGTCCGTTACCGGGACGACGCGGTCCGTACCGACGAAGGCGCTTTTCACGTGGGAATGTGCGTTATTGTCTATTTGGTCGTGGCTCCAGTCGTTGTTCTCCGGGACTATATCGTAGAGCCCCTTCAGGTAGTCCTCCTTCACACCGGTCTCGTTCTCGTTGAGAATTAGCACGCCCGTCGCATGGGGTGCGAAGATGAGGCACATACCATCCTGTATGTCCGACTCTCTTACCTTCTCCTTCAGCTCAGAAGTCAGGTTCTTGACCTCGTCCTTTTCGGAAGTTGAAAACTCGATCCGGTAGGTTTCGACCTCCATGGACATGAATTCACCCAGAGTCCTTTGGGAGGAGGAAACTTAAAAATATTTAAGCTCTTTACTTTTCGACTTCCTGACAGGTACCTTCCGCGCATCCACACTCCGCCTCCGGCTTTGAGCTTATCACCTGCGGACATACGGGGTTTTCCGGGCAGTCGATAACCGTTTCATCTTCGTTCACACATTCCCAGTTCGCCCCAGCGTTCTCGGGGCAACAGTTCGTGCTGACCCAGGCGCATTCCTCGTCGCTTGAACAGGTGGTTGTGACCCCCTCTTCCTGTGCTTCCTTCTCTGGCTCGGTCCAGCCGCGGTCCTCGAGGAAAGATATCTGGCAGCCATCCGGAGCTCCGTACTCGATCTTTCCGTCGGGTGAAACCAGTTTTTTGTACTCATCGGTGCATAAGTCCTGGCTCTCTGCGTATCCTTTCGCGAGTTCTATATCTTCCTTGTAGGGGCTAGCTTCTTCGGTTGAAGGAGCTAAGTACAGAATTCCAACAGAGATTATACCGACCACGAGCAGGGCCAGGGGAATTTGCTTCATGGGTCAAGTTTGAACTTTCTGATTTAAATGTTTGTTGTTTTTGTTTGGGCGGTTCCGAACAAAGGCTTAAATATTTTCACAAGGTTTTTTAGTGTTGGTATAATGCCGAAAGGTGAAATAGTTATAACTGGGAAGACGCTGCTCGGAGCTTCCGTCATGGTGCTAGTGCTGGTAGCTTCAGGCCTGTACCTTCTGTCGACGGACGGCGGAACGGCGACGGGTACGTCATAGCCGGCAACGAGGTAGAGGAGGAAGAAGCCGAGGACTTTGTGGACTGCCTGGACGAAGGCGGTGTAACGGTCTACGGGACACATACATGTCCGGCTTGCACGCAGCTTGCTGAGAGTTTAGGCGGGTTCGAGCTCACAAGCCAGATTTTTGTCGAGTGCACAGAAGAACAACAGAGATGTAGAAGCGAGATGAGGGGTACCAGTGTTCCTGAAATACACATAAACGGACAGCATTACAATACAGGCGTGGTCTCACCGGACGAAATTGCCGATGAAGTAAACTGCGAGCTTCCCCAGTAGAACTCATTGATTTATTTTAATCTCCAGTGTGGTGGAATTTCTATGTCTATCTACGACCGCCAAGTCAAGCTCTTTGGCGAGGAGAAACAGAAGGAGTTGGAGGACTCTTTGGTTCTCGTGGTTGGGTGTGGCGGACTTGGGTCCAACGTCGCGAACCTCCTTGCGCGGGCGGGCGCTGATCTCAGGCTTGCCGATGGAGATGTGGTCGAGGAGTCCAACCTCCACCGCACGCTTTACAGGAGAAAAGATGTAGGCAGGAACAAAGCAGTTGCTATGAAGGAATTGCTTGAGGAGTCCTGCTCCACGGAAATTCAAGCAGTTCCCCAAAGCCTTGATTCAGATACAGTAGAGGAATATCTGAAGGATGTTGACGTAGTTGCGGACTGTCTGGATAACATGGAAACAAGGTACCTGTTGAATAGGTCTTGCGTGGAAAATGGCATAACGCTTGTCCACGGTTCCGTAGTTGGTTATGAAGGAAGATCTATGACGTTTTTGCCTGATGAAGGTCCGTGCTTCCGTTGCCTTTACCCAGAAAGGCCTTCGTCAAATGTCCTGAAGAACTGTAGAGAAAAAGGAGTTTCGAACTCCGCGGTTTCTTTCATAGCTTCTTTTCAGGTCGCCGAGGTTGTGAAATACCTGACCGGTGAAGGGACTACAAACCAGAGGCTTCTGAAGGTCAACCTGAAGGAAAACGAGGTCCGATACGTCCAAGTGAATAAGAGAGGGGACTGTGAGGTCTGTTCTTCCGGGTAGATGTAACTTTCAGTAGTAGGTGTCCTCACAGGTTATATCTTCTGGATTCTTCCTGTCCTTGTAGATCGCTTCCAGTTCCTCTTCGGGAAAGCCTATGGGCATCAAAGCCACGATGTCGCAGCCCTCAGGCACGTTCAGGATTTTCTTCGTTTCTTCCTGGTCGAAGGCCCCTATCCAGCAAGTTCCAAGTCCCTCTTCAGCTGCCTTCAGTGTAATGTGGTCCATCGCTATGGTCACATCAATGATTCCTGAAGGCATGTCGCACTTCATCTCGTTCTCGGGATCCGTTGTTACTCCGGCAATGACCGCGGGTGCCTCCTCGACGAACTTTTGCCCACCTGCGGCCTCTCTGAGCTCACTTCTTTTTTCTTCATCTTTGACTATAACGAACTTCCAGTCCTGTTTGTTTCTCGCGGAGGGGGCCATCCTCGCCGACTCCATCACCCTTTGTAGCTTTTCATCTGGGATTTCCTTGTCTTTATACGATCGAACGGACCTTCTAGTGAGTATGGCTTCGGAAACGTTCATACCTCATCACCACAACAAGATATGTATTCCGCGCTTTTAACTTTATACCTCCGATTAAGGAATGTAAACCTCCCTTTAAAATTTCCAGGGGAGATGTAGTCTAGGAAGTTGTGCATTATCAATATCCATATTTCTTGTGAGCCTCGTCGATGGGTAGGATTTCCGAGATCCGGACCTCTTTCTTATCTTCAAGTATAGAATAGAAAACTGTCCAAGTCCTCCCTATATGCAGCCTGAACCTCTTCTCACCTTCAACGGGTAATTTCTCCTTGTCTCCTGACCCTCTTCCTGGATAAGGGTTATCTTCCAGTTTCTTCAGATTCTTTTTGATTATTCTTTGAGTCTTTTCGCTACGGTTTTGGAGAAAATCATTTATCTCTGGAGTCACAAAAACTTTATAGCTCATCCAAAGACACTAGCTCCTCTTTGTCCGCCTCTTCGGCTTCCTTCATCTTCTCCATGAGTTTCACCCTGTTGTGCTCTTGAATCATCTGCTTCAACAGCTCATCGTACGTTTCTCCAGCTCCTTTGATCCTACCGAGTTTTTTCCACGCCTCCTCGGAAACAGGTATCCTTTTCTTCATTTTCTGTGACATGTAAATACTTACAACATTTACAATATTTAAAAGTTCGTCTGCAAAATCCAAGTTGGAAAGAAGGAACCAGTAGTTGAGATTGGATGCCGGCGGAGGGACTCGAACCCTCGATCTCCACGATACACCATCTTTTTCATCTCCGCGCGAGCGGATCAAAGCTCATAATTGTCTTGGAAGCGCCTTCCAAGTTCGGAAGCTTGCTTCCGTATGCTTATGAGCGTGGCGCCTTAACCGCTAGGCCACGCCGGCTGCCTTAAATCAATCCTATGGTTAGATATAAAAGATATTGGAAGAAATATAAAAGTGATGTCCTTGGAAATCATCTCCGAAAACGAATACATGGATAGGGACAGGTTCGAGGTTATACTGAACAGTGCCGCCGATGGGTTGAAAGAGGAAGAACACGTAGTATCTCAGGTGCACGAACTCTCCGAAGTCATTCCCGATAGAGGGGAAAAATTTGATCTGAAGAACATCGTAACACTCTCCGGCTTTCTTTTGAAAAACTTTTCCGATGGTTGGAGGGAAAAGGGCGTGTACGATCTGCAGAGACAGGTCCAATACAAGAAGGGAGAACTTGAAGACCTCAGGAAAAGGGATTTCAAAAACATGCTTAAGGACTACGCGGGCACGAAACTGGTGATGTCGATGAAGCCCGTTCTGGACCAGTACGAAGGCGATTTTGAACCGCTAAAAAACTACCTCTGCGATCTTGTGGATAGGTCCGTCGACGAAGTGTTTGAAGATGCAAAAAGTCTCTACAGCGAGTTCTTCAAGGAGCTTCAGGAAAGAAAGTCGGATTTCGACAAGATGTACCGTTAGAGGCAAAGACCTTTCCTTTATTCCTTGTTTTGTGGTATAAATGTCGGAGAAGAGACATAAGGGAGCTTTTAAAAAAATGCTGAAAAGTGATGGGACGGGCCGGATTCGAACCGGCGACTTCCACGTTATCAGCGTGGCGCTCTAACCAGGCTAAGCCACCGTCCCGCACGGAGAATAGTTTTGTAAGGTCACATTTATTAACTTTACTTCGTCTGCAGCCATTCATCTAAATTCTCAAAAGCTTTTTTCCTCATCGATATCTGGTTTTTCTCTTCCTGTGACATCTCTCCGAACGTTTTTCCGTAACCTTCCGGCTGGAATATCGGGTCCCAGCCGAATCCCTCGCCCCTGGGCCTGTCTGCTATTTTCCCCTTGATCACGCCCTTGAAGATTTTCTCGACACCTCCGTCTTTATATCCGACGTAGGTCTCGGCCGCTGCCTTCCTGTTTTCACCCAGCATGGAGCACAGCTTTTCGTTACCCAGCGCCTTCATAAAGAACTTTGTAAGTGCGCCCGGTAATCGACCCCAGTCCTCAAAAAAGAGCCCGGTGTCCTCCACAATGACCGGTTCCTTCAGACGGTCGTAGGCTTCCTCCAGCTTGTGCTCTATCACGTCTTCTACCTCTATGGCCTGTATCTCCTCCAGCTCGATGCTTTTTCTCTTCAGGTCTGCATCGACGATACTTTCCACTTCCCTGAACTTCCCTTCGTTGGAGGTCAAAAACAGCATACTACCGGAATGGACCCGCCGGGATTTGAACCCGGAGTCTTCGCCTCTCCCGTTTTCTTTTGATGAAACTTACGGAACTTTGTGTTCCTAAGTTTGGAATCCTTTGATTCCAAAACTTTTTCTAAAAGTTTCTTGCGAGGGCGACGTCCTGCCATTAGACCACAGGCCCACATCAAAGTTAATTTACTTCAAAACTTATAAGTTGACTTAATTAAACCTTTCCTATGCGCCACTCCGTCAAGACGGGATTCAGCTTCGGGCTGGCTTCTGCAGTCATAACAACTCTGGGACTTATGGTAGGGCTGAGCTCGGGGACGCATTCCTCGCCTTTTTCATCCTGGCGGAGCGCATAAATATTATACATATTGCGGGGATATCCGTTCTGATAGTTGGAGCGTACATACTGGAGATAGACTTTGAAAAACATGATCTGTTGGGCCCCCTGAGGGAAGCGAAAAGTTCGAAATATCTCCATATCCTCTTTGCGTCCCTGGTCGTCTACGGATTTTCGGCCATCTCGGGAAAGTACGCGCTCAGCTTTGCGACGCCGATAACAGTCCTCTTCCTTACCCAGTTCTTCGTGGCGCTGGTCTTCCTCGGTTACATAACCATCTTCTACGACGGCATATCTGACGTGAAGGACGGTTTCTCCAGGGCTGGCTGGTTGATCCTTCTCGTTGCTGTCCTAACGGTTTCGTACCGCGTCCTCCAGTACTTCGCGATGTCCCTCCAATACGTCAGCTTGTCATCCCCATAAAGAGGTTGAGCACCCTATTCGCCACGGTCATAGGCGGTGAGATATTCCACGAGGAAGGCCTGATCCAAAAGTCCGCTGCCTGCGTGATAATGATAGCCGGGGCGACACTGGTAGCGATCGGATGACTTTAGGCACTGCACGGCAGTCCACTTTCTTTTTGATGAACCTTC
>JBKHHE010000014.1:0-7600 GCA_046539305.1 Candidatus Aenigmatarchaeota archaeon
ACGCGTCCCACAGGAAGTGTTCCAACCTATCGGAACCGGTGAAAACAAGCTTGAAAGTGTCCCAGTCTTCCCTGTCCCATAGATGCCTGTACGCCTCGATCCTCGCGTCCAGCACGTCAAAAAGCTCTTTGAACAGAAGCCTTTTCGATTTGTGACCCTTCTCCGAGTCGACGTCCACCCTGTAGTTCATCTCCTTCAGTTTTTCCTTCAGCGTCTCTGGATAGACGGCCTTCTCAAAATCAGGCGACACGAAACCGGATATATGCACGCCATTTGTTTCTTCAGCTGGATAAGTCGAAGGAACGTTCATTATAACGTTCCTTTTATTATTTCTCTCCCAGAAAGCCTTACTTTTCAACGAACGGAAGTTGTTAAACCGAAGGCTGTAGGTGCCTTCTATCATGTCCGAGAAACCGTACACGCCGTGCTCACCGGGATTCTTCCCGGTAATTATAGAGCTCCAGGAAGCAGAGGAAACAGCAGGCAGAGAGGACTCCATCCTCGAAAACTTTCCCTCCTCCATAAGCCTTCCGAAGTTCTCCATCACACCTTCTCCCACGAGACCTTCCATAACTTCAGGAGGAACCCCGTCTATCCCTATCGCGACAGTTTTACCGGACATCTTAATCCTTAATATGTTGTAAATTAAATTTACAATTTATTTTGAGTGTTGTAAATATAAGATACAACCATTTAAATACCTTTGGCCTCAACAACTACTTATGTCCTGGGAGTCCTTGGCCGAAATAGGCCTGCAGGAGAAGGAAGCAAAGACACTCCACGCTCTTCTCCGCCTGGAGGAAGCCAAAGCATCGGAAATAGCCAAGGCCTCGGGGATATCCCGCGTCAGAACCTACGACATCTTGAAAGACCTTTACTCCAAGGGCCTCATCCGAAAGAAGGAAGGAAGGCCAACGAAGTACATAGCCTTGTCCCCCGAAGAGACGATACAGAAGTTCCTTAACTGGAAGGAGGAGAAGTACAAGGAGGAAAAGGAAAAAATCATGGAGAAAAAGGAGGAGGTGGAAAAGGACCTCAAGGAGTCGAAAGAAATAGACGAGGAGAAGAGGCCGAAACATATCCTCGAGTTCCTCTCCTTGGGAGACGTCTCAGAACAGGAGACCAGAAACGTAATCAAAAACTCGGAAGACGAAGTCAAAATAATGTCCGAGTCCCTGGAGTGGATAGACTCAATACAGGACGAACTAGAAAAGACGGACTCAGAGATCAAAGTCCTCATGCAGAAAAAAGAAAACATAGACCAGAGAGCGAAAAAGGCCCAGAAGAAAGCAGTTAAAATCCTAGAGGACCTCGATACGGAAGTTGTCTTCACGGACGAGATGCCGCTCCGCGGCTGCATGTCAAACAAAGAAGCCGTTATCAACGTAAAGGAAAAGGAAAGTTCCAACCTCCTCCGCGATTGCATCTACACCAACCACCAATCCTTCGTCCGAGCCCTAAACATCTATTTCGACGGGCTGTGGGAGTAAACTGCAGTGCCTGAACTCAGTCCAGATGACTTAGTTTCTTTTCGACCCTTTCAACCACAAACCTGGCATCTTCCAAAGAATCTACTGCATCCATTTCGTTGAAGTTTTCGTGGGGCACTACAACCTCTCCTCTTTCAACGTCTACATACTGTGATTTACTCCGCTTGCTTAACCACTTGTAAGCCTTCTGAGTAATCTCCGATTCACCGAACTCGTTCACAAATTTCTCAACCTTGCCTGGATGTGATTTAGGAATATCGAATCCTTCCTTGGCCAGAAGTGCGGAGATGGCCTGTTCTATCGCGTCGTAGGAAGACTTAACCACGGAGTTCCACAGCTCCTTCCCCTCTGCCCTTCCTTTCTCAAGTGCCGCTTGGCCTGACTCTATCGATAGATTTGCTTCCTCGATATAGGCCTCGGCCTGCTCATCCTTTATAGTCACTCTTCCACCTCTGTAAAATATTGTCAGGATCGTATATAATTATCCCTTCTTCTATCACATTTTTGGCGAAGTTTGATCCATTCTCGAGGTTTTTCTCGAACTCTTCTTCCGTGAAACTCTTGACCATGAACATCTTTTCGCCAATGACCTTTGCTCCATATTTCTCCTCTATTTTCTCACTGTCAGTTATCATAAGCACGTCCACGTCCGAGTCTTCCCTCGCATCGCCCCTTGCCACGGATCCGTACACTACTATACCTTCTACCTCTTCCAGATCCCCCTGTATCTCGCACCAGAGCTTCTCCACTGGCCTGTGGAACTCGGTCTGTGGAATCGACCAGGTTCTCAGATGGACCTTGTGCGTTTCGTCCATCTCTGCCTTCCCTTCCACGATCTCACCATCCACCGAAGCCAAGAACTGCACAAACTCCTCCAGCTTGTATTTCCAATAGGACCTTGTTTTCCCGCTCTTCTTCCCGGTTTTCTTGATCAAACCCCTCCCCTCAAGGTCTTTGAGGTGTTTTGTGACAGATGAAATGGTCAGATCCATCTCTTCGGAAAGCTCTGTGGGCGTCTTCTCCTTCAGTTCCATTTTCCTCAACAGCTCCATCTTCCTGTCGCTCAGTAACATACACATATTTTAATATTGTCGAAACTATTTAAATAACTTATTGTAATATTGTCGAAAATATTAAACTATCCCCAACCTCCAGAACTGTATAGTGCCCGAACTTCTCAGATTTTTAAACTAGCAGAACAACTCACAAACTATGAAGTTCCTGCAGCTAATCCTGGCCGGCTTCGTAGGAGGCCTCGTTCGTGGCCTCATGGGAATCTCCAAGAAGATAAGAAACAAGGATATAGACGAGGAAGTGGAAATAAGCCGCCAGTACCTCGCCATAACCCTCCTCTCCTCCGGAGGCATAGGCCTTCTGGTGGAGTCCTGGTAACCGACGACGTGCGGTTCGCCCTCCTCGCCGGCTACGCCGGCACGGACTTCCTGGAGAGCGCGTACAAGATCAAGATGAGGCAGCAGAACCTATGAAAAGAACAGTTCCATTAATCCTAACCTTCCTACTCCTCACACCACTTGCTTCAGCACAACAAGTCGACTTCCAAGCAGAGGGCGAGTGCCAGGAGTACAACGTAACCGTCCTCGCAGAAAACCTCGAACCAGGAATCTATGGTGTTAAAGTGGACGTCCATTCTAACGGCCAGAGAGCCGGCGAGATCTACGACCCGGTCGAAGGCTGGAAGTCCAGTATGTACTACGTAAACGGAGCCCTGGAGGTAGAAAAACGAAACAACGAAACTCGCGGAAACGCAACGGTCGAGATATTTGCGGATAGCAAGGAAAACGTAACCATGCTTGCAAAAGTAAGAAAAAACGAGCACACGAAATGGGAGTCGGAAGAAAGAACCATACCACAGGACTGTCCGGAGCAGGAACCCCTCGACCCCGCCCAGTTCTTCCTCGCAACCCTAACGGCCCTACTCCTCATCCTCCTTGGCGTCACAGTCTACAAGAAGAACCTGCTGTAAAAAAAATGTAGTGCCTAAAACCAGATCAAATGAAGTTCTTTAATTCCTTAAAATCATCCTCTTCGTGGACGTGAATCCGATCCTTAGAGGTTAAGTGTCCGTAGAGGACACCGTCCTCTATAAGCTTTGGAAACACGTCTTCCTCCAGACTTTTGCCCTCATACTCCAGTAGTCCTGGTTCACAGACCAACACGGATGAAAATATAATATAATCTTCTGCTTCCCCTGGTTTCTGCGTGAACCTGTCGATTTTTTCTCCTTCCAAGCCAACGACACCGCTTCTTTCGGGTTCAGAAGAAGTGATAAGCATAAGCGTCGCCTGACCCCTGTTCTCGAGATGTCTATCCCAGAGATTTTCCAGGTTAGCCCTCGTGAAAACATCCCCATAGAGCACCAGAAAGGTGCTATCGACTTTACCTCTGAGAAGTTTAAGCGACTGAAAAGTACCTTGCGACACGCCCTCTTCTACGTATTCAATATCTAGTCCATACCTCCCCCCGTTTTTCACTAAAGAAAATATCTCGGTAAGCGTTTCCTCCTGTCCAACCACATAGATCTTGGAAAACCCTTCCCTCCTAAGCTTCTTAACATTTTCCTCTATTAGTGTCGAGTCGTCAACCTCGGCACAGAACCTCAACTTCCCGTCTACCCTGTTTTCTTCCGGACTTCCGCCACACAAAACGACCGCGGTCTTGTTTTTCCCAAGACTTTTCTCCAGCAGGTTCTCTATCGCCTGGCTCCTGTTCTGTATCCTCAACCCATCTACCTCACTCTCCACTTCCTCAAGCAGGCTTTCGTCGATCGTGATCGATATCTTCTTTTTCACCGTATCATCCGATAAAGTATGATGAAAGTAAGATATATAAATGTGCAGCTTATCTTTTTTACAGATACCATGAAACTGGGCATCGTAGGAACAGGCTACGTCGGGACCACAGTGGGAACCGGCCTTGCCTCCAAAGGCCACGATATCACCTTCATAGATGTGGACCAGGACAAGGTAAAGAAGATAAACAGGGGAGACCTTCCTCTGCACGATCGGACGCTGGAAGAGCCCTTCGAGGAAGTCCATGAAAAGGGCAAACTTGAAGCGAGTACCGACTACGACGACCTGGAAAACAAAGAAGCGGTCTTCCTAACCCTTCCCACACCCTCTAAAGAAGACGGAAGTATTGATCTTGACTATCTAAGGGAAGGGACAAGGAGCGTCGGCAAAGTCCTTGGAAGGATGAACAACCCACTTATCGTGGTCAAATCCACCGTACTACCGAAAACAACGGAAGACGTCGTTATTCCTGCTCTGGAGGAAGAGTCTGGCTTGGAGGCCGGTGAAGACTTCCGAGTCTGTATGAACCCGGAGTTCCTCCGCGAAGGTTCCGCCCTGGACGACTTCCTCGAACCCGACCGGATAGTCCTGGGCGAACTGGACCAAGAATCAGGAGACAAGTTGGAGAAGCTGTACGAGGACTTCAACGCCCCAATCATACGAACCGGTCTGAAAGAAGCGGAGATGATAAAGTACGCGTCGAACGCACTGCTCGCCACCAAGATAAGTTTCGCCAACGAGATAGGAAATCTCTGCAAGGAGCTCGACATAGACACGTACGAGGTGATGGACGCCGTAGGAATGGACCACAGAATAAGCCGTGACTTCCTGAACAGCGGCGTCGGCTTCGGCGGAAGCTGTTTCCCGAAAGATGTGAAAGCTATAGTGAGGAAGGCAGAGAACACGGGTGTGGAACCAAGGATACTCAATGAAGTACTGAAGAGAAATGAAAATCAGAGAGAAAGATTCGTGGATCTGGCAGAGAAGGTACATGGCGAGCTGGACGGTAAGGACGTCGGTATTTTAGGGCTGTCGTTTAAACCTCGCACGGACGACATAAGGGAGTCGCCTGCAATAACTATTATCGGGAGGTTGCTGGAGAAAAATTGCAATGTCCACGCTCATGACCCTAAAGCTATGGAGGAGATGAAGAAACTGTATCCGAACATAAGCTACTACGATTCGGTGGAGGAAGTTGTTAAGAACTCGGACATCGTTAAGATACTCACGGATTGGCCTCAGTTCGAGGAACTGGAAAACCATCTGGATAAGCATGGCAAGAAGGCGGTGGAGGGAAGGCGAATGTTTCCCGAAAACGAAAACGTGGAGGGCATCTGCTGGTGATCAAATGACTGTGAACAAGGCCGTAATCCCCGCCGCAGGTCTCGGAACCCGCCTATTTCCGGCGACCAAGGCCCAGCCCAAGGAGATGCTCATTGTCGGAAAGAAACCGGTCATCCACTACGTCGTGGAGGAGGCCCTCGAAGCAGGAATCCAGGACATTTTAATCGTAACGGGCAAACACAAAAGAGCGATAGAGGACTACTTCGACTCCTATCATTCCAAGGACCACCTCAGAAGGAACGGGAAGGAAGACAGAATGAAGAAGGTAGAGGAGATCGAAAACCTCGACTGCAACATCCACTACAAGAGGCAGATGGAGCCGAAGGGTCTAGGACACGCGATCCTTCAGGCCGAGTCTTTCGTAGACAACAAACCTTTCGCAGTCCTCCTCGGCGACAGCTTCTTCTACCCTGACAAGAAGTGCCTTTCTCAGATGCTGGAAGTTCACGAAAAGCACGGAGGAGCGAACGTAATAGCCGCTGAGGAACTTCCTGAGGAAAGGATACCGTCTCACGGAATCCTCGACGCCCAAAGGATAGAGGAAAGGGTCCACCGTGTCAGCGACGCCGTCGAAAAACCACCCCTAGAGAAAGCACCTTCCAACCTCGGGATAGGACCGAGATATATACTCTCTCCGAAAGTCTTCCAGTCCCTAAGACAAATCGATCCTGGAAAGGGGAACGAGATACAGCTCACGGACGCGATAGTCCACAACCTGAAACAGAACAACGAAACAACGCTCGCTTACACCTACCCACAGGAGCGCTACCACATCTCCGACCACGAGACCTACCAGAAAGCTTTCAAAGAACTCGCGGACTATTGAAAAACTCAAGCATTTATTAAGGAAGAGGAGGAGTTTTAAGCTATGGATGTAGTAACCGGAGCCGCCGGCTTCATAGGCTCGCACTTAACCGAGGAACTTCTTAAGAAAGGAAGGGACGTGGTAGGAATAGACAACTTTTCCTCATACTATTCACCCGAGATAAAAAGAAGTAACGTGGAGAAAATAAGGAGCACAGCCGAAAACAGCAATGGAAACTTCGAACTGATCGAAGGTTCTATTCTCAGAGATGAAGACCTGGAAAAATTACCCACAGATCCTGAACGGGTCTTTCACGAAGCGGCGATAGCCGGCGTCCGGTATTCTATAGAACATCCTGTTAAATACACGAAACTCAATGTTCTCGGAACCAGCAAACTTCTCGACTACTTTGAAGGAATGAAGAAGTTCGTCTTCGCAGGCTCCTCCTCGGTCTATGGAGAGGTCCCCGAGAACCAACTCCCCGTCAAGGAGGACAGAAAACTAAACCCACAGGCACCATATCCCTTATCGAAGAAGCAGGCCGAAGATCTTATAGAACTTTTCTCCGACCTATACGGGATAGATTACGTGACAACCAGGTTCTTCACCGTCTACGGCCCGAGACAGAGGCCAGATGAAGCGTTCACCAAGTTCATAAAGATGATTCTAAACGGCGAACCCGTAACGATATACGGCGACGGCGAGCAGTCGAGAGACTTCACCTACGTAAAGGATATAGTCAAGGGAACTATCCTCGCTGCGGAGAAGGGCGACGGAAACTACAACATCGGTTCAGGTAGAAGGATAACGGTCAACGATATGGTCGACACACTGGACGAGGTGATGGAAAAAGAAGTCGAAAGGAAGTGCGTGGAACAACCAGAAGGCGACGTCTCCCACACCCATGCGGACATCTCCAAGGCAAGAAAAGAGCTAAACTACGAGCCAAAAGTTTCCTTTAAGGAAGGAACGAAAAACTGCGTCGAGTGGTGCAGAGAAATGAGAAAGAGAAGCCTTCTGTAAGAAAAATGTACTTTCTATCAATTTCCGATCAACCCACATTAAATAAATAAGACTAAGACATTATCTTAAAGGAGAGTAATATGAAGATATCGGTTGTACTCCCAGTCTACAACGAAAAAGAAAATCTC
>JBKHHE010000015.1:0-4281 GCA_046539305.1 Candidatus Aenigmatarchaeota archaeon
GGAAGATAATCGGCGGTATTCTAGGGTTCCTTCTCGTCTCGTATCTCATAACACAGCTATTGTTGCCATGGCACAGAATAAAGAAAGAGGTTTCGGAGCTTAAGGAGGAGAAGAAGAATTCGGAGCAGAGCCGTGAGAAGGCCGAGAAACAGTATTTCCGCCGTGAGATAGACCAGCAAACCTTCCGGAGTATAATGACCGAGGAGCAGGACAAGGTTTTGAGTCTCAGATCCAAGATAGAAGAGAAACAAAAGGAGCTTGACAGGCTAACATTACAAGTACTCAGTCCAAAAAGATTCTTGCTGTTCCCATACCGCTCCCTCAAAAAACTACCACGACTTCTTGAAGGGGCTGACATCAGAGAGGAAGCGGCTACCACGGAGGAAGGACTCGTGGAAATAGGCCAGAAGGAAATAGCCGCCGTACAAAGGATAAAGGAAGGTATATCTTCGCTCTTTACTTCGGAGAAGAAACACGAGGTTGAGGTTTCGGAAGATATAACCGTAGAGGTGGAAAAGAAGCCCGAAGGAGAGGAAGTAAAGCCCGAGCTGGAAGGCAAGGAAGAACCCGAAGAAAGGGAGGGTATTGAAAAGCCTGATATAGATAAAGAAGAGAAGAAGTTCGAGGAGGAGGTAAAACCCGAGCTGGAGGGTAAGGAAGAACCCGAAGAAAGGATAAGCAAGTTGACGGAACTGCGGCGGAAGAAGGAAGAAGAAATGCAAAAAGATAAAAGGGAGTAAGTCCCATTCTTGTTTGGTAGAATGAAAAGATTTGGAAGCGGAGTTATAAACCTCGACGACAAGATGGAAGGTGGGTTCTTTGAAGGTTCTGTGAACCTTATAACCGGAAAAACAGGAACGGGAAAAACCGCCTTCTCGGCTTCGTTCATTCGCGAGGGCATAGAAAACAGAGAAGCAGGAGTCTATATAACCACGGAAGAAGAGAGAGAAGATATAATAAACGACATCAAGGAGATGTTCGGGTGGGATTTGTCGGAGTACGCAGGCCAAGGCGGCCTCCTGAGAATAGACTCGATGAAACCTGTCTTTCCAACGAGGGACGTCGACAATTTAAACAGACTCATACAGGGCTACATCTCCGATTTCATGGGAAAGTTGGAGGACCACATAAAGGAGGTGGATGCGGAACGTGTGGTAATAGACTCCGTTTCGCTTATAGAGATGTTCGTCAAGGATGAGTACATGGCCAGGGTATCTATCTCTTCCCTTATCAGGAAACTAAAGGAATTGGGCGTAACCGCACTCCTTGTCGGCACAATACCCGAAACCTCGGAAGGCCTCACGGGAGGAGGTATAGTCGAGTATCTGGTCGACGGCGTCATAAAGCTGGAGTTTACGCCCGTTGCAGAAAGATATAACAGGACGTTGGAAATCAGGAAAATGCGTAGGACGGAACACGCCATAGAAATATTTCCTATAGATATAACTGATGAAGGGTTAAAGATAATAGAAGAAGGGATCGAAACTTAGTACCTACACTATCGACTGCCCGACCTTGAGACCCTTGTTGGTTATATTAAAGGAAACTGTCTCGGTGGATATATCACTCCTCCTCATTTTTCTTACTTGAAGGGAACGGTAGCCCTTTTCCCCAATTCCCTCAAAGTACAGGGCTATAACGCCGTCCACGGTGTACTGGACCACGTCATGCCTGGTCAGTTTGTCTTCGCCGGCCGGCGATTCGGCCGTGATGACCGCAGTCGTGTCCGTCTCCTTTATTACTTTTATCATCTCGTAGATTGATTTTCTTATCTCGTATGGGTCTTCATGGTAAAGCGATAGGATGGAAGTCGAGTCCACCGCGAGCCTTTGTACATTTTTCCTTTCCAGCTCGTCTCTGAACCAGAAGAGCTCCTCATCTCCTTCCTCGAAGGGATCCTTTCCCCTTATCGTCATCTTATCCTCGTATTTATCAAAGTCCCAGCCAAAGAGTTTGGCCTCCTCTTTTATCTGTGAGGGTGGTTCTTCGAAGGAAATGAACATGCAGTTTTGACCCTCCTGGAGACCTTTCCATAGAAACTGACTGCAGAACGTGGTCTTTCCAGCTCCGGATTCACCACTTACGAGAACCGTGTTATTCTTAGGTATTCCACCTTTGAGAAGGTCATCTAGACCGGGAATACCTGTCTTGATCCTTTCCACTTCCATAATTATCCACCTGATTTCATTGTATAAATAGGTGCCAGAGATTTAAAAGATTTTCAGATTTAGCCTTTAATTACACCCATAGAGTCTAGCTTGAGAACCTTCTCCGCCACGCCCGTATCATGTGACGCGTCCACAACCTCCTTAAGGTTCTTGTAGGCACCGGGAGCCTCCTCAGCAACCACGGGCATAGAGGCCGCCTTCACGAGTATATTTTTCTCTTTTTTAAGATTATCTGCGACGGTTTCGCCCCAGAACTTGCCCTTGGCCTTGGTCCGGGACATAATTCTTCCGGAGCCATGGGGCGCCGTGCCAAAGGAAAGGTCCATCGACTCCTCTCTGCCGCGTAACAAATAACTACCTTCCCCCATGTTACCAGGGATCAAAACGGGCTGACCAATGCTTCTGTACTTCTCTGGAACCTTTTCGTGCCCTGGGGGAAATGCACGCGTCGCGCCTTTCCTATGCACGTATACTTTTTTCATTTCTCCGTCTATCTCGTGCTCCTCCTTCTTCGCAATGTTGTGGCAAACTCCGTACAGAAGTTCCAGTTCCTCCTGGTCAAGGTCGAACACCTCACCAAAGGCTTCTCTCACCTGATGGGTTATAACCTGCCTGTTGGCAAAGGCGAAGTTTACAGCGCAAGACATCGCTTTGAAGTAGCGCCCGGACATCTTTGAACCTCCTGGCGCATATACAAGCTCCTTGTCGGGGAGCTTACGGACAATGTTCTTGTACTTCTTCTCCGTTTCTCTCAGGTAATCGGTGCAGACCTGGTGTCCGAAGCCCCTGGAACCTGTATGTATCATCACACAGACCTGGTCCTCCTCCAGGCCGAACTTCTCGGCAATTTCTCTGTTATCTATATTTCCAACCTTTTCCACTTCCAAGAAGTGATTACCTGCACCCAGACATCCCACCTGCTCCTTGCCACGATTCATCGCTTTATCTGAAACCTCTGATGAGTCGGCCTCCTCCATCCTCCCGTTCTCCTCCACCGTCTCCAGATCCTGCTCCATACCGTAGCCGTTCTCCACGGCCCACTCGGCACCGTTTTCTATGACATCCTCAAGCTCGTCCCTGGAGATGGAGAGGCGGGACCCTTTCCCAACTCCGGAGGGTACCTTCTGGAAGAGCACGTTTATGAGCTCCTTAAGTTCGGATCTGACTTCGTCCTCCTTCAGCGGCGTTTTAACGAGTCTTACACCGCAGTTAATGTCGTAGCCCACACCTCCGGGACTTATACCGCCTTCATCCCTATCTAAGGCCGCTACTCCCCCTATAGGGAAACCATAGCCCTGATGAGCGTCGGGCATGGCTATAGAGTACTTGTATATCCCTGGAAGGTGCGCAACATTTTTTATTTGCTCTAGGGTCTTGTCCTGTTTTATCTGTTCCAGAAGTTCCTCGGAGGCGTACACGCGGCCAGGAACATTCATTTTTTCTGTTTTGGGGATCTTCCATGTGTTGTCATCTATCCTTTCAAGTTCAACCATAATATCCTATCCGCTTCAGACTACACTCTTATCAGTAAAGGCATACAGAACCAGCTGCATGCCCGATTTACGCTATATCGGATAGACGTAGATTACGTCTATATCAGTTTTTTGCGCTCGGGCACGCTTACCTCTTATCTATAAATCCGATAGTTTATAAATATTCAGGATCTCCAGGCACTGCGTCCCAAGGACCGGGATCAAGTGTCCAAAGTCACCTTAGCCTTCCAGATCCCATCTTCCTCCGTCACCTCCATACCGAAGTAGGTCACCGCCTTGACCTCGACCTTCGCCTCATGTCTTTCGGGGTCAAACTTTTCACCACTGCACTCCGCGCTTATCTCCAGCTCCCCGTCCTCCCGGATCTCGCACGAAAACTCGGAGAACAGGACTTTTTCCACATCCCAGAGATACAGCAGCTCGTTGAGGAAGTCCAGGAGAAGTGCCTCCCTGTCCTCTGCAGCCACGGAAACGAGGTCCGTCTGCATTTCACGAACTTTATCTGGGTCGGTTATTATCGAGAAGAGACCAAAGGCCGCGTTCTCGTATAGTTCTTCCAAGCTCTCTCCGTGCGCCAGATACGCGATGTCTGCGGTCGCTTCGTCCTCAAGGATCTCGAA
>JBKHHE010000016.1:0-3617 GCA_046539305.1 Candidatus Aenigmatarchaeota archaeon
AGGAAGGTTATCAAGTGAATATCTGTCAGACACCAAGGGTTCACGTCAACCACAATAAAGAGAAAACGGATGGTTACAAAGATTACGATGGAAAGGTCTACTGTGTGAAAGTAGGGGATGGTGAAGGTATTGTTTTCGTTAGAAGAAATGGAAAGCCTGTATGGAGTGGGAATACCATGGGAGAATACGGCGGCCCCCTTACTGGACGTCCTTTGTTCGAAGGAACTTTCCCGGCGGACTCGATGCTTGAATGGGAAGGAAGGAAATGGTCGATGGGCGGCGAGCTGACCCCAAGAAACCCACCTTCCTTCTACCACGTAAGCAAGGTCCAGGACACCTACAACATATACGAGGCCTGCAAGTACTGGTGGCTGCGCAGCGTGGACATAATGCAGGGCGTGATCTTCGGCGTTCACACGGAAGAGGTGAGTCAGGACCCGAGGCTGAGGACCAGACTGGACGTGGACGAGTGGTTCGGAACTGTCGTGAACCGTTTCGTTGCGCAGTCGATAGCCGACGTTCCGCTCACGGTCTACGGAAAGGGCGAGCAGAACCGTGGCTTCATAGGCCTGGAGGACGCGATGCAGTGCATGATGCGCATAATTTCCTCGCCGCCGGAGCCGGGAGAGTACAACACGGTAAATCAGGTCTCAGGAACTTACAAGGTGAAAGAACTCGCGGACGCGGTTGCGGACGTTGCGAGCGATAAGCTGGGCAAGGAGGTGGAGATCCAAAGGCTTGAAAATCCTCGCGTGGAGTCGGACAAGCACCCCATCGAAGTTGTTTCGAGAAAACTTCCAAACGAGTTCGG
The DNA here is from genome assembly GCA_046539305.1 of Candidatus Aenigmatarchaeota archaeon. GTDB lineage: Archaea > Aenigmatarchaeota > Aenigmatarchaeia > PWEA01 > PWEA01 > PWEA01. The sequence continues at coordinate 812 of JBKHHE010000016.1, forward strand.
GTTCGAGAGGAAGGTGGACCTGGAGGAGGAGATAGCAAGAATGGTCGAACTACTCAGCAAGGAGAGGTCGAGGAAAAGGATTGAGGACGCCAAGGAATGTATCATCCCTGAGACGCAGTGGAACGGGGAGAACCAGAGGCCCGACATCATAGAGGTATACGAACCCGGTACGAAAGACTACGGCGACTACAAGTCCGTCCTGGATACGGGTGGTGAAGATGGAGCTTAGAAACGACAACTTCGAGGAGGAGGTACTGGAGGAGGAAGGTCCCGTATTTGTCGACTTCTGGGGGTCGTGGTGCCTGGCATGCCAGCAGATGAAACCGTTAGTAAAAAAACTGAAGGAGGAGATAGGTGGCAAGGTCAAGGTCTGCTACCTGAATATAGACAAGAATTCCAAGGTGGCGGATAGATTTGAGGTCGAGGAAACTCCCACGCATATTCTTTTCTTGGAGGGAGAGCCCGTTGAAAGAGAGGTGGCGGCCAAGACTCCTGAACAGCTGAAGGAAATGATAGGGAAGCATGTGGATCTAGATGGAAAGTAAAGTCTCGATCGTGATTCCTGCGTACAACGAGGAGGGAAGGATAGGAGAGGTTGTAGATTCTCTTTCTGAGGAGTATGAGGTTCTGGTTGTAGATGATGGTTCAGAGGACGGAACCATGGAGGAGGCGGAGGCGGCTGGTGCCAAAGTCATTGAGAACGAAGGCGACGGATATATAGACGCGCTAAAGACCGGATTCGGGGGGGCGCGTGGTGAGGCAATAGTTACGATGGACGCGGACGGGGAGCACAGGCCGGAGGACGTGGAGAGGTTGGTAAAGCCGGTTGTGGGTGGTGAATACGATTTAGTGTTCGGGGCGCGTGAAATAATACCCAGGCCCTCCGAGAGGTTTCTGAACCGGCTGGCCGGCTTGAAGGTGGACGTGAGCGATACGGGTACGGGGTTCAGGGCGCTGAAAAAGGAGCTGGCGGAAGAACTGGATTTAGGCACTACATGCACCTGCGGGACCTTTGCCCTGGGGGCGAAGAGTAAAGGTGCGAGGATAGGAGAGGTCCCCGTAAAGACTAAAAAGATAGACAAACCTAGAAGAATTGCGTGGGAGCACTTCTGGCAGTTCTTCCACGTAGTCTCGCATTTGGTGAAAGCATGAAGGAGATACTTGTTACGGGCGGCGCAGGATTTATCGGGACTAATTTTGTTGATTTCGTTCTGAGGAAAACGGACTGGAAAATCAGGGTTCTGGACAATCTCTATGCACGTGCTTTTGATGCTGTGAAGAACTTGGACAGCTTCGATGGTGGAGGGGTGGAGCTGCTGGAAGGTGATATAAGGGATGAAGAAACGGTAAAGAAAGTGGTGGAAGGTTGTGACTACGTTGTGAACCTGGCGGCACAGGTAGGCGTAGTTCCCTCTGTGAAGGACCCGAAGTTCGACGCTGATGTGAACATCTTTGGTCTGTTGAACCTCCTGGAGGCAAGCAAAGACGAGAATGTAAAAAGGTTCGTGCAGGCATCTTCTGCGGCGCCGCTCGGCGAGGTGGAGCCACCCGTTTCCGAAGAGGACGTTCCGAGACCTCTGGCGCCCTACGGAGCAAGCAAGCTTTCAGGTGAAGGATACTGCAGCGCCTACGCAGGTTCCTTTGGTTTGAATACGGTCGCTCTGCGCTTCTCCAACGTCTACGGCCCACACTCGCTTCACAAGGAAAGCGTGGTTCACAAGTTCATACGGAGAATACTGGAAGGTGAAGAGCTGTTCGTGTACGGTGATGGTGAGCAGACTCGGGACTACATACAAGTGAAAGACATCTGCAGGGGGATATACCTGGCACTGAAAACGGAGTTGGAAGGGTTTGAGCTGCTGCAGCTTGGAACCGGGGAAGAGACGTCTGTGAATGATCTAATCAAATATCTACAAAGTATCGTCGAAAGTAAGGAAATGGAATTCCCAGAGGTAGTTAAGAAGGAGGAGCGGGAGGGCGAGATAAGGAGGAACTTCGCGGACATATCGAAGGCCAAGGAAGTTCTGGGGTTCGAGCCTTCCGTGGGGATAGAGGAAGGGTTACGGGAAACTCTTGAATGGCATTTAAGGAACGAGGACAAACTATAGGAGGATACCATGGCTGAAGTTGAAGTCGATGATGAAACCTACGAGAAGATCAGGATAAGGGCGGAGAAGAAGGGGTTTGACTCCGCGGACATCTACATAAAGAAGATTTTGGAGAAGGTGGCGAGCAAGGTGGATGAGGAGGAAGAGGAGAAGGTCAAGAGCAGGCTGAGGAGTCTGGGTTATCTGGACTGATTTTAGGCACTACATCCTTCCGAGTTAGTTTTTTAAAGATGAACATCCCTATAATATCCCTATGGCTGAAAGAGCCAATATAAAGATTCCCAAGGTCCTCTACGAGAAGATCGATGGTATCGTGGATGACACTGGATTTAACTCCGTTACGGAGTTCGTGAAGTTCGTGCTGCGCGACATCGCGGCGCAGGGCAAGTTCGACGGGGCGGAGGAGCTGGACGAGGACATGGAAAGGGTTAGGGAGAGGCTGGAAAAGCTGGGATACCTGGACAGGTGAAAGACATGGACCATCTGGACGAACTTGAGGCAAGGAGCATATACATCATAAGGGAGGCGTACAACAACTTCGATGACGTGGCGGCGCTCTGGTCGGCTGGAAAGGACTCGACCACTCTGGCGTGGCTGTGCAAGAAGGCTTTCTTCGGAGATGTTCCCTTCCCCATGATATACATAGACACAGGATTTCATTTCCAGACCATGTACGACTTCAGGGACGAGCTCGCGGA
>JBKHHE010000017.1:0-2743 GCA_046539305.1 Candidatus Aenigmatarchaeota archaeon
GCGACCTCTTCTATCTCCTTTCCTTCAGCGCCGCCCTGCTTCGCTATGTTTTTCGCGTGTAGCTTCATGTGTCCCTTCTGAATTCCTTCTGTGGCGAGTGCCCTGAGTGCGGCGAAGTTCTGGAGCAGGCCTACGGAGGCCATTACCTCCGCCAGCTCCTGTGAGGACTCCACGTCCAGGATCTTCTGTGAAATTTCAGCTGTTGGATGCACAGAGGTTATTCCGCCGACTGTTCCGACGGCCACGGGAACCTCGATTCTTCCTTTCAGTTTCCCGTCCTCTATCCACCATTCCGTCACAGGTTCGTATTGTCCCCTTCTCGCGGCGTAGGCGTGAACACCGGCTTCGAGGGCGCGGAAGTCGTTGCCCGTCGCGATGCAGACGGCGTCCATCCCGTTCATCACGCCTTTGTTGTGTGTCGCCGCCCTGTAAGGATCTGCCTCGGCGAACTTGGACGCGTCCACGATACTCTCCGCCACTTCCTTTCCACTCATTTCTTCCCTCTCCAGAGAATCGAAGGAAAACTCCACCTCCGCCCTCGCAAGTCTCCTGTCCGCGAGGTTGGATATTATCCTCAGGTTTGTCTCGGCATCCGTAAGTTTCTCTATAGTAGGCGCGACGGTCTCACACATCGTGTTTACCGTGTTTGCGCCCATAGCATCCCGTACATCAACAATAAGGTGTAAAACGGCTGTTTTGTCCTTGTCTATATCCCTGACCTCGATTTCCTTCACTCCTCCACCAAATTTCACCAGTGTCTCATCAGCGGCGTTTGCCTCGTCTATGAGCCTCTCTTCGTTCTCTTTTATTGTCTTAGAAAACTCTTCGAAGCTCTCTACACCGTTAACCTGTATCTGTCCAATCATCTCTGGCGCGGTGGTCTCTGCCTCCACTCCTCCATTCTTCCTCGCGAGCTTTGCCCCGTAAGAACAGGCCGCTACGACCGAAGTTTCTTCCACGGCCATGGGCACCAGGTAGTCTTCGCCGTTGACCCGAAGGTTAGTGGCGATTCCCAGGGGAAGTGGATGAGCACCTACGACGTTCTCCACCATGTCGTTCGCATCCTTTTCGCCCAGCGCTCCAAAGTCCTCCAGCTTGTCCATATCCTCCTCCGTCAGGCTCGTCTCTTCTTTGAGTGTTTCTCTCCTCTTTTCAGGCGATAGTTTGTAGAAACCGGATATGTCGCTCCTCATACTATCGTTGGTTATTCTCCTGGTTTAAGTAATTTAAGATTGGGAAAGTTTTATATGTTCACTATTTTCATAATATTGTGAAAATGGTGTAAAAATGACTGACCCCAGAGAAGAGTTCAAGGAGCTTCTGGCCGAAACACACAGAATGCGGGGGATGAGCGAGCTTTCTTCGCAGCTGATCACAGAGCTTTTCATAGAGCCTGAAAACCTTTCGTTGAAGGAGCTTGCCGAAAGGACCGGCTACAGTCTGTCGGCCGTGTCCAGCGAGATGAAACACCTTGAGAAAAGTAGCTTCATCAAACGAACAAAGGAGCCAGGGTCCAAGAAGGTCTACTTCCACATGGAAAAGAGCCTCATGAAGAACTTCCTCGAAGGGATATCGGAAAAGCACAGAAAGATAATGGACATGATGAATCGTAAACTTCCTGAAATACTTGAGAAATACGAGAAATTGGAAAGAGATACGGATGAGGAGAAGGAAATAGTTGAGAACTACTACAGGGAAATGCAGGCCATGGATGAAATATTCGAAGAGTTAAAAGAAAAAATCGGACAAAGGAAGGAGGAGCTGGAAAATGAAGGATGATGAAAAAATAATAGAGCTGGAGGACGTGCACAAGATCTACGAGATGGGCGAAACAAAGGTGCGAGCACTTAGAGGCTCATCTTTGGAAGTCAGAAGAGGTGAGTTCCTGTCCATAGAAGGTCCTTCAGGCTCCGGGAAATCGACGCTTATGAACATGATAGGCTGCCTGGATGTGCCGACTTCAGGGAAAGTGCACCTGGAGAAGTGGAACATCGAGGATCTGCACGAGTCGGACCTGGCACAGATCCGCGGCAAGAAGATAGGTTTCATATTCCAGACCTTCAACCTGATAAAGAATTTGACCGCGCTGGAAAACGTGGCGATGCCGATGATGTTTCAGGGGGTTCCAAAGGAGAAAAGGCTCAAAAGGGCCAAGAAACTCCTTGAGGATATGGGTCTAGGGGAAAGGCTGGAGCATAAACCTGCGGAACTTTCAGGTGGACAGCAGCAGAGGGTTGCGATAGCCCGCTCCCTGGCGAACGACCCGGATGTTATACTCGCCGATGAGCCCACGGGAAACCTTGATAGTAAGACCGGCAAAAGGGTGCTGGAGAAGCTCAAAGATTTAAATGAGAAAGAAGGGAAAACTATCGTGATGGTCACTCACGATCCGAACGCGGCGGAGTACGCGGAGAGGGTCGTGGAGATAAAGGACGGTGTTGTAAAATGAGTAAATATGCGAAACTAACGTTTTTCCTCACTGCCCTCGCTCTATCCTGTTCATTGCTTGTGTCTGCACCTTCTGTTCAGGCGAGAAGTACGGCAAATATACAGCTCGAGGTAATCTACAGGAAGTCCGAGCCAGACCCCCTTAGAACCGGCGAGTATGCGGACGTCTGGGTGAAGATAAAAAATACTGGGAATACGAAGGCCGAGGACGTATCCCTCGAGTTCGTTCCCGAGTTCCCCTTTTCTCTGGATCCGGACAAAGAAGCCGTAAAGGAACTCGGTGATATGAATCCCG